>NZ_JBIVXV010000020.1:27851-130997 GCF_044769385.1 Streptomyces sp. NPDC090445 | reverse complement strand
GACGCTTCCTTTGTACTCACCCTCTCGGGCTTTCCTCCGGGCTTTCGTTCTTGCGTTTCCCACTCTATCAGAGTGTTTCGCGCTTCGCTTTCCGGCTCTTCGCTTTCGCGTTTCCCCTTCCGGCGATTCCGACTCTATCAGAACCTTTTCGGCCCGACTCCCAGTCAGCGGGATTTGCTGCGCGGGCCGTTGGCCCTTGCGGCGAGTGAGACATTAGCGGATTCCCTGCCCCCGAAGCCAATCGGCGGCTGCGTCCTGGAACGCGGATTCCCCATTCGCAAATACGCATGAAAACGAGACGGCAGAGTGCGCCGTTCGTTCGGGTGTGCAGTGCGGGATGGGCTGTCCGGGGACCGACCGAAGTCGGCGCTCACGTCGGACAACTCGAAGAACCTTACGGATCACGCACGGGCGTGTCAAATCCAGGACGCGCCCCGTCCGAGGGGCTAGCCTGGCTCCCATGACTACGCATGCGCTCACGCTCAGCCTTCGCTGGTGGGCCGCCTGACGGCGGCCGACCTTCCACGCGAGCACGCATGCGCTCACGGCCGCCGCCTCGGCGGCCGTTTTCGTTTCTCCCCTCCCGGGAGTGGCCCGGTCGCCGGACACAGCGGCCACCCACACCACACCGACAGGGACAGACAGGGAGACGGAACATGGCGCGGATCTTCAGCGGTATCAAGCCGAGCGGCCACCTGACGCTGGGCAACTACCTGGGAGCCGTACGGCAGTGGGTCGCCGCCGAGCAGAAGCCGGACGAGGCGCTGTTCTGCGTCGTGGACCTGCACGCGCTGACGGTCGAGCACGATCCGGCGCGGGTGCGGCGGCTCAGCCGGCAGGCGGCGACGCTGCTGCTGGCCGCCGGGCTGGCGCCGGAGAAGTGCACGCTGTTCGTCCAGAGCCATGTGGACGAACACGCGCGGCTGGCGTACCTGCTGGAGTGCACCGCGGCCGACGGGGAGCTGCGGCGGATGATCCAGTACAAGGAGAAGGCGGCGCAGGCGCAGGCCGCCGGGGCCGGTGTGCGGCTGTCACTCCTCACCTATCCCGTGCTGATGGCGGCGGACATCCTGGCGTACGCGGCCGACGAGGTGCCGGTCGGCGAGGACCAGCGGCAGCACGTGGAGCTGACCCGTGATCTGGCCGCGCGTTTCAACCAGCGGTACGGGCACACGTTCACGGTGCCGAAGGCGACGCATCCGGCGGTGGCCGCGCGGGTCATGGACCTGCAGGACCCGCGGTCGAAGATGGGGAAGTCCATGGGCGGCGGGCCGGGTGTGGTCTACCTGCTCGACGAGCCGGACGTGGTGCGCCGGAAGGTGATGCGGGCCGTGACCGACAGCGGGGACGGCGGGGTGGTCTACGACCGGGAGGCGCAGCCCGGGGTGGCGAACCTGCTCGACGTGCTGGCCGCCTGCACCGGCGGGGATCCGGCGGTGCTCGCCGACGGGTACGGCGGGTACGGGGCGCTCAAGCGGGATGTCGCCGAGGCGGTGGTGGAGGTGTTGCGGCCGGTGCAGCAGCGGCACGCCGGGCTGGCGGCCGATCCGGGGCTGGTGGACGGGGTGCTGCGGGAGGGGGCCGGGCGGGCCCGGGCGATCGCGCGGCCGATGGTGGACCGGGCGTACGAGGCGATCGGACTGCTGGCCCCGTAGGGTCCGCCGGCCGCCGGGCCCGCCGCGGAGGCGGGCCCGGGTGCGGGCGGCCGGTTCAGCCCGAGCCGGGTCAGCCCGAGCCGGGTCAGCCCGAGCCGGAGGTCAGCTGGTGCCGGAGGCGAGTTCGCGGCTGCGGTCGCGGGCGGCTTCGAGGGCGGCGATGAGGGCGGCGCGGACGCCGTGGCGTTCGAGTTCGACGATGGCGTTGATGGTGGTGCCGGCCGGGGAGGTGACGGCCTCGCGGAGCTTGACCGGGTGTTCGCCGCTGTCGCGGAGCATCACGGCGGCGCCGATGGCGGCCTGGACGATGAGGTCGTGGGCCTGGGCGCGGGGCAGGCCGAGGAGGATGCCGGCGTCGGTCATGGCTTCGACGAGGAAGTAGAAGTAGGCGGGCCCGGAGCCGGAGAGGGCGGTGGCGGCGTCCTGCTGGGACTCGGGGACGCGGAGGGTCTTGCCGACGCCGCCGAAGATCTCCTCGGCGTGGGCGAGGTGCTCGGCGGTGGCGTGGCTGCCGGCCGAGATGACGGACATGGCCTCGTCGACGAGGGCCGGGGTGTTCGTCATGACGCGGACGACCGGGGTGCCGGGGGCGAGCCGTTCCTCGAAGAAGGAGGTGGGGATGCCGGCGGCGCCGCTGATGACGAGGCGGTCGGCGGGAACGTGCGGGGCGAGCTCTTCGAGGAGCTTGCCCATGTCCTGCGGCTTGACGGTGAGGATGAGGGTGTCGGCGCGCTTGGCGGCCTCGGCGTTGCTGACGGCCTCGACGCCGTAGCGGGCGTGCAGCTCCTCGGCGCGCTCGGGGCGGCGGGCGGTGACGAGGAGCTTCGAGGCGGGCCGGCCGCCGCGGATCATTCCGCTGAGCAGGGCCTCGCCGATCTTTCCGGTACCGAGGACTGCGACTGTCTGGGTCATGCGGTGTCACCTCGCCGAACTGGGTGCGCGTACGTGTGCTGCGTAGTCCTCCTCATCCTTGCACCCGGGCGCGGGGGGTGGGGGCGGGTGTCCGCAGAACGGGCGGTCAGGGGGTGCGGCGGCGGAGGGTGGCCGCGCCGAGGGCGAGGACGAGCAGGGCGCAGGCGGCGACGACGAGGACGTCGCGGACGAAGTCGGCGGTCATGTCGGTGTGGGTGACGACCTGGGTCATGCCGTCGACGGCGTACGACATGGGCAGGACGTCGGAGATACCTTCGAGGACCGGGTGCATCGTGCTGCGGGCGGCGAACAGGCCGCACAGCAGCAGCTGCGGGAAGATCACGGCCGGCATGAACTGGACGGCCTGGAACTCGGAGGCCGCGAAGGCCGAGACGAACAGGCCGAGGGCGGTGCCGAGCAGGGCGTCGAGGAGGGCGACGAGCAGCAGCAGCCAGGGGGAGCCGACGACGTCGAGGCCGAGGAGCCAGAGGGCGAGGCCGGTGGCGAGGAGGGACTGGACGACGGCAACGGCGCCGAAGGCGAGGGCGTAGCCGGCGATCAGGTCGCCCTTGCCGAGCGGCATCGCGAGGAGGCGTTCGAGGGTGCCGGAGGTGCGTTCGCGCAGGGTGGCGATGGAGGTCACCAGGAACATGGTGATCAGCGGGAAGATCCCGAGGAGGGACGCGCCGATGCCGTCGAAGGTGCGGGGGCTGCCGTCGAAGACGAAGCGGAGCAGGGTCAGCATCAGGACGGGGACCAGCAGCATCAGGGCGATGGAGCGCGGGTCGTGGCGCAGCTGGCGCAGGACGCGGGCGGCGGTGGCGGTGGTGCGGGCGGCGTTCATCGGGGCTGCTCCTGGGCGGCGAGGCCGTGGGCGGGGTCCTGGGCGGCGGGGGCGTTGGCTTCGTCGACGAGGCGGAGGAAGCCCTCCTCGACGGTGGTGGAGTGCGTACGGGCCCGCAGTGCGTCGGGGGTGTCCTGGGCGAGGAGGCGGCCTTCGCGCATGAGGAGGAGGTCGTGGCAGCGTTCGGCCTCGTCCATGACGTGGGAGGAGACGAGGATCGTCGTGCCGCGGGTGGCGGTGAGGTCGTGGAAGAGGTTCCACAGGTCGCGGCGCAGGACGGGGTCGAGTCCGACGGTCGGTTCGTCGAGGACGAGGAGTTCGGGGGCGCCGAGCAGGGCGACGGCGAGGGAGACGCGGCTGCGCTGGCCGCCGGAGAGGCTGCCGGCGAGGGCGTCGGCGTGGCCGGTGAGGTCGACGTCGGCGACGGCCCGGGTGACGGCGGCGCGGCGGCGTTCGGCGGCCGCGCGGCCGGGGTCCAGGACGGCGGCGAAGTAGTCGAGGTTCTGCCGGACGGTGAGGTCGTCGTAGACGGACGGGGCCTGGGTGACGTAGCCGATGCGGGAGCGGAGCTCGGGGTGGCCGGCGGGGCGGCCGAGGACGTCGAGGGTGCCGGTGACGTGGGCCTGGGTGCCGGCGACGGCGCGCATGAGCGTGGACTTTCCGCAGCCGGAGGGGCCGAGGAGGCCGGTGATGCGGCCGCGGGGGACGTCGAAGGAGAGGGAGTCGAGGACAGTCCGGAGGGCGCGGGCGGTGCCGCGGCGGACGGTCAGGCCGTCGGCGTGGACGGCGGGGGCCGGGGCCGGGGCGGCCCCCTGCTCCGAGTTATTCATCATGCGATGAATAATGGGCCCGGCGGTGCCGGCCGTCAACAGGCCGGACACCGCGGCGGAAGGGGGCTGCGGGGGGGGCTCGCGGGCGGGCTACTTCTTGCGCTTGGGGCGGCGCGCGGCCGGGTTGCCCGTACGGGAGCGGCGGCGGCGCTCGTACTCGACGACGGCGCGCTCGTACTCGGTGCGGCGGAGCTTCTCGCCGGGAGCCTCCTGGAAGCAGCGCAGGAAGTACGCGATGAGGGAGCCGATGAAACCGATCATCTTCAGGCCCTTGAGCGAGGCCTCGTCCGAGGACGGGGCCGGGCGGCGGCCGAAGGACTCCCAGGTCTTGAGGAACGCGATCGCGCTGGCGATCGCGAACAGGACGACGACGGCGATGCTGAGGACCGGGCCGACGTTCCCGATCTCCAGGCCCTCGTACGCGAAGCGCAGCAGGTAGGCGGCGGCGAAGGCCGCGACGAGCGAGCCCACGCCGGCGGCGACGCGGCGCACGGCGTAGCCGCCGTCGCGCTCGACCCACGTGGTGCCGAAGAACGGGATCGGCTCCGGCTGCGGCCCGGCGGGCGGGGCCGGGGGCGTCTCGGCGGGGGTCTGCTGCTGTTCGTCGCTCACACCGGCGATTATCCACCGCCGGCGGCGGACGGCCCGGTGCGTCTCACGTGTCAGACGCGGTCAGACGCCGTCAGACGGACCGGGCCGCGGCACCCCCTGTGTCCGTGTCAGCCGCAGGGAGAGGCGACGTAGCCGTCGCTGCCCGTCCTGACGTACGCGTCGGACACGAACTCGCCGTTGCCGACGCAGTCCCAGATGCGGGTGGTGCCGTACGGGCCGCTGACCGTCTCGCCCTCCGTCTGGCAGCGGATCGTCACGGACGCGCCGTACGGGAGGACCCTGACGATGGAGTAGCCGGTGCCGGGACCGGTGCGGACGTTCACCCTGTGGCCCGGCGCCACCGGGAAGGTCTGGAATCCGGACCCCGCGGCGAGGGCCTCGATGTGGCTGGATTCGTTCTCTGCGGACATGTGAAAACTCCCCCCTTTTGGCACTGCTGTGAACAACTCGCGCAGGGTAGCAGGCCCTTGGAGATTCACACGGGATATCGACTAGGCTCCGGCGGGGGTGGTGAGCAGTGCAGTCACTGCGCGCGGACGTGGGCTTTCCGGAATACGCCGGCCAGTACCGGCTCGAATCCGTGCTCGGATCCGGCGGCATGGGCATCGTCCGCCTGGCCACGTCCGGCTCCGGGCTGAAACTCGCCGTCAAGATCGTGCACCCCCAGCACGCGGTCGACCCCGAGTTCCGCGCCCGGTTCCGCCAGGAGGTCGCCGCCGCCCGGCGGGTCAGCGGCGCCTTCACCGCGCCCGTCGTCGACGCCGACCCCGACGCCGAGCGGCCCTGGATGGCCACCCTCTTCATCGACGCCCCCACCCTCGCCGAACGCGTACGGGAAAGGGTCCTGGACCCCGCCGAACTGACCCGGCTCGCAGCCGGACTCGCGGAGGCCCTGCGCGACATCCACCGGGCCGGGGTGGTCCACCGCGACCTGAAGCCGAGCAACGTGCTGATGGCCCCCGACGGGGTCCGCGTCATCGACTTCGGCATCTCCCGGCCCGCCGACAGCGACCTGCGCACCGAGACCGGGAAGCTGATCGGAACCCCGCCCTTCATGGCGCCCGAGCAGTTCCAGCGGCCCCGGGAGGTCGGCAGCGCCGCCGACGTGTTCGCGCTCGGCGCCGTCCTCGTGCACGCGGCCACCGGGCGGGGCCCCTTCGACTCCGACAGCCACTACCTCGTCGCGTACCAGGTGGTGCACGGCGAACCCGACCTCACCGGGCTGCCGCCGCAGCTCGCGCCGGTCATCGCCCGCTGCCTGTCGAAGGACCCCGCCGAGCGGCCCACCGCCGACGCCCTGATCTCGGCGATGCGCGCCCTCGCCTACCCGACCGGCGAAGACACCCAGACCTTCGTCCCGCAGCCGCGGCGCCCCGCCTCCCCCACCGTGGCGGACGCGGCGCGGCGCCGCGCCGAGGAGCCGACGCACCAGCGGGCCCGGACCCCCGCCGAAGCCGCTGCGGCCGCCGCGATCGCCGCAGCCGCCGGGACCGCCCCGGGGCCGGCAGGCCGCGGCCGGCGGCGGGCGCGGGTGATGGCCGCCGCCGCGGCCGGGCTGCTCCTGGCCGGCGGGGCAGTGGGCGGCGGCTGGTACCTCCGCGGCGACGACGACGGCCCGCGGCAGCCGGCGGGCGGTGACACGCAGTCGGCCGCGGGCGCGCAGAAGGCGTTCACACCCTGGTCGCGGGTACTGGGCAGGCCCGGATCCGGAACCGGGACCGGGACCGCCGGGCCGGCCGGGACCGCGCCCACCGCCTGCTCCTGGGCGGACGGAAGCCTGTACTGCTCGGGACACGGGCTGGCCGCGGCCCGGCTGGACCCCGCCGACGGCTCCGTCGTGTGGTCCGTCCAGGCCTCCCCCGGCACCGTCGAGACCGCCGCCCCGCTGCACGACGGCGGACTCGTCCTCACCACTTCGTCCGGCGGCCACGCCCTGCGGGCACTGGACCCGGCGACCGGGGCGGAGCGGTGGAAGCGGGTGCTGCTGCCCGGGTCGCGGGTCGTGCCCGCCGGACCGCGGGTGATGATCGCACTGCCCGACGGCAAGGCGATCTCCGTGGACGCGGCCACCGGGGTCGCCCAGTGGACCAAGCAGTTCGGCGGGGTCGGCTCGGTGTGGTGTGCGTGTGCCGGCGGGGACGCGCAGCCGGGTACCGCCCAGCCGGGTGCGGCGCAGCCGGGTGCGGCGCAGCCGGGTGCGGCGCAGCCGGGTGCGGCCCCCGCCCTGTACGTGGCCACGCCCGCGGCCGACGGGAAATCCACCCAGGTCTCGGAAGTCGACCCCGTCACGGGTGCGGTGCGCGCGCTGGCCCGGACCACGGGCACGGCGGAGCCGGTCGGCGTCGCCGGTGGCGGGCTGTTCCTGCTGGAGAACGACGCCGGGGCGATGGCCCGCTCGGTACTGCGGGTGGACCTCGGCTCCCGGGCCGTGCGGTCCGTACCGCTGTCGGCCCCGCTGCTCCAGGCCCAGGCGGCCGTGGGCCCCGACGGCACGGCGTACGTGTTCGGAGTGTCGGGCGCATTGGCGGCGGTGGGCGCACAGCGCGAGGAATGGCGGCTGCAGACCGGGGTCACGGCCGCCTCCCGGCCGGTGCTCGGCGGTGACCGGCGGGTCTACCTGACCGCGGTCGACGGGCGGCTGCTCGCCGTGGACGGCACGGCCGGGCGGCTGGCCGGGCAGACACGGCCCCGGATGGGAGCGGCGGCGGCCGGGCAGGGCGGCGGTGCCTTCACGGCTACGCTGCCTGCGCCGGTTGCTGCCGGGGGGCGGGTGTTTGCGACCGCGCCCGACGGGGCCGTGTTCGCCGTTGCCGCCGGTGATCCCGCCGCGTGGTAGCTCCGCCGGTCCGGCGGCCGCCGGGGGCCGCCGCGGAGCCTGCGCCTCAAACGCCGGCGGGGCTGGATGGGCCGGGCCCCGGCCCCGGCCCCGGGGGTGGGCACTCCGGGCCCGGCGGAGCCGGGAGTTCCTGGGGCTCCGCCCCAGGCCCCGCGCCTCAAACGCCGGCGAGGCTGATGGGGCGGCCCCCGCAACTCAAGCGTCGGCGGGGCTGATGGGGCGGGCCTCCGTCTCGAAGCGTCGGCGGGCTGAGGTTGCCGGACACCGTGCCTCAAGCGCGGGTGGGATGGGTTGCCCCCGCCCGGGGTGGTCGGGCGGGGACGGGGTCAGGCGAGCTTGGTTACGTCGCGGACTGCGCCCTTGTCGGCGCTCGTGGCCATGGCTGCGTAGGCGCGGAGGGCCGCGGAGACCTTGCGTTCGCGGTTCTTCGGGGCGTAGACGCCGCCGAGGGCCTCCCGGCGGGCGGCCAGGGTCGCGTCGTCGACGAGGAGGTCGATCGAGCGGTTCGGGATGTCGATGCGGATCCGGTCGCCGTCCTCGACGAGGGCGATGGTGCCGCCCGAGGCCGCCTCCGGGGAGGCGTGGCCGATGGACAGGCCGGAGGTGCCGCCGGAGAACCGGCCGTCGGTGATGAGGGCACAGGCCTTGCCGAGGCCGCGGCCCTTCAGGAAGGAGGTCGGGTAGAGCATCTCCTGCATGCCGGGGCCGCCGCGGGGGCCCTCGTAGCGGATGACGACGACGTCGCCCTCCTTGACCTGCTTGGAGAGGATCTTGTCGACGGCCTCGTCCTGGGACTCGCAGACGACTGCCGGGCCCTCGAAGGTCCAGATGGACTCGTCGACGCCGGCGGTCTTCACGACGCAGCCGTCGACCGCGATGTTGCCCTTGAGGACGGCCAGGCCGCCGTCCTTGGAGTACGCGTGCTCGACGGAGCGGATGCAGCCGTTCTCGGCGTCGAGGTCGAGGGACTCCCACCGCTCGGACTGGGAGAAGGCGGTCGCGGAGCGCTTGCAGCCGGGGGCGGCGTGCCACAGTTCCACGGCCTCGGCGGAGGTGGTGCCGGAGCGGGCGTCCCACGTGCCCAGCCAGTCGTCGAGGTTGGCCGAGTGGACGGTGGTGACGTCCTTGTTCAGGAGGCCGCCGCGGTGCAGTTCGCCGAGGATGGCGGGGATGCCGCCGGCGCGGTGCACGTCCTCCATGTAGTACGTGCCGCCGGGGGCGACGTTCGGGGCGACCTTCGCGAGGCAGGGGACGCGGCGCGAGACGGCGTCGATGTCCTTGAGGTCGTAGTCCAGGCCGGCTTCCTGGGCGGCGGCCAGCAGGTGCAGGATCGTGTTGGTCGAGCCGCCCATGGCGATGTCGAGGGCCATGGCGTTCTCGAAGGCCTCGCGGGTGGCGATGCTGCGGGGGAGGACCGTGGGGTCGTCGTGCTCGTAGTGGCGCTTGGTGATCTCGACGATGGTGCGGCCGGCCTCTTCGTACAGGGCGCGGCGGGCGGTGTGCGTGGCGAGGACGGAGCCGTTGCCGGGGAGGGCCAGGCCGATGGCCTCGGCGAGGCAGTTCATCGAGTTGGCGGTGAACATGCCGGAACAGGAGCCGCAGGTCGGGCAGGCGTTCTCCTCGATGCGCAGGACGTCCTCGTCGGAGACGTTCTCGTTGACCGCGTCGACGATCGCGTTGATCAGGTCGAGCTTGCGGACGGTGCCGTCGACGAGGGTGGCCTGGCCGGCCTCCATCGGGCCGCCGGAGACGAAGACGGCCGGGATGTTGAGGCGCATGGCGGCCATCAGCATGCCCGGGGTGATCTTGTCGCAGTTGGAGATGCAGATCAGGGCGTCGGCGCAGTGCGCCTCGACCATGTACTCGACGGAGTCCGCGATCAGGTCGCGGGAGGGCAGCGAGTACAGCATGCCGCCGTGGCCCATGGCGATGCCGTCGTCGACGGCGATGGTGTTGAACTCGCGGGGGACGGCGCCGGCGGCGCGGATGGCGTCGGAGACGATCCGGCCGACGGGGGCGAGGTGGGTGTGGCCGGGGACGAACTCGGTGAAGGAGTTGGCGACCGCGATGATCGGCTTGCCGATGTCCTCGCTCGCTACGCCCGACGCGCGCATGAGCGCACGAGCGCCTGCCATGTTGCGGCCGTGGGTGACGGTGCGGGACCTCAGCTCGGGCATCGGGTACTCCCCATGATTGCGGCGGCGCTCCCGCGCCCGCCGCGACTGTGGATATGGCTCGGTTACGAGGCTACGCCCCCGGCCCGGGATACGGACAGGTCGTCCGGATGCCGGGACGGGAGGGTCAGCCCTCGGTCAGGTACCGCTGGAGGGTGGGGGCCACCAGCTCGATGATGTGGTCCGGGTCCGCGGAGGCCAGCGGCTCGACCTGGACGACGTAGCGCAGGACCGCGATGCCGACCAGGTGGGAGGCGGCGAGCTCGGCCCGGAAGGTGGGGTCGGGGACGTTCAGCTCGTCGGCGACCCGCTCCAGCAGGCGGCGCAGGACCAGGTCGCGCAGCACCCGGGCCGCGGCCTCGTGGGTGAGGGCGGAGCGGATCACCGCGAGGAGCGGGGCGCGGCCGACCGGGTTCTCCCAGATGCCGAGGAAGGAGCGGACCAGGCGCTCGCCGATGCCGTCGGGCCCGGCGCCGAGGATCTGCGGGACCAGGAGGGCGGGCTCCAGGCTCAGCTCGATGGTGTCGGCGAAGAGCTCGTCCTTGCTGCCGAAGTAGTGGTGGATCAGGGAGGCGTCCACGCCGGCGGTCTTGGCGATGCCGCGCAGGGAGGTCTTGTCGTAGCCGCGCGCGGCGAATTCGGAGCGGGCGGCGAGGCGGATCCGCTCCATGGTGCCGGGGCCGCTGTCGGCCTCGTCCTGGCGGGGGCGGCCGGGGCCGCGGCGGGGGCGGGGGGCGGCGGTGTCGCCGGTGCGGGGGGTCATCGGGCGGTCACGTCCCGGCCGGTGCTCGCCGCCAGGTGGAGGCGGGTGAAGGCCAGGGCCTCGGCGAGGTCGGCCTCGCGCTCCGCGGAGGACATGGCCCGGCGGGTGTTGACCTCGATGACGACGTGGCCGTCGAAGGAGTTCGCCGCGAGGCGTTCCAGCAGCTCGGCGCAGGGCTGGGAGCCGCGGCCGGGGACGAGGTGCTCGTCCTTGGCGGAGCCGTTGCCGTCGGCCAGATGGACGTGCGCGAGGCGGTCGCCCATGCGGTCGACCATGTCCATGGCATCCGTGCGGGCGGTGGCGGTGTGGGACAGGTCGACGGTGAAGTGGCGGTAGTCGTCCTTGGTGACGTCCCACTCGGGGGCGTACGCGAGCATCTCGCGGTCGCGGTAGCGCCAGGGGTACATGTTCTCCACGGCGAAGCGGACGTCGGTCTCGTCGGCCATCCGTGCGATGCCGGTGACGAAGTCCCGCGCGTACTGGCGCTGCCAGCGAAAGGGCGGGTGCACGACGACGGTGCTCGCGCCGAGGCGTTCGGCGGCGGACCGGGCCCGCTGGAGCTTGGTCCACGGGTCGGTGGACCAGACGCGCTGCGTGATCAGGAGGCAGGGGGCGTGGACGGCCAGGACGGGGATGCCGTGGGTGTCGGACAGGCGGCGCAGGGCGTCGATGTCCTGGCTGACCGGGTCCGTCCAGACCATGACCTCGACGCCGTCGTAGCCGAGGCGTGCGGCGATCTCGAAGGCGGTCGCCGTCGACTCCGGGTACACGGAGGCGGTGGAGAGGGCGACTTTCGCGGTCGGAATGCGGACGGGTTCTGCCACGGGGACAGGGTACCGAGGGCCCGGCCGGCCGGAAGGACTCCCCTCCGGACCCATCCGTCCGTCCGTCCGTCCGTCCGTCCGTCCGTCCGTCCGTCCGTCCGTACCGCGCGGCCGCGGCCCGTCGGCCCGCCGGCCCGTCGGCCCGCCGGCCCGCCGGCCCGTCCTGGCTGACGGCCCGTCCTGGCTGACGGCCCGGACTGGCTGACGGCCCGGACTGGCTGACGGCGGGGCCGCGGGCGGCGGGCGTCAGGCGGTGGGCGTCGTGGGGAGGTGGTCCAGGCGGCGGAGGATGACGCCCTCGCGCAGGGCCCAGGGGCAGATCTCCAGGCTGTCGACCCCGAAGAGGTCCATCGCGCCCTCGGCCACCAGGGCTCCGGCCAGCAGCTGGGCGGCGCGGCCCTCCGAGACACCGGGGAGGGCGGACCGCTGGGCCACCGTCATCTCCGCCAGCTTCGGCACCCACTCCTCCAGGGCCTTGCGGGTCAGGTCCCGCTGGACGTAGAGGCCCTCGGTCGAGCGGGCCGCACCGGCGATACGGGCCAGCTGCTTGAACGTCTTGGAGGTGGCGACGACGTGGTCCGGCACCCCGAAGCGGCTGAAATCGCGGACCGTGCGGGCGATCTGGGCCCGTACGTGGCGGCGCAGCGCGCGGATGTCGGCCGGGTCCGGCGGGTCGCCCGGCAGCCAGGTGGAGGTGAGGCGGCCGGCGCCGAGCGGCAGGGAGACGGCCGCGTCCGGGTCCTCGTCGATGCCGTACGCGATCTCCAGCGAGCCGCCGCCGATGTCGAGGACGAGGAGCTTGCCCGCCGACCAGCCGAACCAGCGGCGGACGGCGAGGAAGGTCAGCCGGGCCTCGTCGTCGCCGCTGAGGATGGGCAGCTCGACACCGGTCTCGGCCTTGACCCGGGCGAGGACCTCGTCGGCGTTGGTGGCCTCCCGTACGGCGCTGGTCGCGAACGGCAGCACGTCCTCGCAGCCCTTGTCCTCGGCGGCCTGGACGGCGTCGGCGATCACCGCCACGAGGTGCTCGATGCCCTGGGCGGTGACACAGCCGTCCTCGTCGAGCAGCTGGGCCAGCCGCAGTTCCACCTTGTGCGAATGCGCGGGCTGCGGGCGCGCGCCGGGGTGCGCGTCCACCACCAGCAGATGCACCGTGTTCGAACCCACGTCAAGGACACCGAGTCTCATACGAGGAAACGCTACTGTGCGGCGGGAGGATGGGCGGCGTTAGGGGCGCTTAGGCTTGGGTTTGTGCCACAGATGAAGAAGGCCGACAAGTCCAAGACCAAGACGAAGATCAAGCCGAAGGCCAAGGCCGAGGCCGCCGGAACGGCTGCGTCCGGTGCGCCCGCGGGCGACGAGAAGGGCCTCGACTTCCCCCGGGCCTGGGTGGAGTTCCCCGACCCGGCCGACGCCGAGCAGCTCTTCCGCTGCGACCTGACCTGGCTCACGTCCCGCTGGACGTGCATCTTCGGCAGCGGCTGCCAGGGCATCCAGGCGGGCCGCGCCAGCGACGGCTGCTGCACGCTCGGCGCGCACTTCTCCGACGAGGACGACGAGAAGCGGGTCGCCGGGCACGTGGCGCGGCTGTCCCCGGAGCTGTGGCAGTTCCACGACGTGGGCACCGAGTCGGGCTGGGTCCAGAAGGACGAGGACGGGGAGCGGCAGACCCGCCGGTGGGAGGGTGCGTGCATCTTCCTGAACCGGCCCGGCTTCCCGGCCGGCGCCGGCTGCTCGCTGCACATCCTCGCGCTGCGCGAGGGGCGCGAACCGCTGGAGACCAAGCCCGACGTGTGCTGGCAGCTGCCGATCCGGCGGACGTACGAGTGGATCGACCGGCCCGACGACACGCGCGTGCTGCAGGTCACGATCGGCGAGTACGACCGGCGCGGCTGGGGCCCGGGCGGCCACGACCTGCACTGGTGGTGCACCTCGGCGACGTCGGCGCACGGCGCGGGCGAGCCGGTGTACGTGTCGTACCGGGCCGAGCTGACGGAGCTGATGGGCAAGGAGGGGTACGCGGAGCTCGTGAAGCACTGCGAGGCGCGGCTGGCCTCCCTGCTGCCGATGGCCCCGCACCCCGCCGACCCGGTGTAGGGCGGGGCCGGCGGGCGCCGGCGGGTGGTGTGCCCGGGCGTCCGGTGCGCCCGGGGCGGGGCCGGTGCGTTCAGGCCCGGGGCGATTCGCCCTGCCCGCTCTCGGGGTCGCGGAGCTGCTCCTTGAGCTTTTCCTGGGCCGTGTCGACCTGGCTCGCGTACTTGCTGCCGGTCTTCTGGTCGACGAAATCGCCGGCCTTGTCGATGCCCTGCGCGGCCTGGCTCTCGTGGCCCTTCAGCATCTGCTTGAGCTTGTCGATCACGCTCATTCCGGCCTCCTCGGCCTCGGGGTCGTGACCTCTCCAGGGTCTCCGGCGTGATCCTTTCGCGCATCTCGGCGGTGGTGCGCCCCGGTGTGCGGCGACGGGGCGCGCTGTCACGGGGAGGGGGCGGCGGGGGTGCCCGGGGGCGGAGGAACCGTTCCGCCGGGGTCCGGGCCGGGGGCGGACTCGGACGCGCTCGGGGTCGGGGTGGGCGTGGGAGTCGGCGTGGGTGTGGGCTTCGGGGGGTCCGTCGGGTCGGGCGCGGGCGGCGTGGGGGTCGGCGTCGGCGCGGGAGTCGCGGGCGGTGTGGGGGCGGGGCGGCCGTGGCCCCGGATCGCGACCACGGCCCCGCCGGGGTCCACGGCGACCCGGGCCGCCCAGGGGCCCGCGGGCTCGGTGCCGGGGTCGACGGTGATGTGCAGGGTGACCGATTCTCCGGGGGCCAGGGTGCCCGCGGTCCGGCTCGCCCGCAGCCAGGGCGCGTCGGACCGGAGCTGCCAGTCCACCGGGGCTCCGCCGGACGCGGTGAGGGTGAGCACGGTGGTCCCGCCGTGCGGGGCGGCTGCGACGGTGAGCCGGCCGGGGGCGCCGGGTCCGTCGGGGGCGGCGGGCGGCCCGGTGCCGATCACCTGGACGGAGACGTCCCAGCCGGGGCCGGGGGTGCCGGCGGGGAAGCCGGCGGTGCGGGCGGTGAGGCCGGCGGTGAGGCCGGCGCCGGCGTTCTCGTACGCGCGCATCGGGACGCCGCCCTGGTGGGGCGGGATGTCGGAGTCGCTCGCCGAGATCCCGGATTCGGCGCCCGCGGGCTCGCCGGTGTCGGGTGCGCCGCGGTACGCCGCCCACAGCGCCAGGACCGGAGCCGCGACGACGGTGGCGACGACGGTGGTGGTCACCACGCGGGCGCGCATCCGGTCGCGGCGGGCGGCCCGGTCCCGCGGGTCCATGGGGAAGCCGGTGCGGTTGAAGCGGGGGACGGCGGGGCGGCGGCCGCGGCCGGTGCGCTGCATGGCCGCGTGGACGGCGGCCCGGGGCGCCGGGACGAGGGGGAGGGCGGCGTCGATGCCGCAGGAGCCGGGCCAGGGGGCGGCGGCGCCGGCGCGTTCGGCGGCGCGGCGGCAGCGCGGGCAGTCGTCGACGTGGCGGACGAGCTCGGCGCGCAGGGTGGTGGACAGCAGGAGCTGTCCCCCGCCGGTGAGCCGGGACACCGACGGGCAGCCGCCGGTCTCTACGGCGGCGAGGGCGGCGCGGGTGCGTTCGACCTCGCAGGCGGCGCCGGCGAGGAGCTCGCGGGCTTTGGCCGGGGGCGTGCCGAGGACGGCGGCGAGTTCGGGGAGGCCGAGGCGGTGGCGGACGGCGAGTTCGAGGGCCTCGCGCTGCTCGGGTGTGGTGCCGGCGGCCTCGGGCCAGGCGAGGCGGGCGAGCTCGGTGCGCCGGTACGCGTACACGTCAAGGGAGCCGGGGGAGCTGTGGGAGTCGCGGGAGCCCGGGGAGCCCGGGGAGCGGTGCACCTCCGGCGCATGCTCGGTACCGGCGTGCTCCGGCGTGCGCCGGGCGGAGTGCGCCCCCAGGCGGCCGCGCCGCTGCTCGGTCATCCGGCGTACGCAGGCCCAGCGGGCGAGGGCGTACAGCCAGGCCCGGCGCTCGCCCTCGTCGGGGCAGCGGCCGGGGTGCCGCTCGGCGACGGCGAGGACCTCGGCGAGCGCGTCGGTGGCGGTGTCGTGGTCGCACAGCACCGACAGGCAGTAGGTGAACAGGCCGTCCAGGTACGGCTCGTGCCGGAACGGCGGCGGCTGCTCTGCGGCGGCGGCCCCCTCACGGGGTGTGCGCCCGTGCGCCCGTTGTGCGCCGGTGCGCGGGGCGGGGCTCTCCTGGTTGCTGCGGTCCACCCTGGCGAAGGTAGGCGGCCGCCCGGCGGGGCCCGTGAAGCCTTGAGCTGTTTTAGCCCTTACGGGTGAAGAGATCGAGCAGGTGCTGACCGCGGCCCTGACGCCGGGCGCGAACGCCGGGCGCGGACGCCGTGGTGCCGGGCGCGCGCGGGGCTGCCGGCGGGGCCGTCGGCGGGGGCTGTCGGCAGGGGCTGTCGGCGGGGGCGGATACGGTGGGCCGCATGGCTGCCCGTACATCCCGATCGTCCGCCAAGGACCGGCCCTCCTACCGCTGCACCGAGTGCGGCTGGACCACCGCGAAGTGGCTCGGCCGCTGCCCCGAATGCCAGGCCTGGGGCACCGTCGAGGAGATGGGTGCGCCCGCCGTGCGGACCACCTCCGCCGGCCGCGTCACCTCGGCCGCGCTCCCGATCGCGCAGGTCGACGGCCGGACGGCGACCGCCCGCAGCACGGGCGTGGCCGAGCTGGACCGGGTCCTCGGCGGCGGGCTGGTGCCCGGGGCGGTGGTCCTGCTGGCCGGCGAGCCGGGCGTCGGCAAGTCCACGCTGCTGCTGGACGTCGCGGCCAAGGCGGCGAGCGAGACCCACCGCACGCTGTACGTCACCGGCGAGGAGTCGGCGAGCCAGGTGCGGCTGCGGGCCGACCGGATCGGGGCCCTCAGCGACCACCTGTACCTGGCCGCCGAGACCGACCTGTCGGCGGTGCTGGGCCACCTCGACGCCGTGCAGCCCTCGCTGCTGATCATGGACTCCGTACAGACCGTGGCCTCCCCCGAGATCGACGGCGCACCGGGCGGCATGGCCCAGGTGCGCGAGGTCGCCGGGGCGCTGATCCGCGCGTCCAAGGAGCGCGGGATGGCGACGCTGCTGGTCGGGCACGTCACCAAGGACGGTGCGATCGCCGGCCCGCGGCTGCTGGAGCACCTGGTGGACGTGGTCCTCGGCTTCGAGGGCGACCGGCACGCCCGGCTGCGCCTCGTCCGCGGCGTGAAGAACCGGTACGGGGCCACCGACGAGGTGGGCTGCTTCGAGCTGCACGACGAGGGGATCACCGGGCTCGCCGACCCGAGCGGGCTGTTCCTGACCCGGCGTGCGGAGGCGGTCCCGGGCACCTGCCTGACCGTGACCCTGGAGGGCAAGCGGCCGCTGGTCGCCGAGGTGCAGGCGCTCACCGTGGACTCGCAGATCCCCTCGCCGCGGCGGACCACGTCGGGCCTGGAGACCTCCCGGGTGTCGATGATGCTGGCGGTGCTGGAGCAGCGCGGCCGGATCACCGCGCTCGGCAAGCGCGACATCTACAGCGCGACCGTGGGCGGGGTGAAGCTCACCGAGCCGGCCGCCGACCTGGCCGTCGCGCTGGCGCTGGCCTCCGCCGCGAGCGACGTCCCGCTGCCGAAGAACCTGGTGGCGATCGGGGAGGTCGGCCTGGCCGGCGAGGTGCGGCGGGTGACCGGGGTGCAGCGGCGCCTGGCCGAGGCGCACCGGCTCGGTTTCACGCACGCCCTGGTGCCGGTCGACCCGGGGAAGGTGCCGCCCGGGATGAAGGTGACGGAGGTCGCCGACATCGGTGATGCGCTGCGGGTCCTGCCCCGTCGGCGGTCCCGTGAGACGACCCGCGAAACGACCCGTGAGGCGCCACGCGAAACGACCCGTGAGACGGCCCGCGGGACGGCCCGCGAGGCGGCCCCCCAGTAGCCTCCCGGCGGCCCGCGGCCGGGCCGGTACGGGGTCCCGTGCGGGCGCACCTTGCCAAGCCACGGCGGGCGCCGAGCGCACGCCGGTAGACTTTGTGCTGGTCCGCCCGGCCCAGGCAGGCGGCGCAACCCGCGACCGGAGGAGTGCAGTGGCAGCCAAGGACGGGGCAGCAGCATCCGGGAAGTCGGGCGCGAGCTCCAGGCAGGAATCCATGATGCGTGCCTCGCTGAGCGCGGTCGCACCTGGTCAGCCCCTGCGCGACGGCCTGGAGCGGATCGTCCGCGGCAACACCGGCGGGCTCATCGTCCTCGGGATGGACAAGACCGTCGAGGCGATGTGCACCGGCGGTTTCGTGCTGGACGTGGAGTTCACCGCGACCCGGCTGCGGGAGCTGTGCAAGCTGGACGGCGCGCTCATCCTCGACAAGGACCTGACGAAGATCCTGCGGGCCGGCGTGCAGCTGGTTCCGGACGCGTCGATCCCGACGGAGGAGACCGGCACCCGGCACCGGACGGCGGACCGCGTCTCGAAGCAGTGCGGCTTCCCCGTCGTGTCCGTATCCCAGTCGATGCGGCTGATCGCGCTGTACGTGAACGGGGAGCGCCGCGTCCTGGAGGAGTCGGGCGCGATCCTGTCCCGGGCGAACCAGGCGCTGGCCACGCTGGAGCGGTACAAGCTGCGCCTCGACGAGGTCGCCGGGACGCTGTCGGCGCTGGAGATCGAGGACCTGGTCACGGTGCGCGACGTGACGGCGGTGGCGCAGCGGCTGGAAATGGTTCGCCGGATCGCGACGGAAATCGCGGAATACGTGGTCGAGCTGGGCACGGACGGGCGGCTGCTGTCGCTGCAGCTGGACGAGCTGACGGTCGGGATCGAGCAGGAGCGGGAGCTCGTGATCCGCGACTACGTGCCGGAGCCGACGGCCAAGCGGTCGCGGACGGTGGAGGAGGCGCTGCCGGCGCTGGACGCCCTGACCCACCCGGAGCTGCTGGAGCTGGGCAACGTGGCGAGGGCGCTGGGGTACACGGGCTCGCCGGAGACCCTGGACTCGGCGGTGTCGCCGCGGGGCTACCGGCTGCTGGCGAAGGTGCCGCGGCTGCCCGGGGCGATCATCGAGCGGCTGGTGGAGCACTTCGGCGGGCTGCAGAAGCTGCTGGCGGCCAGTGTCGACGACCTGCAGACGGTCGACGGGGTGGGCGAGGCCCGCGCCCGGAGCGTCCGCGAGGGCCTGTCCCGGCTGGCGGAGTCCTCGATCCTGGAGCGGTACGTCTGAGGCCCGCCCCGGCCGGTGTCGCCCCGGCCGGTGTCGCGCGGGCCGGTGTCACCCCGGCCGGAGCCGCTCCGGCCGGGGGCTACTCCGGCTTGAGGACGAACGAGGTGCGGGCCACGGGCAGGCCCGGGAACTTGGCCTCCACCACGTAGGTGTCGGGGGCGGCGCTGCCCGCCGGGGGCGTCTGGCACTGGTCGGCGGCGCTGAACCTGCGGTCCCACTCGACGACCTGCTTGGTCTCGCCCTGCGCCGGTACGCGGTAGAAGGCACTGCCGGGGCCGGTGGGGCAGTCACCCGAGGACCAGACGGCCTTGCTGGTGCTCGCCTGGAGGATGGTCAGCACGGCCTGCTTCGGGCCGAGGTCGGCCTTGCAGGTCGATCCGGTGATGTTGCGGGCGATCAGTTCGAGGCGGGGCTTCTCGCCCGCCTCGTAATCGTTCTTGACGCTCTTGACGTCCCACTGCAGGGAGCTCGACGAGCAGGTGGGCAGTGGGGAGTCGGCCGGGACGGCCGCCGCGCCGCCCGCGCCGCCGCCGTTCGCCCCCGCGCCGGCGCTGCCGGCGCCGGCCGCGGCCGAACCGGAGCCCGCACCGCCGCCCGAACCGGAACCGGCGCCCGGGTCACCGTTCTTGCCCGTGCCGCCGCCCGACTCGGTGCGCCCGCCCGGCGCCTGACCGATCGCCGGACCGGTCCCGGACGGACCCGGGGTGATCGAGGAGACGGGGTCGGGTCCCTTCTGACCCTTGCCGTTCGTACTCGACGTGCCCCCTGAGGAACTGACGGCCCATACGGCGAGGAGCGCGAGGAGCGCGACGACGGACGCCAGCACAGCCCTCCGTCGCCAGTAGATGGAGGAGGGGAGCGGCCCGACCGGATTGCGCATAGATCCCACGGACGGAACTTTACGAGAGTCCGGGGCCCGATCCGCGCCCCACATGCCGCGTATCCGGCAGGTTTTGCCGATGATCAGCCTGCTGCGGGGATCCGACCGAAACGAATCGGCCAGGGGCCGTGCAAGGGCGTCTCCGCCGGTTGAGTACGGTCGGTGACCATGGACACTTCCGACCTCTACCGCGACATCACCGACTCCGCCCACTCAGCGCCCGGTTGGGTGCAGTCGGCTTTCGAGGTGTGGACCGAATACGGACTGCTGTTGTTCGGCGTCCTGTTCATAACCGTGTGGTGGCGTGCGCGCGGGCAGCGCAACCCGCAGGCGATGGCGCTCGCCGTCCTCGCCCCGCTCGCCACCGCCGTGGCCTACGTGGCCTCCGAGAGCGTGAAGCTGGTCGTGACGGAGGAACGCCCCTGCCGGGCGGTGGCCGGTGCCGTCGCCTCGCTCGTGGAATGCCCGGCCCCGGGCGACTGGTCCTTCCCGAGCAACCACTCCGCGATCGCGGGTGCGGCCGCCGTGGCGCTGGCCCTCGCGCTGCGCCGGCTGGTGCTGCTGACGGTGCCGATGGCCCTGCTGATGGCGTACTCGCGGGTGTTCGTCGGCGTGCACTACCCGCACGACGTGGCCGTGGGCGCGGTCGCCGGCGGCATCGTCGCCGCGCTCTTCGTCCTCGCGCTGACCGGTCCGATCAGTAGGATCACCGCCGCCGTGCGGACGAGCGGCAACCCGGCGGCGCTCTGGTTCACCGGTCCGGGCTCCGCGCGACGGCGGTGAAACGTGCCAGGATGCCGTATGTCATGACTGCATCCCGGACAACCTCCTCCCCCGCCGAGACCGCGGCCGCCGTGCCCCCGGACGCCGAAGCCGCGGAGGCGGTCCACGCACTGCACTCCCCGGTCATCGCCTGGTTCGACGAGCACGCCCGCGACCTGCCCTGGCGCCGCCCCGAGGCCGGCGCCTGGGGGGTCATGGTCAGCGAGTTCATGCTCCAGCAGACCCCCGTCAGCCGGGTCCTGCCCGTGTACGAGCAGTGGCTGGCCCGCTGGCCCCGGCCCGCCGACCTGGCCGCCGAGGCCCCCGGCGAGGCCGTACGGGCCTGGGGGCGGCTCGGCTACCCGCGCCGGGCCCTGCGGCTGCACGGCGCGGCCGTGGCGATAACGGAGCGGCACGGCGGGGACGTGCCCCGCGAGCACGCGCAGCTGCTGGCGCTGCCCGGCATCGGCGAGTACACCGCGGCCGCGGTGGCCTCCTTCGCGTACGGGCAGCGGCACGCGGTGCTCGACACCAACGTGCGCCGGGTCTTCGCCCGCACCACGACCGGCGTCGAGTACCCGCCGAACGCCACCACCGCCGCCGAGCGGCGCCTGGCCCGGGCCCTGCTGCCCGGGGACGAGGCCACGGCGGCCCGCTGGGCGGCGGCGTCCATGGAGCTCGGGGCGCTGGTGTGCACGGCCAAGAGCCCGGACTGCGCCCGCTGCCCGGTGGCCGGGCTGTGCGCGTGGCGGCTCGCCGGGAAGCCGGCGCACGACGGGCCGCCGCGGCGCGGGCAGACGTACGCGGGGACGGACCGGCAGGTCCGCGGCAAGCTGCTGGCCGTGCTGCGGGAGGCGGTCGGGCCGGTTCCGCAGAGCGTGCTCGACACCGTGTGGAACGAGCCCGTGCAGCGGGCCCGCGCCCTGGACGGGCTGGTCTCGGACGGGCTGGTCGAGCCGCTCGCCGGGGGCATGTACCGGCTGCCGCAGACCCGCCCGCAAACTGACTGATCCATTCCGTTTGTTGCGGGGAAACCCCAGCTCACGGCCGTTGTTACACAACCTATGGGTGTCCGTGCGCCCACCGCAGGCTGGCCCGCACAGGCTCGTGACAACGCCTCCGTACCGTCGTCTCCGTTGGGCAGCGGATGAGCCGTTGGTCGGAACGGAGGCGGTCAGAGATGGCGCACGGCGAGGTACTCGGCTTCGAGGAGTACGTCCGCACTCGGCAGGACGCGCTGCTGCGCAGCGCCCGGCGCCTCGTTCCGGACCCCACCGACGCCCAGGACCTCCTGCAGACCGCCCTGGTGCGCACCTACGGCCGCTGGGACGGCATCGCCGACAAGGCCCTGGCCGACGCCTACCTGCGCCGCGTCATGATCAACACCCGTACGGAGTGGTGGCGCGCCCGCAAGCTCGAAGAGGTCCCCACCGAGCAGCTCCCGGACGCCTCCGTCGAGGACGGCACCGAGCAGCGCGCCGACCGGGCCCTGCTGATGGACATCCTCAAGGTGCTCGCCCCCAAGCAGCGCAGCGTGGTCGTCCTGCGGCACTGGGAGCAGATGAGCACGGAGGAGACGGCTGCCGCACTCGGCATGTCTACCGGTACCGTGAAGAGCACCCTGCACCGCGCACTGGCCCGCCTCCGGCAGGAACTGGAGAGCCGGGACCTGGACATGCGCGCGCTGGAGCGCGGTGACCACCGCGGGGACCACACCATCCGGTACGAGAGGCGTGAGCGGTGCGCGGCCTGAACGGCCAAAGCTTGAGCGGTAGAAGTCCGCTGGTATTGATGTCGGCGGGGACGGTCGTCCTCGTCGGCACTGTGCTGTTCGCGGCCGGTTGCTCCCCGACCGGGACCGGACTGCGCGACGGCGGGCCCGCCCGCAGCGATGCGGCGGCCAGGAGCGGGGCGCCGTCCTCCCCCGCCGAACCCGCCCCGATCCGGACGGCCCCCTCGGGCAAGCCGGAGCGGAGGATCGACCCGGTCGCGCTGCTGAAGGCGGACCCACGGGTCAGTGCCGAGGTCAAACGGGACCTCAAGCCGTGCACGGGCAAGGAGTACCCCGTCGACGTGAGCTACGGGAAGATCACCGGCGGCTCCGTGACCGACATCGTGATCAACGTGCTGTCCTGCGCGGATGCGCTGGGGCGGGGCTCGTACGTGTACCGGGCGGAGGGCGGGACGTACGAGAATGTGTTCTCGGACGAGCAGCCGCCCGTCTACGCGGAGATCGACCGGGGCGACCTGGTCGTCACCAAGCCCGTCTACGGCAAGAGCGACGCCCTCGCCTACCCGTCGGGCGAGGACGTGATCACGTACCGGTGGAACGGCGGGAAGTTCACCGAGCAGGACCGCGTCCACACCGACTACAGCAACATCGACGGCGGAGGCCAGCCCGCGCCGGCGATCAGCCAGAAGAACTGACCCACCCGCAGCGAAGGAACCGAGGCGAGGCTTGCGCATGGCCGAGACCCATGTCCTGTTCGTGGAGGACGACGACGTCATCCGCGAGGCCACCACCCTGGCGCTCGAACGCGACGGGTTCACGGTCACGGCCATGCCCGACGGCCTGTCCGGCCTGGAGTCCTTCCGGGCCGACCGGCCCGACATCGCCCTGCTCGACGTGATGGTGCCCGGCATGGACGGCGTGAGCCTGTGCCGCCGGATCCGCGACGAGTCCACCGTCCCGGTGATCATGCTGTCGGCGCGCGCCGACTCCATCGACGTGGTCCTCGGCCTGGAGGCGGGCGCCGACGACTACGTCACCAAGCCCTTCGACGGCGCCGTCCTCGTCGCCCGGATCCGCGCCGTGCTGCGCCGCTTCGGCCACGCCGGCGGCGCGAACGGCGCCGGCGCGGGCGGCGGGGACGGATCCGCCGAGCGCGGCCTGCTGGCCTTCGGCGACCTGGAGGTCGACACCGAGGGCATGGAGGTGCGCAGGGCCGGGGCACCGGTGGCGCTGACGCCGACCGAGATGCGCCTGCTGCTGGAGTTCTCCTCGGCGCCGGGCACCGTGCTCTCCCGCGACCGGCTGCTGGAGCGCGTCTGGGACTACGACTGGGGCGGTGACACCCGCGTCGTGGACGTCCACGTGCAGCGGCTGCGCACCAAGATCGGGCAGGACCGGATCGAAACGGTCCGCGGCTTCGGATACAAGCTCAAGGGATGAGACGCTTCACCTTCCGTACGGGGATCCGCTGGAAGATCGCCGCCGCCATCGCCGCCGTCGCCGCGCTCGTCGTGGTCGCGCTGAGCCTGGTGGTGCACAGCGGTGCCCGCACCTCGATGCTGAACAGCGCCCGCGAGGTCCAGCTCGACCGGGTGCAGTTCATCTCCCGCAACGTCGACGTCGGGCGCAAGCCGCCCATGGGTGCCAAGGTCAACGATCCCGACCTGCCCGCCGAACTCCGGGAGAAGGCCCGGTCCGGGCGGCGCGGCACCTACATCCAGGAATCCCCCAAGGGGCCCGAGGTGTGGGCCGCGGTACCGCTGGGCAACGGGGCGGTGCTGTCCCTGCACACCACGTTCAAGGAGAGCGCCAAGCTGGTGCGCGACCTCGACCAGGCCCTGGTCGTCGGATCGCTGACCGCCGTCGTCGCCGGCGCGGCCCTCGGCGTCCTCATCGGCGGGCAGATCTCCAGCCGGCTGCGCAAGGCCGCGGCCGCCG
Organism: Streptomyces sp. NPDC090445; assembly: GCF_044769385.1. Lineage (NCBI taxonomy): Bacteria > Bacillati > Actinomycetota > Actinomycetes > Kitasatosporales > Streptomycetaceae > Streptomyces > Streptomyces sp. NPDC090445. The sequence continues at coordinate 107,023 of NZ_JBIVXV010000020.1, read as the reverse complement.
CCCAGCGGGTGGCGCACGGCGACCCGGACGTACGGGTCCGGGACGCGGTCGGCGGTGTCGTACGGGACGAGACCGACGACCTCGCGCGGGCCGTCGACGCCATGGCCGACGCGCTCCAGCAGCGGCTGGAGGCCGAACGGCGGGTCACCGCGGACATCGCACACGAGCTGCGGACCCCGGTGACGGGCCTGCTCACGGCCGCGGAGCTGCTGCCTCCGGGGCGGCCGACAGAACTGGTCCGCGACCGCGCCCAGGCCATGCGGGCACTGGTCGAGGACGTACTGGAGGTGGCCCGGCTCGACAGCGCGTCGGAGCGGGCCGAACTCCAGGACGTGGCGCTGGGCGAGTTCGTGAGCCGCCGGGTGACCGCGCTGATGCCGGAGGCATCGGTCCGGGTCGTCGCGGACGAGATCGTCAGCACCGACCCGCGGCGGCTGGAGCGGATCCTGGGCAACCTGCTCGCGAACGCCGCCCGCTACGGGCAGCCCCCGGTCCAGGTCGACATCGAAGGCCGCGTCCTGCGGGTCCGGGACCACGGGCCCGGCTTCCCCGAAGACCTGCTGCGGGAAGGGCCGAGCCGGTTCCGGACCGGGTCCACCGACCGGGCCGGGGTGGGCCACGGGCTGGGGCTCACCATCGCGGAGGGCCAGGCGCGGGTCCTGGGCGCCCGGCTGACCTTCCGCAACGTGGCCGCGCCGAGCGGCGCGGACCGCGAGGGGGCGGCGGCGGGCGCGGTGGCCGTGCTGTGGCTGCCGGAGCACGCGCCGACGGCCACGGGCAGCTTCCCGATCATCCAGCTGCCGGGCTGAGCGGGGCGCTCCGCGGGGATCCTGTGAGCCCCTGAGCGGGAGCCGCTCGCCCGGGCATGCCCCGCCGACCGGGCAGGGCCGCCCAGGGGCGCGGGGAACCGCGCGCTCAGCCCCGCACGGCCCGCACCGTGTGGCGGCGGGGTGGTCGGAAGGCCCACGGCCCGGGGGCCACCCCGCCGCTGTTCGGCTACGGGTGGTCGGTGGCTGCCCGCGCAGTTCCCCGCGCCCCTGAAGAGCGGGACACCCCCGCTCGGCAGCGCGCGGCCCACCAGAGCCCCAAGCCCCTGCCTGGCCGCCGTCCACCGACCGGGCAGGGCCGCCCAGGGGCGCGGGGAACCGCGCGCTCAGCCCCGCACGGCCCGCACCCCTCTGGCGGGCGGGACGGCCCCGCGCGGCCGCGCAGGCGCTGCGCGGGCCGGCAGGGGCATGCCGAGAAGGACCGGGTCGTTCGTATGTACGGACCGGTGTTCTAGCATCCGTGGCATGACCGACGGCAAGAATCCCCCGAGCACCCCGCAGCCCGAGCCCGCCCCGGGGAACGGCTACGGATTCCCGCCGGTACCGCCGGCCCCCGGCGGCTACGGCTACCCGGGCACCGCCCCGGCCCCGGGCAGCCCGCAGGCCCCCGTCGGCGCCTTCGGCCCCCCGCCCACCGTCCCCGGCCCGCCGGCCGCTCCCGGCCAGCCCGGCGGCGGCTACGGCTTCCCGCAGCAGGCGGGAGCTCCGGGGGGTCCCGGCGCGCCCGGTCAGCCCGCGGCGCCCGGCCAGCCCGGCGGCCACGGCTTCCCGGGGCAGGCGGGAGCTCCGGGCGCACCCGGTGCTCCGGCAGTCCCGGGCACGCCTGCGGCTCCGGGGGGTCCCGGCGCTCCGGGGGCTCCGGGCGCGCCTGCGGGTCCGGGGGCGGGTCCGTATCAACCGGGTGGGGGTCCTGCTCCGTTCCAGCAGAACGCCGCCGTCCCGCCCGCGCAGTGGCCGCCGGCCGGGCTGCCCGTCCAGGACGCCCCGGGGCCCGGGCCGTTCCCGCCGCTGCAGTCCGAGCAGCCCGACTGGGAGGCGATGGCCGACCGCTCCGCGGCCGAGCGGCGCAAGAAGCGGCTGTGGATGATCGGCGGCGGGGTGACCGTACTGGCGCTGCTCGCCGGCGGTGGAACGTTCCTGCTCATGGGCGGGAACGACAAGGGCAGCGACGACGCCGGCGGCGACCCCTCGCCCTCCACCTCGGCCTCGGCCTCGCCCTCCCCCAGCGGCTCCAAGAGCAAGGCTCCGGTCGACAACACGCCGACCGTCAAGGACGACCCCACCAAGATCCGGGACCGCGCCGGCAAGGCTCCGCTGAAGATGGGCGCCGACGCCGGGGTCTTCCCCATCGACAAGCGGTTCGAGCTCCGCACCAAGGGCAACGAGAACTCGTACGCCGAGGCCGAGAGCCAGATCGTGGACACGTCCAAGAGCTTCACCGTCTCGGCCCGGGTGTGGAGCCGCTCGGCGAAGGGCCGGCAGATGGCCGTCAGCCAGGGCGCCGAGAAGTCGTTCGCGTTCGAGCTGGGCCTGGACCAGGTGAACGGCAAGCCGGCGTGGGTCTTCCGCGTGCAGACCGGCGATCAGGGCGCCGAGTCCACCGTCGTCACCGTCAGCGGCGAGAGCGCCAAGATGGAGAAGACCTTCGCCCAGCTGACCGCGACGTACGACGCCGAGCGCAAGCAGATCGCCCTGTACGTCAACGGCAAGAAGGCCGGGGAGAGCGCCGTCACCGGCGTCTTCCAGGCGCCGGGCCCGCTCCAGGTGGCCCGTGCCCGCCACGAGGACAAGTGGACCGCCGCGTGGAGCGGCGCCATGGACAGCATCCAGACCTACGATGCGCTGCTGTCGCCCGCCCAGATCGACACCCTCAAGGCCGGCCGGGTCGACGCGAAGACCAAGCCCTCGGGGGCGTGGCTGCTGTTCTGACACGCGGGGAACACGCGAGGAAGACGCGGAAAACACGCGAAGAACCGGCCCGCTCGGCGGGCCGGTTCTGCTGCCTGTCCGGATGGTCCCGGGTGGTCCGGGTGCGTCAGAGGGTGACGCCGGCGGCGCGCAGGAAGGCGACCGGGTTCACGGAGGAGCCGTAGTTCGGCGTGGTCCGGATCTCGAAGTGCAGGTGCGGGCCGGTGGAGTTGCCGGTGTTGCCGGACAGGCCGATCTGGGCGCCCTTGGCGACCTTCTGGCCGATCTTGACCTGGATCTTGGCCAGGTGCGCGTACTGCGAGTACGTGTTGTTGCCGTGCTTGACCACGATGGCGTTGCCGTAGGCCGGGCCGTCGCCGCCGCCGTTGGGGCCGGCCTTGACGACGGTGCCGGCGCTGACGGACGTGACCGCGGTGCCGACGGGGACGGCGAAGTCCTGGCCGGAGTGCTTGGCGGACCAGAGGTTGCCGCCCTTGCCGTACGTCGCGGAAAGCGTGTAGGCGGCGAGGGGCTTCTGCCAGGCGCCGGCCTTGGCCGAGGCGGCCGAGGTGGAGGACTGTGCGGCGGGCAGGGCGGCGGGGGTGGCGGCGAAGGCGGCAGTGGCGCCGGCCCCGAGGGCCAGGGTCGCACCGAGGGCGGTGGCGCCGATGGCGAGGCGGGTACGACGGGTGCTGATGCGCTTCGCGGACATGTAGGAGACCTCCGGGGCCGGGGACGGGGCAGTCAGGCAGTGAGCGAGCCCGGCACCGCGAGCGGCGGTGTGCCGGGCTTGCCCAACCTTGGTAACCCGCGTCCTGCGACATCCCCAAACGTCCCGATTACTACGGCGGCTCGTAGGGGAGGGGGGTGTGGCGCACCTGCTTGACCGGCCTCTTCCTGGGTGAACATGGGGGACAAATCGGATATCGGATCTACGAAAGGTGGTAGGAGGTCCGATTTGCCCTGTGCGGCTTGTCACCGCCCCAGGGCCCCCGCGGCCCCGTTCCGGGCCCGAAGTCCTGCATCCCGCAGAGCCGCGCAGACCCCCGCAGCCCTCCCCCCGGAGCCCTCGGATCCCTCCCCCGCAGCCCGCGGACGGCCGCCTCCCCGGCCCCCACTGCCGTACGTACGCCTCCCCCGGCCCCACTGCCGTACGACGGCTCCCGCCACCCCCGCCGTACGGCCCGCAGGCGCCCCGCGGTGCGGGCCCCGCAGGATCCCCGCCCCGGGCCGCAAGGGGCCTTGCACGCACGAGGGGCGGCCCCGGAACCGTGTGTGGTTCCGGGGCCGCCCCTGGTGCCTGTGACGGCTGCCCGCGGTGCGGGCGGGCCGTCAGCCCTTGCTGAGGTCCGGGCCCGAGCCCGTGGCCTCGATCGGCGGGAGGTCCGGCAGGGCCGACTTCTCCTCGCCGCGGAAGGTGAACTTGACGTTCTCGCCCTCACCCTCCGTGCCGACGACCACGATGTGACCGGGGCGCAGCTCGCCGAAGAGGATCTTCTCCGACAGGATGTCCTCGATCTCGCGCTGGATCGTGCGGCGCAGCGGGCGCGCGCCCAGGATCGGGTCGTAGCCGCGCTTGGCCAGCAGGAGCTTGGCCTCGCCGCTGAGCTCGATGCCCATGTCGCGGTCCTTGAGGCGCTCGTCCACCTTGGCGATCATCAGGTCGACGATCTGGATGATGTCTTCCTGCGACAGCTGGTGGAAGACCACCGTGTCGTCGACACGGTTCAGGAACTCGGGGCGGAAGTGCTGCTTCAGCTCCTCGTTGACCTTGGCCTTCATGCGCTCGTAGCCGGTCTTGACGTCGCCCTGGGCGGCGAAGCCCAGGTTGAAGCCCTTCGAGATGTCCCGGGTGCCCAGGTTGGTCGTCATGATGATGACCGTGTTCTTGAAGTCCACGACCCGGCCCTGGGAGTCGGTCAGGCGGCCGTCCTCCAGGATCTGGAGAAGGGAATTGAAGATATCCGGGTGGGCCTTCTCGACCTCGTCGAAGAGGACGACGGAGAACGGCTTGCGGCGCACCTTCTCGGTGAGCTGGCCGCCCTCTTCGTAGCCCACGTAGCCGGGGGGCGAACCGAAGAGGCGGGAAACCGTGTGCTTCTCGCTGAACTCCGACATGTCGAGGGAGATCAGCGCGTCCTCGTCGCCGAAGAGGAATTCGGCGAGCGTCTTGGAGAGCTCGGTCTTACCGACACCGGACGGGCCGGCGAAGATGAACGAGCCACCCGGGCGCTTCGGGTCCTTCAGACCCGCACGGGTACGGCGGATCGCCTGGGAGAGCGCCTTGATGGCGTCCTTCTGGCCGATGACCCGCTTGTGGAGCTCGTCCTCCATGCGCAGCAGGCGCGAGGACTCCTCCTCGGTGAGCTTGAAGACGGGAATCCCGGTCGCGGTCGCGAGGACCTCGGCGATCAGCTCGCCGTCGACCTCGGCGACGACGTCCATGTCGCCGGCCTTCCATTCCTTCTCGCGCTTGGCCTTCGCGGCGAGGAGCTGCTTCTCCTTGTCGCGGAGGGAGGCCGCCTTCTCGAAGTCCTGGGAGTCGATGGCCGACTCCTTGTCCCGGCGCACGGCCGCGATCTTCTCGTCGAACTCGCGGAGGTCCGGCGGCGCGGTCATCCGGCGGATGCGCATCCGGGAGCCGGCCTCGTCGATCAGGTCGATCGCCTTGTCCGGCAGGAAGCGGTCCGAGATGTACCGGTCGGCCAGGGTGGCCGCCTGGACGAGGGCCTCGTCCGTGATGGAGACGCGGTGGTGGGCCTCGTAGCGGTCGCGCAGACCCTTGAGGATCTCGATCGTGTGCGGCAGCGACGGCTCGGCGACCTGGATGGGCTGGAAGCGGCGCTCCAGGGCCGCGTCCTTCTCCAGGTGCTTGCGGTACTCGTCGAGCGTGGTGGCACCGATGGTCTGGAGCTCACCGCGGGCCAGCATCGGCTTCAGGATCGAGGCCGCGTCGATCGCGCCTTCCGCGGCACCCGCACCGACCAGCGTGTGGAGCTCGTCGATGAACAGGATGATGTCGCCGCGGGTGCGGATCTCCTTCAGGACCTTCTTCAGGCGCTCCTCGAAGTCACCGCGGTAGCGGGAGCCGGCGACGAGCGCGCCCAGGTCGAGGGTGTAGAGGTGCTTGTCCTTGAGGGTCTCGGGCACCTCGCCCTTGACGATGGCCTGGGCCAGGCCCTCGACGACGGCGGTCTTGCCGACGCCGGGCTCGCCGATGAGGACCGGGTTGTTCTTGGTGCGGCGGGACAGCACCTGCATGACCCGCTCGATCTCCTTCTCGCGCCCGATGACCGGGTCGAGCTTGGATTCGCGGGCCGCCTGGGTGAGGTTGCGGCCGAACTGGTCCAGGACGAGCGAGGTCGAGGGGGTGCCCTCGGCCGGGCCGCCTGCCGTGGCCGACTCCTTGCCTCCGCCGGAGTAGCCGGAGAGCAGCTGGATGACCTGCTGCCGGACCCTGTTGAGATCGGCGCCCAGCTTGACCAGGACCTGGGCCGCGACACCCTCGCCCTCGCGGATCAGGCCCAGCAGGATGTGCTCGGTGCCGATGTAGTTGTGGCCGAGCTGGAGGGCCTCTCGGAGCGAGAGCTCCAGGACCTTCTTCGCCCGCGGGGTGAAGGGGATGTGGCCGGACGGGGCCTGCTGGCCCTGGCCGATGATCTCCTCAACCTGCTGGCGAACAGCCTCGAGCGAAATCCCGAGGCTCTCCAGGGCCTTAGCGGCGACACCCTCACCCTCGTGGATCAAGCCCAGGAGGATGTGCTCGGTGCCGATGTAGTTGTGGTTGAGCATCCGGGCTTCTTCCTGAGCCAGGACGACAACCCGCCGCGCGCGGTCGGTGAACCTCTCGAACATCGTTTATCGCTCCTCAGAGCGGTCGGGCAGTTCGGGGTCGGTCCCCGCCCTGTCCTTCCGCATGCTAGTCCCGCGGGGCGGGACAGCTCATTCCAACTGCCGACATCCGTCCGCGGCTCACCCCCATGTCAGTGGGGAAAACCGGCTGCAACAGCCGACAACTGCTCCAACCCGATGGTGCGAGACGATGTTCCCGCAGGCCAGGCAGATACCCGTCACAGGTGTACGCCGATGGCGAACGGAACCCGCTCAAATCAGCGTGTCGCCCCGATCCACTAGGAATGTCTTACCCGTAAGCACTGACGGTCCATGCGCTCGCCACCGGGTGACTCCGCTACGGGCGAACACGATTCGGTCCCGAATGTGGGACCCCACCCCCTGAAGCTTTACGTTCCGCATTGGCCGGAGTGCACAGCGTAACCCGGGAAGCCGTTCGGAGTTGCTCCTGTCATGGCTTTCACCGTTCCCCCGCCCCGCACCGCTCCGGAGGACTGCTGCGCGTCCTGGTACGAGGGGGTGCTGGGCTGGACCGTCGCGGGCGGGCCGCCCGCCCAGCTGGTCACCGGGACCCGGTTCGACGTGCTGGAGCTGCCGTCCGACGCGGGGGCGGAGCTGCTGCGGCGGCCGGTGGCCACCGGCCCGGTCGCCCTCATGGGCCGCAGGATGCGGTTCCTGGTGGCGGCGGGGTCCGCGGAGGAGCTGCCGGGGCTGCTCGACTGGCTGGAGTGGGGCGGGGTCGCCCTCGACCTCACCGCCCTGGGCGCCGGTGGCCGGATCACGGCTCCGGTTCCCCCGGGACGGGCCGCGGGGGGAAGTCCCCGGGGGGCCGCCGTGTGGCTGCGACCCCCCGAGCAGGGGTGTGAGGCGCTGCTGCCGGCCCTGCCCGGTCCTGGGCAGGGCGGCCTCGGCCTCCGGCCGGGTGCTGCGCCCGATCTCGTACGCCTGGTCGCCGCGGCGGCGACGGAATGCCACCGGGCGCGGCTGCGACGGCGTACGCCGGTACGGGATCAGCCCTTGGCGTTCTCGTAGGCCTCGCGGATTTCCGCCGGAACCCGACCGCGGTCGTTGACGTTCATCCCCTGGGCCTTGGCCCAGGCGCGGATCTCGGCGGTGTCCGGGTTGCCGGAGCTCACTGCAGCGCGGCCCTTGGCGCGGCCGGCGGCGGCACGGCCGCCGGTGCGGCGACCGCCCTTGGTGTACGGCTCGAGCAGACCACGGAGCGTTTCCGCGTTGGCGGTGGTGAGGTCGATCTCGTAGGTCTTGCCATCCAGAGCGAACGTCACGGTCTCGTCCGCCTCGCCACCGTCGAGGTCGTCGACAAGAAGGACCTGAACCTTCTGTGCCACCGGATTTCCTTTCATCGAAAAGCAGTACGCGGAAAGGAAACCGCCTTTCCCGGAAAAACACAAACCCCCCGGGAGAGGTTCAGGACCGCAGCGAGGAGGGAAACGTACGCGATTCGGACATAGGCCACAGGTGCGCGGAGCCCGGGAAAAGTCGGCGTGATCGTTCAGAGGTGCAGAAGCATCCGGCTGTTGCCCAAGGTGTTCGGCTTCACTCGTTCGAGACCGAGGAACTCGGCGACGCCCTCGTCATAGGAACGCAGGAGCTCCATGTACACATCGGTCTCGACCGGCGTCTCCCCGATCTCGACGAAGCCGTGCTTCGCGAAGAAGTCCACTTCGAAGGTGAGGCAGAAAACCCGGCGGACCCCCACGGCGCGGGCGGTGTCCAACAACTGCGCGAGCAGCTGATGGCCGACTCCCGCCCCCTTCAAGTCGAGGTCGACGGCGAGAGTGCGCACTTCGGCGAGGTCTTCCCACATCACGTGGAGTGCGCCGCAGCCCACCACCCGGCCGTCGGAGAGGCGTTCCGCGACCCAGAACTCCTGGATGCCCTCGTAAAGCGTGACCGGGGCTTTGTCGAGGAGGATCCGCTGCTGCACGTACTGGTCGAGCAGGCGGCGCAGTGCGCGGACATCGCCGGTACGGGCACGGCGGATCGTCACCGTTTTTGCTGGGGCAGCGGAAATCTCGGCCATGACGGGACGTTATCGCCCCGGGCCGGGGCGGTCGGCGGCGGAGTCCCCCTCGGTGCCCGAGGCCGCTTCGGGTGCGGCTTCGGGGGCCTGTCCGGCGGCTTCGGGGGCCTCGGGGGCCTGCCGGGGCGCGGGGCCGGGGGCCTGGTCGGCGGCCTGGTCGGCGGCCGACTCCTCGTCGTGCTGGACGATCCGGATGGCGTCGCGGAGCGCTTCGCGCTGTTCCGGGGACATCATCCCGAAGAAGGCCACCAGAGCCGCCGCGGGGCTGTCGCTCGTGGACCAGGCTTCGTTCATCAGTGCGGCCGAGTAGGCGGCACGGGTGGAGACCGCCGTATATCGATAGGCGCGGCCTTCGGCTTCCCGGCGGACCCAGCCCTTCTGATGGAGATTGTCCATAACGGTCATCACCGTGGTGTACGCGATGGACCGTTCCTGCTGGAGGTCTTCCAGGACTTCACGTACGGTGACCGGGCGGTTCCACTGCCACACCCGCGTCATGACCGCGTCTTCGAGTTCTCCCAAGGGGCGAGGCACACCAGCACGATAGTGCGGATTGTGGGGAATTGCCCGGCCATTCACGCGACACCGGGCAACAAAAACCGGGCGTACGGCCCGGAGGCCGTACGCCCGGAACAACCCGCCCGCTAAGGGCGGGGCTGCGCCTGCTGAGCCGCTTCGGCGCGGGAGAGGGCGGCGTCGACGGCCGCGTCCTCCTTCGCCTTGTTGGCGCCGCCCTGGCTCTTCACGATCGTCACGACGAGAGCGATGAAGAACGCAGCCATCACGAACGGGGGAACGAGCGCGGAAACGTAGTCCATGGCCCCAGCCTAAGCGCTCCGCGGGAGGGGCCGCGATGGGGTCCGGGCGCGGGTCCGGCGATCGCCTGCGGCCCGGCCGCGGCTGATCGCGCAGTTCCCCGCGCCCCTTCGGGCGCTGCCGAACTGCCGTCGACTTCCCCACGGCCGGTCGACTACCCGGCGGCCAGCCCGGCCGCCGGGGGCGGGGTCGGCTTCCGGCGCGGCGGGAACACCTCGCCGGGGGTCGGTACGGGCCGGTCCGGGCGCGGCGGGGTCTCCGGGGACGGCCGGGACGGCTGGGGGCGCGGCGGCTCCTTGGTGGAGTCCCTGCCGCCGGCCAGGGCCAGCAGCCGGGTCCGGGGCGGCGGGGCGGCCGGCAGCCGCCGGCGCAGCGCGCGCCCGGCAACGGCCTGGGCATGCTCCAGCAGGACCGCCGCGACCGGGTTGGCGCGCAGGGCGCGCAGGGCGGCGAGATCGTCCGGCGTGGGCTCGTAGCCGGCGGCCAGGGCGTCCTGGAGCAGCTCCAGGTAGCCGGAGAGGCTGCCGGGCAGGGCGCTGCGGTAGCGCGCGAGGTCGGCGAGGAGGAACGTTCTGAGCCGGCCCGCCTCCTGGACCGCTTCGTCCACCGACTGTGCGAGACGCAGGCAGTCCTGCACCTCGGGTGCCGTCAGGGGGGCCGTGGAGGACTGGAGGGCATGGGCGAGGGTGCGCCTGAGCACGCGCAGCTCGGCGGCGCTGAACGCCATGCCGCCGCGGGATCCGTAGGGCGTGGGCATGCGCCGAAGATACGCGCTAATCGGACAAAATCCCCTGATCGCCGTGATTCCGGCGCGGCGGAACGGCCGCGGGCCGGCGGCGGGTCAGCCGCGCTCCTTCACGGCGCGCAGGAAGTCGGCCCAGGCGGCCTGCGTGGTGGCCAGGACGAGGTGCGCCGGGTCTGCGCGGTCGGCCACGCGGACGAGGTGCCCGGGGGTGGCGAGCACGTAGACGCAGGCCTCCCCCTCACCGCAGTACGAGGACTTCTGCCACGCGGGGTCAGCGGTCATGGTGTCTCTCCTCCGATCGACGGGCTGGTGCTCCCGTGGTGGGACGGTAACCCCGCAGGGGCCCCTGGTCGGCCACTTCGGCCGAATCCGGTGCGTCGCACCCGGCGGGCCGGGGTGCCGTGGCGGCGGGCGGAACCACCCCGGAGCGGGCTGCGGAACGGCGTTCCGCGGTCGGCCGGTCCGGGCCGGGGAACGGCCCGGACCGGCCTGGAGATGGCCGAAACCGGGTCGCTCCGCGGGGAGTCCGGTCATGGCGCCGCGGGCCGGCGGGGGCCGGTCGCGCAGTTCCCCGCGCCCCTGCTGCGGGCCGGTGGGGGGCTGGTCGCGCAGTTCCCCGCGCCCCTGCGGGGCGCGCTGGAGGCGGGCAAGGTGAGGGGCTGGTCGCGCGGTTCCCCGCGCGCCTGCGGGGCGCTGGGGGGCTGGTTGTGTCGTTGTGCGTGGGCCTGCGGGGTGTCAGAGGCGGGTGAGGAAGGCGACGACGGCGTCGGCGGTGTCCTGGCCGGTCCAGGTCAGGCCGGGCTCGGCGACCGTCACCTCCGTCACCGCCAGGCCCGGCACGGGCGCCGGCTCCCAGCGGCGGAACAGGACGGTGCCCGTCTCCTCCGCCAGCCGGATCCCGGCGTCCGTCAGCCGGTCCGCCTCGTACGGCAGCCAGACCTGGAACTGGTGGGTGTGCGGCACCTCCGGGTGGATCCGGAACCAGGGCGTCCCGGCGGCCCGGAAGCCCTCCCTCAGCCCCTCCGCCACGACGCGCGCGTGCGCGACGTACGAGGGCAGCCGCGGCAGCTCCCGCTCCAGGCCGGCCAGGGCCGACAGGGCCTGCGGGAACTGGCGGAAGATCTGGCCGCCGTAGCGGTGGCGCCACACCTTCGCCTCGGCGATCAGCGCGGACGGGCCCGCGAGCGCCGCGCCGCTCAGCCCGCCCAGCGACTTGTAGAAGGACACGTACACCGAGTCGGCCAGGGCCGCGATCTCCGGCAGGGACCGGCCGAGGCGGGTCGTGGCCTCCCACAGCCGGGCCCCGTCGAAGTGGACGACCGCGTCCCGCTCCCGGGCCGCGCCGACGAGCTCCTCCAGCTCCTCCCAGGACGGCAGCAGGAAGCCCGCCTCGCGCAGCGGGAGCTCCAGCATCAGCGTGCCGAAGGGCTCGGCGAGGTCGGCGACCTCCTCGGCGGTGGGCTGGCGGGGCTCCCGGGTGGGGTGCACCGTGCGCAGGCCCGAGACCAGGGACAGGGCGCCGCCCTCCCATACCTCGGGGTGGCTCATCGGGTGCAGGGCGACGACCGGGTTCCCGGTGCGGCCCGCCCAGCAGCGCAGGGCGATCTGCTGGGCCATCGTGCCCGAGGGGAAGAAGGCGGCCCCCTCCGTGCCGAGGAGTTCGGCGACCCGCTCCTCCAGCCTGGCCACGACCCCGTCGCCGTAGATGTCGGCGGGCTCGTCGGGGTCGGGCGCGGCCAGTTCGGCGAGCAGTTCGCCGACCGTCGTCTCGCGCGCGCCGCCCCACAGTTTGCGCCCGGCCGAGCGCCCCGCCGCGACCAGCCGGTCCGTCCGCTCGATGTCATCGGTCATGGCCCAGATCATCGCCGATCACCTCGAAGGGGCACGGGGAACCGCGCGACCGGCCGCGACCGGGCCGCAGACGGCCGCCGGCCCATCGCGGCGCCTCCCGCGGAGCGCTTAGCATGGCGGCGTATCGTCCGGTACCCCCGCGGACTGGAACGGAAGGCCCGCCCCGCGTGAACGCACCCCATCAGACGGAACCCCGGGATCCGTCCGCCCGACCTGCCCGGCTCACCGTCGGCGTCGTCGGGGCCGGCCGGGTCGGCCCGGCCCTGGCGCGCGCCCTCCAGCAGGCGGGGCACCGCCCGGTCGCCGTGTCCGGCGTCTCGGACGCCTCCCGCCGCCGCGCCGAGCGGATGCTGCCCGATGTGCCGCTCGTCCCGCCCGCGCAGGTGCTGGAGCTGGCCGACCTGGTGCTGCTGACCGTGCCCGACGACGCCCTGCCGGGCCTCGTACAGGGCCTCGCCGACACCGGCGCGGTCCGGCCCGGGCAGCTGCTCGTGCACACCTCGGGTCGGTACGGGGCCTCCGTGCTGGACCCGGCCCGCCGGGCGGGCGCGCTGCCGCTGGCCCTGCACCCCGCGATGACGTTCACCGGCACCGAGGTCGACGTGCAGCGGCTCGCCGGCTGCTCCTTCGGCGTCACCGCCCCCGACGAGCTGCGGCTCGCGGCCGAGGCCCTGGTCATCGAGATGGGCGGGGAGCCCGAGTGGATCGCGGAGGCGAACCGCCCGCTCTACCACGCCGCCCTCGCCCTCGGCGCGAACCACCTGGTCACGCTGGTGGCCCAGGCCATGGAGCTGCTGGCCAAGGCCGGTGTGGAGCACCCCGACCGGATGCTCGGCCCGCTGCTCGGCGCGGCCCTGGACAACGCCCTGCGCTCGGGGGACGCCGCGCTGACCGGGCCGGTGGCCCGCGGCGACGCCGGGACGGTCGCCGCGCACGTGGCGGAGCTGCGCCGGCACGCCCCGGGGACGCTCGCCGGGTACCTGGCGATGGCCCGGACGACCGCGGACCGGGCCCTGGCGCACGGGCTGCTCAAGCCCGAGCTGGCCGAGGACCTGCTGGGGGTCCTCGCGGACGGCGCCGGCGCGGACACCGGTCCGGGCGCCGGTCCGGGCGGGCGAGACGTGAACGGCACCGAGGGACCCGAAGGGGGCAACGGCCGGTGAGCCACGACCTGCTGCTGATCGACACCGCGGAGAAGCTCGCGGAGCTGCCGCGCGCCGGCTCCGGGCCGCGCGCGGTCGTCATGACGATGGGCGCCCTCCACGAGGGGCACGCCACCCTGATCCGGTCGGCCCGGGAGCAGGCCGGGCCCGAGGGCCAGGTCGTCGTCACCGTCTTCGTCAACCCGCTGCAGTTCGGGGCGAACGAGGACCTCGACCGCTACCCGCGCACCCTCGACGCCGACCTGGAGCTGGCCCGCGGGGCGGGAGCGGACGCCGTGTTCGCCCCGGCCGTCGACGAGGTCTACCCCGGCGGGGACCCCCAGGTGCGGGTCAGCGCCGGCCCGATGGGCACCCGCCTGGAGGGCGCCACCCGGCCCGGGCACTTCGACGGCATGCTGACCGTCGTCGCCAAGCTGCTCCACCTCACCCGCCCCGACCTGGCCCTGTTCGGCCAGAAGGACGCGCAGCAGCTGGCGCTGATCCGGCGGATGGTGACCGACCTGAACTTCCCCGTCGAGGTGGTCGGCGTACCGACCGTCCGCGAGGAGGACGGGCTCGCGCTGTCCTCCCGCAACCGCTACCTCTCCGCCCCGGAGCGGCGCACCGCCCTGGCCCTGTCCCGCGCCCTGTTCGCGGGCCGCGACCGGCTCGCCGCGCAGGCCGCGCTGCGCGCCCGCGCCGAGGCGGCGCCCGCCAGCGACGAGCGGGCCACGGCCCTGGCCCGGCTGGGCGAGATCCGGGCCTCGGCCGACGCGCACGCCGTGTCGTCCGCGGCCGCCGCGGCGGGCACCGGCCTGCCGGACGCCGTACGGGCCGCGGCCCGGCACATCCTGGAGGAGGCGGGCCGGCACGAGCCGCCGCTGGTCCTGGACTACCTGGCGCTGGTGGACCCGCAGGACTTCACCGACGTCGGCCCCGGTTTCACCGGCCGGGCCGTGCTGGCCGTCGCCGCGAAGGTCGGCGCGACCCGGCTGATCGACAACATCCCATTGGAGTTCGGAGCACACTCGTGAGCACCCCAGGCACAGGTCCCGCCGGTACCGGCATACGGCTTCACGCGCCCGCCCCCGGCTGGGCCGTCGAGGCCGACGTCGTGGTCGTCGGCTCGGGCGTGGCGGGTCTGACGGCCGCGCTGCGCTGCGCCGCCGCGGGCCGCCGTACCGTCGTGGTCACCAAGGCCCGGCTCGACGACGGCTCCACCCGCTGGGCGCAGGGCGGGATCGCCGCCGCGCTCGGCGAGGGCGACACCCCCGGGCAGCACTTGGACGACACCCTGGTCGCGGGCGCCGGCCTGTGCGACGAGGAGGCCGTCCGGCTGCTGGTCACCGAGGGGCCCGACGCGGTGCGCCGGCTGATCGCCTCCGGTGCCGTCTTCGACACGTCCGCGGAGACCGGTGAGATCGCGCTGACCCGGGAGGGCGGCCACCACCGGCGGCGGATCGCGCACGCGGGCGGCGACGCCACCGGCGCCGAGATCTCCCGCGCGCTGGTCGAGGCCGTGCACGCGGCCGGCATCGAGACCGTCGAGAACGCGCTGGTCCTGGACCTGCTGCAGGACGCCGAGGGCCGCACGGCCGGTGTCACCCTGCACGTCATGGGCGAGGGCCAGCACGACGGGGTCGGCGCCGTCCACGCGCCCGCCGTGATCCTCGCGACCGGCGGCATGGGCCAGGTGTTCTCCGCGACCACCAACCCGTCGGTGTCCACCGGCGACGGGGTGGCGCTCGCGCTGCGCGCCGGGGCCGAGGTCTCCGACCTGGAGTTCGTCCAGTTCCACCCCACCGTCCTGTTCCTCGGCGCGGACGCCGAGGGGCAGCAGCCGCTGGTGTCGGAGGCGGTCCGCGGCGAGGGCGCCCACCTGGTCGACGCGGACGGCGTCCGCTTCATGGTCGGCGCGCACGAGCTGGCCGAGCTAGCCCCGCGCGACATCGTCGCCAAGGGCATCACGCGCCGCATGCAGGAGCAGGGCGCGCAGCACATGTACCTGGACGCCCGGCACTTCGGCGCCGAGATGTGGGAGCAGCGCTTCCCGACCATCCTGGCCGCCTGCCGGGCCCACGGCATCGACCCGGTGACCGAGCCGATCCCGGTCGCACCGGCGGCGCACTACGCGTCCGGCGGCGTCCGCACCGACCTGTCCGGCCGGACCACCGTGCCCGGCCTGTACGCGTGCGGCGAGGTCGCCTGCACCGGTGTGCACGGCGCGAACCGGCTGGCCTCCAACTCCCTGCTGGAGGGGCTGGTCTTCGCCGAGCGGATCGCCGAGGACATCGTGGCGAGCGCCCCGGCGGGCAGCGGCCCGGGCATACCGGTCCCCTCGACGGGCCCGCTGCAGCCCGCCGAGGCCCGCTACGAGGTCCAGCGCATCATGACGGAGGGCGCGGGCGTGCTCCGCTCCGCGGAGTCCCTGCGGGCGGCGGCCGCCGCCCTGGAGGACCTGTACGCCACCGCGCTCACCGCCCTGGAGACGAACGGCAAGACCGCCGTGCCGGGCACCGAGACGTGGGAGGCCACGAACCTGCTGTGCGTGGCCCGGGTCCTGGTCGCCGCGGCCCTGCGGCGCGAGGAGACCCGCGGCTGCCACTGGCGCGAGGACTTCCCCGACCGCGACGACGCCGCCTGGCGCCGCCACCTCGTCGTCAGGCTGTCCCGCACCGAGAAGCGGGCCCTCGTCGTCATCCCCACCGACTCCGCGGACCTCCCGTCCGTACAGCACCCCTTGAGCCAGGAGCAGGCATCGTGAGCACCCCCGAACTCCCCCTGATCGAGCAGAACGAAGGCGGCTGCGGCGACGACTGCGGCTGCGGCGACGGCGAGGAGAGCGGCCTGGACCCGGCCCTCGCCGGACTGCTGGCCGACGCGGGCCTCGACCCCGTCGAGGTCGAGGACATCGCCCACATGGCGCTGGCCGAGGACCTCGACGGCGGCGTGGACGTCACCACCGTCGCGACCGTGCCCGAGGACGCCGAGGCCGTGGCCGACTTCGTCGCCCGCGAGGACGGCGTCGTGGCCGGGCTGCGCGTCGTCGAGGCGGTCTTCTCCGTCGCGTGCAGCGAGGCCTTCGAGGTCGAGCGGCACGCCGAGGACGGCGACACCGTGAAGAAGGGCGACGTGCTGCTGTCGGTGCGGGCCCTGACCCGGGACCTGCTGACCGCCGAGCGCAGCGCGCTGAACATCCTGTGCCGGCTGTCGGGCATCGCGACGGCCACCCGCCGCTGGGCGGACGTGCTGGAGGGCACCAACGCCAAGGTCCGCGACACCCGCAAGACCACGCCGGGCCTGCGCTCGCTGGAGAAGTACGCGGTGCGCTGCGGCGGCGGCGTGAACCACCGCATGTCCCTGTCGGACGCGGCGCTGGTCAAGGACAACCACGTCGTCGCCGCCGGCGGGGTCGCGCAGGCGTTCCGGGCCGTGCGCGAGGCGTTCCCGGAGGTGCCGATCGAGGTCGAGGTCGACACCCTGCACCAGGCGCGCGAGGTCATGGACGCCGGCGCCGACCTGATCCTCCTCGACAACTTCACGCCGATGGACACCGAGGAGGCCGTGATCCTGAACAGGGAGCACAACAAGGGCCGGGCGATCCTGGAGTCCTCCGGCCGGCTGACCCTGGAGAACGCCCGGGCATACGCCGAGACGGGCGTGGACTTCCTTGCCGTCGGCGCGCTGACGCACTCCTCGCCGATCCTGGACATCGGGCTCGACCTGCGCGCGGCGGTGTAACCGGTGCTGCTCACCATCGACGTCGGCAACACCCACACCGTGCTCGGCCTGTTCGACGGTGACGAGATCGTCGAGCACTGGCGCATCTCCACCGACCCGCGCCGCACGGCCGACGAGATGGCCGTCCTGATGCAGGGCCTGATGGGCATGCACCCGATGCTCGGCAGCGAGCTGGGCGACGGCATCCACGGCATCGCGATCTGCTCGACGGTCCCGTCGGTGCTGCACGAGCTCCGCGAGGTGACGCGCCGCTACTACGGCGACGTCCCCTCGGTGCTCGTCGAGCCGGGCATCAAGACGGGCGTGCCGATCCTGATGGACAACCCGAAGGAGGTCGGCGCGGACCGCATCATCAACGCGGTCGCGGCCGTCGACCTCTACGGGGGCCCGGCGATCGTGGTCGACTTCGGTACGGCGACCACCTTCGACGCGGTGTCCGCGAAGGGCGAGTACGTCGGCGGTGTGATCGCCCCGGGCATAGAGATCTCGATGGAGGCCCTGGGCGTGCGCGGCGCGCAGCTCCGCAAGATCGAGCTGGCCCGGCCGCGGCACGTGATCGGCAAGTCCACGGTCGAGGCGATGCAGTCGGGCGTGGTGTACGGATTCGCGGGCCAGGTCGACGGGGTCGTCACCCGCATGGCCCGGGAACTGGCCGGCCCGCACGGCGATCCGGACGACGTCCGGGTCATCGCCACGGGCGGGCTGGCGCCGATGGTGCTCGGCGAGTCGTCGGTGATCGACGACCACGAGCCGTGGCTGACGCTGATCGGGCTGCGCCTGGTCTACGAGCGGAACGCGCCGAACTTCTCCTGAGCCGGCCGGCAGGGGCGCGGTCGGCGGCGCCGGTGCGGCTCGGCAGGGCCGGTGCGGCTCGGCAGGGTCTGGGTGCGGCCGGCAGGGCCGCGGTCGGCGGGGCCGGTGCGGCTCAGCAGGGCCTCGGGCGGCTCAGCAGGCGGCGCAGGGCCGCCCGCCACGGGCGGCGTGCCGTCCGGCCGTCCAGTACGGCCCGGAACTGCACGTAGCCCCGGGCCGCCCGCACCACGGCGACGTCGTCGCGGCCCGGCGGCGGGGGCATGGGGGCGCCCTGCTGGGACGCCCGGTACGTGTCGATGAGGTACTGCTCGATCGCTGTCATACGTCCACCCTGAGCCCTCCGGCGGCAGACCGCTCGTCGATTGACGCCGCTGGTCAATCGACGCTCTGACCAGCGGCGCAGCCCCCACTGCCGCCCTTCGGGGGACAGTCGGCGGCCCTGCGCCGCGCCGGTGGCCGCGGCACGCCCGGATCGGGGCCGGCGGCGGCCAGAATGGGCCGATGAGCGTCACCATCGACATCGCCGGGCTCCCCGACGAGCACATCTCCTTCGCCCCCTCGCCGCTCGCCGAGCTCTGCATGACCCTGCACGCGCTCTCGCAGCCCGCCCACCACCCCGGGCTCGCCTCCTGGACCGCCGCCACCGCCGCCGGGCTCGACCCCTGCCTCGCGGACCGGCTGCTGGAGGGCGACTTCATGTGGCGCTCCTCCTTCTCCGACATCTTCATGGCCTTCGCCGGCATCCCCGGCGGCACCGGGCGGCCCGCCGCGACCCTGGCCGAGGAGCTCGACGTACTCGACGCGCTGGACGACGAGCGGTTCGTGATGGCCGCCCTGGAGCACTGCTGGCTGGCGCTGTACAACGAGGGCGGCGGGCCCTCCCCGCTGACCGACGCGGGCGCCCGGGCCCGGGTGCTGGAGACGGCCGCCGCCCGCGGGCCAGGCCGGCTGGAGTTCTCGCTTCGGCTGCTGGACGACACCGCCGGCGTACGCGTCTGGATGCGCAGGCTCCTGGAGGACTGCGAGGAGGCCTTCTTCGCCGAGACCTGGCGGCGGATAGAACCCGAGCAGATCGCCGACGCCCGGCACAAGACCGAGGTGCTGCGCCGCAAGGGGCTGCCCGCCGCGCTGCAGGAGGTCTCCGCCGCGCTGAGCGTCGACGAGGCCCGCACCACCATCACCGCGGACAAGATGGTCAACGGCACCGCGACCGCGACCGATCGGGAGATAGGCGCCGGCCTCGTCTTCGTCCCGACGCACTTCGGCTGGCCGCACCTGCTCGTGCTGCACGCCCCCGGCTGGCGGCCGGTGGTCCACTACCCGGTCCGCAACCCCGAACTGCCGTCCTCCGGTTCGGTGGAGCTGCTCCGGCGGCGGATGGAGGCCCTGGCCCACCCGGTGCGGATGCTGCTGTGCCGGAGCCTGGCCCGCGCGCCGTACACGACGAGCGAGCTGGCGACCGTACTCGGGATCACCCCGCCGGAGGTGTCGCGGCACCTGTCCGCCCTGAAGAAGGCCGGACTGCTCCATACGCGGCGTCAGGGGCGGTATGCCCAGCACCAGTTGGATCTGGGCGTCGTTGCCCGGATCGGACCCGACTTCATCGAGGGCATCCTGCGCTAGCGGTGGCCGGTTCCTTACTGCGCAGATGCTCCGATATACGGAATTCACAAACCGGAATCAGCGAAAACACTGGCCAGATCCGCCTCCTCGTCTATAGCGTGCGTCCACCACTCCCCCCACGTACCGCGCATTGCCATCCGTCTGTCTGCTCGCACCTGTCGTGGAAGGACCTTCATGCCCTCACGCCGCATAGCCGCAGCGACCGCCGCCCTGGCCGCCGCAACCCTCGTCTCGCCGCTGCTCCTGGCCGGCCCGGCCGGCGCCACCAGCCCGCAGAGCGACGCAGCCCGGGCGGACGCACTGGCCAGGAAACTGGTCAAGGACTCGACCGGCAAAGGCGCCTACAACCACCTGAAGGTCTTCCAGTCCATCGCCGACTACAACAACGGCACCCGCGTGGCCGGATCCAAGGGCCACGTGCAGTCCGCCCAGTACGTCGAGGCGGTGCTGAAGAACGCCGGGTACAAGGTCTCGCGCAACGAGTTCGAGTTCACCTACGTCGAGACCATCGCCGAGACCCTGAAGGTCAACGGCGCGGGCGGCCGCGACGTGCCGATCCACCTGATGACGTACACCGCGAGCGGCCCCGAGTCCGGCGTCACGGCGCAGATCGCCCCGGCGCCCGTCGACGCCGACGGCACCAACGGCTGCGAGCCCGGCGACTTCGCCGCGGGCGCCTTCACCGGCAAGATCGCCCTGATCAAGCGCGGCGGCTGCACCTTCGCCGCCAAGCAGACCAACGCGGCCGCGGCCGGCGCCGTCGGCGCGATCATCTACAACAACACCGACGGCGCCCTCAACGGCACCCTCGGCGACCCGGCCGTCGGCAAGATCCCGACCGGCGGCATCACCCAGGCCGAGGGCCAGCGCCTCGCCGCCGACGCCGCCGCCGGCCCGGTCGAGGTCACCCTGGACATCCGCGAACTGCGGGAGCAGCGCAAGACGTTCAACGTCGTCGCGGAGACGCAGGGAGGCGACGAGAACAACACCGTCTTCCTCGGCGCCCACCTCGACTCGGTCGCGGGCGGGCCGGGCATCAACGACAACGGCTCGGGCTCGGCCGGCATCCTCCAGGTCGCGCAGCGCCTCGCGGGCGACCAGAAGAAGATCAAGAACAAGGTGAAGTTCGCCTGGTGGTCGGCCGAGGAGTTCGGCCTGCTCGGCTCCGAGGCGTACGTCGGCGGCCTGACCGAGGCGCAGAAGAAGCAGATCAAGCTGTACCTGAACTTCGACATGATCGGCTCGCCGAACCCGGCCTACTTCGTCTACGACGGCGACAACTCCGACGGCGTCGGCGCCGGCCCGGGCCCGGAGGGCTCCGCCCAGCTGGAGCGGGGGATCACCGACTTCCTCGACTCGAAGAACATCCCGCACGAGGGCACCGACTTCGACGGCCGCTCGGACTACGGGCCGTTCATCGAGGCCGGCATCCCGGCCGGCGGCACCTTCACCGGCGCCGAGGGCATCAAGACGGCGGCGCAGGCGGCGAAGTTCGGTGGGGAGGCCGGCAAGGCCTACGACCCGAACTACCACGCCAAGGGCGACGACCTGAAGAACATCGACCAGAAGGCGCTGGACATCAACGTGGACGTCATCGCGGACGCGGTCGGCCACTACGCCCACGACCTGGCGCCGCTGTCGAAGCCGGTGGTCTCGCAGCCGACCGGCGGCGGCTCGGGCAGCGGCGGCCTGCACGCCGGACACGGCAGTGAGGTGACCGAGTAACCGGGGTGACCGGGTAACCGGGGTGACCGGGTAACCGGGTGGCAGTCGCCTTCGGGCGGACGGAGGGGCCGGCGCTGCCGGCCCCTCCAGCACGTGTCAGTCCGGCCAGGCGGCCACGCCGACCGGCTGCACCAGCCAGCCGAAGTCGCCCAGCCCGCCGCGGGCGGTGAGCTCGGCCGCCTCCCCCGCCGAGGCGAGGGCGCGGACGTAGCCCGCCGGGTCCGAGGAGGCCAGCGCGAGCGGCGGCCGGGCGCCCGAGACGCCGAGCGCGGCCAGCGCCTCCCGCTGGGTCAGCAGCACCGCGCCCGGCCCGGCGCAGGAGTCCAGGGCCACGTGGGCGGTGACGTCGCAGCTGCCGTCCGGGACGGGGGCCACCTCCCGGCCCTCCCGGAAGCCGGCCAGCGTCCCGTACGCCGGCCGCGTCCCGCGGGTGTGGGCGTAGTCCACGGCCACCGCCAGCCCCCGCTCCAGGGTCGCGACGGCCGCGGCCCAGGCCTCGTCCCGCGGCCGCCCGATCTCGGCGCGGCCGGGCCCCGGCCACCACCGCTCCAGCCAGGCCCGGTCGGCGGCCTCCACCGCCGGGCCGCGGCTCTCGGTGCCGTCCGGCGCGACCAGCACGTAGTGCCCGTCCTGCGCGATGTCCAGGGGTACGTTGTCCAGCCACTCGTTGGCGAACAGCAGCCCCGCGGTCCCGGCCGGCGGTTCCGCCGCCCACCGGATCCGCGGGTCCAGGCCCTGCGGCCGCTCCGCCTTCTCCACCGCGTACGGGCGCACCCGCGCGGCCACCGGTTCCGGCAGGGCGGCGAGCACGCCGGCCAGCAGTTCCCCGCGCCCGGCCCCGACGTCGACCAGGTCCAGCCCCTCCGGGTGGCCGAGCTGCTCGTCCACCCGGAGCAGCAGCCGGGCCACGGCCCCCGCGTACAGCGGGGAGGCGTGCACGGAGGTGCGGAAGTGCCCGGCGGGGCCCGGGCCGCCGGGGCGGACGTAGAAGCCGCCGGGCCCGTACAGCGCGGCTTCCATCGCCGTACGCCAGCCGACCGGACCCCTGAGTTCGTCCTGAGTGCTCATCCCCCACACGTTAAGCTCGTCCTCCACCTTGCGGAGTACGGCCCCGGATCACGGATCGCACCTGTGGTTGACTCCAGCACCTATCTTCTTTGCCTACGCTGGGTTACGTGCAGCGCCTCTACGACTTCCTCCGCAGACACCCGACGGGCGTCGACACCTTCTGGGCTGTCCTCCTGTCCGGGATCGCCATGCTGGTGGTCGCCGACAGCGGCGCCGACACCGCCGCCAAGCTGATCGCCGCCCCCTCGGTGATCGCGATGGGCGTCGTCGTCGCCCTGCGCCGCAAGTGGACGCGGCAGATGTTCTGGCTGGCCGTCGGCACCGGCGCCTACCAGCTGCTGGCCGGCGTCGAGTCCCACATCGCGGACTTCGGCATGCTGGTCGTCCTGTACACCGTCGCCGCCTCGGCCGAGCTCCCGCGCCCGCTGTCGCGGGCCGCGCTCGGCCTCGGGCTCGCCGCCTCCCCGCTGTACGCGCTGCGCTTCCCCGTCGACAAGGGCAACAGCGCCAGCAACGTCATGTTCGTCCTGTTCGCCATGGTCCCGTTCGCCCTCGCCTGGGTGCTCGGAGACTCCCTGCGCACCCGCCGCGCCTACTACGCCCAGCTCGTCGAGCGGAACCAGCGGCTGGAGAAGGAGCGCGAGGCCCAGGCCAAGGTGGCCGTCGCCGCCGAGCGCGCCCGGATCGCCCGCGAGCTGCACGACGTCGTCGCGCACAACGTGTCGGTGATGGTGGTGCAGGCGGACGGGGCCGCGTACGTCATGGACGTGGCGCCGGAACAGGCCAAGGAGGCCCTGCAGACCATCTCCGGCACGGGCCGGCAGGCGCTGGCGGAGATGCGCCGCCTGCTGGGCGTGCTGCGCACCGGGGAGCCGCAGGAGTCCGAGGACTACGTGCCGCAGCCGGACGTCGAGCAGATCGAGGTCCTCGTCGAGCAGGTGCGGGCCGCCGGCCTCACCGTGGACTTCGAGGTCGAGGGCACCCCGCGCAAGCTGCCCAGCGGCGTCGAGCTGACCGCGTACCGGATCGTGCAGGAAGCGCTGACGAACACCCGCAAGCACGGCGGCCCGGACGCCAGGGCGAGCGTCCGGCTGGTCTACTTCGACGACGGGCTCGGCCTGCTCGTCGAGGACGACGGCCGGGGCGCGGCCCACGAGCTGTACGAGGACGGCGGCGCCGACGGCGCCGGGCACGGGATGATCGGCATGCGCGAGCGGGTCGGCATGGTCGGCGGCACCCTCGACGCGGGCCCGCGCCCCGGCGGCGGCTTCCGCATCAGCGCGCTGCTGCCGCTGAAGAAGAGCTGACGGGCCGCCACGGGTCCGACGGGACCGGGCCGCTGCGTATGCTCGCCACATGACTGCCTTTGATGCGCCCACGCCGGCGAATTCCGTGAGGGTCATGCTCGTCGACGACCAGGTGCTGCTGCGCACGGGCTTCCGCATGGTGCTCGCCGCCCAGCCGGACATGGAGGTGGTCGCCGAGGCCGGCGACGGCCTGGAGGCGCTGGAGGTGCTGCGGTCCACGAAGGTGGACGTGGTGCTGATGGACGTCCGCATGCCCCGGCTGGACGGGGTCGAGGCCACGCGGCGGATCTGCGAGCGCCCCGAGCACCCCAAGGTGATCATCCTGACCACCTTCGACCTGGACGAGTACGCCTTCTCCGGGCTGAAGGCGGGCGCGAGCGGCTTCATGCTCAAGGACGTCCCGCCGGCGGAGCTGCTGGCCGCGATCCGCTCGGTGCACAGCGGTGACGCGGTGGTGGCCCCCTCGACGACCCGGCGCCTGCTCGACCGGTTCGCGCCCCTGCTGCCGACCGGCACCCAGGAGCCGCAGAACAAGGAGATCGAGCGGCTGACCGAGCGCGAGCGGGAGGTCATGCTGCTGGTCGCCCAGGGCCTGTCGAACGGTGAGATCGCGGGCCGGCTGGTGCTGTCGGAGGCCACGGTCAAGACGCACGTGGGCCGCATCCTGACCAAGCTGAACCTGCGCGACCGGGTGCAGGTCGTCGTCCTCGCGTACGAGTCCGGCCTGGTCCGGGCGGGCGGCGGGCCCGGCCCCGCGTAGCGCCCGGAAGGGGCGCGGGGAACTGCGCGACCGGCCACGACGGGCCCGCAGACGATCACCGGACCGTCACAGCGGCTCCGCTCAGGTCATCCAGCGGTCCGGGCGGGCGTCCGCACGGGAGGTGCGCGAACGGTCCGCCTGCGCCTCCAGCAGGGCCGCGGCCTCGTCCGCGGCCCGCACCCGGGCCGTGACCGTGGTGTTCGCGCCGGTGTCCACGCAGACGTCGGCCACACCGCGGGCCCGCTCCCACGGGCCCTGGATCAGCCGGACGCTCTGCACCTTCGCGTGCGGGACCAGCTCCGTACGGCGGCACAGCCGCCCGCGCCGGGCCGCGAACACCTCCCCGGAGACGGCCAGCGCGTACCCCTTCCACCACACCGGGACCACCCAGCGCGCCCGGTCCCCCGGGGACGGGCGGAAGTCCAGGGCGTCCGGGTCCACACCCGGCAGCACCCGGGCGATCAACGCCCCCGCGGCGGCCCGGGAGGCCACCGGGACGAGCACGCCGTTCTTCGAGCCGGCCACGGACAGCTCCACCCGGACCCAGCCGCGCCGCCGCCACAGCAGCGGCTCGACGATCCGCAGGGACTGCACCCGCCCCGGCGGCACGGTCTCGTGGGCCCGGTCCAGCAGCCCGCGGTCGATGCGCAGCCCGTCGGGGGACTCGGCGACCCGCCAGTCGTACTCCTCCTGGAAGCGGCCGGCCGTGGCCGCCCAGATGCCGCCGAGGATCGGCACCAGCGTGCCGAGGGTCGCCCAGACGCTGTCGCTGAACCACCAGACGGCCAGCGGCGCGGCCACCACGGCCAGTACGGCGGCCCAGGTGCCGAGGTTGAGCGCGAGCGACACCGCGAGGTCGCGGGGCCGCACCCGCAGCAGCTCCTGCTGCGGGGCCTCGCCCACCGCCGCCGCCTCCGCGGGGGCGAAGCCGGCCGCCCGGGCCAGCAGCTCGGCCCGCAGCTCCGCGGCCTCGCGCTCGTCGAGGAAGGCCAGCTCGTCCTTGGACTCGGTGCCGATCACGTCGAGCCGCAGCTTGGCGACCCCGGCGATCCGGGCCAGCAGCGGGCGGGTGACGTCCACGGCCTGGATCCGGTCCAGCCGGATGTGCGCGGTGCGCCGGAAGACCAGGCCGGTGCGGATGCGCAGCTCGGTGTCGGTGACCGAATAGTGGGTGAACCACCAGCTCAGGAAGCCGTACACGCCGAAGACGACGACGAGGACGGCGATCACCACGGCCCGCACGGCGGGGGTGAGGTCCTCGACCCACTCGGCCAGCCGCTCGCCCTGCTGGGCCACCACGCCGGCCGTGGCGGCGATCGGCACCCAGGCGCGGCGCAGCGGGGTGAGCACGTGCAGCCGCCGCTCGGCGGCCGGTCCGGGCACCGCGGAAACGGCAGCGGGCACGGCACCGGGCACGGTAGTGGGCACGGCGGCGGGAGCGGCAGCAGGCACGGCGGCGGAATCGGAGACGACGGGACCGGTCTCCGCGGACTCGGCGGTCACAGGCCCGCCGACCTTGCCTCGCCCAGCTCCGTGAGCCGGTCCCGCAGCCGCTCGGCGTCGGCCGGCAGCAGGCCGGGGATCTTGGCGTCGGTCGCCGCGGCCGCCGTGTGCAGCTGGACGGAGGCCAGCCCGAAGCGGCGTTCCAGCGGCCCCGAGGTCACCTCGACCAGCTGCATCCGCCCGTACGGGACCACGATCTGCCCCTGCCAGAGCACGCCCCGGCTGATCAGCAGGTCGTCGGCCCGCTCGGCGTAGCGCCAGGACCGCCAGTTGCGTTCGAGCAGCCCCCACCCCCAGGCCAGGACCGCGAGCCAGAACGCCCCGGCCGCCGCCCAGACCGGGCCGGCCAGCAGCCACAGCAGCAGGGCGGTCGCCCCCGCCAGCAGCAGCATCCACACCACCAGCAGCAGCCTTCGCACCGTGAGCAGCCCGCCCTGAAGGCCCACCCAGCCGGGCCCCGCCCCGTCCATCCCCGTCCCCGTCCCCGTCCCCGTGTCCATGTCCCCACCCTAGGGCGGCGGGGAGCCCGCCCCATGGGACCAGAGGACGAGATCCGGCGCCCGGCTGAGACAATGCGGCCATGACGGAGACCACGGTCGGCATCGGCGGAGCGGCGGAGAGCACCGACATGGTGCTCAACATCGGACCGCAGCACCCTTCCACGCACGGCGTGCTGCGCCTGCGCCTCGTCCTGGACGGCGAGCGCATCGCGAGCGCCGATCCGGTGGTCGGCTACATGCACCGCGGAGCCGAGAAGCTCTTCGAGGCCCGCGACTACCGGCAGATCGTCATGCTCGCCAACCGCCACGACTGGCTGTCGGCGTTCTCCAACGAGCTCGGCGTGGTCATGGCGGTCGAGCGGATGCTCGGCATGGAGGTCCCCGAGCGGGCCGTGTGGATGCGGACCCTGCTCGCCGAGCTGAACCGGGTGCTGAACCACCTGATGTTCCTCGGGTCGTACCCTCTCGAACTGGGCGGAATCACCCCGATCTTCCACGCGTTCCGCGAGCGCGAGGAGCTCCAGGCCGTCATGGAGGAGATCTCCGGCGGCCGCATGCACTACATGTTCAACCGCGTCGGCGGCCTCAAGGAGGACCTGCCGGCGGGCTGGCTCGGCCGGGCCCGTGCCGCGGTCGCCGACGTCCGCAGCCGGATGGACGTGTACGACAAGCTGGTCCACGGCAACGAGATCTTCCGGGGCCGCACGCGCGGCGTCGGCGTCCTGTCCGCCGAGGCGGTGCACGCGTACGGGGTCTCCGGCCCGATCGCCCGCGCCTCCGGCGTCGACTTCGACCTGCGCCGCGACGAGCCGTACCTGGCCTACGGCGAGCTGCAGGACGTCCTGAAGGTGGTCACCCGGACCGAGGGCGACTGCCTGGCCCGCTTCGAGTGCCTGCTGGACCAGACGCACAACTCCCTCGACCTGGCCGACGCCTGCCTGGACCGGATGGCGGAGCTGCCGCCCGGCCCGGTCAACCAGCGCCTGCCGAAGGTCCTGAAGGCGCCCGAGGGGGCGACGTACGCCTGGACCGAGAACCCCCTCGGCATCAACGGCTACTACCTGGTCTCCAAAGGCGAGAAGACCCCGTACCGGCTGAAGCTGCGCTCGGCCTCCTACAACAACATCCAGGCGCTGTCGGTACTGCTGCCGGGCACGCTCGTCGCGGACATGGTGGCGATCCTGGGCTCGCTGTTCTTCGTCGTCGGCGACATCGACAAGTAGTCGCGGACGGACAAGTCGCGGGAAACCAGGGGCCGTCAGCGCCTAGGGTGCGGGAATGACCACCCTTGGCATATGCGACGGCCACGACGGATACCTGCGGCGGCTCGGCTTCGCGGAGCCGCCCCGGCCCACCACCGAGGCCCTCTTCGCACTTCAGCGCGCCCACCTGGAGCGCATCCCGTACGAGAACGTCGACATCCAGCTCGGCCGGCCGCCCGGCATCGACCCCGCGCTGTCGGTGCGCCGCTTCGCCGACGGCCGCGGCGGGTACTGCTTCCACCTCAACGGCGCCTTCGCCCTGCTGCTGGAGTCCCTCGGGTACGACGTGACCCGGCACCGGGCGGGCGTCCTCGGCCCGGCGGACCGCGACCGGCACGACGTGAGCGGGGACCACCTGGCGCTGACCGTGCGGGTGGACGGCGAGGAGTACTTCGTCGACGCCGGGCTGGGCGACGGGCCGTACGAGCCGCTGCCGCTGCGGGCCGGAACGCACCGGCAGGGGGCGTTCACGTACGGGCTGGCCCCGCTGGAGGGCGACGAGCCCGGCTGGCGGTACCTCAACGACGCGGGACCGTGCCCGGTGGTCAACTTCCTCGCGGCGCCCGCCGCGACGGCCGACTTCGAGGCCACGCACGAACGGCTGTCCACCTCCGAGGACTCCGGCTTCGTCCGGACCTTCGCGATGCTGCGGCGCGACGCGCACGGGATCGACACCCTGCGGGGGCGGGTCCTCAGCCGGATCGACCCGGTGAAGGGGGCCAGCGAGCGGATCCTGGACACGCCCGGGGAGTTCTGGTCGGTGGTGGGCGGGCTGTTCGAGCGGGCCCTCGACGACCTGACGCAGGAGGACCGGGAGGCCCTGTGGGACCGGGTGGGCCGGGCCCACGCGGCCTGGCTGGCCACCCGCGACACGGACCGCAGCGCGGACCGGGACTCGGCGGAGGCGGACGCGGAGGCCGGGGTCTGACCATCGCCGGACCATCGCGGCAAGCGGTGTCCCCGGCGGGGGCGCTGTCGGTGCGGGAGGGCACACTGGGGGCATGGCGCATTCCCCCCGACGAGCCTGTCCCGCATGCGGGCGCGACTGCGCCGTGACCGCCGGCCGGATCGCCCGGCACGACCCGCCCGCCGGGCGGGACCGCGGCATGGTGTCCTGCCCCGGCTCCCGGGCCCGGGTGGTGCTCGGCGCGGCCGCGCCGACGCTCGACGGCTTCGTCCTGCCGGACCTGCCGGGCCAGCTCCCGCTGTTCTGAGGGCCGGGCACCCCGCCCCGGGCGTTTGAGTACGCCGGGCCGCGGAGCTGAGTAGCCGTACGGATCCCCGGCCCGGCCGGGCGGGACAGGATGGCGCCATGACCACCTGGTACCAGCAGTCGCCCGCCTCGCCGCAGCGCGCCGCCTCGAAGCGGGCGAAGCGGGGCTCCGGCATCGCCTTCGTGCTGTTCCTGCCCGTCCTGTTCCTGGCGAAGCTGGCGGTGCTGGCCACGGAGGAGGGCGGCACGTGCCTGATGCGCGGCGGCTGCGAGCCCTTCCCCGGCGTGTTCTTCCTGTCGCTGGTCGGCGGCGTGCTGGTCGCCTTCGCGGTGGCGATGACGGCACGGCCGCTGACGGCCCAGCGGGTCGCGCTGGGGGTGCAGCTGCTGTTGGAGGTCGTCGCCATGAACGTGGTGCTCGCCTACCCCTGAACACGGGCACGGCGGGCGCGGAACCGGAGTGGGTGCGTACCGTCCGGTCCCTGCGCGGCGCTGTCCGACGGCCGGCGCTCAGGAGATCGCGCTGCGCAGCCGGCCCACGTTGATCGGCTCGGTCTCGTCGTGCTCGGTCAGGTCGATGACCTGGCCCGCCTCGTCCGGCCCGGCCGCGGCCGCAGCGGCGGCATCGGACTCCGGCTTCGGCTCCTGCTGCGGCTCCGGCTCGGCGGCCCGGTCCGACTCCGCCTTGTGGACGGCCAGGGCCTCCTCCCCGACCACGTCGGCCAGGTCCTCGTTCTGGACCGACTCGATCGCCGCGCGCGCCTGGTCGGCGCCCTTCGTGCCGAAGAAGTCGAAGCCGCCGACGGTGCGGGAGGCCGGGCGGCGTGCGGCCTGGTACGGGGCCACCGGCCCCGCGGGGCGGCGCGCCGGGAGGGCGGAGCCGGCCGACCGGGTGTCTGCTGCGGCCTGCGGCTCGGTGCCGGACTGGGGTCCGGTGCCGGACTGGGGTCCGGTGCCGGACTGGGGTCCGGTGCCGGACTGGGGCCCGTCGGCCGGCGCGGGCTGCCGCTGCCCGGCCGGGAGCTGTGCGGGCTTCGCCGGTGCGGGCAGCGGAGCCCGGGCGCCCGGTCCCCCGGGGCCTCCCGGGCCCGCCGGACCGGCCTCGGCCTTGTTGATCAGGGCGCTCAGGGCCGCATGGGCGCGGGCGTAGCCGACCGCGGTGGGCGCGCCGCTGGAGGTGCGCTCCTCGGTGACCGGCGGGAGCTCCTTCGCGGGGCCGGCCACCGGGGCCGCGGACGCTTCGATGGCCAGCAGCCGGCGGCCTTCCAGGGCGGTGGCCCGCTCGGTCTCGGCGGTGGCGTACCGGCGCAGCAGCGCCGCGTGCTCGCCGCGCAGCCCGGCGATCTCGACCCGCTTGGCCCGCAGCTTGGCGTCGAGCTTGGCCCGCAGG
Organism: Streptomyces sp. NPDC090445; assembly: GCF_044769385.1. Lineage (NCBI taxonomy): Bacteria > Bacillati > Actinomycetota > Actinomycetes > Kitasatosporales > Streptomycetaceae > Streptomyces > Streptomyces sp. NPDC090445. The sequence continues at coordinate 76,933 of NZ_JBIVXV010000020.1, read as the reverse complement.
ACCCGGGCCTCTTCGAGGTCGGACTCCAGCTCGGCCATGCGCTCGTCGGTCTTCCACTCGTCCTTGACCCGCTCGCGCGCCAGTTCCGTGACGCGCCGCCCGGCCGTTCGGTCCCAGGTGCGCATGACGAGGGCGGCCGCGATGCCCGCGGCCGCGGCCAGCGCCACGAGCAGCCGCAGCGCCACGGGATCCGCGAGCAGCCAGGCCACGGTCGCAGTGGTGAGGGAAACACCGGCCACGGCCGCGGGAGTGAGCAGCCGGTGCAGGGGTTCGGGATTGCGGTGGCGTCCTCGGGGCATGGCCAGAAATTTACAGGGCGTGGGGGCCGCTTGGGGATGGCTGCCCGGCAATCTGTTCCCGGTCAGTTATCCGCGGTGCCCCTCGCCCCGGCGGCCGCTACCCGCCGATCAGCCCCTTGGCCTTCAGATAGGCCTTCGCGGCGTCCGCCGGCTTCTCGCGCCGGGCGTCGATCCGGCCGTTCAGTTCGACGAGGTCGGCGGTGGTGAGGGCCTTGGTGAGCTTGTCCAGTGCGGCCGCGATCTCCGGGGCGCCCGCGTCCTTGGCGTTGACGACGGGCAGGACGTTGTCGGCGTTCTGGAGCTTCTTGTCGTCCTCCAGCAGGACCAGGTCGAAGCTGTCCAGCGTGGCGTCCGTGGTCGTGGTGAGCACCAGCTGGTCGGTGCCGTCCTTGACGGCCTGCTTGGCCTGGGGGGTGCCGACTCCCTTCGGGTCGATGCCGGAGACGTCGATTCCGTAGGCGGTCTTCAAGCCCGGGGCGCAGAAGGGGCGTACGGCGCATTCGTCGCCGGCCGCGATCTTCACCTTCAGCCCGGACCTGCCGAGGTCGGACAGGGTCCGGAGGTTGTTCTTCCGGGCGAATTCCTTCGTCACCGCGAAGGCGTTCTGGTCGACCGCCCCGCCCGCGGGCAGGACCTTCAGGCCCAGCGGTGCCGCCAGCTTCTCCAGCCCGGCCACCGTGGCGGCCGGGTCGCTGGAGGCGACCGGCTTCTCCTGGGGTGCCTTCGGGCCGTTGACCTTGGCGTTCAGGAATTCGGCGAGCGTGGCCGCGTACTCCGGGACGATGTCGATCTCGCCCTTCTCCAGGGAGGGCTCGTACAGCTCGCGGTTGTTGACCGTGGTGATCGAGGTGCTGTAGCCGGCGTCCCGGAGGACCTGGGCGTACAGCTCCGCCAGTACGTTGGACTCGGTGAACCCGGCCGCGCCGATCACCAGCTTCCCCTTGCCGGAGTCGCCGTCCCCGGACGCGGACGCGGCACCGCCGGCTTCCTTGCTCTGCTCCAGGCTCGCGCCGCCGCAGGCGGTGAGGGAGGCGGCGAGGGACGCCGCCGCGAGGGCCGCGGCCAGGGCGCGGGTGGACTTGCTCATGTCGTGCTCCTCCGGTGAGGTGGATGCGAACAGGAACGGGCGGGCCGGGCGGCCGGCCGCGACCAGCGCGCCGCCGGCCGTGTCGGCGCGCCATCGGCCGTGGTCAGCGCGCCGCCGGCCGGGCCAGCAGCCGCTCCGCCGCCACGAGGACCCCCTCGACCAGCAGGGCCAGCGCCGCCACGAGCAGGGCGCCCGCGATGACCTGCGGCGTGTTGTACGTGTTGAAGCCGGCGGTGATGATCCGGCCGAGGCCGCCCTGACCGACCATCGCCGCGATCGTGGCCGTGGCGACGACCTGGACGGCGGCCGAGCGCAGACCCGTCATCAGCAGCGGCCGCGCGAGCGGCAGTTCGACCCGCAGGAACAGCTGGCCGCCGGACATGCCCATGCCGCGGGCGGCCTCCACCACGGACCGGTCGACCTCGCGCATGCCGACGTACGCGTTGGTCAGCAGAGGCGGCACGGCGAACAGCACGAGCGCGACGACCGTGGGCAGGTAGCCCGCGCTGCGCAGCGGCGAGACCATGAACAGGGCGAGCACCGCGAACACGGGGACGGCCCGCCCGGCGTTGGAGAGGTTGACCGCCAGCGCCCCGCCCCGGCCGATGTGGCCGAGCCACAGCCCGACGGGCAGGGCCACCGCGCAGGCGACCGCGAGGGCGATGCCGCTGACGCAGGCGTGCTCGGCGAGCCGGTGCCACACCCCGTTCTCGCCGGACCAGTGCGCGCCGTCCGCCAGCCAGTCCCAGGCCCCTCCCATGACACCCACGGCCCTTACGCCCCCCTGTCCGTCGCCGCCGTGCGCGTCCACGGCGTGAGCAGCCGCTGCAGCCCGAGCAGCAGCAGGTCCGCCACGAGGGCGAGGAGCACGCACAGCACGGAGGCGGTGAGCACCTGGGCCTTGAAAGAGCTGTTCACGGCCGGGGCGATGAGGTTGCCGAGGCCGCCCTTGCCGACGATCGAGCCGACGGTGGTCAGCGCCACGGTCGAGACGGTGGCGATCCGCAGCCCGGCGAAGAGCGCCGGCAGCGCCAGCGGCAGTTCGACCTGCCACAGCAGCCGCGCGGGCCCGTAGCCCATGCCGCGCGCGGCCTCCCGCACCTCCTCCGGTACGGCCTCCAGCCCGGCCAGCGCGTTGCGGACGAGGATGGTCAGCGAGTACAGCACCAGGCCGGTCACGACCAGGGAGGCGGACAGCCCGAACAGCGGGAGCAGCAGGGAGAACATGGCGAGGGAGGGGACCGTGTAGAGCAGCGTCGTCAGGCCCAGCACGGGTGCGGCCCAGTGCCGGCCGCGGCGGGCCAGCAGGGCCAGCGGGACGGACACGGCGAGGCCGATGAGCACGGACGCGGCGGTGATCCAGACGTGTTCGAGGGTGGCGGCGGTCAGCTCCTGGGAGCGGGAGGTGACGTACTCCCAGCAGATCCAGTCGTTCGCCACCAGGCAGCTCTGCTCCGCCATGCCGTCCCCCCTCCCCGCCGGTCGTACGCACATCCGTCCGAAAACATGAAGCCAGGAGCGACCCTAACCGTTCCTAGCGACGTTGGCCGGTGTTGGCCGCATCGCATGAATCCGGACAGGTAGTCCGGTGACCTTCCGAACGGTCGTGAAGGTCGGGGAACAGCGTGTGCTGGTCACCTTGGAGCAGGTCCGTCTTGCCGCCTCTGGTTGGCGTGCGTCCTGTCCTGGGTGGGCTCACGGTCCCACGCGCCCTCGGGATGAATACGGCCTGGCCGGCAGCTCTCCGCTCCACGATCCTCTGGTCGTGGCCGGTCACACCTGGCCGACGCCGTGTTCGGTGCCCGAGGGCGCGTCGTCCGATGGCCACCGAGGCACCGTGGTGCCTGGTGACCGTGGTCTTGGTCTGCTGCTGGAGCGGGGTCTTCCAGTACCGCTCGCCCCAAATGCTGGTGTAGGCCGGATCGACGGCGATGACGACCAGGCCCCGGTGGAAGGCCATCGAGCGCAGGCGCTCGCGGAACTTCGCGGTGGGGATGCCGGAGACGGTGCGGCGGAAGCGCTTGCCGCGGCCGCCCCGTCCCATCGTCTCCCGGCCGGTGGCGCGGGCGTCGTCGAAGCCCAGGTCCTCGATCGCGACCCCCGCGCAGCGGTGCCGCTCGGCGATGCGGATCGGGCAACACGCTCTTCACACGTCCGCGCCGCCGGTAGGGAAGGATGGCGGTGTGATCCGATTCGAGCATGTGACCAAGCGCTACGCCGACGGGACGACCGCCGTCGAGGACCTGTCCTTCGAAGTGGCGGAGGGCGAACTGGTCACGCTGGTGGGCCCGTCCGGCTGCGGCAAGACCACCACGATGAAGATGGTCAACCGGCTGATCGAGCCCACCTCCGGGCGGATCCTGCTCGGCGGCGAGGACATCGCGGCCGCCGATCCGGTCGAGCTGCGCCGCCGCATCGGGTACGTCATCCAGCAGGTGGGGCTGTTCCCGCACAAGACGGTGCTGGAGAACACCGCGACCGTGCCGCAGCTCGTCGGCACCCCCCGGGCCAAGGCCCGGGCCCGGGCGGCCGAACTCCTCGAACTGGTCGGCCTGGACCCGGCCGTGTACGGCGGCCGCTACCCGCACCAGCTGTCCGGCGGGCAGCGCCAGCGCGTCGGCGTGGCCCGCGCGCTCGCCGCCGATCCGCCGGTGCTGCTGATGGACGAGCCGTTCGGGGCGGTGGACCCGGTGGTGCGCGAGCGGCTGCAGAACGAGTTCCTGACGCTGCAGAAGACGGTCCGCAAGACGATCCTGCTGGTCACGCACGACCTGGACGAGGCCGTCCGGCTCGGCGACCGCATCGCCGTCTACGGGACGGGCACCATCGAGCAGTTCGACCGCCCGGCCGCGGTACTGGGCTCCCCCGCCACCGCGTACGTCGCCTCCTTCGTCGGCGCGGACCGCGGGCTCAAGCGGCTCGCGGTCACCCCGGTCGGGACCGCCGACCTCGCACCGGCCGACGGGGCGGAACCGGAGGCCTCGGTCGCGCTCGGGGCCAGCCTGCGCGAGGCCCTGGCCGCGCTGCTCCAGGAGGACTCGGGACGGATCGGGGTCACGGATCCGGAATCCGGCGCGCTGGTCGGCGTCCTGACCCCGCAGGGGGTGCACCGGACGCTGCTCCGGGCCCGCGCCGAGGACGCCGACGCGGCCTGACCGGGCCCGCCGACCGGGCCGGAAAACGCCGTGTGGCCGGCCCTTCCGGGCCGGCCACACGGTCGTCACAGGTCGTTCGGCGCAGGCCGTCAGGCCTGGATGCGGTTGCTCATCCACGTCAGCATCGGCGGGATCTCGCGGCGCCAGGTGTTGAAGTTGTGGCCGCCGCTGTCGAGGATGATCGACGAGACCCGGTCCGGACCCTTGACCAGCTTGACGAACTTGCGGGTGTCCGTGATGTTCGGCTCGCCCGTCTCGCTGCTGGTCACCAGGAACGAGGTGCCCGTCGGCTTCTTGCGCTCGATGCTGTACAGGACGTCGGCGCGCTTCTTCAGGTTCTCGTCGCCCTGGAACAGGTTGCCGGTCGTGGCGTCGTTCGGGGCCTCGTAGTACGCGGACAGGCCGGCCGCGGCACCGAAGGTCTGCGGGTAGTGCGCGGCGATCTTCAGGGCGCAGTAGCCGCCGGTGGAGTTGCCGATGAAGCCCATGTTCTCGGGCTTCTTGCCGACCCGGAAGGTGCTCTGGATGGCCTGGGGCAGGTCCTGCGCGAAGAAGGTCTCCGTCTGCGGGCCGCCGGGGATGTCCACGCACTCGGTGTCACGCGGCGGCGCCACGGTCGGGCGCAGCATGACCAGGATCATCGGCTTCATCTTGCCCGCCTTGGCCTGCTTGAAGGCCGTCATCGGGTAGTTCAGCCCTTTGATCAGGTTCTCCGCGGTGCCCGGGTAGCCGGTCAGCACGATCGAGGCGGGGAAGTTCTTGTCCTTGTGCTGCGGCTGGAAGTACTCCGGCGGCAGCCACACGTACCCCGGGCTCGTTATCTTCGACTTCTCGCCGGATATCGACACCTTCAGGATCTGGCCGCCGACCTGCGGCTGGGCCCCGCCGGGGACCTCCAGCTTCTGCTTGTCGACGACCTTGATGTCCTTGCTGCTCATCGAGTGGTCGACGACCTTGCCGACCGAGGTCTCCTTGCCGAACAGGTCCGCCCACGAACCGTAGAAGGAGAAGGACTGGTTCGCCGCCAGGCCGACCGCCGAGAACACCGCCAGCTGCGTCGCGAACAGGAGGCCGATCCGGCCCAGCACCGCACGCCACGTGCGGCCCGAGAGCCGGGGCCAGAACCACACCGTGGCTGCAAAGAGCAGCACACCGGCAGCGACGGCGATCGCCAGAACCGTATTACTGGTGAGACCCATGAGCTGTCAGTCGACTTTCTGGTGGCAGGACAAGTTTTTCTCGACGAAAGAGTGAACCCGCTCGCGCTCGATGTCGTCCTAGTGGACGCACCACACTCCGGAGGCTGTCGCGGCCTTCGGCCACTTGATCTCTCGCGGAGCAACGGGAAGCGATGTCTAGCAGGATAGATGGCGATAAGTCGGGACAGGTTCCGAGCGGGGTACGCCGAATCTTCCGCGGACCACGACCGGAGTCCGTGCCCGGGCTGGTGGGAACGGCCGTCACGGTCGTCGGCCTCCTCGACGTTGCGGCGGGCGTGTTCCCGCGGTTCCAGCACAGCCGGCTCCGCGCCGTCGCGGAGGTGATACCCGGCTCGACCCGGCCCATGGCGGCAGCCGTCACCATCTGCGCCGGCGTCCTGCTGCTCCTGCTCGCCCACGGCCTCAAGCGCCGCAAGCGCCGCGCCTGGCGGGCGGCCGTCTTCCTGCTGCCGGTCGGAGCCGCCGCACAGTTCGTGTACCGCCACTCCTACATCGGCGTGGTGATCGCTGTCGCCCTGCTCGCCCTCCTGTTGCGCCATCAGGGTGAATTCAAGGCGCTGCCCGACCCGCGCAGCCGCTGGAAGGCCCTGGCCAACTTCATCCTCATGAGCGCCGGCTCGATCGGCCTCGGCCTGGTCATCGTCAACGCCCACCCGAGCAAGGTGGTGGGACGCCCCGGCCTCTACGAGCAGATCGCACACGTCCTGTACGGGCTCGTCGGCATCGAGGGCCCGGTCGCCTACTCCGGCGGCCGCGCGGACTGGATCGTCGGCTACTCCCTCGGCGCGCTGGGCATGCTGACCGCGCTGACCACCATCTACCTCGCCTTCCGCCCCGAGCACCCCGCCGCCGGGCTCACCTCCGACGACGAGGACAAGCTGCGCGAGCTGCTCACCAAGCACGGCGGCCGCGACTCCCTCGGCCACTTCGCGCTGCGCCGCGACAAGGCCGTCGTCTTCTCCCCCAGCGGCAAGGCCGCCGTCACCTACCGCGTCATCTCCGGCGTGATGCTCGCCTCCGGCGACCCCATCGGCGACGTCGAGGCCTGGCCCGGCGCCATCGAGCGGTTCATGGCGGAGGCCAAGGCCCACTCCTGGACCCCGGCCGTCGTGGGCTGCAGCGAGACCGGCGGCGAGGTCTGGACCCGCGAGACCGGCCTGGACGCCCTGGAGCTCGGCGACGAGGCCATCGTCGACGTCAAAGACTTCTCCCTCACCGGCCGCGCCATGCGCAACGTCCGCCAGATGGTGAAGCGCATCGAGCGCAACGGCTACACCACCAAGGTCCGCCGCGTGGCCGACCTCACGGAGGAGGAGCTGGAGCAGGTCCGCGGCGCTGCCGAGGCCTGGCGCGGCACCGACACCGAGCGCGGCTTCTCCATGGCCCTCGGCCGCGTCGGCGACCCGGGCGACGGCGACTGCATCATCGCCACCGCCCACCGCGTGGAGGAAGGCGACACCAGCCCGTTCGGGGACCTGAAGGCCATCCAGCACTTCGTGCCGTGGGGCAAGGACGGCATGTCGCTGGAGCTGATGCGCCGCGACCGCGCAGCCGACCCCGGCATGAACGAGCTGCTGATCGTCGCCTCCCTGGAGGCCGCCCCGTCCCTCGGCATCGAGAAGGTCTCCCTGAACTTCGCGATGTTCCGCTCGGCCCTGGCCCGCGGCGAGAGGATCGGCGCCGGCCCGGTGCTCCGCATGTGGCGCAGCCTGCTGGTCTTCCTGTCCCGCTGGTTCCAGATCGAGTCGCTGTACAAGTTCAACGCGAAGTTCCGCCCCCGCTGGGAGCCGCGCTTCATGGTCTACCGCACCACCCGCGACCTGCCCCGCATCGGCTTCGCCGTCATGCAGGCCGAGGGCTTCGTGACCCTGGCCCTGCCCCGGCTGTTCGCCGGCCGCCGCGGCCCCAAGCCGGAGCGCGCCTGCGCCCACACCCACCTGAGCGCCGTACCCGCCCGGCCGGAGCGCGAGGCCCAGGCGGCCTGACGCCCCGCGGCCGCACCGCCGCACCGCACGTGAAGCCCGGCCCCCGGTGAACCCGGGGCGCCGGGCTTCGTGCTGCGCCGGGCCTCGTACCGCGCAAGGCCTCGTGCCGCGCCGGGCTCCGCGCCGCGGGCTTCCCGCCTTCCGGCCTCCCCGGGCGCGCACCCGGGGCCCCGTACCGCCCGGCTCCCGCCGCGCACCGCCCGGGCCGTGCCCGATCCGGGGCAGCCCTACCCTGGGACCATGAACATCAAGCACGGGGCCGCCGGCAGGGGCCGGGTCACAGGCCTGCCGGACTGGGACCGCTGCGCGGTCATGGGCGTCGTGAACGTCACCCCCGACTCCTTCTCCGACGGGGGCCGCTGGTTCGACACCACCGCCGCCGTCAAGCGCGGCCTCGACCTCATAGCCCAGGGCGCCGACCTCATCGACGTCGGCGGCGAGTCCACCCGGCCCGGCGCCACCCGCGTCGACGAGGAGGAGGAGCTGCGCCGCGTCGTCCCCGTGGTCCGCGGCCTGGCCTCCGAAGGCGTCACCGTCTCCGTCGACACCATGCGCGCCTCGGTCGCCGCCCGGGCCGTCGAAGCCGGCGCGACACTGGTCAACGACGTCAGCGGCGGGCTCGCCGATCCCGGCATGATCCCGGCCGTGGCCGCCGCCGAGGTGCCCTTCGTGGTGATGCACTGGCGCGGCTTCAGCGCCGACATGAACAGCCTCGCCGTGTACGACGACGTCCTCGCCGAGGTCACCGCCGAGCTCCGGACCCGCATCGAAGCCGTCATCGCCGGCGGCATCGCCCCCGAGCGGATCGTCGTCGACCCCGGCCTCGGCTTCGCGAAGATGGCCGACCACGACCTGGCCCTCGTCGCCCACCTCCCCGAGCTGCGGGCCCTCGGCTTCCCGCTGCTCGTCGCCGCGTCGCGCAAGCGGTTCCTCGGCCGCGTCCTGGCCGGCGCCGACGCCGCCCCGCCGCCGGCCCGCGAGCGCGACGCCGCCACCGCCGCCGTCTCGGCCATCGCCGCCCACCAGGGTGCCTGGGCCGTCCGGGTCCACGAGGTACGCGCCACGGCCGACGCGGTTCGGGTGGCCCGCGCGGTGGAAGGGGCTTGGTGACCCGGCCCGCACCCGGGGCCCGTACTGCCAGGAGAGGGGCACGGTGAGCCGTACCGACATCGAAGCCGTCGAGCAGGTCAACACGGCCTTCTACGAGGCCATGGAGCGGGGTGACTTCGACGCCATGTCGGCGCTCTGGCTGGAGGACGAGGTGTCCTGCGTCCACCCGGGCTGGCCGGTGCTCAGCGGCCGCGGCGAGGTGCTCCGCTCGTACGCGCTGATCATGTCCCACACCGAGTACATCCAGTTCTTCCTGACCGACACCAAGGTCGCCGTCATCGCCGACACGGCCCTGGTCACCTGCACCGAGAACATCCTCAGCGGAGGGCCCGCCGGGGACGGCGGAGAGCTCGGACCGCTCGTCGGCCAGCTCGTCGTCGCCACAAATGTGTTCCGACGCACATCCGAGGGCTGGCGCCTCTGGTCCCACCACGGTTCTCCGGTCCTGACGGAGTCCGACGAGGACGAGGAAGAGGCCTCCGGCTGACCCCTCCGGCGGGTACCGGCCCCTTTCGCAGGTAGATTCGAAGACGGACGACGCCGACCGCACTCGGCGCAGGCCCATGGATCCGGGGAGTCCCGGACCGCATGCACCTACGAAAGCAGGAGTGATTCGCGTGGATCGTGTCGCGCTGCGCGGCCTCAAGGCTCGCGGGCACCACGGCGTCTTCCCCCGGGAACGCGAAGAAGGCCAGACCTTCATCGTCGACCTGGTTCTGCACATCGACACGCGCCCGGCTGCGGCGGACGACGACTTGGCGAAGACCGTCCACTACGGGGTCGTCGCCGAGGAAGTCGTCGACGTCGTCCAGGGCGAGCCCGTCGACCTGATCGAGACCCTGGCCGAGCGCATCGCCCAGCAGTGCCTCAAGCACGAAGCGGTGGCCCAAGTGGAGGTCGTCGTCCACAAGCCGGACGCGCCCATCACCGTCCCCTTCGACGACGTGACCATCACGATCACCCGGAGCCGCGCGTGAACAACGGACTGAACGCCCAGAGCGACCCCACCGTCCAGCCGGTGCCCGCCTCCGTCGTCGAGGCGGTCGACGCGGCCGACGTCACCCTGTCCAACCCCAAATGGGCCGTGATCGCCCTCGGCGGCAACCTCGGCAACCGGATGGAGACCCTGCAGGGCGCGATCGACGCCCTCGGCGACACCCCGGGCGTCCGGGTCAAGGCCGTCTCCCCCGTCTACGAGACCGAGCCGTGGGGCGTCGAGCCCGGCTCCCAGCCGTCGTACCTGAACGCGGTGGTCCGCGTGCGGACCACCCTGCCCCCGTCCAGCCTGCTGGAGCGCGGCCACGCCATCGAAGAGGCCTTCGACCGCGTCCGCGAGGAGCGGTGGGGCCCCCGCACCATCGACGTGGACATCATCGCGTACGCCGAGGTGGTCTCCGACGACCCCGTCCTCACCCTCCCGCACCCCCGCGCCCACGAGCGGGCCTTCGTCCTCGCCCCCTGGCACGACGTCGACCCCGAGGCGCGGATCCCCGGCCACGGCCCCGTCGCCGACCTGCTCGCCGGGATCGGCCTGGCCGGCGTCACCCGCCGCCCCGACCTGGAACTGCACCTCCCCGAGTAGACGTCGATAGCCTGTGGTCTGCCGACGGACGGCTGAGGCAGAGGCGCAGAGAGCGGGGAACAGGCACGTGAAGCAACTGAGGCCAGCGGTCCTGGCGGGCATCTTCGTGGTGGCCGGGGTGCTGTCCTGGGCGGGTGCCCGCCTGTGGAACGCGTACGGGACCCTGCCGGGCGTCCCGCTGGCCGCCCCGATCGTGCTGGGCGCCATCGCGGTCGTGCTGCTGGCGACGGCCCTGTCGCTGCGCTCCCGCCTCAAGGCCCAGCGCGAGCGGCAGCCCGACGCGAAGGGCGTGGAGCCGCTGATGGCGGCCCGGGCCCTGGTCTTCGGCCAGGCCAGCGCCCTCGTCGCGGCTCTCGTCGCGGGCATGTACGGCGGCGTGGGCGTCTTCCTCCTGGCCGACGGCCTGGAGGTGCCGGCCCGCCGCGATCAAGCCTGGTACGCGGCGTTCTCGGTGCTGGCGGGTGCGGCGGTCATCGCCGCGGCCCTCTTCCTGGAGCGCGTCCTGAAGCTTCCCGAGGACGACGACACCCCACAGGGCTCGGCCCGGGCCTGACCCGGACCCGGCCGGGGCCGTCTCAGGGGTGGCGGGGTCCCAGCCACTCCCAGAGCCCGCGGTCTCCGGGCCCCCGGCCCTCCCAGTCGCAGAACTGCAGGTCCGCGAGGAGACCGCCGGAGGCGAGGAGCATCGCCTCGCCGTCGTAGCCGCCCCCGGCATCGAACAGTGGCGCGCCCGCCACCGCGTCCATGGTCTCCTCCAACGGCACGGCCGCCACCGCCCCCGTGTCCACCCTCAGGTACACGCACGGGCAGGCGCAGCCGCTCCCGCGCATCTCGGCGTGCGGGATCTGCGCCCGCAGGCCGCGGTGGACGTCCGAGTCACCGTCGAGCAGCAGCTCCAGGGTGCGCCGGACGTCCTCGCTCAGCGGCTCCCAGCCGTCGGACGGGGACCCGTCGGCCATGTCAGCGGGCCATTATCAGGCTCATCGCCTCGTTGCGGGTGGCGATGTCGCGGAGCTGGCCGCGGACCGCCGAGGTCGTGGTCTTCGCGCCCGGCTTGCGGATGCCGCGGACCGACATGCACATGTGCTCGGCCTCGACGACGACGATCGCGCCGCGCGCCTCCAGGATCTCCATCAGGGAGTCCGCGATCTGCGTGGTGAGCCGCTCCTGGACCTGCGGACGGCGGGCGTAGACCTCGACGAGGCGCGCCAGCTTGGACAGCCCGGTGATCTTCCCGCTCTCGGCGGGGATGTACCCGACGTGGGCCACGCCGTGGAAGGGAAGCAGGTGGTGCTCACACAGGCTCACGATCTCGATGTCCTTGACGAGCACCATCTCGTCGTGCCCGAGGTCGAACGTCGTCGTCAGGACGTCCTCGGGCTTCTGCCACAGGCCCGCGAGGATCTCCCGGTACGCCCGGGCCACGCGGGCCGGCGTCTCCAGGAGCCCCTCGCGGTCCGGGTCCTCGCCGACCGCGATGAGGAGCTCTCGGACGGCGGCCTCGGCCCGCTTCTCGTCGAACACGCCGATCGTGCCCTCGCCGGCCAGGGTCACTGGGTCGGTCATCTGTGCCTCGTTCCTGTCTTCGATCACACGGGCATACGAAAATGCCGCGCCCCCAGGCTAGAACCTGGGAGGCGCGGCATCCATTCCGGGCCGGGCTGCGGACCGGCGGTTACTCGGCGCGGTCCTCGGTGACCGGGTCCTTCTCCACCGACACGACCGGGGTGGCCGCCGCGGCGCCGTTGGCCGCGTTCGTCAGCTGGAGCTCCTTGGGCGAGAGCACCGGCGGGCGGGTCGACGGGGTGCGGTGGGCCGAGCCGGTCCACGCCGGGCGGGCCGGGCGCTTGACGACCGTCGAGAAGATCTCGGCGATCTCCTCCTTGCCCAGGGTCTCCTTCTCCAGGAGGGCCAGGACCAGGTTGTCGAGGACGTCGCGGTTCTCGACCAGGATCTCCCAGGCCTCGTTGTGCGCGGTCTCGATGAGCTTCTTGACCTCTTCGTCGACCAGCGCCGCGACCTCTTCCGAGTAGTCGCGCTGGTGCGCCATCTCGCGGCCCAGGAACGGCTCGGTGTTGTCGCCGCCGAACTTGATCGCGCCGAGGCGCTCGGTCATGCCGTACTGGGTGACCATCGCGCGGGCCGTGGTGGTGGCCTTCTCGATGTCGTTCGCGGCGCCCGTGGTCGGGTCGTGGAAGACCAGCTCCTCGGCCGCGCGGCCGCCCAGCATGTAGGCCAGCTGGTCGAGCATCTCGTTGCGCGTGGTCGAGTACTTGTCCTCGTCCGGCAGGACCATCGTGTAGCCCAGGGCGCGGCCGCGGGACAGGATCGTGATCTTGTGGACCGGGTCGGAGTTCGGGGAGGCCGCCGCGACCAGGGCGTGTCCGCCCTCGTGGTACGCGGTGATCTTCTTCTCCTTGTCCGACATGATCCGGGTCCGCTTCTGCGGGCCCGCCACGACGCGGTCGATCGCCTCGTCCAGCATGTGGTTGTCGATCAGCTTCTTGTCCGAGCGGGCCGTGAGCAGCGCGGCCTCGTTCAGCACGTTGGACAGATCGGCACCGGTGAAGCCGGGGGTGCGGCGGGCGACGGCCGACAGGTCGACGTCCGGGGCGACCGGCTTGCCCTTCTGGTGGACCTTGAGGATCTCCAGACGGCCCTGCATGTCCGGGCGGTCGACGGCGATCTGCCGGTCGAAGCGGCCCGGGCGCAGCAGCGCCGGGTCGAGGATGTCGGGCCGGTTGGTGGCGGCGATCAGGATGACGCCGCCCTTGACGTCGAAGCCGTCCATCTCGACGAGCAGCTGGTTGAGGGTCTGCTCGCGCTCGTCGTGGCCGCCGCCGAGGCCCGCACCGCGGTGCCGGCCGACGGCGTCGATCTCGTCGACGAAGACGATCGCCGGGGCGTTGGCCTTGGCCTGCTCGAACAGGTCGCGGACGCGCGAGGCGCCGACACCGACGAACATCTCGACGAAGTCGGAGCCGGAGATCGAGTAGAACGGCACGCCGGCCTCGCCGGCGACGGCGCGCGCCAGCAGGGTCTTGCCGGTGCCGGGCGGGCCGTAGAGCAGGACGCCCTTGGGGATCTTCGCTCCGACGGCCTGGAACTTCGCCGGCTCCTGGAGGAACTCCTTGATCTCGTGGAGCTCCTCGACGGCCTCGTCCGAGCCCGCGACGTCGGCGAACGTCGTCTTCGGGGTGTCCTTGGTGATGAGCTTGGCCTTGGACTTGCCGAAGTTCATGACCCGGGAGCCGCCGCCCTGCATCTGGTTCATCAGGAACAGGAAGACGACGACGATCAGGACGAAGGGCAGCAGGGAGAGCAGCACGCTGAGGAACGGGCTGGTCTTGTCCGGGCTGACAGAGTAGCCGTCGGGGATCTGGCCGGCCTCGTACTTGGCCTGGAGGCTCTGGGCGAGCTGCACGCCCTGGTCTCCGATGTAGTTGGCCTGGAACTTGCTGCCAGAGCTACCTTCGAGCTTCTCGTCCTTCTTCAGGTCGATCTTGATCATCTGGCTGTCGCCGGTGGTCAGGCGCGCCTGCTCCACCTGGCCACTGTTGATCGCCTTGATGACCTCGCTGGTGTCCACCGACTTGTAGCCGCCGCCTGAGCTGACGACATTCATCAACACGACCACGGCGAGGACGGCCAGCACGATCCACATGACTGGCCCACGGAAGTATCGCTTCACGTCCATCCATACGGGACGCCAGGCGCCCCGTCCCTCCTGCCCGTAGGTAAATGCTGCTGTGAATAAAGACTGTTCTTCGGAATGTACCCCTGAATTGTCACCCGCGGTCCCGTGGGACGGCTGACAGTCCTGTCCTTCCCCTGCTCCAACGCCTGGGATCGTTCCGGGGTTCCCCCGCGGGGACCCCGGCCGGGGCCCCCGCGGGACAGGGTGTGCGTCAGCCGCCGTAGACGTGCGGGGCGAGCGTGCCGACGAACGGCAGGTTGCGGTACTTCTCCGCGTAGTCGAGGCCGTAGCCCACGACGAACTCGTTCGGGATGTCGAAGCCGACCCACTTCACGTCGATGGCGACCTTCGCGGCATCGGGCTTGCGCAGGAGCGTGACGACGTCCAGGGAGGCCGGCTGGCGGGAGCCCAGGTTAGACAGCAGCCAGGACAGCGTCAGGCCCGAGTCGATGATGTCCTCGACGATCAGGACGTGCTTGTCCTTGATGTCGGTGTCCAGGTCCTTCAGGATCCGCACCACGCCCGAGGACTGGGTCCCGGCGCCGTAGGACGACACCGCCATCCAGTCCATGGTGAGCGGGGTGGACAAGGCGCGCGCCAGGTCCGCCATCACCATCACGGCGCCCTTGAGGACGCCGACGATGAGCAGGTCCTTGCCCGCGTACTCCGCGTCGATCTTCGCGGCCAGCTCGGCCAGCTTCGCGTCGATCTCTTCCTTGGTGATGAGCACCGACGCCAGGTCGCTGCCCATGTCCTTCTCGTCCACCCGCATCACTTTCGTTGTCGGCCGGGACTCCGGGAGGGCCCGGAGGACTCAGCCGTGTTTCGGCACCAATCAGCCCTGCCGGATGACAAGTCTGCCACCCTGCCGCTGGGCCTCCACCCGACCGGGCAGGTTGATGGCGCCCTGGCCCCGCCATCCGGTGATGAGCCGGTCGACTTCCTCGATGTGGCGGGCGAAGAGGGAGCCCGCGGGCGACCCGGCGGCGACCACGGCCCTGCGCAGCACGCGGCGGCGGACGGCCGGGGGCAGGGCGTACAGCTTGGCGCACTCCAGGCGGCCGTCCGCGTCGCGTACGCCGGCCTCGGCCTCGGCGGCCCAGGCGTCCAGGGCGTCCGCGTCGTCGCGGGACAGCCGGGCGGTCCGGGCCAGGGCCTCGACGACGCCCTTGCCCAGCGCCTTTTCGAGGGCGGGCAGTCCCTCGTGGCGGAGCCGGGAGCGGGTGTAGGCGGGGTCGATGTTGTGCGGGTCGTCCCAGACGGCGAGCGACTGGACCATGCAGGCCTTGCGGGCGGTCTGGCGGTCCACCTGGAGGAAGGGGCGGCGGTAGCGGTGGGTGCGCCCGGCGCCGCCGGGGCCTCCGGAGACCTCGGGCATCCCGGACAGGGAGCGGATGCCGGAGCCGCGGGCGAGGCCCAGCAGGACGGTTTCGGCTTGATCGTCCCGGGTGTGGCCGAGCAGCACGGCCACGGCTCCGAGCCGGTCGGCGGCCTCGTCCAGGGCGGCATAGCGGGCGTCGCGGGCGGCGGCCTCGGGGCCGCCCTCCCGGCCGACGCGCACGGCGACGGACTCGACCGGGTCGAGGCGCAGCGCGGCCATGCGGGTGACGACCTCGGCGGCGCGCAGGTCGGAGCCCGGCTGGAGGCCGTGGTCGACGGTGATGCCGCCGGCCCGGATCCCGAGCTTGGGCGCCTCGAAGGCGAGCGCGGAGGCGAGTGCCATGGAGTCGGCGCCGCCGGAGCAGGCGACGAGTACGAGCGGCGTGCCGTCCGCCGCGGCGGGGCGGTCGGCGGCGGGACGTTCGGTGAGGTCGGTCAGGACATCGTGGAGCACGCGGCGGACCGCCAGGCGTATCGCCGCGACCGCAGGATGGGGACCCATGTCCGGTTCCCTTCGGGAGGAGTTCGGATGCCTCGGGGGCCGGTGCCCGGCCCCCGCGAGATGGCGGTTGTCACTCAGAGTGCGTCG
Source organism: Streptomyces sp. NPDC090445 (assembly GCF_044769385.1). Lineage (NCBI taxonomy): Bacteria > Bacillati > Actinomycetota > Actinomycetes > Kitasatosporales > Streptomycetaceae > Streptomyces > Streptomyces sp. NPDC090445. The sequence goes on along the minus strand of NZ_JBIVXV010000020.1, from coordinate 60,829 downwards.
ATGGTGACAGAGCCGAGCCGTTCCCTGAGCATCGCACGCCCTTCCACGCCCCACGGTCCCTCGGACGGGTGACGCTTCTTCCCCCATCGAGACATGTTTACGCCCCGCGCGTCACTCTCCTTTGCTCGGTTCGCTCCCCTTGCGGTGCACGCGCGCCACCCAGTCCGCGGGCCGGGCGATCTCGGCCTTGGTCGGCAGGGTGTTCGGGGAGGTCCACACCCGGTTGAAGCCGTCCATGCCGACCTGCTCGACGACGGCGCGGACGAACCGCTCGCCGTCGCGGTACTGGCGCAGCTTGGCGTCGAGGCCGAGCAGCTTGCGCAGGGCGGCGTCGAGGCGTCCGGCGCCGCTGGCGCGGCGCTGCTGGAACTTCTCCCGGATCTCGGCGACCGAGGGCACCACCTCGGGGCCGACGCCGTCCATGACGAAGTCGGCGTGGCCTTCGAGCAGGGACATGACGGCGGTGAGCCGGCCGAGGACCTCGCGCTGCTCGGGGGTCTGGACGAGCTCGACGAGGGAGCGGCCCTCGTCGCCGCGCTCGGCCTCGGGGCGGGCGCCGGCGAAGGACTGGGCGGCCTCGCGCAGGCGCTCCAGGATGGCCGCGGGCTCCATCTCGGTGGCGCCGAGGAAGGTCTGGATCTCGCCCTCCAGGTGGTCGCGTAGCCACGGGACGGCGGTGAACTGCGTGCGGTGCGTCTCCTCGTGGAGGCAGACCCACAGCCGGAAGTCGTGCGGGTGCACGTCCAGCTCGCGCTCGACGTGGACGATGTTGGGGGCGACGAGCAGGAGCCGGCCGCCGCCCGTGCGGCCGCCCGGCAGGTCCCGCCCGGCGGGGGCGAAGGTCTCGTACTGGCCGAGGACGCGGGAGGCCAGGAAGCTCAGCAGCATGCCCAGCTCGACGCCGGTGACCTTGCCGCCGACGGCGCCGAGGACGGCGCCGCCGGGCGTGCCGGCCCGGCGGTCCTGCATCTTGCCGAGCAGGGGGGCGAGGAGCTCGCGGAACCCGGCCACGTTGGCCCGGACCCAGCCGGCCCGGTCGACGACGAGGACGGGGGTGTCGGGGACGTCGGCACCGTCACCGATCATCCGGGTGAACGTGCGGACGTGGCGCTCGGAGGTCCTGGCATGCCTGCGCAGTTCCGCCACCACGGCCCGGGCCTCGTCGCGGCTGACCTCCGGACCCGGCCGGACCAGCCGGACCGCGGTCGAGACCGCGAGGTTCCAGTCGACCATCTCGGCACCACCGATGCTCGTCATGCGTCAACGGTACGTGGACCGGCCCCTTTGCGGATCCCCTGCGGATCCACCGGGTGGGCCCGGCGCGGCCCGGCTACCGCTGCGCGGCGGCGGCCACGGCGGCGGCGAGCTTGTCGAGGCCCTTCTCCGCGGCCGGGCCGTCGGCGGCGTCCGCGGTGAGGAAGGCGAAGGCGAGCAGCCGCCCGGAGCCGTCGACGACGGTGCCGGACAGGGAGTTCACGCCGGTCAGGGTGCCCGTCTTGGCCCGTACGAGGCCGGCGGCCGGGGAGGTGCCGGCGTTGCGGGCGCGCAGGGTCCCGGTGAAGCCGGCGACGGGGAGCCCGGTGAGGACCGGCCGCAGCTCCGGGTGCCGCGGGTCGGCGGCGCGGGCCAGGAGCCCGGTGAGCAGGCCGCTGCTGACCTTGTCGGCGCGGTTCAGCCCGCTGCCGTCGGCGAAGCGGGAGCCGGCGGTGTCGAGGCCCAGGGCGGCGAGGCGGGCGGCGACGGCCTTCTCGGCGCCCTCGAAGCTCGCGGGCTGTCCGGAGGCGAGGGCGGTCTGCCGGGCGAGGGCCTCGGCGATGTCGTTGTCGCTGTTGGTCAGCATCCGCTCGACCAGGCCGGCGACGGGCGTGGACAGGGTGGCGGCGAGGGGCTGGGCGCCGGCGGCGGCCTTGGCCTTCCCGGGTTCGCCGGTGACCGTGACGCCGCGCTCCTTGAGCAGGGCGGCGAAGGAGCGGGCGGCCTCCCGGGCGGGGTCCTCGACCCGGTCGACGGGCCCGGAGACGGACTCGTCGGGGCGGCCCTCGTCGGCGGCCAGCGGGGTCACGAGGGCGATGTTGGGGTTGGCGCCGATCGGGTGGCGGGCGGGGCCGGTGTAGAGGGTGTCGTCGTAGCCGAGGGCCACCGAGTCGGTGCCGGCGGCCTTGAGGGCCTGGGCGGTGTCGGCGGCGAGGGCGACGAGGCTGCCGCCGGATCCGGCGGGGCTCTTCTTGCGGGCGGTGAGCGAGGGGTCCCCGCCGCCGACCAGCACGATCTGCCCGGGTCCGGCGCCGGGGGCGACGGTGGTGCGGATGCGGTGCTCGGGGCCGAGGGCGGCCAGCGCCGCCGCCGCGGTGACGATCTTGACGGTGGAGGCCGGGGTCATCGGCTCGCGCGCCCCGGACTCGAAGAGGACCCGGCCGGTGCCGACGTCGACGACCGAGGCGGTGCGGGCGGGGCCGAGCGCCGGGTCGGCGAGGAGCGGCCGCAGCGCGTCGGCGAGGCGGGTGTCGCCGGCCGCGGCGGTGCCGGCGCCGTTCCCGGCCCCGATGGCGCCGCCGGGGCCGATGCCCGCGAGCACGCCGGGGGCGTTGGGCGCGGCGGGCGCCGGGGGCTCGGCGTGATCTGCGCCACCCAGCAGGCTCCAGGAGGCGGCCCTGTCCCGCTCGGCCTTACGCTGGCCGGAGTCCCAAGGACCGGCAGCGGCCACCGCTGCCACCGACAGGGCCAGACCGGCGACGGTCGACCCCGCGATGAGCTGCCACGTCTTGACCAAGGGCACCTCGGACCAGCCCCTTTCGCGATCACCGATATGCGTGAGGGACACTTAATCACTGCGTCTTGCCGCGAGCATGGCACCCCACCCGGCTGGGGGCACTCCCAGCGGTAGCCGGGGGGCTGGGCAGCCGGACGCGCTATCACTCGAGCAACGAAGCTGATCATGGAGGAGCAGGACGTGGAGTTCGACGTCACCATCGAGATCCCCAAGGGTTCGCGGAACAAGTACGAGGTGGACCACGAGACCGGCCGGATCCGTCTGGACCGTCGCCTGTTCACCTCCACCAGCTACCCGACGGACTACGGCTTCGTCGAGAACACCCTCGGCGAGGACGGCGACCCGCTGGACGCGCTGGTCATCCTGGACGAGCCGACCTTCCCGGGCTGCCTGATCAAGTGCCGCGCCATCGGCATGTTCCGCATGACGGACGAGGCCGGCGGCGACGACAAGCTGCTGTGCGTGCCGGCGTCCGACCCGCGCGTGGAGCACCTGCGGGACATCCACCACATCTCCGAGTTCGACCGCCTGGAGATCCAGCACTTCTTCGAGGTCTACAAGGACCTGGAGCCGGGCAAGTCGGTCGAGGGCGCCAACTGGGTCGGCCGCGCCGAGGCCGAGGCCGAGATCGAGCGCTCCTACAAGCGTCTGCAGGAGCAGGGCGGCCACTGAGCCCTCGACGGCCACCGCACCGGACCCCGGTAACCGTCACCGGACCCCGGTAACCGTCACCGGGCCCGGTGACGGCCACCGGATCCCGGTGGCGGCCGGCTGGCTCCCGTGACACCGCGGGCGGCACCCCCTTTCACAGGGGGTGCCGCCCGCTGCCGTTTCCCTGCGCGCAGCCCACTGGTTTCGCCGTGGATGAAACCGTTCCGCATACTGATACCCGGGCTGGCCGGGGACGGGAGGACGCGTGGCGGAGGCCGAGGGACCCGAGGGCGCGGAGGACCGGAAACCGGCCTCCGACGAGGCGCACAGCGCCTTCTCCCCGCCGCCCGGGACGGAGCCGGAGTTCACCGGGGACGAGCAGCCGACCTCGGAGTTCACCGTGCCGGAGGGGCTGCCCCTGCCGCAGGGGGAGCCCGCCGAGGCCGAGGGGTCCGCGTTCGCGCCCCCGTCCACGTACAGCGCGCAGCACCCCCCGACGACGTACGTCCCCGGGGCCGGCGGGTTCCCCGTGTCCTGGATGACGGAGTCGCCCTGGCAGGACCGGATGCGCACCATGCTGCGCATGCCGGTCGACGTGCGGCCCGTCCCCGAACCGGTGCAGAAGCCGGCCGAGACGGGGCCCGCCGTGGGCCGGGTGCTCGACCTGACCCTGCGCATCGGGGAGCTGATGCTGGCGGGCGGCGAGGGCGCCGAGGACGTGGAGGCCGCGATGTTCGCGGTGGCCCGCAGCTACGGGCTGGACCGCTGCGAGCCGACGGTCACCTTCACCATGCTGTCGATCACCCACCACCCGTCGCTCGTCGGCAACCCGGTGTCGGCGAACCGGACGGTGCGCCGCCGCGGCACCGACTACACGCGGCTGGCGGCGGTCTACCGGCTGGTGGCGGACATCAGCACGCCCGAGGTCGACGTCTCGCTGGAGGAGGCCTACCGGCGGCTCGCCGTGATCCGGCGCAACCGGCACCCGTACCCGACGTGGGTCCTCACGGCCGCCGCCGGGCTGCTCGCCGGCGCCGCCTCCATCCTGGTCGGCGGCGGTGTGATCGTCTTCTTCGCAGCCGCGATCGGGGCCATGCTCGGCGACCGGCTGGCCTGGCTGTGCGCCGGGCGCGGGCTGCCGGAGTTCTACCAGTTCGTGGTCGCGGCGATGCCGCCCGCCGCGTTCGGGGTGGCGCTCAAGCTCCTGGAGATCGAGGACATCCAGGCCTCGGCCGTGATCACCGGCGGACTGTTCGCGCTGCTGCCCGGGCGGCCCCTGGTCGCGGCCGTGCAGGACGGCCTGACGGGCTTCTACATCACCGCCTCGGCCCGCCTGTTGGAGGTCATGTACCTCTTCATCGGCATCATCATGGGCGTACTGGTCGTGCTGTACCTGGGGCTTCAGCTGGGCGCCGCACCCCGGCCGGAGGAGGTCCTCCAGATCACGCAGCGGCCGCTGATCCAGATCGCGGCGTCGATGGTGCTGGTGTTCACGTTCGCGATCCTGCTCCAGCAGGAACGTTCCACCGTGTGGATCGTGACGCTGAACGGCGGCGTCGCCTGGGCCACCTTCGGGGCCCTGCACTACGCGGGCGGGATCCCGCCCGTGCCCTCCACGGCCGTCGCCGCCGGGCTCGTCGGCCTGTTCGGCCAGCTCTTCTCCCGCTACCGCTCCGCCTCCGCCCTGCCGTACGTGACCGCCGCCATCGGCCCGCTGCTGCCCGGCTCCGCGACGTACTACGGGCTGCTGCTCATCGCCGAGAACCAGCTCAACAAGGGCCTCGGCTCGCTGACCAACGCCGCGGCCATCGCGCTCGCCATCGCGATCGGGGTCAACCTCGGAGCGGAGACCTCGCGGCTGTTCATGCGGATCCCGCAGGCCGCGAGCGCCGCCCGCCGCCGCGCCGCGGCGAAGCGGACCCGCGGCTTCTGACATCAGCCGCCGTACGCCCCCGGGCCCGCCCCTACGCCCCCGGCCGGGGGCGTAGGGCGCCGCCTGCGGGCCTCCGGAACACGACTGCGCCCCGGCGGGACCACCAGGGTCCACCGGGGCGCAGGAGACTCGTCCGCGGGCCGCGGAAGGGCTGCTACCGCTTGGCGTGGCGGCGGCGCTCGCCCGCGGCGGGCGCGGCCGCCGGGCCGCCGGCCGCCTTGGCCTCCTTGCGGGCCTTGAGCACCTCGAAGACCACCGGGATCACGGAGAGCAGCACGATCCCGACGAGGATCGCCTCGACGTTGGCCTTGATGAAGTCGATCTGGCCGAGCCAGAAGCCCGCGACGGTGATGCCGGTGCCCCAGGCGACGCCGCCGATGACGTTGTACGTCAGGAAGGTGCGGTACTGCATCGAGCCGGCGCCCGCGACCATCGGCGCGAAGGTGCGGATGATCGGCACGAAGCGGGCGAGCACGATGGCCTTCGGGCCGTGCTTGTCCATGAACTCGTGGGCCTTGTCCAGGTTCTCCCGCTTGAAGAGCTTGGAGTTCGGCCGGTTGAAGAGCTTCGGGCCGAAGAACTTGCCGATCATGTAGCCGACCTGGTCGCCGAGGATCGCGGCGACCGTGATCAGGGTGCACACCAGCCACAGCGGCTGCTTGATGTACTCGCCGTTGGCGACGAGCAGGCCCGCCGTGAAGAGCAGGGAGTCACCGGGCAGGAAGGCGAACAGGCCCGATTCGGCGAAGACGATGACCAGGATGCCGATCAGCCCGAAGTGGGAGATCAAATAGTCCGGCGACATCCACTCAGGGGCGAGCGCAAGCGTGTACACGGGTGCGGGTATCTCCAGAATCGGGTGCGTCCGCGCGGGCGGGTGCGGCGGACTGGGGGGAGTGTCTCAATTTTCAACGGATACGGCCACCTCCGGGTTCCAGGTACCCGGAGGTGGCCGTACGCCAAATGTCCCCCTGCCGCGCCGCGGCTACGCCACGACTACGCCACGGTCACGCCTTGCGTGCCGCGTTGGCGAGGATGGCGTCCCGCAGGAACACCGCCAGCCCGGTCCGCACGGCGTCGAAGTAGCCCGTGAACCGCTCGTCGGAGACGTACATCTCGCCGAGGCCGGTGTGCATCTCGTACGGGCAGCTGTAGTGGTTCCGCTCGATCCAGGCGCGGTGCTCCTCGGCCAGGTCCATGGCCTCCCCGGAGTCGGCGGCCGCCCCCGCGTCCAGCAGCGCGGCCAGACGCTGCTGCAGGTCGTCCCCCTCGGCCTGGATCCGCTGCCAGTCCTCCTTGGTGTAGGAGGCCGCCCGGCGCGTGGACTCCTTGTACGCGTCGGTATGGCCCCAGCGCCGCTCGGCCTCCTCGGCGTACTGGTCGGGGTCGTTGTCCCCGAAGACCTCGAACTTCTCCTCGGGCGTGAGGTTGATTCCCATCTTCTTCGCCTCCATGGCGTGCTCCACGGCCTCGGCCATCTGCTGGAGCCGGGCGATCCGGTCGGACAGGAGGGTGTGCTGCCGACGCAGGTGCTCCCTCGGGTCCGCTTCCGGGTCGTCCAGCAGGACCGCGACCTCGTCGAGGGGGAAGCCGAGCTCCCGGTAGAACAGGATCTGCTGCAGCCGGTCCATGTCGGCGTCGCCGTACCGCCGGTGGCCCGCGTGGCTGCGGCTGCTCGGGGAGAGCAGGCCGATCTCGTCGTAGTGGTGCAGCGTGCGCACCGTGACTCCGGCGAATCCGGCGACCTGGCCCACGGAGTAGCTCATGTTTCCGCCCTTCTCTCGTACGCCCTCGACTCTCCCTCCTCACGCCGCGTGAGGTGCAAGCCCTTGCCGCCCCTTGTCGCTCCTCGCCGTCCTCGCCGTCCGGGCCGTGGCGGAGACTACGCCTCCGGCCAAGTCCCGCCCTGCGCCAGGGCCACCAGCTCGAAGGCGGTCTTCCCGTCCAGGGACTCCCGGATGATGTCGGCGTGCCCCGCGTGCCGGGCGTGCTCCTCGACCAGGTGGAGCATCAGCCACCGCATCGACACGCTGGCGTCCTGGGGGAACCAGGGCACGGCGGGCAGCGGGAAGGTGTCGTCCAGGCTGGGCACCTCGCGGATGAACTTCTCCAGCTCGGCCGCGACCGCGTCCCAGAACGCGAGCATCTCGGGGACGGTCTCGTCCCCGACGAGCCGGAAGCTGTCGCCCCAGGTCTGCTCGTTGCGCTGGCGCTCGTTGGGCTGCCGCTGCGCCATCCGCAGCCAGTTCAGCTCCACCTCGGCGGCGTGCTTGAGCAGTCCCGACAGGGACAGTCCGCTCGCGCTGGGGCGGCTCGCCGCCTGCTCCTCGGTGAGGCCGTGCGCCGCGCGGCGCAGCGCGCCGCGCTGGGCGTCGACGTAGGACAGGAGCGCGCTGCGCTCGTCGCCGGGAGCTTCTGCGGGTACGAACGTGGGCATGGGGACCTCCGCGTTTTCCGGGTGCCGGTGTGTCGTCCTGACATCCACCACGCTACGGATCAATGAGGTCAGATCCTGTCCTAGATCATGACGGGCCGCTCAGGACGCGTCGCCGTCCGGGCGGATCGCCGGGAGCTCGGTCATCGGCTTGGGCAGGAGCGCCTTGGACAGGTCCTGGGCGCCCTTCTCGTCGAGCCCGTACATCGCCTCGTAGATCTTGCGGACGGCCGGTCCGGAGGCGCCGGATCCGGTGCCGCCCTGGGAGATCGTCATGACGATCGCGTAGTCCTCGGTGTACGAGGCGAACCAGGAGGTGGTCTGCTTGCCCTGGACCTCGGCGGTGCCGGTCTTGGCGTGCATCGGGATCTGCTTCTGCGGCCAGCCGCCGAACCGCCAGGCGGCGCTGCCGGAGGTGACCACCGAGGCGAGGGCCCGGTCGATGTCGTCGCGCAGTTCGGCGTCCATGGGCAGGCGGGCCTGCTCCTTGGGGGCGATCTCCTTGACCGCGGTGCCGTCGGCGCTGACGATCGCCTTGCCGATGGTGGGCTGGTGCAGGGTGCCGCCGTTGGCGATGGCCGCGTAGACGGAGGCCATCTGGACCGGGGTGACGAGGGTGTCGCCCTGGCCGATGGAGTAGTTGATGGCGTCGCCCTCGCGCAGCTGGTTGCCCTGGCGGCAGTTCTCGTACGCGATCTTCTCGGCGAAGCTGCCGTCCTTCTTGCCGTCCCGGCACCAGGCGGCCTTGTTGGCCTCGAAGAAGTCCTTCTTCCACTGGCGGTCGGGGACCCGGCCGGCGACCTCGTTGGGCAGGTCGATGCCGGTCGGCTTGCCGAGGCCGAACTCGTGGGCGGTCTTCAGGAACCAGTCCTTGGGGTCCTTCTTCGGGTTGATCCCGCCGTCCTTCTTCCACTCCCGGTCGGCGAGGGCGTAGTAGACCGTGTCGCAGGAGACCTCCAGGGCGCGGCCGATGTTGATGTCGCCGTAGCCCTGGGACTCGAAGTTGGTGAAGGTCTGGCCGCCGACGGAGTAGGAGCTGGGGCAGGGGTAGCGGCCGTCGAAGGGGTAGCCCGCGTTGACCGCGGCCGTCGAGGAGACCACCTTGAAGATCGAGCCGGGGGCGGCCTGGCCCTGGATCGCCCGGTTGAGCAGCGGGTAGTTGGAGTCCTTCGCGGTGAGGGAGGCGTAGTCCTTGGCGGAGATGCCGCCGACCCACAGCCCCGGGTCGTACGTCGGGCTGGAGGCCATCGCGACGATCCGGCCGGTCTTGGACTCCATGACGACGACGGCGCCCGAGTCGGCCTCGTAGTTCCGCCGCGTGTTCCTGTCGTACGTCTTGCGGGCCTCGGCCATCGCGTAGGCCAGCTCGCGCTCGGCGACGGCCTGTACGCGCGAGTCGATCGAGGTGACGACGTTGGCGCCGGCGGTGGGCTTGTCGGCCTGGGCCAGCCCGATGACCCGGCCGAGGTTGTCGACCTCGTAGCGGGTGACGCCCGCCTTGCCGCGCAGCTCCTTGTCGTACGTGCGCTCCAGGCCGGAGCGGCCCACCTGGTCGGAGCGCAGGTACGGGGAGTCGGTCTTCTTCGCCTTGGCGATCTCCGCGTCGGTGACGGGCGAGAGGTAGCCCAGCACCTGGGAGGTGTTGGCCTGGTCCGGGGCGGGGTAGCGGCGCAGGGCGGTGGGCTCGGCGGTGATGCCGGGGAACCGCTCGGCGTGCTCCCGTATCTCCAGGACCTGGTCGGTGGTGGCCTCGGCGGTGATGGGGATCGGCTGGTACGGCGAACCGTTCCAGCAGGGCTTGGGGGTCTTGGCGTCACACAGCCGGACACTGTTGACGACGTTCTCCGGCTGCATGCCGAGGACGCCCGCGAGGCGGGTGAGGACGTCCTTGCCCTTGTCCTTCATCTTGCTCAGCTCGGTGCGGCTGGCGGAGACCACCATGCGGGTCTCGTTGTCGGCGAGGGGGACCCCGCGGGCGTCGAGGATCGAGCCGCGCACGGCGGGCTGGACGACCTGCTGGACGTGGTTGTTCTTCGCCTCGTCCGTGTACTCCTGGCCGTTGCGGATCTGGAGGTACCACAGGCGGCCGCCGAGGGTGAGCAGCAGCGAGAAGACGACCACCTGGATGACCACCAGGCGGTTCTGGACCCGGGGCGTCCGCCCCGTCTCCGGAATGTTGCTCAACTCGAAACTCCCCCGAAGCGCTGCCCGCCGCCGACCCGGCCGGGTGCCGGTCCCGCCGAGTCTAGAGCGGGCCGCTCTCAGAGCGGGAAGGTGCTCCTGCCGTGCTGGACCGAGATCCATTTCTGGGTGGTGAAGGCCTCGACCGTGGCCTCGCCGTTCAGCCGGCCGAGCCCGGAGGCCTTCTCCCCGCCGAACGCGGCCAGCGGCTCGTCGCCGATGGTGGAGTCGTTGACGTGGATCATCCCGGTCTCGATGCGCTGGGCGAAGCGGACGCCGCGCTCGACGTCCCGGGTGTGGACGGCGCCGGACAGCCCGTACGGGGTCGCGTTGGCCAGGGCCACGGCCTCCTCCTCCCCGTCGAAGACCATCAGCAGGGCGACGGGGCCGAAGATCTCCTGGCCCAGCAGCGGGGAGTCCTCGGGGATCCCGGTCAGCACGGTGGGTTCGACCAGGTTGCCGCGCGTAGCGCCGCGTACGAGGGCGCGGGCGCCGGATTCCACGGCGCGGTCCACGAGGGCGGTGAGCGCCTCGGCCTGGAAGGAGTTGATCAGGGGGCCGATGTGGGTGTCGGCCTCGCGGGGGTCGCCGGTCTTCAGGCCCCGCACCCGGGCGGTGAACTTCTCGGTGAACTCCTCGGCGACGGAGGCGTCGACCAGGATCCGGTTGGCGGCCATGCAGACCTGGCCCTGGTAGACGAAGCGGCTGAAGACGGCCGCGTCGACGGCGTAGTCGATGTCCGCGTCGTCGAGGACGACCAGGGCGCTGTTGCCGCTGAGCTCCAGGACGGTCCGTTTGAAGTGGCGGGCGGCGACCGCGCCGACGTGCCGGCCGACGCGGTCGGAGCCGGCGAAGGAGATCACCTTGGGGACCGGATGGGTCAGGAGGGCGTCGCCGATCTCGGCGATGTCGGTGACCAGCACGCTGAGGAGGCCGGGCGGCAGGCCCGCGTCCTCGAAGAGCTTCGCGATGACCCCGCCGCCGATCACGGGTGCGTTCTGGTTCGGCTTGACCACGACGGCGTTGCCCAGGGCCAGGGCGGGCGCGACCGACTTCAGGGTGACCAGGAAGGGGAAGTTGAAGGGGCTGATCACGGTGACCACCCCGACGGGGAGCCGCTGGACGCGGCTCTCCTTGCCCTCGACCGGCGAGATCAGGATCCGGCCCTCGGGGCGGACGGCCAGCTGCATCGCCTCGCGGACGAACTCCTTGGCGAGGGCGATCTCGTACTCGGCCTTGGAGCGGGTGCCGCCGAGCTCGTCGATCATCGCCTCGACGAGTTCCTTCTCGCGCTCCTCGGTGATCCGCAGGAGGCGCTCCAGGACGGCCCGTCTGGCGTAGGGGCTGGTGGCGGCCCAGTCTCTCTGCGCGCGCTCGGCGGCGCGGTAGGCCTGGTCCACCTGCTCGACGGTGGCCACGGTGATGGCCGCGAGCTTCTCCCCGTTGTACGGGTTGACGTCGATGATGTCCCACGAACCGGTGCCGGCCTGCCATGTGCCGTCGATGTACTGGTGAGCCAGGTCGTCGAATATGGACATGCCATCCCTTACTGCGAGCGCGCACCCGTGCGCTGCACCGTCAGATCCGATCGGTCATGCACTGATCAGACGTCATACTACGTGCGAATCAAGACAGTTGGAGTAGCCCGCGCAGGAGATCACGGGTCCGGTCGGGGTCGGGGCAGTCCTCCTGGAGCCGGGTCATCGCCCGCTCGTACTGCGCGACCTCCTCCTCTTTGTCGAGGTAGAGCGCGCTGGTGAGCTGCTCCAGGTAGACGATGTCCTGGAGGTCGGACTCGGGGAAGCGCAGCAGGGTGAAGGCGCCGCTCTCGCCGGAGTGGCCGCCGAAGGAGAACGGCATCACCTGGAGCTGCACGTTGGGCCGCTGGGAGACCTCGATGAGGTGCTCCAGCTGGCCGCGCATGACGTCGCGGCCCCCGTACGGGCGGCGCAGGGCGGCCTCGTCGAGGACGGCGTGGAAGACCGGGGCGCTCTCGGAGACGAGCGCCTTCTGGCGCTCCAGGCGCAGCGCGACGCGGCGGTCGATCTCGGCCTGGGAGGCGCCGGGCATGCCGCGGCTGACGACGGCCTGGGCGTACGCCTCGGTCTGCAACAGGCCGTGGATGAACTGGACTTCGTAGATCCGGATGAGCGAGGCGGCGCCCTCCAGGCCGATGTAGGTCTGGAACCAGCCGGGCAGCACGTCGCCGTAACTGTGCCACCATCCGGTCGCGTTGGCCTCGCGGACGAGGCCGAGGAGCGACTCGCGCTCCGCGCCGTCCGTGACCCCGTAGAGCGTGAGGAGGTCCTCGACGTCTCGTGCCTTGAAACTCACCCTTCCCAACTCCAAGCGGCTGATCTTCGATTCGGATGCGCGGATCGAGTAGCCGGCCGCCTCACGGGTGATGCCCCGGGATTCTCGGAGTCGCCTGAGCTGTGAGCCCAGGAGGATGCGGCGCACCACGGAACCGCCTGCTTCTGCGGTCACTGTCCTGCCCTCCCCATCGCCATGGATACGCGTGGTCTGCGCGTGTGCTGCGTCGCTGGGCCCCCGAACCCAGGCCACGCAGTCTGCCACCAAAACGCATCGGCCCGTACTCGTTCTGTAACGGAATCCCGGCCGCCGTAAAAGAAGTCCGTAAGTATGCGTAGGAAGAAATGAGCAAGAACCATCACGGGAAGGGACGGGTCGGGCGCGTGCACGTGCATCTGCCCTTGCATCCAGCTTCTGCATTCGGAACGATGGTGCCGCGCACCTGCGTGCTCTTCGCGCCGGCGCCGGACCCACCCCGCAGTTCTTTCTGGACGCAAGCCGCCGCCACGTCCGCGAATCCCGGGAGTGCCTCGCATGGGGACGAATGGATCGACCATGCTCGAGCCGTTACGGCAGGGGCTGCCCCCGGTCGACCCCACCGCCGTGTCCGGGTCCGCCTCCTGCTCCTTGCCCGCCCGCTTCGAAGCGGTCCGCGGCGCCCGCTCGTTCACCCGGTCGACCCTGTCCCAGTGGGGCCTCGACGACCGCTTCAACGACGTGGCCCTGGTCGTCTCCGAACTGGTCACCAACGCGCTGCGGCACGCCCTGCCCGGGGATCCGCGGCCGGCGGCGGCCGCGGGCGGCGAGCCCGAGGCGGCCGTGCGGCTGCACCTGATGCGGTGGAGCTCGCGGCTGGTGTGCGCGGTGCGCGACCCCAGCGAGGACCGGCCGGGCGGATCGTTCGAACCGGAGCACACCCGGGAGAACTGCGACCTGGAGTCCGGGCGCGGGCTGTTCCTGGTGGACGCCTACAGCGACAGCTGGGGCTGGCACCCGCTCGCGGGGCGGCTGACCGGCAAGGTCGTGTGGGCGCTGTTCATGCTCCCCGAGTAACGGCCCGCAGCGGCGCGGGAACGGGCAGCCGGCCGGAATCGATCATGGCGATCGGTTCCGGCCGGTGCACGTGCACGGCTTGATCGGTGGCACGGTTCCTGAGTGGTGCGAGTCCGCTCCCGAGTCCGCCTCTCAGCCGATCAGGTGGTCGAACTCGCCGTCCTTGACGCCCAGCAGCAGCGCCTCGATCTCGGCCGGCGTGTAGACGAGTGCCGGTCCGTCAGGAAAGCGGGAGTTGCGCACGGCGACAGCGCCACCCGGCAGCTTGGCGAACTCCACACAGGACCCTTGCGAGTTGCTGTGTCTGCTCTTCTGCCAGGTCACGCCGTCGAGTTCTGCAGCTGCCATCCCGTTGTACGCGTGGTCCACAGGAAGCCCCCGATAGTGCAGATGTCAACTCCACCGGATCATAGCTGTGTTCACGGGTAGCTGCATGGGCAGATGCACGTGCACGCGGAGGGTGCTCTCTTGATCACGTTCTGGGGCTAACGCGGGAGCGAACGGTCCGGCCGCTGCCTGCCGTTGCCCATGTGCGCCCGGTCGGCGGCGGCCGTGCCGTCGTTCCAGCCCGCCGGGTCCGTGGCCCCCCGCAGCCGGGTGGTCGTGGTGCGGGGGAACATCTCGTCCGCCCGGGCGGTGACGGCCACGTCGCGGGCCACCAGCGCGGGCAGGTTGTCCGGGGCCTGCGCCGCGGTGTGCTCGGCGGTCTCGGCGAGCCGGCGCCCGAGGCGGCTCGCGTAGGCGAGCAGGAACGACTGCCGGAACGTTTTTGTCCGCTTGCGCCCGCCGGCCCGCTGCTCGGCCTCGGCCCGGGTCATGGCGGCCGTGCCCTGCACGAGCAGCGAGGTGTACAGCAGCTCCACCGCCTCCAGGTCGCTCTCGAAGCCGACCACCGTGGAGAACTCGAAGGCGCCGTTCCACACCGCCCGGCAGCGGTTCGCGGTGGCCACCGCGTCCAGCAGCACCGCCTTGGCCTCCTCGTACGGCGGCTCGACCCCGATCCGGCAGGCCGCGGGCGTCTGCGCGGGCCCCTTGCCGCCGGCCGCGAGCAGCGCCTCGTCGACGGTGTGCCGGGCCATCAGCTCCTGGGCCTTGGCGCTGAGCGCCTCCGCCTCCTCCGGGTACGTGGTCGCCTCCGCCTTGGCGAGCAGGGCGCGGATACGGCCGAGCATGCGCGGCTCGATGTGCGCGTGCTCCAGGGCGTCGGCGGCCGCGTCACCGGGGAGCGGGCCCACCGGCTCGATCGACGGCAGCCGGATCAGCAGGCGGAACACCTCCAGGAAGGCCGTCGCCAGCGCGAACCGGTCCGCCCTCTCCCGCTGCGCGAGCCGCTCCCCGTAGCGGGTGTCGTCCGTCCACCACGCCTCGGCGTCCGTCCACCCCTCGGGCAGCCGGGCGTAGCGCCGCGCCTCGCCCGCGATCAGGTCCCCGGTGATCCGCAGATGCCGCTCGCCGAGGTCCCGGCAAACCAGCCGCAGCACGTCCGCGGGCCGCCAGCCGCGCTCCCAGGCCTGCCGTGCGTACGCCTCCCCGCGCGCCAGCAGCTCCCGCCCGGCCTCGGCCCAGCGGCCGGGATCGGCGGCGAGCAACGAGGCCCCCGTGTCCAGCCCGGCATCGTCCTGACCATAGAGCGCGGCCTCACAGGCCCGATCAACAACATCCCTCACCCCCACAGCCTCCCACGCCCCCACAAACACAGTCCCAGCCGTCCGCCGCAACCCAGCCCCGCCGCCAATCCAGCCCCGCCTGCGTTTGAGGCGCGGGGCCGGGGCGGAGCCCCGGGGCGGCGGCGGGGCGCTGTCAGACCCCGGTGGGACACTCGGACGCATGAGCGACCGCCCCCCACGGTGGGCCCTGGCCGAAGACGCCGAAGGCCGCTGGCACGCCACCCCCCTCACCCCCTCGGCCGGGCCCCGGATCACGGTCGCCGACCCCGCCGAGGCCGTCCGGGCGGCGCCCGCCACCACCCGCTGGATCTGGCGGTCCACCTCCGCCGTCTACCCGCGCCTGCTCGCCGCCGGCATCCGCGTGGACCGCTGCTACGACGTCGAGGACGCCGAGCTGCTCCTCCTCGGCCACGAGGGCCGCTCCGGCGAGCCCCGTTCCGCGGCCGCCGCCTGGGCCCGGCTGTCGGGCGCGCCGGTCCCGCCCGACCCCCCGGCACGGGCCGCCGCGCCGGGCGCGCAGGACTCCCTGTTCGAGCCGCGGCCCGCTCCGCTGCCCCTCGACGCGCTGATCGCCGTCTACGAGAACCAGGAGCGGCGGCAGGCGGCCACCGCCCACCCGGACCGCATGCGGCTGCTGACGGCCGCGGAGTCGGCGGCGTTCCTGATCGCCGCCGAGATGCACCGCGCCGGGATGCCCTGGCGGGCCGACGTGCACCGCGCCCTGCTCACCGAGCTCCTCGGCGAGCGCTATGCGGGCGGCGGCGAGCCCCGCCGCCTCGCCGAGCTCGCCGACGAGGTCTCGGCGGCGTTCGGCCGCCGCGTGCGCCCGGAGCTGGCCGCCGACGTGGTCAAGGCGTTCGCCGCGGCGGGGATCCGGCTCACGTCGACGCGCCGCTGGGAGATCGAGGGCCTCGACCATCCCGCCGTCGCGCCCCTCCTCGCGTACAAGAAGCTGTACCGGATCTACACCGCGCACGGCTGGGGCTGGCTCCAGGACTGGGTCCGCGACGGCCGCTTCCGCCCCGAGTTCGTCCCCGGCGGCACCCTGACGGGCCGCTGGGTCACCAACGGCGGCGGCGCCCTGCAGATCCCCAAGGTGATCCGCCGGGCGGTCGTCGCCGATCCCGGCTGGCGGCTGGTCGTCGCCGACGCCGACCAGATGGAGCCGCGCGTCCTGGCCGCGATCTCCCGCGACCGGGCGTTCATGGAGGTGGCGGGCCGCGGGGAGGACCTGTACACGGCGATCTCCCGGCAGGGCTTCTCCGGCGACCGGGACCAGGCCAAGCTGGCGGTCCTCGGCGCGGTGTACGGCCAGACCTCCGGCGACGGCCTGAAGAACCTGGCCGCGCTGCGCCGCCGCTTCCCGCAGGCCGTGGCGTACGTGGACGACGCGGCGAAGGCGGGCGAGGAGGGCCGCCTCGTCCGGACGTGGCTGGGCCGCACCTGCCCGCCCCCGGTGCGCCGCGGCGACGCCGAGGACGCGGACGGCGGCGAGGCGGGCCACACCGACGAGCCCGGGGAGGCGGGCCTCCCGCAGAGCCGCCGGGAGGACGCCTGGACCCCGGGGTACGCCTCCACCGATTCCCGGGCCCGCGGCCGCTTCACCCGCAATTTCGTCGTGCAGGGCAGCGCCGCCGACTGGGCGCTGCTGCTCCTGGCGGCGCTGCGGCAGTCCATCGCGGCCGCCGGGATGCGGGCCGAGCTGGTGTTCTTCCAGCACGACGAGGTGATAGTCCACTGCCCGGCCGAGGAGGCGGAGGCCGTCGCCGAGGCGATCCGCGCCGCCGGGGACCGGGCCGGGCGGATCGCGTTCGGCGACACCCCGGTCCGGTTCCCGTTCACGACGGCGGTCGTGGAGTGCTACGCCGACGCCAAGTGACCCCGGCCCGACGACCCGGGCCTCGGCTCCGGCCTCCGCTCCGCCCTCCGATCGGTGCTCCGCTTCGACCCCGGCAGTGGCTCCGCCTCAGCCGAGCCACTTGGGGTCGAGGGCGATCTGCCGAAGCTGCTCGATCGTCAGCAGCGGCTCGGCCCGGGTCGCCGCCTTGTTCTGGTCGGCGGTGTTGAACGCGGAGACCACCACGCGCCGGCCGTCCGGGCGCAGCGTGTCCACGGTCCACATGACGACGCCCTTGCCGCCCTTCTCGCCGCCCTTCTTCTCCGCGAGGACCTTGGTGCCGTCCCCCAGCACGGTCGTCTGCAGGTTGGCGAACTGCCCCGCCAGGAGCTCGCCCATCCCCGTCTGCGCGTTGACCTGGACGAGGGAGCCGCCCCGGCCGTCGTCGAGCACGGCGTAGGCGTAGCCGGCCTTGCCCCCCTTCTCGGTGACCGTGGCGCCGTTCTTGGGGAGCAGCTCCCGCAGGACCGCTCCGGCGTCCGGCCCGGTGGACGGGGCGAGGGGCTGCTGCCTGTCCTGCGCTGCGGCCGGCAGGTCGTTCAGGGCCGGGTGCCACAGCGGCGAGGCCGCCACCTCCGTCAACCGGCCCTTGTCCAGGGGCGGCTGGGGCCGCGATACGGGAGCTCCCTTCTCGGCCGGAGCGTTCCACTCCTGTACGTCCACCCGGAAGCCCTGGTCGGTGACGAGCACGGCCAGCCACCGCTTGGTCGGCTCGCGCCGGTCGGGGTACTCGTGGCCCTGGAAGACCTTGAGCCGGGACCCGTCCGGGAGGGTCGACGTCTCGCACGCGTCGTACTGTGCCCGCGGCTCCTCCGCGCAGCTGACGGCCGCGTCGGCGTCCTGGCCCTTGGGGTCGACCCGCGAGAGGCCCACGGAGACGGCCGCCCCGCCCTTGCCGTCGTCGTACACCCCGGACACCATCGGGCCCGGCTGGTCGCCGGTGCCGCGGGCCTCGGTGCCGGTCAGGGTGCCGCCCGGGAGCAGCTGCTTGAGTACGCCGACCAGCTGGTCGGCGGTGACGGCCCCGCTGCCGGGCCCCCGGCCGAGTGTTTCGCCTTTCGGTTCGGTGGGCGACGAAGCCGCGTGCACCCCGGTGCTGCCGGTGCCGAACAGGCCGCCGGTGTAGGCGCCACCCGCCCCGATCACGGCCAGGGCCAGGGCCGACCCGCCGACGACGGCGGCGCGGCGCCGGGCCACCAGGCGCCGCCCGCGCTGCTCGCCGGCTTCGGCGAGGGCCTGCCGGTCGGCGTCGAATTCGTTGCCGACGCGCCGCAGGGCGCCGCCGAGCTCATCTTCAAAAGGCATGCGGAACCAGACCTTCCACCAAGTAGTAAGGGCAGGGGAGGTACGGGAAGAGAAGAAAAGAAAAGGGGACGGGGGCGGGCACGGAGATCGACCGGTCGGGCAGCCCTCACCGCCCCGCGAACTCGGCCAGCGAACCCCCCAGTTGATCCCGCAGCCGGGCCAGCGCCCGCGTGCTGCGGGTGCGTACGGCCGCGGAGCTGGAGTTCATGGCGTCTGCGGTCTCCTCGACGCTGCGGTCCTCCCAGTACCGCAGGACGAGCACCGCCCGGTCCTTGGGCGGCAGGTTCCCCAGGGCCTGCAGCAGGGTGAGCCGCAGCGCCGGGTCACCGCCCTCCGCCGCCGTGGGCCCGCCCGGCTGCTCGGGGACGTCCCCGAGCGGGCGTTCCGCCGCCGAGCGGCGCCGACGGTGCGTCAGGAAGGTCCGTACGAGCACCGCCTGCGCGTACGCGGCGGGGTTGTCGATGCGGGAGATCCGCCCCCAGAGCAGGTACATCCGCCCCAGGGTCTCCTGGACGAGGTCCTCCGCGAGATGGGTGTCCCCGCTGGTCAGGAGGCAGGCCGACCGGTACAGGTGTCCCGATCGGCCTGCCGCGAACTCGCGGAACCCGTCCCTGCGCCCCTGCCGCATCCACTCCCCCTCGTGCCCGTCTCACCACGTTGACGCGATGGGGATGCAGGAATGTTTCACCTCGGTTGTCTCACCTCGGTTGTCTCACCTCGGCGGGGGCGTTCCCGCTCCGCCCTGCGCCGGCAGGTCGAAGACGTGGTCGGGGGTCACGATCTCCGTGATGGCCTTGCCGAAGAGGGTGCTGGGCTCCTCCCCCTCGGCCGCGATGTCGGTGTTGAGCAGCACGACCAGCGTGGCCTGCGCCTCCGGCAGGAAGACGGTCAGCGACTGGTAGCCGGGCAGTGAGCCGTTGTGGCCGATCCAGCCCTGCACGTTGAAGATGCCCAGCCCGTAGCCGGTCCCGGGCAGCGCGTCGACGACCTTCAGCCGCTCGGCCTGGGTCGCGGGCTCCAGCAGCGTGCCCGTGGCCAGGATCCGGGCCCACTTGCGCAGGTCGGCGAGGTCGGAGACCATCGCGCCGGCCGCCCACGCCCAGGACGGGTTCCAGTCCGTGGCGTCCTGCACCTGCCCGTCGGCGGTCTGGTCGGTGTAGCCCTGCGCGTGCGGCGTCGGGAACTCGGCGCCGACGGGGAAAACGGTGTGCAGCAGCCCGGCGGGGGTGGTGACGTACTTGTCGATGTAGTCGTTGAGCTTCATCCCGCTGACCTTCTCGACCACCAGGCCCAGCAGGATCAGGTTGGTGTTGCTGTAGTAGAACCTGGCGTCCGGCTCGAACATCACCGGGTGCTTGAAGGAGTACGCGAGCAGCTCCTGCGGGGTGAACGGCTTGCGCGGGTTGCTCGTCAGCGCCTTGAAGAAGTCCGGGTCCTCGGAGTAGTTGTACAGACCGCTGCGCATCCCGGCGAGCTCGCGCAGGGTGATCCTGTCGCCGTTCGGCACCCCGTCGACGTACTGCCCGATCGGGTCGTCCAGGCCGACCTTGCCCTGGTCGACCAGCTCCAGCAGGGCGGTGACGGTGAACGTCTTGGTCTCGCTGCCGATCCGCATGTACAGGTTGGTGGTCATGGGCTGGCCGGTCGACTTGTCGGCGACGCCGAAGCTGCGGATGTACTCGCCCTTCCCGGGCGCGGACAGGGCCACCATGACACCGGGCACCTTGGCCTCGGCGAGCACCTTCCGCACGGCCCGGTCCAGTTGCCGGGCCACCGCCGGGGTGAGCTGCGGGAACTCCCCCTGCCGTGTGGGGGCCGCCGACACCGCCGCGGTGCGTGCCGTCCGCGTGTCCGTGTCCTGTGCGTACCCGGTCCCCGTTCCGAGGGGCGCCGCCAGCAGCCCCACCGCGGCCGCCCCCGCCACCGCCGCCCTGCGCAACCGTGTCGTCATGCCCGGCCTCCTGCCACGCGACGTCCAGGTCCAGGTCCAGCCCTTCCAAGCTAGCCCGCCCCCCGAACGGCGGCGACCGCACCCTGACGGCCCAACCGGCGGAGCGGAAAACTCCGCGCGGTCGGGCCGGGGGTGGTGCGGGGCCGCCGGGGTCACCGGGGTCGCCAGGGTCACCGGGGTCGCCAGGGTCGCGGGACCGCCGGGGTCACCGGGGCCGCCGGGGTCGTTCGGGCCCCAGGAGGGGGAGCGCGGGGGTCAGGGTCAGCTCATGCCCTGTGTCAGCGCGTCCGAGTCCGGAACGGCGACCACCTCGGGCACCGTGCGCGGGATGATCCCGAGGATCTGCCAGGCGACGTACTCGGCCGACATCATCGCCCCCTCCTGCCAGCCCGGCAGCGGGGAGATCTGGTCGCCGGTGACGTAGAAGACGTCACCGCCCTCCGGCTGGAGCAGCTGCCGGTACGCCTCGATGTGGCCGCCCTCGCCGGGCTTCCAGTACGCCCAGCCGCCGAGCTGGTAGGGCACCTTGTGCCAGGCGATGGTGACGCCCTTGTCCTGGGGCACGAGTTCGTCGCTCCCGAACTCGGGGTGCAGTGCGACGGCGCCTTCGCGGGCCAGGTCCAGGCGCTCCCCGGTCGGCAGGCTGCCGAGGTGTCCGGCGTTCTCCTTGAAGTTGTAGGCGCCGGTCAGGGTGCCCTTGGCGGAGAAGTAGTCGTTGGACGGGTACCACATCTGCGTGATGTTGTGGGAGGTCCAGCTGATCCCGCCGTAGATGCCCCCGACGGTGCCCGCACCGTCGAAATCCCCTTCCCAGAAACGCCGGTTGGCCTGCCAGCCCACCTTGCAGGTCTTCTCGAACTCCACGACGCCGATCGCGTTCTCGAACGCCTCGGAGAAGCCGGTCCGCCCGACGCCCTTGAGGACCGGAACGGGGATGTTGCTCACGCAGTAGCGGGCCTCGGCCTCCAGCTCCCGGCCGCCGTGCACGTACGACACCACGGCCCCGGGCCCGTCCCTGCCGATATCGATCGCCGTGACCTCGGCACCGAGCACGATCTCCGCGCCGGCGAGCCTGGCCTGCTGCGCCAGCGCATCGACGATCTTGTCCATGCCGCCGACCGGCTGGAACATCGTCGCCTGCCACAGGTAGTCGAGCGGCTGGTAGAAACTGGTCCGCCAGAAGCCCGACTCCACCAGCTCCTCCCAGGTCAACGGCGGGGCGGGCACCGGGAACGGCTCCTCGATCACCGGGTCGTAGAGGTACCCGGACCGTCTGGCCTGGGAGTACTTGCCGTCGACGTCGAGCGCGCCGAAGATGCGCAGCAGATCCCGCACCTCCCCGGTGAACGCGTCGTGCGTGACCAGGGTTTCGGCGAGCTTCGCCGCGATGTGGCCGCGGGTGTCGTTGGCCACGCGGCGGTTGGGCAGCGGCTTCGCCGCGTTCGGCGGCCGGACGAGGTTGGCCGTGGTCTCCATGACGTACGGCTCCAGCGCCACCTTGAAGTCCCGGCAGTACTTGAGCACCCGGCGGTGGTGGTACGGAATGCGCCCCGGTCCCAGGTTCAGGTACATCCCATCGTCAAACCGACAGGTGTGCGTGTGCACCGCCCGCCCGCTGTGCTCGTCGATCTCGTAGAGCTTGTCGCCCCGGCGCGCCGTGCGGTTGCGGCCGCCGACGCGCTGCTGGGCCTCCAGGACGGTGCAGTCGAAGCCGAGCATGCTCAGCTCGTACGCCGCGGTGAGCCCGGCGACTCCGGCGCCGAGGATCAGCACCTTCTCGCCCCACCTGGTGGGTGCGGGCAGGCTCCGCGGTCCGGTCCAGCCGGTCGCGGCGGGCCCCGCGGCTCCGATCATGGCCTGGTACAACGCCTGCGCGGCCTCAGGTGCGGCCGCCAGCGCCGCCGGATCTTGGACAGGGGTCATTTCGGTGGGCACCTCTCCTCGGAACGTGCGGACGACGACGGACGACACCGACCACTCACGCCCCGGCGCGCACGCGGGTACGAAGAGACCGAACGCCACGGACCATTCGGCCGGCATGTTCCACAGCCCGTCGCGGCCGATGCTTCAGCATCCGCCGCGGCCAACTCAACGCCCCGCGCAACACTTCACCCGACCGGGCCAACCCCCACACCACAGCCCTGACCAGTGCTTTTCCCTGTGCCAGGAGCCGGGGTGGGCTCAGGCCCCCGGGGCGGGCAGCCGGGTGCCGGTGGCCTTGAGCAGCACATGGATGTCGGTGAAGTAGACCCGCCAGGAGCAGTTGCGTCCGTTGCCGGTCGGCATGCCGCTGCAGGGCACCGTCTGCTGGCGGTCGTAGGCCGTGATCATGCCGTGTGCCGTGACCGGTCCGGTGGCCGTGGTGCCGGAGTAGACCGGTCCGCCGCTGTCCCCGTTGCCGGCCGCGTCCAGGTGGTCGACCTGTTCGGCCTCGACCTGGCCGGGGACGTCGGTCCCGGCGATGGACACCACCACGCCGGTCCGGGTGACCCGCAGGCCGCACCGTGTCCCGGACACGGCACCCGAGGTGCACAGGTACTGGCCGACCTCCGGGGAGCGGGCCTCGGTCACCGTCCGGGCCTTGTCGTCGATGCCGTCGAGGCTTTCCGTGACCGCGCCGTGCCACACCTTGTCGGAGCTGTTCGCGTCGATGACCAGGGCGTCCACCTCGGGGTGGCGGGCCCCGGCATTGCCGATGAATTCGGCGTCGCCGTTGAACCACGGGCTGCCGACCGGGCCGCAGTGCCCGGCGGTGAGCAGCTGCTTGTGGCCCCTCGCCACACTGACCACGCCGAAGCCGGTCGTGCAGGTCTCGGACTGGGTGATGATCAGGGCGCCCCCGGACACGGGCCACCGGTCGTTGACCCGGCCCGCGGGGCGGGGCGCGGGGTCGGTGGTTCCGGCCGCCGCTCCGGTGGCGGGCCCGGCGGCCACCGACACCTTGGGGGCGTCCCCGGACCGCTCGGACCCCGGGGCCGGCCCCTTGCGCACCTCGATCCGTACGGAGGGCCGGCTCAGGCTCTGGACCGTCCGCTTCACCTGCTTCGGGAGCGCGCCGCGCCAGTACAGGTGGAGGGTGGAGCGCTCCGGGTCGACGGTGATGCCGGAGAAGCCCGCTTCGGCGGCGATCCCCTTCTGCCGCAGCTGGTGGGCGGCGTCCAGCAAGGGCTTCTGACGTCGCATCAGGGCGACGGCCCTGGTCTCGGCGGTCCCGGACACCGGATGGTCCGCCACACCGTACGGGCCGTCCGTGCGCGGTGCTGCGTGAGCGGGGGCGACGACGCCGGACAGCAGGCCGAGACCGAGGGCTCCGGCGCACAGGATTCTGGACAGGGGCGAGGTCTTCACACGACTCCTTGAGGTCGAACGGGAACGCTAAGGCGAAAGGAGAGAAGGAGGGAGGGAAAGGAAGGAGGGAGGGGAAGGCCCGGGGCGGACGCGTCAGCGGCGTACGTGCGACCAGGCGCGGAAGCCGGCCCACGCGGTGAGCCCGGCGGTGCCGAGGAGCAGACCGCAGCCCAGGGCGAGCCCCCGCACCAGTGCCGCACCGCCGGTGCCCAGGTGGAACCCGAAGGTCAGGAAGGGGAACAGCACGACGCAGGCGGCCAGGGGACCGCGCAGGTACCAGACGGCCACCTGGAGCACGGCCGTGTTCCCCATGGCGGTCTCGGCACCGATGAGCAGTTCGTGCGGCAGCCTTCCCCGGCATGCGGAGACCAGCGCCCCGGCGACGAGTGCGGGGAAGCAGCAGGCCAGCAGCAGCGCGGGCAGCAGGGGACGGCCCAGCACCGCGACGAGTGCGCAGGCACCCGCACCGGCGACGGCCAGCGCGGCGACGGGGAGCAGCGCGTGCCGCAGCACGACCGACGGGAACGTCCAGGGCAGCGTCCGGGAGCGGTTCACGTCGTCGCCGTCCAGCCGGGCGGCTTCCACGAGCTGGGCGGCGGCACCGTATCCGGCGGCCAGGGCCACCAGCGTGGCCGCGACCCGTTCCGCATCCCGGGCGGCCGAGGCGACCGTCACCGCGGTGTACGCCACGGCCAGCCATACGGCGGCCCAGCCGGGCTGGGACGGCCCGGCCAGCCAGCCGGCCGCGGTGCGCCAGGGAACGATCAGCCAAGGACGGCGCGGAGGCGGCAGCGCAGGCAGCCGGGACCGGGACCGGCTGGGCCCGGCCTGCTGAACCGCCAGGCGTGCCAGCCGGAAGTCGACCGTCACCACCGCCGCCGAGACCGAAGTGGCCGAGCGGATCCGCCGGAGCAGCACACCGGCGGGCAGGGCGGCGACGTCTCGGTCCGCCCGGACCACCGCCCACACCGCGCTCGCGAGGAGCAGCGCTGCGCCGACCGGCCATCCGGCGGGCGGGTTGCCGGACGCGGCGGCCAGACACTGCGTGACCCAGCCCCAGGGGCCCGACCAGAGGAAGACCGGTTCCAGGGCGGAGGGAGCCCGGGCCACAGTGCAGAGCAGGGCTGCTCCCGCGAGCGCCGTGAGCCCGGTGGCCGCCCTGCGTGCGTGGTCGACCGCGTCGCGGCACACGATGAGACCGGCGGCCCCGGCGCAGAGCGCGCCGAACGCCGCCGCCGCGGCCGCCGCCAGGCCGATGCCCGCCGTGGGGCGACCGAGCATCACCAGGTTCAGGAAGTACACGGCCACCGCGGTCAGCAGCCCGGCCCCCGCGCCGTGCGCCAGGACCGCGCGCCGCAGCCTGGGCCGCAGCAGCCGGCCGCGGTCGATGGGCGCGGGCAGCAGCCAGGTCGCGGTGGCCCCGTCGAGGAGGACGGGGCCCCGCCAGCGCGCGTCGCCCACGACGATCCGCAGCCAGACCAGGGCGACGGTGCATCCCGCGAAGGGCAACGCGTCCCGGGCGTACGAGGCCCAGGGCTCCCTCGGGCTGCCGGCCGCCCCGTAGGCGATCGCCCCGAACGGGAGCAGGTACATGGCGCCGAACAGCAGGACGACGTAGACGTGGAAGGCGGTGTCGCGGCGCCGCTGCACGCGGTGGCCCCGGCGCGCCTCGCGCAGGTAGGCGAATGCCTCGTCGGCCGTGGCGCGCCCCGTCGTCCCCGCGCTGCCGGCCGGGCCGGCGTCCTGCACGAGGTGGGGGTTCACCGGGCGGCCTCGCGCAGGACCTGCTCGGGAGGCCCGTCCGCGACGAGGCGGCCGTCGGCCAGGACGAGGACCCGGTCCGCCGCGCCGAGGGCGAGCTCCGCGTGGTGCGTGGCGAACACCACGGCCACACCGCGGCGCTGCTCGCGCCGGATGTGCTCGGTGAGGCGGGTACGGGCCTCGGGGTCCAGCCGCTGTTCGGGTTCGTCGAGGACGAGGAGGTCGCGGGGGCGTACGAGCGAGGCGGCCAGCAGCAGCTGCTGGGCCTGCCCGGAGGAGAGCGCCGAGGGCCGCAGGCCCGCCCGGTCGGTGAGCCGGGTGGCGTCCAGCGCTGCGTCGACGAGCGCGGGCGCCCGTGCTCCCGCCCCGTGTGCGACGGCCACCAGCTCGAGGTGCTGGCGGACGCTGAGGTCGGGGTAGAAGGAGGGGCCTTCCGCAACGACGGCTATGCGGGCCCGCACTCGGGGATCGTCCTCGTACAGGGGACTCCCGTCGAAGGCGACGGTGCCCGCGCTCGGCCGGTCCCGTCCCACGGCCATCCGGAGCAGGGTGGACTTGCCGGATCCGTTCGGCCCCATCAGGGCGACGGACTCTCCGGGCCGCAGGACGAAGTCGACGGGGTGCAGCACGGTGCGCTCGTCGTACGTCCGCTGCACTCCCGCCAGTTCGAGGAGCGGCGTTCGGGTCACGTGCGCTTCCAGCCCCGTGCGAGACACCAGGCGCCGCCGCCGAGGAGGAGGAAGGTCGCCCCGCGCATCGCCACGTTGACGACCAGGCGGATGTCCTCCGACAGGTCGGCGGCCTGGTCCTGCGTCACCCAGATCAGGGCGACGCCGAGGACGATGAGGGCGACACCGCCGGCGATCCAGGCGATCCTGGAGGAGGGGGTGGCCGGGGTGGCGGCTTCGTCGCGCTGCTCGATGGACATGGTGGATTCGCCTTCGTGTGGGGGGACCGGTCCTGATGGTGTGCGGCTCACGTCGCCTCACGCCTCCACGACGGGACCGTCGAGGTAGCCAGCGGCTTGGAGGCGGAACAACTCGGCGTAGGTACCGTCGTGTTCCATCAACTCTACGTGGGTGCCCTCTTCGAGCACCTTTCCGCCGTCCATCACCACGATGTGGTCAGCCACCCGCACGGTGGAGAAGCGGTGTGCGATCAGCAGCGTGGTGGCCCGCCCGGAGATCGCCCGGAGCTTCTCGAAGATCTCGGCCTCCGCCGCCGCGTCGATGGCCGCGGTGGGCTCGTCGAGCACGACCACGGGCGCGTTGCGCAGGAAGGCCCGGGCCAGGGCCACCTTCTGCCACTGGCCGCCGGAGAGCTGGCGGCCGCCTTCGAACCACCGCCCGAGCTGGGTGTCCAGGCCCTGAGGAAGCCGTTCGATGAAGCCGGTCGCATCGGCCTGGGCGGCGGCGCGGAGTATGCCCTCCTCGTCGTCCAGGTCGGCCACCTTGGCGTAGCCGATGTTCGCGCGGGCCGTCTCCTCGTACTGGACGAAGTCCTGGAAGATGACACCGATGTTGGCGCGCAGCTCGTCGAGGTCGTACTCCTCCACCGGGTGGCCGTCGATGAGGATGGTTCCGCCGTCCGGTTCGTACAGCCGGGAGAGCAGCTTCACGATCGTCGTCTTGCCGGCGCCGTTCTGCCCGACCAGGGCCACGCAGCGGCCGGCGGGCAGGGTGAGGTTGAAGCGGTCGAGGACCGGCTTGGCGCTGCCCGGGTAGGCGAAGGTGACGTCCCGGAACTCGATTCCCTTGCCCAGGCGTTCGGGGAACGGCCTCGTCCCCGAGGGCACGTCGCGCTCGGGCATGTCCAGGAAGGCGAAGAGGTTGCCGAGGAAGAGGTTGTGCTCGTACAGCTCCCCGAAGCCGGCGAACAGGGTCTGCGCGGCGCCCTGCACGACGGCGACGGCCGCCATGTAGCCGGCGAGCTGCCCGATGCTGCCGCTGTCGATGGTGCTGCTGATCGCGAACAGGATGGCGCCGCTGGTCGCGGCCACGCTGAACAGGCCCAGCAGCGCGTTGGAGGTGGACTGCCGGCGCGCCAGGGACCGGTCGACGTGGTAGAAGCGGCCGATGAGGTCCCGGTAGCGGTCGAGGAAGAAGCCGCCGAGGCCGAAGAGCCGGGTTTCCTTGTAGGTGCGGTCGTTGGTCACCAGGTACTGGAGGTAGCTGGTGCGGCGGCGGTCGGCGGACCGCTCGTTCTCCACCTTCCAGGTGATCCGGCTGTAGAACATGGTGGCGCCCACCGCGGGCACGGGTGCGAACAGGACCGCGAGGGCCACCCACGGGTCCCAGGACAGCAGCACGGCGGCGACGGAGACCAGGGTGACCGCGTTGGACATCACCGATATGAGCTCGGTGAACAGCTGGTAGGGGCGGTAGGCCGCCTCCCGGTTCGCGAGCTGCAGGCTGTCGTAGGTGGCGGAGTCCTCGAAGTGCTCCAGCCGCAGCCGTACGGCCTTCTCCATGATGCGGGTGTTGATCCCGTTGGCCATGCGGTACTGCAGCAGGGCCTCGAGGTAGCCCTGGCCGGTGGAGCACAGGTGCCCGAGGACGGCGGCGGCGGCCAGCAGCACGCCGACGCCCATCGCACCGCGGGCGGCGGTTTCGTCGCCCGCCACGGCGTCGGCCACGTTCTGCACGACCTCGGTGGTCAACTGCACGGACACCGCGGGCAGCAGGGCGGTGAGCGTGGTGGTGACGACCACGCCCAGCATGTGGGCCGGGCTCACCTGCCACAGCAGGCGAAGGGTGCGCCCCCAGTGCCGGCCGGTGCGTTCCGGGCTCTCGTCCTTCGAGGTCATCGGCGGCCCTCCGGCCGCTGCGGGGCGGCCTCGGGACGGCGACGTATCGCCTCGGCGGCCAGGACCCACAGGTCGAGGCAGAGCCGCTCACGATCCTGCCCGAGGCCCAGGAAGCGGTTGGCGTGCATGTGCGCCAGGCTTGCCAACATCTGCCGTTCGTTCCCCACCAGCCGGTCTGCCGACGCCAGCCCGCGTACGTGGCGGCCGACTTCGGCGAGCGTCTCCTGCTGTCGGGAAAGTATACCTTCGAGATGATCTCGGCTCGTTCGCGCCGTCAGGTCCGGGTGCGCGTCCCACGGAGCCAGGAGATCACACAACTGCCGCTGCACGCGCCGGAAGTGCTTGCGGGTGGCTTCCGGGATCGACCGCTCCGAGGGCGGGGGCAGCAGCTCCATGGGGTCGACGCCCCAGTCCCGGTGGAGGGCGTGCATCCCCAGCACGCACAGGACCTCGCTGTCCAGCTCCACGTCGCCGTGCCGTCGGGCCGCCACCAGCGCGGCGCACACCTCGCTGTTGGCCTGGAAGACCCGCTCCACGGCGTCGATCGCCTCGGGGCCGCCGTAGCGCTCCACTTCACGGTCGTAGCCGACGACGGCCACGTCATGGGCGAGGCCCTCGCCGATCAGCCCGTTCGCCCAGTCCAGGCAGGCGGCCAGGACGGGGGCGGACAGCTCGGGACGGGAGGCGCGGAACCGGATCCGCAGGTGCGGCATCGGATCGGCGTACCGGAGGAAGAACCAGCGGTCGACGGCGCCCTGGGAGCGCAGCCCCTCGACGAGCTCGCCCAGCGCCCCTGCGACGAGGTCGTCCTGCCCGTCCATCGGGCAGTACAGCTTCAGGTACGTCCACTCGCTGCCGGGCGGGAACGAACGGCGCTGGT
Organism: Streptomyces sp. NPDC090445; assembly: GCF_044769385.1. Lineage (NCBI taxonomy): Bacteria > Bacillati > Actinomycetota > Actinomycetes > Kitasatosporales > Streptomycetaceae > Streptomyces > Streptomyces sp. NPDC090445. The sequence goes on along the minus strand of NZ_JBIVXV010000020.1, from coordinate 31,879 downwards.
CCGGTGAGGCGAGGTCGGCGAGCGGCACCGCCCCCGGACCGGCCGCCGCGGTCCGCGGGGGACGGACCGCGACGGCGGAGCGCCGGGAGCGCTTCGGGTCGCGGGCCAGCAGCGGCACCACGACCTCATTGAGGTACTGGCCGCCGGCGGGGTCCCGCAGCCAGGTGCGGGGGAAGCCGGCCAGGGCCTCCTGGACGATCACGTGCTGCCGGTCCGCCTCGGACAGGCCGGCCACCTCGTCGTACAGCTCGTCGACGGACAGCGGGTGTTCCAGGTCCAGCGCCAGCCAGTTGTCCATGTACACCAGCGAGACGTACCGCGGCACGTTCCACTGCTCGCGCCAACGCTGTACGGCGGCGTAGAAGGCGTCGCGGTCGGGCAGGGCGCCCTTCCCCGCGGGCAGCCCGAGCCGCTCGGCGGTGACCGACCACTGGGCGGGGGCCAGGACGGCGCGTCCACGGGTCACCCGGGGCAGGAACGGCGACATGCGCAGCGGGCCCCAGTCGAAGCCCGTGAGCGGCGCGTACCCGTCCTCGGAGAGCTCCAGCAGCAGCCGGCAGGCATTGGGGGCCTGTAGGGCGCTGAGCATGTGCCCCTGGGACACGACCAGTTCCTTGCCCAGTCGCGCCGAGCGCAGGAAGAAGCGGTTCGCCGTGGCGCCCACCAGGATGTCACTGAGCGGGATCTGCCGGTCCGCGGGCAGCGTGGGCGCCGTGTTGACGCAGATCTCGTAGCGCCGCAGGGTGGGGTGGAGGGCCACGTTGGCCGACCGGCCGTGGGGGTGGAGGTAGTTGAGGTCGGCGAAGACCGCGTCCGGGCACAGCTCTTCCTCGGCCCGCGCGTACTCCCGCAGGCGTTCGACCGTATCCTCGTCGAAGAGGTCGAAGAACCGGCCGAAAGTGCGCCCGCCCTCGGCCATGCCGGCCGGTGCCAGCACGAGCCGCCAGTCACCGCCGCGCAGCGCCTCCGGAGATTCCGCGGCGACCTGCGCGTACAGGTCGATCGCCGGACGGACCCGGGGCTGCTGCTCGCCGGCCTGCCAGACGGACAGCCGTTCCAGCCGCTCGTCGGTGATCTCCAGCTCGTACGCTCCCGCCCGCAGGGTCTCCGCGACGAGGGCGGACAGCTTCAGCTCCCTGCCGACGACCCGGTCCTCGCCGACCGCCGGCAGCGGGAAGGCCCGTTCGGGCTTGGTGTACGAGTTGGGCGCGTCGAGCCCGGTCTCGGGGCTGAGCAGCTGGAGCAGCGGAATCTCGGAGTCGACGCCGAAGCGCTCCAGGAAGGCCGCGTGGTACTCGGCGATGTGCTGGGGTCGGGGTGGGAAGGCGCCCATCCGCAGGAGCGCCTCGGTGGTGCCCGCCGCCACGGCGCCGATCTCCTTCGGCAGCCCGGTGCCGGTGACCGCCAGTGCCGTGTCGAGCTGGTACGTCTCCTTCGGGTAGTCAGGCGCCAGGGACTTCTGGTGCCGGGTGAGGTCGCGGAGCAGGGAGACCGGGGCCGCGCCGCGTCCGGCGTCGACGCGGTCGGCCAGGTCCCGCACCGTGTGCAGCGCGTCCCGGACGGCGGCTGCCGGGTCGAGGCCGGTCAGCCTCTTCGCGAGATCGCGTTCGGGGTGCGGCTCGTGGAGGGAGGGGCGCAGGTCGCTGGTCAGCGCGTGCAGGTCCCAGAGCTGGGCGAGGAAGGCCTCGGCCCGGTCCCGGGTGGCTCCGGCGACGTCGGTCGTGATGCGGTCGAGGATGTCCCCGTACGTGGTTCCGTGCACGCCGGCGAGGCGCAGCGCCAGCTCCGCGGGCTCGGTGAGCCGGAAGCCCGCGAGCCGGTGGTCCTCCTCACCGTAGACGTCCGCCCCGGGCAGCACGGCCCGGCCGCCGACGCGGTAGAGGACGGAGTTGGCCCGCATCCCCAGCAGGGGCCGGACGGCGGGATCCTTCTCGACCTCCTTGAGCACGGCCAGCAGCCAGCCCAGGTCGGCCCGGGTACGCGTCCTGGCGACCGGGTCGGCGGCCATCCCCAGGTCGGCCGCGTCGGCGAACAGCCCCGTCGCCACGCCGGAGAACAGGCCGTACGGGGTGGACCTGGTCGACATGCGGGTCAGGTAGCGCAGCAGCGTGGAGTAGGCGCGCCGGGCCCTGCGGCTGTCGCTCGGGTCCTCGTCGAGCCGGTCGAGACCCGCCGTGACGGAGCCGCTGGCCACGTGCAGCGCTTGGGCCACCCGAGGCCTGTCCACCATGGCCCGCAGCCGACTGCGCCCGTGCTCGCGCATGCGGTCGAGCCGCCGCGACGGTTCCTCGTGGTGGGAGCCGCCCTGCGGCTCCGGACCCTGCGTGATCGCCAGGAAGTCCTGCACCGGCAGCACGGGCGCGCGCAGCAGGAAGAACCCGGCGTCGCGGTACAGCGTGCCGCCGTCCACGGCGGTGGGGGAAGGGTGACGTTCTGCCTGCAAGGGAATGTGCTCCTCGATGACCCGTTGGTGTCCTGGTGGCCGGCGCGCCGTCAGGCGATCAGCAGTGCGCGCGTCCAGCGCTGCTCGACCGGGGTGGAGACCGCCCACAGCGCCAGGGCGACTCCGTCGGCGCCGGTCAGGATGCCGGGGCTGTCCAGGAGGACCCCGGGCTGCTCCAGCTCCTGGACGCCCAGCAGAAGGTCCGGGTCGCAGTGGCTCAGCAAGTGCTCGGTCAGCACGGGGAGGGACGTACGGGCCTTCGTGCTGGCGGTCCGCCGGACGAACTCCGCGCACATGACCACCAGGCCGGCCGTTCCGTGGCAGACGGTGGCGGACGGGATGCGGCCGACGGCGTCGAACCGGCGCAGCACTGCCTCGAAGGCGTCGACGGCGAGCGTGCGCAGCAGCGGGTCGCCGAGCGCGTCGGCGGCGTTCAGCAGCGCGCAGGCGATGCCGGGGGCGCCGTAGCACCAGGAGGCGCGGGCGGAGGCGAGGCCCGCGGTCGCCGTTTCGGCCCCGGCGGCGTCGAGGGGTACGCCACTGGGCCAGTTGAGGCCCCACTGGTCCTCGAAGGACACGGACACGAGGTAGTTGGCGATCGCCCGGACCGTCCCGGCGAGCTGCGGGGTGGGGTCTCCCGCGGACAGCGCGAGGGCGAGGGCGGCCAGGATACCGGGAGCGCCGTGGGCGAGCCCGAGGTTCACGTAGCCGTGCGGGAAGGACTCGCGGTAGTTGTCCTGGGGGTAGTGCCGGGGCGGTACGTACCAGGCGGGGCGCCCCTCGGCGGTGCGGGCACCCGACAGGCCGACGAGTTCGGCCGTCAGCGTCTGCGCTGCGCTCCGCACGGCGGCGCCGTCCGGCCCTTGCGCGGTGGGAGTGCCCGCGAGATGGGCGAGGATGCCGGAGAGGCCGGCCACCACGTCGTACGCGTCGAAGGCGACGCCGTCACCGAGGAGCGTGTGGCCCGGCGGCAGGGCCGCGACCTGGGCCGCCAGCTGGGTGTCGATGCCTGCCAGGGCCGGCGCGTAGCGGGGGTCGTCGGCGGCGAAGTCGGCGAGTGCCAGTGCGAGGCCGGCGGTTCCGCCTGCGAGCCCGGGCTCCTCGATGGGGGTGTCGTGGGTCGAGCGGACCACGGCCGCGAGGCGCTGGTGGGCGAGGCCCGTCCAGTGCTCGGCGGCATCGGGAATGGCGCGGGCCGCGTACCGGAATGTGAGTGCACTTCCGGTTTCGCCGGCGAGCAGGGAAACCCCTCCCCAAAGAAATGGATTGACGGAGTTCTGCTCGCAGGAATTCAACGCCTGCTGCACCACGTCCGGATCAGCGAGGCGGCTCACGATGAGTTCTGCGTATTCACGGGAGCGCGCCGCGAGGGCGTCCGGGACGAGGATCTGCACAGGAGTGGACACGACCAGGTGTTTCTTTCGGCAGGGGGCGGAGAGGGGGGGGAGGGGGGGGGGGCGGCCGGGCGGGCGCCCCCCCCCCCCCGCCCCCGGGGGGGCCGGGCACCAAATAAAAGAAAAACCGGGGGAGGGTGTTGGCCGGGGGGCCCGTGGACGAAAATAAAGAGAACAGGGGGGTTTTGATT
>NZ_JBIVXV010000020.1:0-27845 GCF_044769385.1 Streptomyces sp. NPDC090445 | reverse complement strand
TACGGCGGCCCCCCCCCCCCCCCCCCCCCCCCCCCCCCCCCCCCCCCCCCCCGCCCCCCCCCCCCCCCGCCCCGCGGGCGGGGGGGGGGGGGCCCCCCCCCCCCCCCCCCCCCCCCCCCCTCTCGGCCGCCGGGGCGGCCGGTCAGACTAGAAGCAGCTCAGCGGGGTCTGCGTGAGGCAGGTGGCGCAGGTGCAGCTCTTGCAGGTCACCTTGGTGATGAGCTTGCTGGTGCGGACGATGGTGCCCAGGGAGGCGGGCTCGGTGCCCGTCTGCTGCGGGGTGGCCACGCGGACGTCCAGGTTGAACGGGTCGTTCGAAGACATGGAATTCTCCTCAAAGGAATTCTTGCTGATTAACCGGAAAAGGGGGGAGAGGGAAAGCCTCGACGAGGGAGAGGAAACCCCACTCGCAATGCGATCAGCAATTCGATCGCCACCCCTCGAAGATCATTGCCGAATTCCTACCCGGAAGTCAACTCGAAACCCTCGGGGAAATTTCCCTCCGAGTTTTCGCACATGCCGGAGGGGAGGAATTGCGTGCTGGCAAGGTGCGCATACAGCGCGTCCTCGCGCAGAAGGCTCGCGTGTGTGCCCCGCGCCCGGACCCGGCCTTCGTCCACGACGAGGATCTGGTCCGCGTCCCGGACCGTCGACAGCCGGTGGGCGACCACCAGGACCGTGCAGGTCCGGGCCGCCTCACGCAGCGTCTCCTGGAGCAGGTGCTCGTTCTCCGCGTCCATCTGGGACGTCACCTCGTCGAGCAGCAGCACCTCGGGCCGCTTCAGCAGCATGCGGGCTATCGCGACCCGCTGCCGCTGGCCGCCCGACAGCAGTACGCCGCCGTCTCCGACGTCCGTCTCCAACCCGTCCGGCAGCGCATCCACGAAGTCCGCGAGATTGGTCTTCCGCAGGACGTCGGCCAGTTGCTCCGCCGAGGCGTCGGGGCAGGCGTACGTCAGGTTCGAGCGCAGGGTGCCGGCCAGCACCGGCGCGTCCTGCTCGACGTGTCCGATCATCCCGCGCAGCTCGTTGATCGGCAGGTCCCGTACGTCGCGTCCGAACAGCTCGATCGCGCCGGAGTCCGGGTCGTACAGCCTGCCGATCAGTGCGAGGACCGAGGATTTGCCCGCGCCGGAGGGACCCACGAGTGCCGTCCTCGACAGCCGCGGAACCTCGAACTCCATATGTTCGAGGGCCGGTACGCCGGGCCGGCTCGGATAGGCGAAGCCGACCGCACGCACCACCACCGCCGGGGCATCCGGAGGGTCCTCCGCCCCCCGGGCACCCGCAGGCCCCTGGGGCCCGGTGCCGTCCGCGGGATCCGGGACGTCCGGCGGGCCCGTCTCCAATGGCTCCCGCACCAGCTCCTCGACCCGGGCCAAGGCCGCCCGACCGGCCTGTAGGTCGGTGACGGAAGCGAAGAGCGTCCCCATGGGCACGGCGAGATAGAGCAGGTACAACAGGAACGCGATCAGCTCCCCGAGTTCCATGGACCCGTGGGCCACGCGCGCCCCACCGATACCCAGGACGAGGACCAGCGCGCCCTGCACGGCCACCGAGGTGACCGGATGCACCAGCGCCTCCAGCTTCGCCTGCCGGACACCGGCCCGGTAGGCGTCGCGGACCTCGCCGACCAGCTGCTCCTGCTCCCGCTCCTCCGCGGTGCTGAGCTTGACCGTGCGGATGGCCCGCAGCGCCCGTTCCAGACCGGCGCTCAGCCTTCCGACACTGCGTTGTGCCTGGACGGTGGCCCCCATGATCCGCACGGATACGGCGAAGACCGCCAGGACCGCCACCACCAGGCAGCCCAGCGTGAGGCCGAGCATCAGCGGGTCGAGGAACAGCATGAGGGCGAGCGAGCCGACGAAGGTCAGCACCCCGGCGAGGATCTCGGTCAGGCTGGACGCCAGCGCGCTGCGCACCGCCGTGGAATCCGTGCTCACCCGGGAGATGAGGTCACCCGACCGGTGCCTCTCGTGGGTGGCCAGCGGCCACCGCAGCAGCCGGCCCACGAGGGTGGTGCGCAGGTTCAGCACGATGCCCTCGCCGATCCTGCCGAGCAGATATCCCTGAAGCGCGCCCAGCACCGCCTCGGCGAGGAAGAGCGCGACGATGACCAGCACCACCGTGGTCACCGGCCGGGAGGCGGACAGGTCGCTGAACACCCGCTTGACCACGAGTGGCTGCGCCAGCGCCAGCACGGCGGCCAGACCGCTCAGCAGCGTGGCCGTCACGAGGCCGGGCGCGTGCGGCCGTACGTACGCCAGCAGCGTCCTCAGCGGCACCACCTCCGGTGCCGTCTCCCGGCGCCCGGCTCCGTCGGTCCGGTCTTCCCCCACGGCTCCCCCTCTCCTTCTCCCTGCCGGCCTCTCTGCGCCGGTGCTCCTTCGGACGGACGGACGTCAGGACAGCGAGAACGCCCCCAGCGCGACCACCAGCAGCAGCGCGATCGGCACCGCCGCCTTGCCGCCCGGCCAGCGCAGTCCGCGCACCAGCCCGAGCCACGTCCCCGCGAACAGCAGGACGTTGGAAAGGCTCAGCCCGCCCAGCGCGGGCACGCCCGTCCAGCGCGCGGGCGAGAGGGCGAGGACCGTCGGCGCGTCCCCGGTGACGAGTAGTTCCAGACCGAGGGCCACGGCCTCCAGGGCGGTGGCGGCCAGCAGGGCGCACGAGGTCACCGCCAGCACGGCCGACAGCCGGTTCTCCGGCACACGCAGGGCGGCGCCGCACAGCCATGCGGCGATCCCGCATGCCAGCGTCACGAACAGGGCGTCGAACACCCCGAGCAGGACGGCTGCGGCATGGGCGGCGCTCCCGTCCAGCCCCACGTCCGACATCAGCGTGCCGTAGCGGGTCTGCAGCAGGGCGATCACCACGGACAGCAGCGTCGTCGCGACGGCGGCTGCCAGCGCGGTGCGTCCCGGCGCCCTTTCGAGCAGGGGCCCGTCGCGGCGTGCGGCCAGCGGGTCGGAGGTGTAGGTGCTCACGCGTCGTCTCCCGGAAGGTTGCGGTGCGGGGCGAGCGGGTCGATGCCCCTGGACGTCAGCTCCGCGGCCAGCGGTGCGTACAGCTCGTGGACCGGGCGCCCGTGGTTCCCGGCCAGCACGCGCGCCACCGTGTCGCAGCGCTGGTCACCGAAGCTGAGCCGCGCGCCGCCGCCGTCCAGCGGCTCCTCGGCGAACCCCGCCTGCGGCAGCACCCGCTCCGTCAGCGGTGGCAGGTCGAAGCGGGCGGGCACGGGCAGTTCCGGCAGGACCTCACCGAGCACGGCGATCACCGCCGCACGGAAGCGGGCCTCGGTGTAGATCACGGTGCCGTCCCGGCGCCCGTAGGCGCGCGGGTCGGCCAGGGTCTTCATCGTGTAGCGCACGCCGGCGGCCTCGAGCCGCTCGGTAGCCCCTGTCACGAACGCCGCGACCGAGTCGCACGGCAGGTTCAGGTAGAAGCGGACCAGCGGGCCCTCGGGGGCCCGCGAACCGACCACCGAGAAGAAGCCGGGCGAGATGTTCGGCCGGCAGGGCGGCATCCGCACGGTCACCACGGCGCCGTCGCCGCTCGGCGTGCCTGGTGCGAGGTGGCGCGCGGGATCGATCGTCATGCGGATGCCGTCCCGCTCGACCGACACGGCTCCGCCGCTCGGCGGGCCGATCACCCGCCAGCCCGAGTCCTCGCTGAACGGGACCCGCACCGATCCGGTCAGCAGGCGCAGGAAGTCCTCGTCCGGATCGGCGTTGGCAGCCGTGGCCGGACGCCCCGAGTGGAACGCCTCGTACAAGACGCGGCGGAGCTCCGGTACGGCCCGGACCCCGGCCAGGTCCACCTCGGCCGTTCCGTCGGCGCCGTGCACGGCGACGGTGCGGGGCTCGCGCCACTCCACGGCGTCGAGCACGGAGAGGAACACGGCCGCCACCGGCGCCGTGCTCGTGTCCGTGCTCGTGTCCGTGCTCGTGCTCGTGCTCGTGCTCGTGCTCGTGCTCGTGCTGTGCGTCATCCTGCACCGCCTGCGTTCGTCAGGTAGCGGGCCTTCGCCCGCAGCGGCTCGACCAGGAGCTGGCGCGCGATGCCCACGACCAGGAGGTCGCGCGGCATGAGCTCGCCGCTGGACCGCAGGTCACCGGCGATGCGGGACAGCAGCGCAGAACCCGCGTGGTGCACCGTCAGCAGCGCGAGCAGCGGCTGGGCGGCGGCGAAGGCACCCGCGCCGCGCCGGTAGCCCTGCCAGAAGCCGGCGGTCAGCGGGGCGACGGCCGACAGCCGGGCTTCCGCCGCGGCCCGCCAGGCGTCCACGGTGGGCTGCTCGGCGCGCACCGCGTACAGCACACGGTGCAACAGGCTGCCGATGAAGTAGCCGAGCTCCACGGCGGGGTCGCTGAAGCGGCACAGCTCCCAGTCGATGACGGCCATGCGCTCGGGCGATCCCCCCGGCAGCAGCACGTTCTCTCCTCGCAGGTCTCCGTGGATCAGGCAGCGGGCCCCGATCGTCCGGTCCAGGCGGGCCAGGGCCGTGGTGAGCGCGGTGTCCCGCTGAACCGTACGGGCGAGCTGGAGCTCGCCCGCAGAGAATTCCGCGCAGCGCTCCGGGGTGAGATGCACGAAATCAACGATCTGCATGCGTTCGATTTCGACGGCCGGTTCCGCGAGCGCGCCGGAGATTTTCCTATCCGCGGTACGCGCATGGAATTCGCCGACGAAGAATCCGAGTTCCTCGAAACGCGCGGCGGGAACCGGCTTCCCTTCGCCGGACTCACCGTTCTCCCCGGCCATGCGGTCCGCGAGGCTCACCGCACCGGGTACGAGCTCGAATTCCAGCAGGCGGTCGTCGGGACGCGAACGCAGCAGCCGCGGAACGAAGATGCGATCGCCTCCCGAAGCAGGCACCACACCCAGAATTTCCTCGTGTACAGCCATCTCCGCGAACAAGCGGTCGTTCGAACGCACGCGATGCTGCTTGACCAGCAGACCGTTTCCCTCCGGCCTCGCGAGCGAGACCACCACATTGCGGCCGGAGTTCACGGAGATCCGTGCGTAGTCGTCCAGGCGTTCGCCGCGGCGGTCGAGCAGCCGGCCCAGTCCGGAGCCGGAGCCGAGTTCCACGGGCGGCTCGTCCCGGGTGCCGGGATGCCCTTCGGCACCCGGCACCCTTCGATCGCCGTTCAGCAACCGGCCCACTTGGTCGCGCAGGTCTTCGCGACCGTCCGCCTGATGATCGTCCTGGTGACGGCCGTGGACACCGGGCCGACCATCTGCGGGTCGGTCAGGTCGAGGGCACCCTCAGCCGCGAGGATGCGACGCGCCTCCGCTTCGTAGGCGGAGGCGTCACCCCCGTCGACCGCGCTCTCGGCGAGCCCGATGAGGGCCGCCTCCAGCATCAGGTCCATGTACTTGCGGCCACCCTCGTCGAGGCCCTGGTACCACTGCTCGAACGACGCCCACACGTCGTTCTTGCGGCGCAGAATACCCAGGCCCTCGGAGATCCCGACCTTCCGGGTCGTACCGGAAAGTCCTTCGTGGGCGATGACTTCGCGGACGATGTCCTCACTGAGGAACTGGAGTTCCGCCAGCGCGTCGACCTGTTCAGCAACAGCCATGAGTCAACCTTTCATTGGACGAGGCTTACAGCATCGTCCGAATCAGGCCACGGCCGGTAGTGGACCTTGGTACACAACACCAGGTGCGCCCTCATGACACAGCGTGCTGTGATAGCGCAAGGCGACGATCGCCGCCTCCGTGCGCGAACCGAGTCCGAGTTTCGCCATGATGCGCGTCAGGTGCGCCTTGGCGGTGCGTTCGGTGATGTAGAGGTTCCTCGCTATGTCCCGATTGGTGTCGCAGAGCGCCAGCCGGCTCAGCACCTCCCTTTCCCGCGCCGTGAGTTCGGACAAGGCCCGTCCGAAGTCCTCCGATATGGCCGGCACTCCGCCCAGACAGCGACACTCGTGTCCGCGCGGACCGGTACACGGACCGATCGCGTCCGCCCCGCCCTGCCGGTCGTCCCCCGTGTGGTACCCCAAGATGACTCTCCTCGTATCACAAGCCCCGTCGGAAGTGTCAGTAGAAACGGTCCGGGCTCGTGGCGCGGCGTTCCACCGGACACCTCCCTGCCTCCCTCGCGTTCGGTCCGCCGGGCGGGGTTGGCCACCGCCCGCACCCGCGGGACCTCCCGGGAAGCAAATATGATCGCTTCCATGCTGACCTGGCCTTCAGCCGCCGAGCTCCGACCAGAGGATGACATCGGATCTACGACTTGAGGCCGGTCGCTGATCGGGGGAACGAACGTCATGGTCCGCGTGCTGCTTGTCGACGACGAGGCGCTGGTACGGGTTGCGGTGCAGCGTGTCCTGGACTCCGCACCGGACATCCGGACGGTGACCTGTGACGGGCCAGAAGCAGTCCGTCTAGCCCGCGAGACCGCGCCCGACGTGGCCCTGATCGACGTCAACATGCCGGCCGTAGACGGGTTCTCACTCATCCCCAAGCTGCGCTCGCTGCCCAGGCCGCCGGCGATCGCCATGCTGACCATGCTGGGCTCCGACCAGTACCTCGACACGGCGCTCCGGCTCGGAGCCTCCGGATACCTGCTCAAGGACACCGAGCCGCATCTGCTCATCGACTGCGTGCGCATCCTCGCCCGGGGCGGCGTCGTCTACGTGCCGCCCCAGAGCCGCTCCGCCATGGGCGCACGCATCAACGCGGCGCAGCCCGCCGAGGCACCGGGGAGGCTGCGCGGCCTGCTCACCAACCGCGAGCACCAGGTGCTGGACCTCGTCGCGGAGGGACTGCCGAACGCGGAGATCGCCGAGCGGCTGGGCGTCGGCATGACCACGGTCAAGACGCACATCGGCTCCCTCAAGAAGAAGCTCGGTGTCCGGAGCCGGGTCGCGATCGCCGCCGTCGCCCACCGGGAGGGCGGGCCGGATGCACCCCCCTCCCAGCGGGGGCCGGCCGTCAGCTGACCGGGAGCCGAGCCGTGACCAGGAAGCCCCGGTCACTCGTGGGGTGGGCCTCCAAGGTGCCGCCGACGCTGTGCGCCCGCTCCTTCAGCCCCACCAGCCCGTATCCGCCCCCGGCCCGGCACGGCCGCTCCCCGCGCTGCTCGGACGGTCCGTTGCGCACCTCGACCCGCAGCGCTTCCCCGTCGCCCTCCAGTCCGAGCACCACCTGGATGTGCGCGGCGGGTGCGTACCGGCCGGCGTTCGTCAGCGCTTCCTGCACCGTCCGGTAGGCAGCCCGCTCGACGCCCTCGGGGAGGTACGTGCCCTGCGGTACGTCGTTGCGGTACGCGATGTCGAGTCCCGACTGGCCGATCAGCCGGGGAACGTCCGCCAGCTGCGCCTGGAGGGCGGGATCGCCCGCCTCGGCCGAGCGCAGCACACCCACCATGTAGCGCAGCTCGTCCAGCGTGCGCCCGGACAGCTCCCGGATGGTCCGGGCGCCCTCCTGGGCTCCGGGGTCGGTCGAGATGACCTGGAGGGCTCCGGCCTGCAGGTTGATCAGACCGACCTGGTGGGCCACCACGTCGTGCATCTCCCTGGCGAGCCGTGCCCGCTCCTCGGCCAGCACCCGGTCGGTGAGCAGCCTGCGCTCCCTGGCCTGGCTGCCTCGCAGCTCCCCCAGGTTCGCGGCGAGCTCGCGGCGGGTCCGGGCGAGCAGGCCGAGCCCCAGCGGGATGACCGTCGCGCCGAGCGTGTCGACCGCGGCGAGCGCGATCTCGCGGGCCGAGTGCTCGGCGAGGCCGCCGACGGGGAAGGGAAGGAAGTGCGCGACGGCGAACAGCGCCCCGGTCAGCGCCAACAGCCCGGGCGGCCTGCGCAGGGAGGCCACCGTGTACAGGGCGATGATCGGCGCGATCCAGACGTAGCCGAGGTACATGCCGGGCAGGGTGGCCAGCAGCGTCACCACGGGGAACCGCCGGCGCGCCAGCATGACGACGGCCGCCCCGAGGCCCATGCCCAGCCCGACACCGACGTCGCCACCGTGCACGAGCAGGGCATCCAACATCCCGAGCGGCACCGGCGCGATCAGACAGGCCATCCGCTTCTGGGAAGCGGTCACGTTGAAGATTTGCTGCACCTTCGTCAGGACGTCTCCGATTTCGGGCATTTGATACGCCAAAAGGATACGCGGGCGCCCCCGAATCAACCCGATAAGCACACGGCCCACCCCGAACGTGTCGCCCCGCCCCCGACCCGGGACCAGGGCGGGCTGGAGCCCGGCGCCGAGCGCAGATCACTGACCGACGCCGGCACGACGGCGGCCGGCACCCGGCGTCGGCCCTGTCCTGAACGAGTGGGGATCGGACGTGCCCACGACCACCCAGATCTGCCGGCACACCCGGATCAGCGGGACCCGGCGGTACGCGGAGGCCCGATCCCTCCCGCGGCGCGATGCAACGGCCGGAAGACACCTGCCGGCCCGCCCGCGCATCGCCGGAAGCCCGCCTGAACCACAGAACCCCGACTCAGAGGGATCTGAGCCGGGGTTCTCATGGAGCCGCCTTCGGGATTCGAACCCGAGACCTACGCATTACGAGGCCCCACAAGATCATCCCGCCTGGTGCCGGACGATGTCACAGAATCCCGTTTCCCCAGGTCAGAGACGTCTGACCGTGATCGCTATGACGCTGGGTCCATCCTAGTGCCACCCAGTCCGCTCACGCAGCGCTCACGCAAGCAGGCCGTCCGACGACCGCAAAACCGACGGTCTCCGGTGCTGCCAGAAGCGACCACCCGTACGAGTCATTGCACCAGGCCCGGCACCGGGGTGAGCTGTTGCCATGCATCGCTGGTCTCCCCTGAACGAACGACAGCTCGCCCTGCTCGGCCGGCTCGCGAACAGCAAGGAGTCCGAGGAACCCTGGGACCCCGGTGAGTTCCGCACGGCCTACGCGCTGCGCGACCGAGGGCTGGTGACGATCAAGCGCAGTGGGAGCGAGGTGGATGCCCAGGTCACCGAGGCAGGCACCTTCTACCTCCAGCACGGCCACCACCCGGACGATCCCGCGCACGCCGGGGAAGAGAAGGCCGCCAAAGGAAAGGCGACAGGCGGCACCCGCTCCGCGTCCTACGCCGACAGGCCAGTGGCACTCGCCCGTCGGGGCAAGGCGAAGGAGCTCATCGGGCGACTCGTTACGTCCCGGCGGGTCACCGTCACCGAGCCCGACGACGCCACGGTGACGGAGTGGCGACGCGTGATCGACTACGCGAAGCGCCACAACCTCGCCCCTGAGGGCAAGCGCATCGAAAGTCTCCGCATGTGGAATCGCGACCTGCAGATCTCTCTGGTCGAGGGTCCCCACCCCAACTCACTCAGGCAGAGGCCGGATGAGGCGCCGTCCGTCCACGTACCCACTCAGTTGCGCTCTCCGCATCCGGTCGTGGCCGCACTGAGGGACGACGAGGGCCGACTCGTCGTGCCGGCCCCGCTGCGCCGCCGATCGTTGCTGCTTCTCCAGGGCCTCGCCGCCGAAGCAGTACGTCGCGGGCACAAGGTCAAGGAGCATGAAGTCCCCTCCCGCCACCGCAGCCACGCCTACACGTACAACGGGCGGCAGTACCCTTCCAGCTACTCCCGCCGCGAGGGCGAACTGGACCTGGTCGTGGACGGATTCACCTACACCGTCACGATCCAGCAGGAGTTTCCCCAGTCCACCGAACCAGAGCGCTCCAAGAGCCTCGTGATCGAACTCGGCTACAGCCAAGCCAGCCGGCAGTCCCGCTGGGCCGATCGCAAGCGCTGGGTGCTGGAGGACATTCTGGGAGCCGTGCTCCGGGAGATCGAGACCCGCGCCGTAGAGGACGCCCAGCGGAAGGCGGACGAAGAGCGGGCGAAGGCCGAGCGCGAGGTCCGTTGGCGGGCGGCCATGGAGAAGGCGAAGGACCTGGCCGCGCAGGAGCAGTATGCCGAGGTACTCCGCACGCAGGCTGGCCACTGGCAGGAAGCGACAAGCCTGAGCGCGTACTGCAACGCCCTGGAGCGTCGGCTGGAAGAGGCGGCGGGGGAAGACGAGGCGACTGTGGCCTCGGCGCAAGGGTGGTTGGCCTGGGCACGCCGATACGTTCAGAGCCTCGACCCACTGTCACGTCTACCTGCCATGCCCACCGCTCGCGAACCGAAGCCCGAGGAGCTGACGCCCTACCTGAACGGCTGGAGCCCACACGGCCCCGAAGCGCACCGCGGCTGGGGAGCCCGCTGAGGAAGGACGGGACCCCACACGACCCGCGCCCCCACACCGAGGTGCCGGCCTCGCACCCAGGGCGAGACCGGCATCGGCGAGAGATTCCCGGTCCGTACGCCTCTGCGATGACTTCCTCGGCGGTAGCCTCAAACTCGGCGAGGTCCTCCACGATCTCCTGGGTGATGGCCTCAGGCCACGGCCTGGGAGCGCGGTTGATCTGGGTGCGCTCTATCGGGCCGCGGTCCAGGTTGCCGAGCGGTCCTCCGGCTGCTCACCGGGATGGCGAGTGTTCGGGTCAGGTCATGCACCAGCCGGAGTCACAGCCGCCGTCCTCCGTCTCTTCGGACTGGGTTTCGCGCCGGTCGGGGATGGCCTCGGAGAGAGGCCTACCGAAACGGGTGAGGTAGACCGGGTCGCGGCCGAGGGCGGCGCGTCGGCCGTTCACGGTCTTCTCGAGTGCTACCGCCTGTGCGAAAAGTTCTGGCTCCGTCTGTCGCTGCTGGCGCCAGGCATCGACAGTGCGGAAGGGGCAGAAGAAGCAGGAGCTCTTCGGAGGTACGGGGAGGCCGGCGTCCTTGATGATCTGCTCACAGTCGTCGCGCCGTAGCCGCAGGTCGAGCAACGGGTACTCGACCTGCTCGTGGGGTTCGCTCCGACGACGGTTCGCCCGGTGGATTTCGTCGACGGAGATGCCGATCCCAACGGTCGCTGGAGCGTCGGCGGTGGCTCCGTGCTGCCGGAGCCACCGCCCGACTACCTTGATCTTGAAATCCGCGGTGCAGGACCGGCGTCCGGGTGCTCCGTTAGCCATCCGAACAGGGATGGGGATCGAGCGGATACCCGGCCGGTTCAGTCGCTCCATGAGCGTCTCGGTCGTGCCATCCCGCCGCGTCCGCCGAAGCTGGTGCAGCTCGAGACCCGCATTGGCTGCGTAGGGCGCGGCGATGTCTCGGATGTAGGCGAGGGTCGCCGGGTGTTCGCTGTCGTCACCGACGTTGGCAAACAGGAAGGTTGCGTAGCTGATGTTGCGCCTAGCCGCGAGGACGAGGAGCGCTGTGGACTGGACTCCACCGCCGTAGGAGATCACCTTCATTGGCTGGCCTCCCATCCAGATGGTGTGGATAGCGCGTCACTCATGCAGGTTGGTGCCGTGGCGGCACAGGTGTCGCATGCCATGAATCCCCCTGTGAGATTGGACCGTGTGGGAGATTCTATGGATAGAATCTCCTGCATCAACTGTTTCTCCCACCGGAGGGCGTGTGAGTGCAAGTGCGTGGGGACATGTCGAGGGTCTGCTGGGCAGGGGGCGCTTATCGCTTTGGCCGGATGACCGTGGTGTGTCCCTCGGCCAGTACCTCGGTGACAAAAGCGACCGCTTCCTCCTGCTCGGAGCTGGTGAAGCACTGCGGGCCCGGCAGCGGCTTCTTGGGCGGCCGGGGCTCGGTCATCACTCTGCGGCCCCGCGGCTTCTGGGGGACGCGCACGCCGGCCCGCAGCCGCTCGATCTCCTCGGCCACGAGAGTGCGCCCGCGCTCGGTCGCGTCCGCGGTGATGGTGTCGAGCAGCCAGAGCGGGGAACGGGAGAGCACTAGGTCGGCGGTGGCGATCCGCTTGCGGTGCCGCCACCGGGAAACCGTCTGCTGGTCGGTGCCGAGGATGAGGGCGACTTCCTGGATCCCCACGATGACGGGCAGGAATTCTCGGCTCTCGACACGGTATCCGTTGGGGATCTTCGCTTCGTACTCTCGCAGGCGATCTTCGGCGACGTGCCGGCCAGCGAGGGCGAAGACCGTGGTCAGCAGCCAGTACGGGTTGCCCGAGGCAACGAGATCCGGCTCGGGCAGCGTGCGATCGACGCGCCACTTTGCTGAGGTCTGGCGTTCGACGCCGAAGAGGTCGGCGATTTCGGCATGCCCCAGCAGATACGGGATCCGTGCTGCTGCCATGTCCCGTGCCTTCTCCGCCGTACGCACCACGATCGAGCCCGTTGCGGGCACCATCAAAATACCGTGCAGCTCCGGTCCGTGCTGGACGTTGCCGTCGAGGCCGGGGTGGGTCGCTGAGGGCGGGCAGCGCAGCATCGGCCGCGCCGCCCGCCCCCGGCAGCGCCGCTACGCGAGTTCCTTACCCTGCCGGATCTCCCAAGGGCCAGTGGGTACGAAGTGGACGTCGTCGAAGTAGTGAAGCCAGGCCGCGATCGTCTCGACCGTGCGCTGAGCCTGCTCATCCGAGAGATCTCCTGCGGCCAGCAGCTTCGCCTGTGCGTCGGCGAGGCTCATCCGACCGGCTGCCGTCAATGCGCGCAGTTCGGGGATAGCGTGAAGACGGGCCAGGACCTCGGAGCCGAAGGCCTGCTCGTCGAGGCCAGGGCCGATGTCCAGGTGCCCCAGGTCTCGGAGCACACCGGCGAGCACGTCGCTCCCGATGTGGCGGTGTCGCCCGTTGTAGACACGGTAGAGCCGGTCAGGGTTGCGCGTCTCCGGCAGCCAGCGTGCCGGTTGCTCGTCCTGACCGGGTACGACGACGCGGGGGCTGTCTTCGTCATCGCGCATAAGGGATGCCTGCTCACGCATCTGTTCGGCCAGCTCCACTGTCCCCGGGACCGTGTTGGCCTGAAGAGCGGCCAGCACCCGCTGAACCTCCGAATGCGTCACACCGGTTTCGATGAGGAGTTCGATGTTCGCCGCGGGCACGCGGCCGGTGGCCTTGCCCGTGAGGTTAGCGGACCCGACGAGGCAGCGGTCATCGGCCACGTACAGCTTCGCGTGCAGGCTGTGGCACAGCCTGATGGTGGCACGTCCGTCCCGCTGTGCCAGCTCGGCGATCTCCGGATCGGAGACCCCTGCGGCCACCTCGGGCACGGACCAGCGGGTGACGCAGGTGATGTCCTCGACGTCCGCGGGCACGGCGTCGAGCACCGCCTGGAAGACCTCCTTCTTAATGAAGGGGGCCACCACGACGACGCGGTTGGTCGCGGCGGCGAGGAGCTGCTCGATCTGGCGCCAGACGTGGTCGACCGTCACTCATCGTCCTCGTCGTCGGCGTCGCTGGCACCGAGAAACTCGCTGGCGAGGCGGCCCCAATCCTGGCGCATCCGCTTCGCACGCTCGCGCGGCTTCTCTGGCTGCTCGTCTTCGAACCTCGCCCAGGAGATCAGGAGGAGCTTGAAGGCGTTGGCCGCGGAGGTGAGACGTCCGGCGAGCTCTTCCCGGCTCGCCCCGTCGATGTCCCCGTCAAGGACGGCGATCAGGTCACTATAGACCGGGTGGTCTATGTTGAGGGCGACCTGGAGCATGCCGGGGATGTACTCGACGTTGAAGAAGGCTGGCGAATCTGGGTTGCGGCTGGTCAGAAGTCGCACGTGCTTGCCCTGCGACATCGTCTCTTCGATGATGCGCTGGGCGTCGGCCGGGCTGTAGCGATGCGTCTCGACCAGGCTCGCGTACTGCAGCTGCTTGCTGACCTCTTCGGTGGTCTCTTCGGCGAGCTGATCGGTCAGGCTCGGCCGGGTCTCAGTGCGCCGACGCTGCACCGCCACCTCGGCCTGAACCTCGGCCGTCTCGTGCCGCTTGCGGCTGGACCGCGTCCCCTCGGTCTGGTGCGCGAGCTCGGTGCGCAGGCGACCGAGGAGCTTCTCGCGGATGTGGTAGACGATCTCGATGAGCGGAAGACGAGGGTCTCCCTCGTCGCGCAGCTCCTCTCGGTACTCCTCCCACGACAGCCCTGCGGCCTCCTCCCGCCAGTTGAAGTGAGCGAGGCTGGAGAAGATCGTCGCGGACTGTTTGTTGTTGGTGACGCCGAAGACCTCGTCGAGGGCCGCGGGGAAGTCGATCTCCACGCCCCACCACCGCTCAACCGGGTCGTAGGAGTTGATCCATCCGGTGTCGAGATCGAGTTCTCGGTCCGCCCGGATGAGGGAGATTCCGAGGTTCCTCGCGGCGTGCTTGCCCCAGGGCGTTTCACCGGGCTTGAGGCTCGGCGGAACGTTCGCCGGCCAGGGCTCTCCCTCAATGTCGGTGCGGCGTGCCGCGTCCACTGCGATGGTGGAACGCACCAGGACGGGGTACTCCTTCCCATCTGCCGCACGGACCATGAACTTCTCAACGCCGATCTCGCCGGTGTTGCTCGCGCCGTAAGCGCGGAACATCGGCTTCTTGTCGAACGGCGTGGGCGTGGAGCTGGGCGTCATCAGGTACAGCGGGTCGTTCGGGCGGGTGTCGCCGGCCCCGGACAGCTGCGCCCATCCGCGCACGGGGACGAGCTTGATCCGCTTGCCCTTCGCGAGCAGGCGCCGGTAGATCCGGCCGATCAGGTTCTCGGTGTTCGTGATGGTGGTCTGCGCACCGCGCCACTGGACGCGCTCGAGCTCCGTCCACTGCACGAGAGTGCCGGAGCGGCCGAGTCCCTCGGACAGGGCTTGCCACTCGTCCGGCACGGCGTCGAGCTTGGGTTCCGGGACCTCCTCGAGGCCCTGGGCGATCTCGGTGAGGTCGAGGTACGTGTGCAGGGCGTTCTCGGGTCCGTTCTTCCAAGACCAGACGTCCACGCGGTTGCACTGCGAGATGCTCGAGTTAGGCAGGCCGACTCCGAAGCGGCCGATGCCCTTGCGCTGCTGCCGGGTGCCGGCGCCGAAGCGAAGGGATTGCCGGAGGGTCTCGGGGTCCATCCCGGTGCCGTTGTCGAGGACGGCGATCTTCTCAACGCGGTACCGTGCGCGCCGCCCGGTGTGTTCGTTGCCCTCCACGACGAACAGCTCGACGAGATCGGCCTCAGCTTCGAGGCCGTTGTCGATGAGTTCGGCGATGGCGTGGGCAGTGGACTTGTAACCGCTGTCCTGCAGCGCCTTGACCGTCAGGTCGGAGGTGACGATCGAGTATTTCGATGTCATCGGGCCTTCCACACGTCCTCCCAGTTGGTGAATGCTTCCGCTACGTCTCCGAAGCCCGGGAGAGCGGGATCGATCACGGTGATGATGTCGCAGGTTGGGGTGCCGCCGGCTTTCGGGCCGCGGATGACCCGTCCGACCATCTGGCTGTAGAGGACGAGGGACCGGGTCGGGCGGGCGATCACGGCTGCGCTCGCGGCTGGCGCGTCGAATCCGGTGGTCAGGACTCCGTAGTTGGAGAGGATCATCGGTCTGGTGCTCGGCCCCTTGAACCGGGCGATGGCCCGATCGCGGTGGCGTGGAGAGGATTCGGCCGTCACCTGGTCCGCGTCGAGGCCGAGCGCAGACAAGATCGCCACCAGTAGGCGGCTGTGCTCGACGGAGGCCGCGAAGAGAAGGATTCGCCGGTGGTACTGGCTGAGATCGAGCGCAGTGCGGAGAACCTGCAGATTCCACTGCACGTTGCCAGCGAGCCGAGCCATCAGCGTGTCTGGGATGTCGAACGAGGCGGCGAGGGCCTGTTTGTCTCTGCTGCTGAGCGTGGTGCCGGACTCGGCGGCCACGGTGCGGAAGTGCGGGCGGGCGAGGTAGCCCTGCTCGATGAGGGCCGTGACGGGGTTCTCGTAGCCGTCGATCTCCAGCATCACCTTCTGGCGCGCGAAGAAGTCCGACAGCGCTTCGTCCTCGGTGATATCGGCCCACGTCCGGCCGGGGGTCGCTGTGAGGCCTAGCAGGCTGGAGTCGCTGCGCAGGGTGAGTGCGTCGACAGTTCGGCGGTAGGTCGGGGCGATGGCCTGGTGGGCTTCGTCGAAGGTCGTGAGCGTAGTCCGCACGCCGAGGCGGTCGAGGAACGTCGAGTCCGTGCCTGCGGCGGCGGTGGCCTTGTCGAGACCGAGGATCACGATGCCATCCTCGATACCGTTGAGGTCGATCGGTGCGTCCCCCCACATCCGCACCACGGAGACCTCGCGGTTACCGAGGGCGGCCCAGGCGTTCTCGAACTCCACGGCCGCCTGTTCCAGCAGCTCACGTCCACGGGCCAGCCATACGACGACGGTCGGTTCGTGACGGCGCAGGTGATCACAGATGATGTTCATGCCGGTGCGTGTCTTACCGACACCAGTGGGCAGGTGCAGCACGACCCGCCGCTCCCCGGAGTACAGCAGTCGTTGCACCCGGCCAGCCGCGAGCCGCTGGTGAGGAAAGAGCCCGTACTGCGGCGTGCTAGGACCCCTGAACGTCGGCGGCGGCTCGGGCGCCCGCTCCACGACAAGTCCGAGAAAGCCCAGGAGGGTGCGGCGCTGATCTAGGGACCAGGGCAGGGCCGCGAGGAAGTCATCGTCACCAGCGGGCCCGCCGAGGCGGCCAGCGAGCTCGGTCCGCTTGTTCTCCGGAAGCAGCTGCAGGAAGTCGGCTCGTCCGGCCGGGTCGCCGATGATCCGTTCCGGGGAGACTGCTGATGCCGCGACCTTCCGGAGCGCGGCTTCGATGTCCTGTCCCTGGTGCAGGAGGCCCAGGAGGTCACATGCATGCTCGCCCAGGAGAGAGCGGATGTAGGGCAGAGGTGCGCCACCAAGGACCGACTCGAACGAGATACCGGGGGACCCAATCATGCCGCGGCCAGGTCTGTTCGCATTCCGCCGTCGCCGTACACCGCGGTGTCTCTCCTTTGCCCGACCCGGTCACGTCGCCGGGATGCGGTGTGACCTTCCCCGCTACCCGGCCGGTGATCAAACCCTAGCCCTGCGCACTGACACGCCGCGGTCGGTCCCGGGAATCCGGCTGCCGACAGCGGCGCAGGCGTCGACCGCAGCCGAACTTCGCTGGCAGGTAAGGGCTTTCACCTCCCTGTATCCCGGAGCCAACCTATGGGAACATTTGTTCGCTTGAGTGCTGATGCACGGTTTCGGAGGCGGGGGAATCGAGGCCTTCACCCCCACCTGTCCCTCGCTCCGGCTAGGATCGCGGGGTACTGCTGGTGGAGTGGCTCGCGCCTGACGAGAAGCTCCACCAGTTGATCGACCAGAGCAGAACGAAGTGGGGTGGAGCGTGACATTCGAGTCACCTAATGCGGGTCCGACCTACCTCGACTACAACGCGACGGCACCTGCCCGCCCCGAAGCGCTGGAAGCCACTCTCGCCGCGATGCGCACCGTCGGTAACGCATCGAGTACTCACAGGTTGGGACGTGGGGCCGCCGATCGCGTTGATCTGGCGCGCCGTCAGGTGGCCGGCCTCCTGAACTGCTCACCCGGGGAGATCATCTTCACGTCCGGTGCCACGGAGGCGAACAATCTCGCCCTGCGGGCAGCGTTCGCGGTCGGGGGCCGCCTGGTGACGAGCGCGGTAGAACATCCGGCGGTGCTTGAGACGTCGAAGGCCCTAACCGCCGATGCGCCCGGATCGCTCCTGGTGCTGCCGGTCGCCGCCGACGGCCTTGTGAACCTGCCCGCCCTCCACGCGGCACTCGCTGCGGGGGGAGTCGCCGTCGTGTCGCTCATGGCGGCCAACAACGAAACGGGCGTGCTGACGCATCTTGCGCCGATTGTGCAAGCCGCCCACGAAGCTGGAGCCCTCATCCACTCTGACGCGACACAGCTGGTCGGCCGCCTGCCGATCGACCTCGCCGAGACGGATGTCGACCTGCTGTCACTGGCCGCGCACAAGTTCGGCGGCCCGCAGGGGGTCGGAGCCCTGTTCGTTCGCCGGGGCATCCGCCTGCCCTACCGCCCGCTGATCTTCGGCGGAGGCCAGGAGCGCGGCTGGCGGGCCGGCACCCTGAACGTGGCAGGCATTGCCGGCGCCGGGGCGGCTGCCGAGGCCGCTCGCCTTGCCCTGGCCGACGAAGCACCCCGGATCGCGCGACTGCGTGACGCCCTGGAGGACGGACTCGTTGCACAGATCGGCGACTGCCAGATCAACGGCGCGGTGGACCGACGCCTGCCCGGCGTGACCAGCATCACGTTCCACGGTGCTCCAGCGGACGCGGTACTCGCCTCGATGCCGGATGTGGCGGCTTCGGAAGGGAGCGCGTGCTCCTCCGGAGCGCCTAGCCCGAGCCACGTCCTCCTGGCCATGGGGCGCACTCGGGAAGAGGCGGACAGCACCATCCGGTTCTCCCTCGGGTACGCAACGACCTCCCATGACATCGAGCGAGCCGTGTCCTCCACAGTCCGAGCCGTCCGGCACGTACGGGCGACTCTGACCCCCGCGATATAACCAGCCTGCCCAAAGATCACTCAAGCCCGAACGGACACGGAGAACGCCTCGCATGTCAGACAGCCGGCTCGCGGAAGCCGCCCATCCCTCCTTCGCACGGCACGAGACCTTCGCGCCGCGCTTCGGGTGGCTTCATAAGGCGTACATGCAGGTAAAGGAGAACCCCGAGGTCTTCCTCGGGGACGATGCCCCGCTCCTCCTCGGCGTCGGCAAGAACATGGCCAACGCCATGCGTTACTGGTCTCGGGCCTTCAAGCTGACGCGTGAGGTCAGGAACAGCGACGAAGCGAACTCCCGCGCCAACTTGTCGTACCCCACGTGGGAGGCGCGCTGGCTCCTTGACGAGGACGGCGCCGACCCTTACCTCGAGGAGCAGGGCAGCCTTTGGCTGCTGCACTGGTGGCTCCTGAGCAACCGGCCGGGCGCCAAAAGCTGGGCGCCCTCCTGGTACGTCGCCTTCCAGCTCGCCCCGTTCGCTCGCTTCTCAGCACCTGATCTCACCGAGCTGATCGTGCGTCACGTGAACCTCTCTTATGAGGAGGCGCCGGTCAAGGGATCGATCGCGAAGGACGTCGACTGCATCACAAAGATGTACGTCCCCGCAAAGCGGGCCAAGGGCGGCGCACCCGGCGCGCTCGAAGATTTGCTGGCCTGCCCCTTCCGCGAGCTGGGTCTGATCGAGACCGTGGAGCACTCGGTTTCCGGCAGGCAGGAGTGGGAGTTCACCACGGGCACGCGCATCACCCTCCCGGACCGGATCGTCGCCTACGCATGCCTGGACTACGCCGCCACCATGACGCGCAACTCCGGGTCGATCTCTCTCGCTCGGCTCGCCAACGAACACGGCGCTCCCGGGCGGGCCTTCCGCATCCGTGAGCCCGACATCGCGGCGGCGATCGAACGCGTCGCAGCCACCACAGCCGACTTGCAGCTCATCGAAGCCGTTGGGCAGCGCAGCCTCGTCTTCAACTCCGATCCCTTCGACCTCGCCTGGGAGGTCCTGGACGGCCAGTACGACCATGTTCGAAAGCGGCCGGGGTTCCCGACCCGGCAGGACTGGGCGCGTACCTACCCCAAGCTCGCCGTCGCCGAGGCCCGAGAGCTCCGCAACACCGTTGAGCAGCAGCTCCCCCTGATCGAGGAGATCTCCCAGTGACCACCGAGACCCCATCGCGGCCCAAGGCCGCCCGCAAGACTTCCGGTGGCACCGAGTTCCCCGCTGGCATCGAGCTCGTCGGCTCCCGGATGCGTTCCACCAACGTGGAACGCGACGTGCTGGACGAGCTGCACTCGCCTTACGTGGGCGCCCGAGCCCTCGACGTCCTCGACCGTCTGGCCAACGCCCTCGATGATGTGCGCCGCCCCCGCTCGTGGTCGCTCACCGGCGCCTACGGCTCGGGCAAGTCCACGCTCGTCAACCTCATCGACGCGCTCCTCGGGCACGACGAGGGACGACGGACCGAGGCACAGGAAGTCCTGGCCGGTACCAGTATGGGGCTGGCCCACCGGCTAGAGGCAGCCCGCGCACAGCTGTCCCCGGCAGGCTTCCTCGGCGCCGTGGCGACCGCCCGTCGCGAACCGCTCATCACCACCCTGGCCCGGGCCCTGCAGCTCGCGGCCGAGCGCCGTTGGCCGACCCGTATGCCGAAGGCAATCTCTACAGCCCTGGCACGGTGCTCCGACCCCGCCGTCGAGCCTGAAGATGTCATCGCCGCAGTCACCGCCCTGTGTGCGCAGCAGCCGCTGCTACTGGTGATCGACGAATTCGGCAAGACCCTCGAACACCTCGCCGGACACAGTCAGTTCGCCACCGCCAAGGCAGATCTGTTCCTGCTGCAGGAACTCGCTGAGAAAAGCGCCGGCCCCAGGGGCCTACCGCTGTTCATGATGACTCTCCAGCACTCGTCCTTCCTCGACTACGCGGCGCAGTCCAGCGAGCTGCAGACCCGCGAGTGGGCGAAGATCCAGGGCCGATTCGAGAACATCACCTTCGCTCCCCACCTCGGCGATGCGGTACAGCTGATGCGCCGCCGCCTCGACCAGTCCAGGGTCTCCACCGCCGGCAGGCAGCTGATTTCCGCCTACGCTGAGGCTGCCCAGGAGACATGGCGTGACCATGGCCTGAACGATGTCGTCGTCCTCAAGGCGCAGGACTTCGCAGACCTTTATCCACTCCACCCCCTGACCGCTGTCGCGGCGCCCTTCCTCGCCGCGCAGATCGGCCAGAACGACCGCAGCCTGTCCGGGTTCCTCAACAACGACGAGCCCAATACCGTCCGCCGCTCGCTGGCGACGTTCTCCAGCGACAAGCCGCGCTGCGCCAACACGGTCAAACTTCCACAGCTGTACGACTTCTTCCTCGACTCCGGCCGAACCTCGCTTCTGGCTTCAAGCAACGCGAGCAAGTGGATCGAGATCGAGTCGCGCGTGACCCAGGCCAACGGCCTGTCCACCGAAGACCAGAGACTGCTACGCACCGTCGGCATGCTCAACCTGATCGACGAGGACGGTGCCCTGCGGGCGACCGCCGCGATGGTCTACTACGCGCTCCACGAGCCTGGCGAGGCCACTGATGCTAGGGCGTTCGCAACTCTCGAGGACCAGCTCAAGGGCCTGGTGGCACGTGGGTTCCTGGTGTATCGGCACTTCAACGGCGAATACCGGGCATGGCGCGGAACCGACATCGACATCGACGGACGTCTGAAGGAGGCACGCAGCCACCTCGACGACACTGCCGTCGCCGAGCGCCTCGGCGACTACCTGCCTTTGGCGGTGGCCGCCGGCCGGCACAGCCAGGTGACGGGCATGCTCCGTGCCCTGTTCGTCCAGGTCACCACTGCGCAGACGAAGCTCCTCAAGGGGCCTGACGAACTCGCAGACCACGCCGACGGTCTCCTGGTCTTCCACCTCGGCAGCATCGAGGACCGGCCAGTCGTCGAGTCTTCCCTGCCGGTGGTCCTCGGAGTCACCGAAGAGCCCGATCTCGTCCTTCGAGCTGCGTACAACCTTGTCGCGCTGGAGGAGCTGCAGCGCGACAAGACCCTCGACCCCGTCGCACGGCGGGAGATCAGCGAACGGACATCCGGTGCGAAGCGCGAGCTGCTGGAGCTCCTCAGCGCCGCGTTCTTCCCTCCCACCCAGCGGGCTACCTGGCGACTGTGGCGCTCCGGCATCGCGGCCGACGCCGACACCGGGGAGGTGATCGGGAGCCGCAGCCTCAGCGGCCTTGCGTCCATCGCCTGCGACCGGGTCTTCCCGGCGACTCCGCACATCCGCAACGAAATGCTCGGCCGGCACGAACTGACCAGCCAGGGCGCCAAGGCACGTCGCGAACTGCTGACAGCGATGCTGCAGAAGTCCGGCGAGCAGTACCTCGGTATCGTCAAGTACCCCGCCGAGCGCGCCATGTACAGCGGCGCATTGGCATACATGGGGCTGCACCGAGAGAACACCGAGGCTGCCGACGAGTCCTCAGCCTCCTTCCTCCCCTACGGCTTCTCTCGCCCCGGCCCGGCCCACGCGCACACCCAAGAGGTCTGGAACGCGCTCGAGACGGCTCTGACCGAAGCCCATGAGCGCACCAGCCTCGAACGGGTCTTCCGGGCCCTGATGGTGCCCCCGTACGGCGTCAAGGCCGGTGTCGTTCCGCTGCTCGTGGTAACCGCACTCATCGTCCGCCGCCAGGACGTTGCCCTGTTCGAGGACGGCTCCTACCTGCCCCGGCTGACGCCTGACGTGGTCGAGCGCATGGTGAAGGCTCCCAGCCGCTTCTCCGTGAAGGCCACGCCGGTCGGTGACGGCCTGCGCCACACCGTGGTTAAGAACCTGTCCGTGGCCCTCAAGGTGGAGCAGCCCCGGTCCCAGGCGCTGCGCAACCCGGCCCTGCTGGCAGTGACCCGCGCTCTGATGGAACGGGTCATGGTGCTCACCCCCTACGCTCGGCGCACCAAGCGAATCAGCAAGGACGCAGTTGCCGTCCGCTCCACCCTGTCCACGGCGCAGGACCCGGACGACCTGCTCTTCCACGCCCTGCCCAAGGCCCTCGGTCTGGATCCGATTACGCCGGAGCAGCGTAAGAGCACATCCAGCAACAAGGGCTACGTCGATCGGCTCGCCGCCGCGGCCGATGAGATCTCCGGCGCCGACCGCGCGCTGCGCGCCGAGGTCGTCGAGACGATCAGCCGCGAGTTCCGCCTGCCGTCCTCACTGCCCGAGCTGCGCCGCGCCCTGGCCGCTCGGTTGAAGGGGTTTGTTGGAGTCTCCCTCAACCTGGAGCTGCGCGGCTTCGTCGCCATAGCGCTCAACGAGTACCTGGCGGACGAGGACTGGCTGGACCCGATGATCGTTCGACTGTCCCACGCCGCCCTCGGCGACTGGTCGGACAACGACGTCGCCGTCTTCGCCCGCCGGGTACGCGAGATGGCCAGCGCGCTGGACCGGGTCAGCCACCTATACAAGAACGACGCGCCGAGGGGTGATGCCGAGGAGGAACTCGACGCCCGGCTGCTCACCCTGACTGACAAGGACGGCGCCGAGCAGCGGACGCTGATCTACCTGCCCAAGCAGGCCCAGCGGGAAGCCGAGAACCTCGCTGTCAGTGTCCTGGTGCAAGCTGAAAAGGTGCTCGGCCCCGACGGCGCCCGAATCCTGCTCGCCGCCCTGGCCCAGCGCGTCAGCGAGCCCACCACCACAGCCGAGAGGACGGAGTGATCATGACCGACACTGCTTCCGGGAAGAAGGTCCGGCACGTCCTGGGCCTGTCTGGGGGCAAGGACTCCTCAGCCCTGGCGATCTACATGCGCGACCGCGTGCCGGAGATGGAGTACTTCTTCTGCGACACCGGCGCCGAGCTGCCTGAGACGTACGAGTACCTCAACAAGCTCGAAGCCGCCGTCGGCAAGCCCATCGTGCGCCTGAACACCGATCGAGACTTCGACCACTGGCTCGAGGTCTACCAGGGCACCTTGCCGAGCCCCCAGATGCGCTGGTGCACCAAGAACCTCAAGATCAAGCCGCTGGAGGAGTGGGTGGGTGACGACGAGGTGATCTCTTACGTCGCCATCCGCGCCGACGAGAACCGCCTCGGCTACGTCAGCACCAAGCCCAACATCACCGCGGTCTTCCCCTTCCGTGAGGACGGCATCGACCGTGACGGCGTCAACCGCATCCTCGATGAGGCCGGCACCGGCCTGCCCGCCTACTACGAGTGGCGCACCCGGTCCGGCTGCTACTTCTGCTTCTTCCAGCGCAAGCACGAGTGGCTCGGCCTCAAGGACCGCCACCCCGAACTCTTCGACAAGGCCGTCGCCTACGAGGAGAAGGTCCGCCACCAGGACACCGCTATGCAGGGCCGCGACTACACCTGGTCCCAGGGCGAGTCCCTGCACGAGCTCATAGAGCGCCGCGAGGAGATCCAGGCCAAGCACGAGGCCAACCTCGCCCGGGCCGAGAAGCGGATAAAGCCCAACCGGCCGCTGCTCGAGGTCCTCTCAGACGCTCTCGACGCCGACGACGACGAGGCTGGGTGCTCTGTCTGCCACCTCTAGCGAAACCCGCGAAAAAGGGCCTACTTGATGACAAGTCGTCATCAAGTAGGCCCTTTTCCGTTCGGAGCTCACGTTGTCGGTGCTGCATGTAAGGATGTGTCAGCTCATCACACACGGCCGCCCAATCGGAGCACAGGGGGAATGGCGACACCGGACACAGCTGCGCGTGCAGTCATCCGCCATCGGCTGGACGCCAGTCCCGCTCTCGAGTTCCAGCTCGGCATCACACCGATGATGGACGTGCCGGCGCATCAGGTCCTGCAAGACGATCTCAGTCGACTCGCCTCCCCCTGGGAGCGGCTTTCCGCGACCGAGAACATCGTCAACGCGATACCCGACGAGCCAGGCCTCTATATGTTCGTCTGGCGCCCTTCCATCAAGCTCGCCATGGCCGACCGGACAGAGGGCCGATTCCATCAGGTCCTCTACATTGGGCATGCCGGCGGCGCTGGCCAGCTAGGCAACACGCTCAGGAACAGGTACCGGGACTACCGCAAGCACCTGCGCGGTAACCCCGAAAGCCTTTGGACCCGCGAGCCACCCACCAACCGGGACGACCTGCTCACTCACTTCCTCGCGCTGCGCCCTCTGGAGTACTGGTTCGCGACCGTCGAGGACCGATCGGCGATCAAGAATCTGGAGGATCGCCTCCTGCACCTGTACAACCCGCCGCTGAACATCCAGGGCGGCCCCACTCTTCGAGGTCGGCTCAGCACCGTCCCCAAGCCGGCACTCCGCTCCTAGCTCGCACCCGCTCCTGACAACGAGGTACTTGATGCCGTCCAAGACGTTCGTTCCCGCCTTCGAGGCCAAGGTGGGCAATTGGACCTACTACTCCTGCCTGATGAGCTACGCCCAGGTGGCGCGCGAGATCAACTTCGCGCACGAGCTTGGCGGCAATCGCGACCTCGGCACGATGATCCAACGCGGCGTTGGTACCCGGACACGGGAGATCACGGAGTACCTGCTCACCAACGAGAACCGGTTCCTCGGCGCCCTCATCATCGCGGTCTGGGGCGGCGATCCGAACTACCTGTCGGTGACGATGGACGCTGAGAACCAGGCCGTCCTCCAGGGACTGGACCGCAACTTCGGCGTCCTGACCTTCGACGGTACGCAGCAGTTCTTCGCACTCGACGGTCAGCACAGGCTCAAGGCCATCAAGGATGCGATCAAGCAGAATCCGGAGTTGGGCAACGAGGACATCAACGTCATCGTGGTGCCGCACTTCGACACCGCGGACGGCCGTCGAAGGACCCGTCGTCTCTTCACCAACATCAACCGGAACGCCAAGAGCACCAACCTGCAGGAGAACATCGCCCTCGACGAGGACGACAGCTTCGCCATCCTCACCCGCCGTCTGCTGGACGAGGACGACTTCCTCAGGCGTGACAAGGTCGTTCTCGTCTTCAGCAAGGTCGGCCAGGACGGCGAACTTGTCCTTGCCCAGCGCTCCATCAACCAGTCCAGCCCCGCATGGAGCACCATCGCTGTCCTCTACGACATCGTCAAGGAGATCGGCTACGACCTGCCCTGCACCACGGGCGAGGCCAAGCAGCGAGCGACTGATGAACTCCTCGACCAGAGCTTCGAGCTCCTGACCGTCCGCCTACACGAGCTCCTCGACGCATGCGGGAACCTCCGTGAGCGATACCTCGCCTCTCTGTCCGGGAAGGATCTTCGGGCTCCCAAGGGCCGGGATGGCGCTGGCCACCCGTTCATGCGCCCCGCCGTTCAGAACCAGGTCGCCAAGGTCGTACGACACATCCTTGAGCAGGGAACCCTGGAGTGGCCGGAGATCATGAAGCGACTCTCCGCGCTCGAGTGGAAGATGACCGCCGCCCCGTTCTCCTCCATGTGGATCGAGACCCCCGAGGGGACGAAGGCCAAAGGCAAGATGGCCAGTGGCAACACGCAACTCCTGTACGACCTCCTGCAGGTGCACCTCGCGCCGCGCTCCAAGGCCCAGATCAGCAGGGCGCTGCGCGCCTATTCCGACGTCATGAAGACCAAGTACCCCATCGCGGCCGAGGAGCTGTTCGCGCTCCTCCCCGTCGACGCCGACTGAGTCCGACTCCAGGAGGCACGTCAGGGGCCGCGGTATCCACAACCTGTGGACATCGCGGCCCCCTGCGCAGGTGAACGGGCGCGTCCGTCTGACGTCCTTCTGCGGAACTCCTTCGGATACGACTTGGGCACTCCAACTTCCTTCCAGGCCGCCTCACAGCAAGCTAGGTCAGGTGTCACCCAACCGAGCGGCAGTCCCGAACCTGACCGCTCGCGACTCGCGTTCAGTCGAGTGCGACGTCGACGCCAGGCGTCTGCAGTACCAGGCAGCTCCACCGGACACTGTCGCGGCCAAGTAGGTCAGGACGATCACTGCGGTGGACCGCCCGCAAGCCGTACATGCGGGCCAGTTCAACCGTCTCAGCAGCCGACACGTCGAACATTAGGCGCCCATCTGACACTGGGCCATGGCGGAGATTCAGGAAGAACCGACCCCCAGGCACCAGCAACGCGGCGATCCTGGCCATCGCACGGCAACGTTCCTCAGCGTTCAGATGCATCCATACTGCCGTGGCGAAGACCGCCTCGAATTGGCCTGCGTGACGACTCAGCGTCAGGTCTGGAAGAACGTCGTCGACCCAATCAATCTGGCTATCGGCATGGATCCGTTGCCCGTGAGCTCGGAGTTCCGCAGTTGGCTCGACAGCCACAACGCGATGGCCAAGGGCTGCCAGCGCAGCGGCATCACGTCCGGTGCCTGCGCCGACATCCAGGATGCAGCCGGGCTGTGTAGGGATCAGCGTAAGCACGTCGCAGTGGACTTCGTCAAAGGTGACTGCCTCGTACTGGATGGCCAACGCATCCGCCGCCTCGGCATAGCCAGCGGTTCCCCTGACCGCGGTGGCGCCATCCCCAGTGGGGGCTCCATCACCACTCATGACCAAAGGCTAGCGGCAAAGCTGCGGTGCCCTATCCGGCTGTATCTTCCCGTCGTCCTCGCCGGCAGGACAGCCGGACATGGATCCCTCTCGGGCGTGGAGACTGGCGGGGCGATAGAGCTCCCGTAGCGCCGTCAGGACCTGCCCCAGCAGGAGCGGGGTCGTCTCCTGCCGACCACTGCGCTGATCACCGAGGGCCAACCCTTCGGTTACAGGTGTTGGCTGGCTTCAGTCACTGAGGTCGAGGATCTCCAGGTGCCCCGCGAAGCTCTCGGCCAGGCTGGCCAGCACGGCCTTGCCCTTGGCGGCGGTCGCGTGGGATGGGAAGCCGACCACACCGGTTTCGGTGTACGCACTCATGCCCTGGACCAGTAGGAAGGGACGGTTGCCGCCGTCATGGTCGGCATCGGCGAACCCGTCCCGCACCAGCTCGGGCGCCGCGTGAAGAAGGACGGACGTCTCGATCTCGCCGGCGTGCATGTCGGCGTGGCGGTCGGAGACGAGGCCGGCGTTGTCGCGGGCTCGATCCCAGTCGGCTCCGAGGGGGAAGAGCGAGACCGCGGGCCCGTCGACGTTGGCCTCCTGGGCGACGTTGGACAGGACATAGTTCCCACCGTGGCCGTTGATGATCACCAGCTTGTGGATGCCAGAGCGGGCGAGGGACGCGCGGATGTCGTCGATCACGGCGTAGAGAGTCTTCGCGCTGATGCTGACCGTGCCGGGGAAGGCGGCGTGCTCGTGGCTGCACGACATGGTGATGGGCGGGAGCAGGTGGACTGGGTAGGCGTCAGCGATCTCCTGGCTGATGATGCAGGCGATCGCCGTGTCGGTGATCAGCGGGAGGTACCGGCCGTGCTGCTCGAAAGAGCCGACCGGGAGCACGGCGACGTGGGGCTGCTGCTCCTGGACATCCGTGCTGGTGGCGGTCGGCAGCAGGTTCACGGCACTCCCCGGGTCGGCTATCGCTCGGCCATCATCATCCAATGCCACGAAGTTAAGGGCTCGTTGGCGGTGTCAAGGCATCGGGGAGCGTGATCTTGTAGGTGTTCGGTGCCGTGCGGGTGAGCCGGCCGTTG
>NZ_JBIVXV010000019.1:0-149368 GCF_044769385.1 Streptomyces sp. NPDC090445 | reverse complement strand
ACACCCCCCAGGTCATCCCTTCGACAGGGGGCAGACAGCCATACCGGGCCCGGGGGCCAGGCGCCCCGTTTCGGGGCCACGAGAAAGGTAACGGGTCAGCCGGGCGGCGGGGCCGGTCAGGCGGCGGAGCCGGACCGGCGGCCGGTCAGCCCAGCGGGAGGTCCAGGCAGGACGGGGTGGCCTCGGGCGAGGTGAAGCCCAGCGTGGCCCGCGGCAGATTCGCATCGCCGTAGAACGGGTCACGCCCGTCGACCACCAGCATCACCCGGTGCCCCCGCGGCACGTCGTACGCGGTGGCCTGCAGCTCGATGTCCGCCCCGACCAGGCTGTCCGGCGGCGATGCGAGGTCGGTGTACGGGGCGTGTGTGATGATCCGCCCCGTCCCGTCGGGCGCCACGTCCAGCAGGTAGGCGACGAACGTCGACTTCGCGTTCGCCGCCCGGTACGTGACCCGCAGCCGCGGAACGCCCCGCAGCCGGGCCGTCTCCGGCTCCGGGTCCGCGACCCACACGGCGGCCACGGTGCGGTCGATGTCGCCGGTCCGGTAGGCCTTCGGGCGGCCTGCCATCTCGTCGTACCCGGACCGTACGACGGCGTCGGCGACGGTCGCCGGCGTGTCCACCCCGCACAGCACGCGCGTGCTCCAGCCGGCCTCGGGCGTGTCGGCCAGCTCGCCGCCGTCCACCAGGTACAGCCGGCGGACGTGTTCGGTGACCGACTGCCAGGTGGGGCGGGGTTCCAGGGTGCGGCTCCACATGACCTCGGCGAGGATCTGGCCCTCGTCGGCGATGCCGTTGTCGACGCCCTTGAGGTGGTGGTCGAACCAGCGGTGGGCGGTGGTCCAGATCCGGTTGGGCAGGCCGGTCATGCCGGATGTCTCGGGGCCGGAGTGGTCGCCGACGGACAGGTCGAGGCGTTTGGGCCCGGAGAGCTCGTTGAACATCTTCAGCGTCTGGTTGGCGGGGAACAGCGTCTCGTGCCAGGCGTGCGAGAAGTACACCGGGACCTGCCGTCGGCTGAGCTCTTTGACGTGCGTGAACGGCGACCGGGGGCCGGCCCATCGCAGGGCGGCCCCGATGTCGCGGTTCGCGAGGACGTTTTCGAGGACGCTCTGCGTCTGCGGGCTCAGGCGTGCCCGGCCGGCGGCCCTGAGCAGCGCCTCGACGGCGGCGACGTGCCGGGTGCGGTTCTCCAGGAAGGCCTCTCCGAGGTCTCCCCAGGTGCTGAGCGCGACCACCGCGTCGACGCGGGCGTCGTGCGCGGCGACGAGTTGGGCGATGCCGGATCCGTAGCTGTCTCCGAGGAAGCCGATCCGGGTCACCGGGCCGACCGTCCGCTCGATGAGGTGGTCCAGGGCCCGGCTGCCGTCGGCGACGTCGAGCGGGCCGGCCACGTCGACCTCGCCCTCGGAGTCGCCGAACCCGCGGGCGCTGTAGGCGAGGACGTTGTAGCCGCGGGCCGCGAAGGCGCTGCCCTGGACGGCGTACGGGAGCCAGCCGGAGTCCGTCCACGGCGAGGGCATCACGATCACCGGCCGCGGGTCGGGGCGGGCGTGCCGCCACAGGGCGGCGTCGATGAGGTCCCCCTCGGCGCCGGCGACCTTGGTGCGGGAGAAGACGGCGACGGAGCGGGCCTCGGCGACCTGGGCGGCGCGGGCCGGGGCGAGGAGGCCGGTGTCGCCGCTCTCCAGGGCGGCGACGAAGGCGGTGAGGGCGGGCGCGTCGAGTTCGGGGTAGAGGGAGGAGGCGGCTGGGTCCACGGCAGTTCATCCTCTGCGTCGAGTGGGTCGATGACGTCGGGTGCGGTGCGTGCGCCACGTGGTCCGGACGTCGGTGCAGTGCGGTGCCGGGACCCCGGCCGGGGCCCGGAGCGGGGGGCCGAAGCGTTCAGTATCGGCGCGGTCCGCGCCGGCGTGCGCGGGTTCGCCGGGTACGGCCTGAACCGCGCCCCCGCCGCGCCCGCGCCGCGCCCGGGGGCGGCGGGCCCGGGGGCGGCGTGCCGTGCAGGTCCGTACCTGCCGGGTCGGTCCCGTCGCCCCAAGTTCCTTGTGCTGCAAGCCGGTTGGCGCGTGTGGCGGGAAGGCGGCGCTCCTCGGCCAAATGATGCAAGCATGCTTGATTGTTTTGGGCGGGGCTGCCAGTCTTCCCCCCACGCCGAGAGGGGAGCCCCGCCGTGCTCGATCCGTCCGCCGTGTCCGCCGTCTTCTCCGACCTGCGGGAGGAGGGAGCGGACCTCGAATCCCTGGTGTCCGAACTGCCCGCCCCCGCCTGGGCGAAGCCCACGCCCGCGCCCCGCTGGACCATCGCCCACCAGATCGCCCACCTGCACTGGACCGACCGGGCCGCCCTGCTCTCCCTCACCGACTCCCCCGGGTTCGCCCGCATGGCGGAGGAGGCCGTCAAGGCCCCCGACTCCTTCGTGGACGAGGGCGCCGAGCAGGGCGCGGCCCTGCCGCCCGCCGAACTGCTGGCCCGCTGGCGGGCCGGCCGCGCCGCACTCGACGCCGCGCTCGCCGCGGCCGCGCCCGACGCGAGGTTCCCCTGGTACGGGCCGCCGATGAAGGCCGCCTCCATGGCGAGCGCCCGCCTGATGGAGACCTGGGCCCACGGCCAGGACGTCGCCGACGCGCTGGGCGTGCGCCGCACCCCGACCGCCCGGCTGCGGCACGTGGCCCGGATCGGCGTACGGGCCCGCGACTACGCGTTCGGGGTGCGGGGACTGCCCGCGCCCGCCGCGGAGTTCAGGGTCGACCTGGAGCCTCCGGGCGGCGGGGAGCCGTGGGCGTACGGGCCGTCGGACGCGGCCCAGCGGGTCACCGGCCCGGCCCTCGACTTCTGCCTGCTGGTCACCCGGCGCGCCCACCGCACCGACCTGGCCCTCACGGCCGTCGGCCCGGACGCCGACCGCTGGCTGGACATCGCCCAGGCCTTCGCGGGTCCGGCGGGCCCCGGCCGCGCCCCCGGGACCGCCCGGTGAACGCCGACGCGCCGGGCGGGGCCGACGCGCAGGGCGGGCCGGGCGGGGCGGTCGGGGCAGGTGGGCCGGTCGGGGCAGGTGGGGCGGCGGCGCGCCGGCCGCTGCGGATCGGCAACGCGTCCGGGTTCTACGGGGACCGCTTCGACGCCGTGCGGGAGATGCTGACCGGCGGCCCGCTGGACGTGCTGACCGGCGACTACCTGGCCGAGCTGACCATGCTGATCCTCGGCCGCGACCGGCTGAAGGACCCGTCCGCCGGGTACGCCAGGACCTTCCTGCGGCAGCTGGAGGACGGCCTCGGCCTCGCCCACGAGAAGGGCGTGCGGATCGTCGCGAACGCCGGCGGCCTGAACCCGGCGGGGCTGGCCGGAGCGATCCGCGAACTGGCCGCGAAGGCAGGCCTCCCGGTCTCGGTCGCCCATGTCGAGGGCGACGACCTCATGCCGTACGGCGACGGGGCGGCGGCCGCGGCCCACCCCGCAGCCGGGGCCCTCACGGCGAACGCCTACCTCGGCGGCGCCGGCATCACGGCCTGCCTGCGGGCGGGCGCGGACGTGGTGGTCACCGGCCGGGTGACGGACGCGGCCCTGGTCAGCGGGTCGGCCGCCTGGTGGTTCGACTGGGCGCCCGACGACCGGGACCGGCTGGCGGGGGCCGTCGTCGCGGGCCACGTCCTGGAGTGCGGCGCCCAGGCCACCGGCGGCAACTACGCCTTCTTCACCGCGCACGACGTCCGCCGCCCCGGCTTCCCGCTGGCGGAGGTGGCGGAGGACGGCTCGTCGGTGATCACCAAGCATCCGGGGACGGGCGGCGCCGTCACCGTGGGCACGGTCACGGCCCAGCTGCTGTACGAGACGCAGGGCGCGCGCTACCTCGGCCCCGACGTGACCGCCCGCCTGGACACCGTCCGCCTGACCGACGCCGGGCCCGACCGGGTCGCCGTCAGCGGGGTCGTGGGCGAGCCGCCGCCGGGCACCCTCAAGGCGGGCGTCACCCGGATCGGCGGCTGGCGCAACGAGGTGGTGTTCGTCCTGACCGGCCTGGACATCGACGCGAAGGCCGCCCTGGTCCGGGCGCAGATGGCCGAAGCCCTCGCCGGCGTGGCCGCCGCGGACTGGACCCTGGCCCGCACCGACCACGCGGACGCCGACACGGAGGAGACGGCCAGCGCCCTGCTGCGGCTGGTGGTGCGCGACCCGTCCGCCGACCGGGTCGGCCGGGCCCTGACCGGGCAGGCCGTCGAACTCGCCCTCGCCAGCTATCCCGGCTTCCACGTGACCGCCCCGCCGGGCCCGGCCCAGCCGTACGGGGTCTTCGAGTCCGCCTCCGTCCCGGCGACCGCGGTGACCGCGGTCGCCGTCCTCCCGGACGGCACCCGCACCCCGGTCCCACCGGGCGGCCCCCCGGCCCGGTCCGCAAACCCGGCAGCCGGGGCACCGAACCCGCCCGCGACGCCCCCGCCCCCGGAAGCCAAGGCCGCCCCCGACCCGGGCCCTCCGGATTCCGGAAGCGGCGGGGCGGTCGGCGGCCTCGCCGGGCCCACTCGCCGGGCTCCGCTCGGCCTGGTGGCCGGGGCCCGCAGCGGCGACAAGGGCGGCGACGCCAACGTCGGCGTCTGGACGGAGTCCGCCGCGGCCTGGGAGTGGCTGCACGCCACCCTCACCGTGGAGCGGTTCCGGGAGCTGCTCCCGGAGACCCGCGGCCTCCCCGTCGCCCGGCACGCACTGCCGAACCTCCGCGCCCTCAACTTCACCGTCACCGGCATCCTCGGCGCCGGCGTCGCCTCCGCCCACCGCTTCGACCCCCAGGCCAAGGCCCTCGGCGAATGGCTGCGCGCCCGGCACCTCGACATCCCCGCCCACCTCCTGCCCGCTCCGGAGGAGACCGGCTCATGACCCGTCTCGGTACCGCCCTCGACCCCCGTTCCCCCGAGTACGCGGCCGCCCGCACGGCGGCCCTCGATCGCCTCGCCGCCCTCGACGAGGAGCACGGCAAGGCCCTCCTCGGCGGCGGCGAGAAGTACACGGCCCGCCACCGCGCCCGCGGCAAACTCCTCGCCCGCGAACGGGTCGAGCTGCTCCTCGACCCGGACACCCCGTTTCTGGAGCTGTCCCCGCTCGCCGCCTGGGGCAGCGACTATCCCGTCGGCGCGTCCATCGTCACCGGCATCGGCACCGTCGAGGGCGTCGAGTGCGTGATCACCGCCAACGATCCGACGGTCCGCGGCGGCGCCTCCAACCCCTGGACCCTGAAGAAGGCGCTGCGGGCCAACGAGATCGCCCGGCAGAACCGGCTGCCCGTCATCAGCCTCGTCGAGTCCGGCGGTGCCGACCTGCCCTCGCAGAAGGAGATCTTCATCCCGGGCGGTGCGATCTTCCGCGACCTCACCCGGCTCTCGGCCGCCGGCATCCCGACCGTCGCCGTCGTCTTCGGCAACTCCACCGCCGGAGGCGCGTACATCCCCGGGATGTCCGACCACACCGTCATGATCAAGGACCGGTCGAAGGTGTTCCTCGGCGGCCCGCCGCTGGTCAAGATGGCCACCGGGGAGGAGAGCGACGACGAGTCCCTCGGCGGCGCCGACATGCACGCCCGCACCTCCGGCCTCGCCGACCACCACGCCGTCGACGAGCACGACGCCATCCGCCAGGCCCGCCGGATCGTGGCCCGCCTCGGCCACCGCCGTGCCCACCCGGCCCCGCCCCGCGCCCCCGAGCCCCTCCACGACCCGGAGGAGCTCCTCGGCATCGTCCCCGAGGACCTGAAGACCCCCTTCGACCCGCGGGAGGTCATCGCCCGGATCGTCGACGGCTCCGACTTCGACGAGTTCAAGCCCCTCTACGGGCCCAGCCTGGTCACCGGCTGGGCGGCCCTGCACGGCCACCCGGTCGGCATCCTCGCCAAT
This sequence comes from Streptomyces sp. NPDC090445, assembly GCF_044769385.1. Classification (NCBI taxonomy): domain Bacteria; kingdom Bacillati; phylum Actinomycetota; class Actinomycetes; order Kitasatosporales; family Streptomycetaceae; genus Streptomyces; species Streptomyces sp. NPDC090445. The sequence goes on along the minus strand of NZ_JBIVXV010000019.1, from coordinate 143,487 downwards.
GCCCAGGGCGTGCTGTTCAGCGCCGAGTCGCAGAAGGCCGCCCAGTTCATCCAGCTCGCCAACCAGCGCGACATCCCGCTGCTGTTCCTCCACAACACCACCGGCTACATGGTCGGCAAGGAGTACGAGCAGGGCGGCATCGTCAAGCACGGCTCGATGATGATCAACGCGGTATCCAACTCCCGCGTCCCGCACCTGTCCGTCCTCATCGGCGCCAGCTACGGGGCCGGCCACTACGGCATGTGCGGCCGCGCCTACGAGCCCCGGTTCCTGTTCGCCTGGCCCAGCGCCAAGTCCGCGGTCATGGGCCCCCAGCAGCTGGCCGGCGTGCTGTCGATCGTGGCCCGCCAGTCCGCCGCCGCGAAGGGGAAGCCGTACGACGAGGAGGCGGACGCCGGGATGCGCGCCTTCGTCGAGGCGCAGATCGAGTCCGAATCCCTGCCGATGTTCCTGTCCGGGCGGCTGTACGACGACGGGGTCATCGACCCCCGCGACACCCGCACCGTCCTCGGCCTGTGCCTCTCGGCCGTCCACAACGCCCCCGTCGAGGGCGCCCGCGGCGGCTTCGGCGTCTTCCGGATGTGAGCCCGCCCATGACCTCCACCGCCTCCACCGCGTCCACCGCCTCCGAGGGGCCCGCCGCGGACTTTGCCGGCTCCCCGGCCCCGCTGATCACCTCGGTCCTCGTGGCCAACCGCGGCGAGATCGCCGTCCGCGTCTTCCGCACCGCCCGCGCCCTGGGCCTGGCCACCGTCGCCGTCCACTCCGACCCCGACGCCGACGCCCTGCACGTCCGGGAGGCCGACGCGGCCGTCCGCCTGCCCGGCGCGGCCCCCGCCGACACGTACCTGCGCGGCGACCTCGTCGTCGAGGCCGCCCTGGCGGCCGGCGCGGACGCGGTCCACCCCGGCTACGGCTTCCTCTCCGAGAACGCCGGCTTCGCCCGGGCCGTCCTCGCCGCCGGCCTGGTCTGGATCGGGCCGCCGCCCGAGGCCATCGAGGCCATGGCCTCCAAGACCCGCGCCAAGGAGCTGATGCGGGCCGCCGGGGTGCCGCTCCTCGACCCCGTCGACCCGGCCGCCGCCGGCGCCGCCGACCTGCCGCTGCTGCTGAAGGCGGCGGCGGGCGGCGGCGGGCGCGGCATGCGCGTGGTCCGCGACCTGCACGAGCTGAAGGACGGACTCGACGCAGCGGCCGCCGAGGCCCGGTCCGCGTTCGGCGACGGCGAGGTGTTCGCCGAGCCCTACGTCGAACGCGGCCGCCACGTCGAGGTGCAGGTCCTCGCCGACGGGCACGGCACCGTGTGGGCGCTCGGCACCCGTGACTGCTCCCTCCAGCGCCGCCACCAGAAGGTCATCGAGGAGGCCCCGGCGCCCGGCCTGCCCGACGCCCTGCGCACCGCCCTCCACGAGGCGGCGGTCGCCGCCGCCCGGGCCGTCTCCTACCGGGGTGCGGGCACCGTCGAGTTCCTGGTCACCGCCGACGGCCGCCCGTACTTCCTGGAGATGAACACCCGCCTCCAGGTGGAACACCCCGTCACCGAGGCCGTCTTCGGCCTCGACCTCGTCGCCCTCCAGATCCGTGTCGCCGAGGGCGCGGCCCTGCCGCCGGAGCCGCCGGAGCCTGCCGGGCACGCCGTCGAGGCCCGCCTGTACGCCGAAGACCCGGCGCAGGACTGGCGCCCGCAGACCGGCACCCTGGGCACCTTCCACATCCCGGCGCCCCCGGCCGTCCTGCCCCCGGCCGTCCCGCCCGCGCCCGCCGTGGTCCGCGTCGACGCCGGTTACGCCGACGGGGACGCCGTGGGCGTCCACTACGACCCCATGCTCGCCAAGGTCATCGCGTACGCCCCGACCCGCGCCGAGGCCGTCCGCGCCCTCGTCCGCGCCCTGTCCGCGGCCCGCATCCACGGCGTCGCCACCAACCGCGAGCTCCTCGTCCGCTCCCTCACCCACCCGGAGTTCACCGCCGCCCGGCCCGACACCGGGTTCTACGAGCGGCACCTCGGCGCCCTCACCGAGCCCGCCCCGGACGCCGGCCGGGCGGCCTCGCTGGCCGCGGCCGCCGCCGCGCTGGCCGCCGCCGCTCCCGCCGCGGACGCCCCGCTCGCCGCCCGCCTCGGCGGCTGGCGCAACGTCCGCTCCGCCCCGCAGTCCCGCAGCTATCTCGTTGCCGGCGCCGACACCGCCGGCGCCGACACCCCGTACGAGGTCCGCTACCTGCCCTCCCGCAGCGGACCCCCACAGCTCGTGGACCACCCCGGCGTCCGCGTCCTGGCCGCCGAGCCGCACCGCGTCGTCCTCGAAGCCGACGGCATCCGGCGCGTGTTCCACGTGAAACAAAAATCGAACAACGGGGGTGCGGCAGAAGCCGAGGAGGTCTACGTCGACACCGCACCCACCCCCGCCCGCCCCGCCCCGAACGCCCACACCCTCACCCCGGTCCCGCGGTTCACCGACCACCGGGACCGCGCCCTGCCCGGCTCCCTGCTCGCCCCCATGCCCGGCACCGTCGTCCGCATCGCCGAGGGCCTCGCCCCCGGCAGCACCGTCACCGCCGGGCAGCCCCTGCTCTGGCTGGAGGCCATGAAGATGGAGCACCGCATCGTCTCGCCCGCCTCCGGCACGCTCACCGCGCTCCACGCCGGCCTCGGCCACCAGGTCGAATTCGGCGCCCTGCTCGCCGTAGTCCAGGAGGAACCGCAGTCATGAGCCCCGCCACCGCAGCCCCCCTCGAAACCGAGGAACACCAGGCCCTGCGCGCCGCCGTCGCCGCCCTCGGGCAGCGCTACGGCCGCGACTACTACGCCCGTGTCACCCGCGAGGGCGGCCACCCCGACGAACTGTGGGCCGACGCGGCCAAACTCGGCTACCTCGGCGTCAGCCTGCCCGAGGAGTACGGCGGCGGAGGCGGCGGCATCGCCGAACTCTCCATCGTCCTGGAGGAACTCGGGGCCGCCGGCTGCCCGCTGCTGATGATGGTCGTCTCGCCCGCCATCTGCGGCACCGTCATCGCCCGCTTCGGCACCGAAGCCCAGAAGCGGGCCTGGCTGCCCGGTCTCGCCGACGGCACCCGCACCATGGCCTTCGGCATCACCGAGCCCGACGCCGGATCCAACTCCCACCGCATCACCACCACCGCTCGCCGCGACGGCGACACCTGGGTCCTGACGGGCCGCAAGGTCTTCATCTCCGGCGTGGACATCGCCGACGCGACCCTGATCGTCGGTCGCACCGAGGACGCCCGCACCGGCACGCTCAAGCCCTGCCTGTTCATCGTCCCCCGCGACACCCCCGGCTTCACCCGCTCGCCCCTCGACATGGAACTCCAGGCGGCCGAGAAGCAGTTCGAGCTGGTCCTGGAGGACGTACGGCTGCCGGCCGACGCGCTGGTCGGCGACGAGGACGCGGGCCTGCTCCAGCTGTTCGCCGGCCTCAACCCCGAGCGCATCATGACCGCCGCCTTCGCCATCGGCATGGGCCGCTTCGCCCTCGCCCGCGCCGTCGACTACGCCCGCACCCGGCAGGTCTGGAAGGAGCCGATCGGCGCGCACCAGGCCATCGCCCACCCCCTCGCGGCGGCCCACATCGACCTGGAACTGGCCCGCCTGATGATGCAGAAGGCCGCCCGCCTCTACGACCTGGGCGACGACGCGGCCGCCGGGGAAGCCGCCAACATGGCCAAGTACGCTGCTGCCGAGGCCTGCGTGAAGGCGGTGGACCAGGCGGTCCACACCCTGGGCGGCAACGGCCTCACCCGCGAGTACGGACTGGCCTCCCTCATCACTGCCTCCCGGGTGTCCCGCATCGCCCCCGTCAGCCGCGAGATGATCCTCAACTACGTCTCGCACCAGACGCTGGGCCTGCCCAAGTCGTACTAGCCGCACCAGCCGGCCGGGCCGGTACGGCGACCGCACCGGATGCGGCCGCCCCCGGCCCCGCCGGAACCGGATTGCACCGGACCGGACCGACCGGACCCGCTGAGAAGGGAGCGGCATGGAGCCCCTCGTCAAAGCCGCGCACGCGCACGGCATCACCACCCTCACGCTCGACTCCCCGGCCAACCGCAACGCGCTCTCCGCGGCCCTCGTCGGCGAGCTGCGCGCGGCCCTCGCCGCCGCGGGCGCCGACCCCGCGGTCCGGGCCGTGCTGCTCACCCACACCGGCGGCACCTTCTGCGCCGGGGCCGACCTGAAGAACCCCTTCGACCCGGCCGACTTCCTCGCCCTCCTGCACGAGATCGCCGGACTGCCCCGGCCGGTCGTGGCCCGCGTCACCGGCCACGTCCGGGCGGGCGGCCTGGGCCTGCTCGGCGTCTGCGACATCGCCGCCGGCGGGCCGCAGTCCACGTACGCCTTCACCGAGACCCACCTCGGCGTGGTCCCCGCCGTGATCTCCGCCCCGCTGCTGCCCCGCCTGGACCCGCGCGCCGCGGCCCGCTACCTGCTGACCGCGGAGGCCTTCGACGCCGCCGAGGCCGCCCGGATCGGCCTGCTCACCCTGCACGGCGAGGACGTGGACCAGGCCCTGGCCCCGGTCCTGGCCGGGCTGCGCAAGGCCGGCCCGGAGGCCCTCGCCGCCACCAAACGGCTGGTCACCGCCCCCGTACGGGCCGCCCTGGAGCAGGACGGCGAGGCCCTGACCCGGCTCTCGGCCCACCACTTCGGCTCCGCCGAGGCCCGCGAGGGCATCGCCGCCCGCTTCGAACGCCGAAACCCGTCATGGGCGCCGGGGGAGCTGTGACCGGCCCGGCCGCGGCGGCGATCACGGCAGCGGCCCCGGCGGCTGACAGCACCGCGGCGGACGGCACACCGGCGAACGGCACACCGGCGGACGGCACACCGGCGGACGGCACACCGGCGGACGGCACACCGGCGGACGGCACACCGGCGGACGGCACACCGGCGGACGGCACACCGGCGAACGGCACGGCGACCGACGGCACAGCGGCCGAGGACCGGCCGGGGAACCTGCCCAAGCAGGCCCGCAGCCGCGTCACCCGCCGCCACCTCCTGGACGCCGCCATCACCTGCCTCGCCGAGCACGGCTGGGCCGGCTCCACCGTCGCCGTCGTCGCCGAACGCGCCGGGGTCTCCCGGGGCGCCGCCCAGCACCACTTCCGCACCCGCGAGGACCTGTTCACCGCGGCCGTGGAGTTCATGGCCGAGGAACGCTCCGCCGCCCTGCCCGCACTCCTCCGCGAGAGCACCGGCACGGAGACCGCAGCCGGCAGCGGCCGCGCCGCCGTCGTCGAGGCCCTGGTCGACCTGTACACCGGGCCGATGTTCCGGGCCGCCCTCCAGCTGTGGGTCGCCGCCTCCCACGAGGAGCAGCTGCGCCCCCGCGTCGCCGAACTGGAGGCCCGCCTCGGCCGCGAGACCCACCGGATGGCCGTGCAGCTGCTGGGCGCGGACGAGTCCGTACCCGGGGTGCGCGAGACCGTGCAGGGCTTCCTGGACATGGCCCGCGGCCTGGGCCTGGCCAACGTCCTGACCGACGACACGGCCCGCCGGGCCCGGGTGGTCGCCCAGTGGACCCGCATCCTCGACGCCACCCTGGGCTGAGCCTCGGGCCGCACAGGGCCCGGGGCCCCGTACACGCGCCGGGGGCGCCGCACCACGTTTCCGGATGCGGCGCCCCCGGCCGTCAGGGTCCTCGGCGGTCGGCCGGTCAGGCCGTCCTGGCGATGTCCGCGTACCCCTCGATCTCCTGCGGGTTGCGCTTGCCCGGCCCGATGTAGCGGGCGGACGGGCGCACCAGGCGGCCGGTGCGCTTCTGCTCCAGGATGTGCGCCGACCAGCCGGCGGTGCGGGCGCAGGTGAACATGGAGGTGAACATGTGCGCCGGGATCTCCGCGAAGTCCAGCATGATCGCGGCCCAGAACTCCACGTTCGTGGCGAGGACCCGGTCGGGGCGGCGGGCGTGCAGCTCCTCCAGCGCGGCCTTCTCCAGCGCGGCGGCCACCTCGTAGCGCGGCGCGTCCAGCTCCTTGGCGGTGCGGCGCAGCACGCGGGCGCGCGGGTCCTCGGCCCGGTAGACGCGGTGCCCGAAGCCCATCAGCCGCTCGCCCTTGTCCAGGGCCTTCTTCACGTACGCCACGGCGTCGCCGGTGCGCTCGATCTCCTCGATCATGCCGAGGACACGGGACGGCGCCCCGCCGTGCAGCGGCCCGGACATGGCGCCCACCGCGCCCGACAGGGCGGCGGCGACGTCGGCGCCCGTGGAGGCGATCACGCGTGCGGTGAAGGTGGAGGCGTTCATGCCGTGCTCGGCGGCCGAGGTCCAGTACGCGTCGACGGCCTTGACGTGCTTGGGGTCCGGCTCGCCCCGCCAGCGGATCATGAACCGCTCGACGACGGACTCGGCCTTGTCGATCTCCCGCTGCGGGACCATCGGCAGGCCCTGCCCGCGCGCCGACTGGGCGACGTACGACAGCGCCATCACGGCCGCGCGCGCCAGGTCGTCGCGGGCGGTCTGCGCGTCGATGTCGAGCAGCGGTTTCAGGCCCCACACGGGGGCGAGCATGGCGAGCGCGGACTGGACGTCGACCCGGATGTCACCGGAGTGGACGGGGATCGGGAAGGGCTCGGCGGCGGGCAGGCCGGGGTTGAACGCCCCGTCGACCAGCAGGCCCCACACGTTCCCGAACGAGACGTTGCCGACCAGGTCCTCGATGTCGACTCCGCGGTAGCGGAGCGCTCCGCCTTCCTTGTCGGGTTCGGCGATCTCCGTCTCGAACGCGACGACTCCTTCGAGCCCGGGTACGAAGTCGGACATCAGGCGGCTCCCTCAGATAGTGCGAACACGCGCGGTTCCCGGCGTGACTCGCGGCGGTCCGGCGCGGTCATCCCCGTTGATGCCCGGTACGGCCCGGGGCCACCCGTGAGGCGGCTCCTGACCGGCCCCAAGATTTTGGCGGCTGGGGATGCCAGGCGGAAGCGTGACATACGGCACACTCGCAGGAGCACTCCTGCGGCAGGATGGCACGCGTGACCGACATGGATCTTGATCCCTCCACCATGCGCAAGCAGTACCGCTCGGAGATCGTCCTTGAGGACGGTCTCGACGCGGACCCCATGCGGCAGTTCGCCGTGTGGTTCGGGCAGGCCGCCGACTCGCACCTCTTCGAGCCCAACGCGATGGTCGTGTCCACCGCGACGCCCGACGGCCGGCCCAGCTCCCGCACGGTGCTGCTGAAGGCCTTCGACGAGCGGGGCTTCGTCTTCTACACCAATTACGGCTCCCGCAAGGGCCGCGAGATCGACGCCAACCCGCACGTCGCCCTCCTGTTCCCCTGGCACCCCATCGCCCGCCAGGTCATCGTCACCGGTACGGCCGAGCGCACGGGCCGCGACGAGACGGCCGCGTACTTCCGCTCCCGCCCGCACGGCTCCCAGCTGGGCGCCTGGGCGAGCGAGCAGTCCCGGGTGATCGGCTCGCGGGCCGAGCTCGACCGGCGGTACGCGGAGCTCGCGGCGCGGCATCCGGAGGGCGAGCAGGTCCCGGTCCCGCCGGAGTGGGGCGGCGTCCGCGTCGTCCCGCACGAGGTGGAGTTCTGGCAGGGCCACGAGAACCGGCTCCACGACCGGCTGCACTACGTCCGCGACGGGGAGAAGTGGCGCATCGAGCGCCTGTGCCCCTAGTCCCGGACAGCAGACGACCCGCGGGCTCGGGTTCTCTCCTGCAGGTAAGAGAAGCCGGCCGGACGTGCCGGCGAGCCCGCGGGTCGGGTGACTGCTTGGGTTTGGCGCCGGGCGGTTTCCGCCGGGCACCGCACTGGGTGCGTTGCGACGACGGGCCGTTAGCCCGCAGTCACCTCACGCGTCCGGTAGTCGTACATTTCCGGAACCACCTCCCTTCTCGTGTACCGCAGACATTAGGACCCTTCCGCGGCCGTCTCAAGTTATTTATTTCGGGACGATTCGGGGAATGCGATGTGGGCTGCGTCACGTTCCAGTTCAATGATCTGACGTGCCGCACACGCGAACACCTGCAGGGGGTGCCAGGTGAGTGCTTCCGGACGTGGACAACCCACCGACGATCTGCTCGCAGCGCTGCTGGACGGGATGGACGCCGCCCTGTGCGCGTTCGACTCCGACGGGGTGATCACCCACTGGAACCGCGAGGCCGAGCGGATCCTGGGCTGGACCGCCGCCGAGGCCGTGGGCCGCAAGGGCTTCGCCGGGTGGGCGGCCCGGGCCGCGGACGCCCAGGACGTCGAGGACCGGCTCATGGGCGCCCAGGACGTGCCCGGCCGGCAGGTGCACGAGTTCGCCCTGCTCACCAAGGACGGCGGCCGCGTCCTGGTGCGCACCCAGTCCGCCGGGGTGCCGGGCGCGGACGGCAGGCCCGCCGGGGTGTACTGCGCCTTCAGCGAGGTCCACGCCCAGATCGACCTGGAGCGGTCCATCGCGTTGAGCGAGGCCCTGATGGAGGACGCCTCCTGGGGCGTGGTCCTCGTCGACGTGGACCTGCGCCCGGCCGTGGTCAACGCGCACGCCGCCCGCGCCTTCGGCTCCGCCCGCACCGCCCTGCTCGGCCGCCCGCTCGGCGACCTGCTGACCCAGGGCGCCGAGGAGCTGGAGGGCGCCCTCCAGCACGTGCTGGCCGAGGGCTCCCCGCAGGCGCCGCTGGAGGTGTGGGTGTCCGTCCGCACCCCGGAGGGGGTGCGGCGGCGCTGCTGGCGGTGCGGGTTCCTGAGGCTGGGCTCCCCGCTCGCCGAGGAGCCGGTCCCGCTCGGGGTCGGCTGGCTCTTCCAGGACATCACCGAGGCCCGCCGGACGGCGCTGGACACGGCGCAGCTGCGGTTCCGCGCCGGCCAGCTGTACCGGGCCGGGCGGTCCGCCGCCGAGTGCGAGGACCCGGAGGAGGCGGCCGCCGTACGGCTGGACTTCGCCCTCGCCGGCTTCGCCGACCACGCGCTGCTCGACGTACTGGAGCCGTCGGTGGACCCGGACCGGCCGCCGCGGCTCGTCCGGCACGCCGTGTCGCCGCCGCCCCTGTCGGGGCAGGGCGCGGTCCCGGCGCGGTACGAGCCGGGGCATCCGGCGCTGCAGGCTCTGGACCGGATCGGCTCGGTGCGGGCGACCGCCCCGCGCGGGACGGCGGCCGAGGTGTGGGCGCGGGACCGGCAGTGGCCCGAGGACGCGGCGCACGTGCTGTGCACGGTGCTGCGGAGCCGGGGCCGGACCCTGGGCGTGCTGACCTTCGTACGGGCGTCCTCGCGGGCCGTGTTCGAGCGGGCGGACGCGGAGTACGCGGAGGAGGTCGCGGCCCGGGTCGCCGCCGACCTCGACCTGGCCCGGTCCGCGCACGCCACACCGTAGCGCTCCGCCGGGAGTCCGGTGAGGAAACCGCGGGCCGATGGGGTTGGCCGGGCGGTTCCCCGCGCCCCTTGCGGGGCGGTGCCGCAGCGGGCTCAGTGGCGGAAGAAGATCCGGTCGCCGTACTCCTGCATGACGCGGCCGTTCCACTCGTGGCCGCCGTCGACGTTGCCCGAGCGCAGCAGCGGCGGCTCGATGCCGCGTGCGGCGAGCTCGCCGGCCGCCGCCGCCATCACCGCCTGCATGATCGCGCTGGTCACCACCGTGGAGGCGGGTGCGAAGGGGGCGGCGATCCCGTCGAGGGTCAACTCGGCGTCCCCGACTGCGATCTTGCTGTCGAGGACGATGTCGCAGTGGTCCTTGAGGAAGGTGCCGGAGGCGTGCCGCGACCGGGTCTCCCGCGCGTACGCCACGGAGGTCACCCCGATGACGGTGAGGCCGAGGGCGCGGGCGTTCACGGCCATCTCCACCGGCAGCGCGTTCCGCCCGGACAGGGAGATGACCACCAGGACGTCGCCGGCGCCGGCGGGGCTGCTGTCCAGGACGGCCCCGGCGAGCCCGCCGACCCGCTCCAGGGCGCTGCCGAGGGTGGCGGGCATGACGTCGACGCCGGCGGTGCCGGGGACGGCGAGGAAGTTCATCAGGGCGAGCCCGCCGGCCCGGTAGACCACGTCCTGGGCGGGGAGCGAGGAGTGGCCGGCGCCGAAGGCGAAGAGCCGGTTCCCGGCGGCGACGGCGTCGGCGACGGCCGTTCCGGCCTCGGCGATGCGCTCGCCCTCCTCGTCCCGCACCCGCTGCAGCAGTCCGATCGCGGCATCGAAGAACTGACCGGCCAGCTTGCTCTCGCTCATTGCCGAGGCCCTTCCAGAGAGGCGGTGGGACGGGGGGCGTCCGGGTCCGCCGCTCACCGTGCGGTCTGGACCAAGCGCGTGTCAATACGGGCGTCAACCCGGGCCCGACAGCCCCACTGCGGGCCCGTGGCTTGGCGAAGGCACGGGACGGTTGCCCGTGCGATGCGTCAGAATTGGGGACAGGGCCAGCGCACGATATCCGAGGGGCACGAATGTCCGGACTGATCGACACCACGGAGATGTATCTCCGCACCATCCTCGAGCTGGAAGAGGAAGGCGTGGTCCCCATGCGCGCCCGGATCGCCGAACGGCTCGACCAGAGCGGGCCGACGGTGAGCCAGACGGTGGCGCGGATGGAGCGCGACGGTCTGGTGGCCGTGGCGAGCGACCGGCACCTCGAGTTGACGGATGAGGGCCGCCGGCTGGCCACGCGTGTGATGCGCAAGCACCGCCTCGCGGAATGCCTGCTGGTCGACGTCATCGGGCTGGAGTGGGAGCAGGTGCACGCGGAGGCCTGCCGCTGGGAGCATGTGATGAGCGAGGCGGTGGAGCGGCGCGTACTGGAGCTGCTGCGCCACCCGACCGAATCGCCGTACGGGAACCCGATCCCGGGCCTGGAGGAGCTGGGCGAGAAGGCCGAGGCCGACCCGTTCATCGAGGACGGCATGGTCAGCCTGTCGGACCTGGAGCCGGGCACCGAGGGCAAGACGGTGGTCGTGCGCCGGATCGGCGAGCCCATTCAGACGGACGCCCAGCTGATGTACACGCTGCGGCGGGCTGGGGTGCAGCCCGGTTCGGTGGTGAGCGTGACCGAGTCGCCCGGCGGTGTGCTGGTCGGCAGCGGTGGCGAGGCCGCGGAGCTGGAGGCGGAGATCGCCTCGCACGTGTTCGTCGCGAAGGCCTGACCGGAAGCCGGAAGCCGGAAGCCGGAGAAGCGAGTGGTCCCGGCGCCTTGCGGCGCCGGGACCTTCCTCCCCTGTGCTGACCCGGAGCCCCGAGCTCTCAAGGTCATCCCCTTCGGACCGTCTTCCCCGAGCGGCCCGCCTCCCTGATCAAAGGATCTCCCTCGGCAGGGGCCGCCAATCCTTGAGCAAGGTCACTCGAAAGAGCGGTGTTGACCGCGAGAAGCCGATTTTCGAATGCGGGTTCGATAGTGTGGCGGCGAAGCGAAGGGGGTGCCTCCTCGGTGGTACGGCGCATCGATGTGACAGCGGCCGACGGCGTACGCCTGGCCGCCTGGGAGTTCGGGGAACCGGACGCCGCCCCGCCGCCGGACGTCCCGGGGCCCCGGGTCCTGTTACTCCACGGCCTGATGGGCCGCGCCCTCCACTGGGCCGGCACCGCCCGCTGGCTCGCCCGCGGCCGCCGCGTCGTGGCCCTCGACCAGCGCGGACACGGGGAGAGCGACCGCCCGGCCGTCGGCCCGGACGTCCCGGTCTCCCTGGGCCGCGAGGCCTTCGTCGCCGACGCCGAGGCGGCCGTCGAGCAGCTCGGCCTCGCCCCCGTCACCCTCGTCGGCCACTCCATGGGCGCCCTCACCGGCTGGCAGCTGGCCGCCCGCCGCCCGGACCTCGTGGAGGCCCTGGTCATCTGCGACATGCGCGCCTCGGCCCTCGGCGAGGCCTCCCAGCGCGAATGGGCGGAGTGGTTCCACCATTGGCCCCTGCCGTTCCCCACACAGGACGCCGCCCGCCGCTGGTTCGGCGAGGACGACCCCCGCGTCGAGGAGTCCGACCCCGGCCGCGGCGCCTTCTTCGCCGAGGTCATGCACCGCACCCCCGACGGCTGGCGGCCCCTGTTCTCCCGCAGCGACATGCTGACGGCCCGTGAAACCTGGGTCCACGACGCGCACTGGGAGGAGCTGGCCCAGGTCGGCTGCCCCACCCTGGTCGTCCGGGGCCTCGACGGCGAGCTCGGCCGCGCGGAGGCCCAGGAGATGGTCCGCGTCCTGCCCGAAGGCCGGTACGCCGAGATCCCCGACGCCGGCCACTACCTCCACTACGACCAGCCGACCGCCTGGCGGGCCGTCCTGGAACCCTTCCTCGACAGCCTCCGCCCCCAGGTGCCCCACTGACCCGGCATGCCCCGGACCCGGGACCCCGACCCGGGACCCCGACCCGGGACCCCGACCCGGGACCCCGGACACGGGAAAGGGGGTGACCGGCCTCCCCGGCCGCGTCACCCCCTCCCCGTACTCCCGGCGCTCAGCCCTTGCTGACCGCCGCAAGGATCTCCGGCAGCTTCCGGGCCACGACCGGAGCCGCCAGCCGGACGCCCGCCCAGGCCGCCGCCGCGCCCCAGACCACACCCAGCGGGAGCAGGATCCAGGACAGGGACTGCATCCCCTCGTCCACCTTGAACCAGATCGCCAGCGCGATCACCGGCGAGCAGATCACCGCCGACGCCAGCAGACCGCCGAAAAGGCCCGTCCACGCCAGACCGCCCTGGCCCGGGGCGACGTTCTTGAAGGCGCCGTCCGACGGGATGGAGTACGGGTAGTACGCCGAGGCCAGCGTGCCCGTGCACAGCATCGACCCCAGCACGGCCAGCGCCACGCCCAGACCGGCCGGGAAAGCCCGCCAGTCGTTCAGCAGCGCGGTCGTGACCGCCGTGACCAGGACCGTGTACGGCACGGTGACCAGGGCCAGGGCGTAGGCGCGGGCGCGCAGCTCCACGAGCGCGTCCCGGGTGCCCCCGATGGTCTGCGCGACCATCCAGAACGCCGAGGTGTCCTGCCCGAACTGGTTGTACATCTGGACGCCGAGCATGCTCGCGCCGAAGCAGACCAGGTACACCGAGCCCGTGCCCTGCAGCGCGTTGAACACCGGGATGATCAGGCCGACCGCCAGGGCCGACACCCACGACATCTTGGTCTTCGGGTCCCGCACCGCGTAGCGCAGGGTGCGCTGCAGGGTCGCGCCCGTACGCCCCGCCGGCAGCCACGACCAGACGCCGCTGCCCGCGGACTCCCGCTTCTCCTTCGAACCCGCCGCGGCGATCGTCGAACCGTCCGGGGTGACCATCAGCCGGGTCAGGCTGCGCTCCCACAGCCACATCAGCAGCGCCACCGCGAGGACGGTCAGCGCCAGCTGGGCGGCCGCCGTCCCGTACGCGCCCTTGCTCGCCGAGTCCACCATGCCGACGGCCGTGGCGGGCGGCAGCCACTGCACGACCTCCGCGGCCGGCTCCAGCTTGGCCAGGCCCCCGGCCTCCATCAGGCGCTGGCTCCCGAAGTTGGCGAGCTGCGCGCCCACCGCGATCACCAGGCCGCTGAGCACCGCGAGGTCGCGTCCCTTGCGGCTGCTCAGCAGCCCGGCGTTGGCCGTGGCGACGGTGCGTGCCAGTGCGACACAGCCGAGCAGCAGCAGCGGTACGGCCACCACACCGGCCACGATGCCCGCCGACCCCCGTGCGACGGCCACCACCGAGCCGACCGCCACGCACAGCGTGAACAGCGGCCCGATGCCGATGAGAGAGGAGACCAGCAGGGCCCGCACCAGCGGGCGCGGCCGCAGCGGCAGCATGACCAGCCGGCTCGGGTCGAGCGTCTCGTCCCCGGTGGGGAAGAACAGCGGCATGAACGTCCAGCCGAGCGCCAGGATCGCGGCCAGCAGGACGACGGCGGTGCCGGCGTGCGCGTGCCCGTGCAGCATGGCCAGGCCCAGCGTCACGAAGCAGGCCACCACCAGCGAGAACACCAGCGAGGTGACGTAGGCGGCCTTGCGCTTCGACGACCCCTTGAGGCCGTTGCGTATCAGTGCGAGCTTCAGCCGGACGAACACGGCGGTCGGGTCCACCGCGGCGGAGGCCGGGCCGGCCGCCGCGGGAGCGGGCGCCGGCCCCGTCAGGGGCGCGGAAGCGGATGCGGAGGCGGATGCGGTGGTGCTCATCGGGCGGCCTGCCCGCCCAGCCAGTCCAGCGAGTCCCCCGCGGGGCGCCCGCCGGCGCCGACCAGCTCCAGGAACGCGGCCTGCAGCGAGGGCGCTTCGCCCCGTACGTCGGCGAGCGGACCCGCGGCGCGGATCCGGCCGCCGGCCATGACGGCGACCCAGTCGCACAGCGACTCGACCAGCTCCATCACGTGGGAGGAGAAGACGACCGTGGCGCCCGAGGTGGTGTACCGCTCCAGCACCCCGCGGATGGTCTGCGCCGAAACCGGGTCCACGCCCTCGAACGGCTCGTCCAGGAACAGTACTTCCGGGTTGTGGAGCAGGGCCGCGGCCAGCCCGATCTTCTTGCGCATGCCCGTCGAGTAGTCGACGACCAGCTTGTGCTGCGAGCCCGCGAGGTCGAGCACGTCCAGCAGCTGCGTGGCGCGCTTGTCGGTCTCCTCGCCGGGCAGGCCGCGCAGGCGGCCCATGTAGCCGAGCAGTTCACGGCCGGACAGCCGCTCGAACATCCGCAGGCCCTCGGGCAGCACGCCGATCCGGGACTTCACCTCGACCGGGTCCGCCCACACGTCGTGGCCGGCCACGACGACCCGCCCCATGTCCGGGCGCAGCAGCCCGGTCACCATCGACAGCGTCGTCGTCTTGCCCGCGCCGTTCGGGCCGACCAGGCCGATGAACTTCCCCGCCGGCAGCTCCAGGTCGATGCCCGCGACCGCGACCTGGTCGCCGAAGCGCTTCCACAGGCCTTCCACCCGCACCGCTGCCCGCTCTCCGGACGGCGCCGGTCGCGCGCCACCCGTCCCGGACGTTCCGCCCGTCGCATCAACCTGGTTCGGCATGCGTCTGCCTCCCGTACTCGTCCCCGTGGTCCTACGTGTTCACCATAGGGCGGCCCCAAGAGGCGGGGCAGTTACGTATGTCATGACTTTCGCCCGCGAAACGCACCTGGTCCGGGGCGGGTTGGTCAGGTGCGGCGGGCGGCCCGGTCCGCCGCGGCCTCGCGTCCGCACGCGTACGCCAGGGCGTCGATCAGCTCCTCGGCGTCCGGCAGCCACCGGTTCGCGGGCGTGGGACGGCGTGCCCACTGGACCGAGCCCCGGCCGCCGAAGCGGGTCGGCGGGGCGGCGACGTACTCGCCCTCTCCGCGCACCCGCAGGTCGATCGCGGCCGGCGACCAGCCGTACCTGCGGACCATGTCCGGCACCTTCGCGGAGGCGCCGGGCAGCACGAAGAACAGCATCCGGTGGTCGGGCGTCAGCGTGACCGGCCCGAGGGTGCGCTCCATGCGCTCCAGCCGGGCGAGGGCCAGGAAGCCGGCGGTGTCCGGGACGTCCAGCGCGTCGAAGCTGCGGCCCGTCGGCAGCAGGATCGACGCCTCGGGCCGCTTTCCCCACACCTGCCGGACCCGTACCGCGCTGCCCGTGGCGAGCGTCGCCCACTCCTGCACCGTCGGGTGCGCGCCCGGGGCCGGGCAGTCCGCGGCCCCGCAGGAGCACAGCTCCCGCCCGTCCGCGTGCTCCAGCCAGGTGCCGGCGAAGACGTCCCAGTGCCGTTCTTCCGTGTACCGCACGGCATGGTCCAGCAGCAGCTCGGAGCGCTGCTTGGGGATGGATGCGGTCTCCGTGACTGTGATGGTCTCTTCCACGACCATCACAACTCCCGCGGTGGGACGGGGTTACGGGGGCAAACCGGCCGGTGGGCGCTGCATCGATCCTGCATACGGGGCGCACCGGTGCACGGGTGGGGGCGCGTGGGAGGCCGGGGCGCCGGAGTTGGGTAGCGACACGACGCAGAGCGGATGATTCTCCGCACATCAGGCGGGAAGTGATCATTCCAACGATCACCCGCGGCCTCTGGGGGTTTTCATGGCAGCCAGGCCTCTCGTCGCCCGCCAGCCGAACGAACGGCTGCAGGCACTGATTCAGGAAGCCGGGTGCTCGAACGCCGGGCTCGCCCGGCGCGTCAACATGTGCGGGGCCGAGCACGGCCTCGACCTCCGCTACGACAAGACGTCCGTGGCCCGTTGGCTGCGCGGCCAGCAGCCACGGGGCAGGGCTCCCGGAATCATTGCCGAGGCGCTCGGCCGCAAACTCGGCCGGACCGTCACCATCGACGAGATCGGCATGGCCAACGGCAAGAACCTCGCCTCCGGGATCGGCCTGCAGTTCTCCCCGACCGTCGGCGGCGCCATCGAGCAGGTCAGCGAGCTGTGGCGGAGCGACGTCGGGCGCCGGGACTTCCTGTCCGGGTCGAGCGTGGCCGCGTCCGCGCTGGTCGAGCCGAGCCGGGACTGGCTGATCACCGGCGCCGACGCGCAGGTGGCCCGCAACGGCGGCTCGCGCGTCGGCATCTCGGACGTGGAGGCGGTACGGGCCACCACCGAGGCCCTCAAGGAGCTCGACCACCGCTTCGGCAGCGGCCACGTCCGGCCCGTCGTCGTGCACTACCTCAACTCGGTGGTGTCCGGGCTGATCGGGGGCTCGTACCGGGAGCCGGTCGGGCGCTCCCTGTTCGCGGCGGTGGCCCGGCTGACCGAGCTCGCCGGGTACATGGCGGTGGACACCGGGCAGCCGGGCCTGGCGCAGCGCTACTACATCCAGGCGCTGCGGCTGGCGCAGGCGGCCGGGGACCGGGCGTACGGCGGGTACGTGCTGGCGGCGTCCATGAGCCACCTCGCCGCGGAACTCGGCAATCCGCGGGAGATCGCCCAGCTGGCGCGGGCCGCCCAGGAGGGGACGCGCGGGCAGGTGACCCCGCGGGTGGAGTCCATGTTCTACGCGGCCGAGGCGCGCGGGCACGCACTGCTGGGCGATGCCCGGGCGGCGGCGGTGCTCTCCTCGCGGGCGGTGACGGCGCTGGAGCGGGCGGAGCCGGAATCCGGGGACGATCCGGTGTGGATCCGGCATTTCGACCAGGCGTACCTGGCGGATGAGCTTTCTCACTGCCACCGGGACCTGGGGCAGGCGGAGCAGGCGGCCCGGCAGGCGCAGGAGGCGCTGGCCGGCCTGCCGGCCGGGAAGGCGCGGCGGCGGGCGATCGGGATGCTGCTGCTGGCGGCCGCGCAGGTGCAGCAACGGGAGGTGGAGCAGGCCTGCCAGACCGCTGCGCAGGCGGCGGAACTGCTGTCCGGGCTCCGTTCCAGCCGGGGCACGGAGTACCTGGGCGACTTCCGGGCGCGGCTCCAGCCGTACCGGGAGGAGGCGGCGGTCCGCGAGTTCGCGGCGCGGCTGGAGGCGGTCGCCTAGCGGGCCGCCGGGCGGGAAGTATGTCCCGCTGTGACGCGAATCATCCCTGGAGGTGGGCCTGACGGGGAGGGCGGGGTCCGGGTAGCGTGAGGCGGCGTTCCGAAGGTTCGCAGTGTTCGGAGTAGTCGGCGAAGGAGTCCCGGTGACGGAGAACGGACAGGGGAACGCCCCGCAGGCGGTCCCGCAGCCCGGTGCGCCGTGGGGCCTCGATCCGGCGTACGCGCAGGCGCCGCAGGCCCCCGGCCAGGTACCGCCCCCGCCCGTACAGGCGGAGCCCCTGCACGCGGCGCCCGGGCACGCGGAGCCCGGGCACGTGCTCGGGCCCGGCTGGGACGGCCCCGGCCAGCCCCACGGCTACGGCTACCCGCCGCTGCCGGAGGCCGCGACCCCGTACATCCCGCCGACCGCGGTCGGCCCGGCACCCGGCGTGCCCAGCCCGCCCGGCATGACCGGTGCGCCCGGTATGACCGGTGCGCCCGGGATGTCGTACGCCCCGCCGGTCCCGGGCGCCCCCGTGCCGCAGGCGGCCCCCGCCTTCGACGAGGCCGCGACGCAGTACATCGCGCCCGTCCCGGCGGACCCGATGGCCCCCGGCCACCACGAGGCGGCCACCCAGTACATACCGCCGATACCCGCGGACCCGATGGCCCCCGGCCACCACGAGGCGGCGACGCAGTACATACCGCCGGTCCCGGCCGCCCCCTCGCACGACGAGGCCGCGACCCAGTACATCCCGCCGGTCACCGACGGCTTCGACGGGCTGTTCCGCGACGGCGACGGGCACGCCGGCAGCGACGGGCACACCCAGCAGCTGCCGCCGATCCAGGAGCCGGTCCTGCACCGGCCGCGGCCGTATCCGCCGCACGGGCAGCATCCGCAGCAGCAGTTCCCCCAGGGCGTGCCGGGGCAGGGGCAGTACGCCCCGCCGCCCGCGCCCGAGCCGGCGCGGCGCGTGCCGCCGGCGGTCATCGCGGCCGTGGTGATCGGCCTGGCCGTGGTCGGGCTCGGCGTCGGCGCGCTGCTCAGCGACGGCAAGAAGCAGAACAACGACCCGGCCGCGGCGGCCGCCGCCCCCACCCCGTCCGCGGGCAGCTCGGCCGCGGCGGCCTCCGAGGCGCCGGTGGACCCGGCCAGGTCCCAGGCCGTCCAGCTGGACAAGCTCCTCGCGGACTCCAACGACAGCCGGTCCACCGCGCTCAAGGCGGTCGACGACATCAAGAGCTGCCGCAACCTCGGCACGGCGGCGAGCGACCTGCGCGACGCGGCCCGGCAGCGCGACGAGCTCGTCACGCGGCTCCAGGACGTGCAGATGGACCGGCTCCCGAACAACGAGAGGCTGTCCGCGGCGCTCAGCAAGGCCTGGAAGGCCTCGGCGGCCGCCGACAACAGCTACGCGGCCTGGGCGGACGACGTCGCCGGGGAGAAGAAGGGCTGCAAGGACGGCCGGGCCCGGAGCACGGACGACGCCGGCGACGGCAACAAGTCGAGCGCGGAGGCGACGCGGGCGAAGGAGTCGGCCGCGACCATGTGGAACACGATCGCGACCAAGTACAACCTCACGAAGCGGGACAAGTCCCAGCTCTAGCGCCCCCGCCCGCCGCGCCCGCGCCCGCCGCGCCCGCCGCGGACCGTGTCACGTGGCGCGGGGGGCCTGCTCCAGGGTCTGGGTCATGTCCATCGGCTGCTCGCCCTGCTGGGTGACGAGCCGGCCGGACTGCACGACCTGGAAGGTGACGCGCCCGTTCACGATGCGCGGGAAGCCGGCGAGGGCGCGCATGTTCTCGTACCGCCAGTTCAGCTCGGGGGTCAGGCCGCCGGTCCGGACCGGTTCCGCCTGGTTCAGGGCGCGCGTCACCTTGTGCGGGGTGACGGCCTCGCCGGACTTCAGGCGCTTGAGGGCCTCGCCGAGCACGGTGTACGCGATCCAGGTGGTCTGCGTTCCGCTGTCGTCCGGGTCCACGGCGTTGTTGCCGAAGGCGTGCTCGGAGATCACCTTCCGCATCGGCTGCCACAGCGGGTCGCCCGACACCGGGTACCAGCTGGTGACGAGTGCGCCCTCGAAGGGGCTCTCCCGGCCGCCGGTGCGGTCGATGAGGGACTGGCTGACGCTGCCCAGCACGGAGGCGATCTGCGGGTTCTTCTTCTTGTCGTCGGCCCGGCGGAAGGCGTCGAAGAACGTCTCGGTGCGCTGGCCGAGCACGGCCGTCACGCAGCCGCGCTCCTTGCCGCCGGAGGAGCTGGCCAGGGCCTGGCGGGCCTGTGCCGTGAAGTCGGCGGAGTCCTCGGCGGCGCGGATGTCGGCGGCTTCGCCCGCCTTGCCGGCGCCGTCGGACTTCAGGCCGGCGTTGAGCAGGACCGGCATGGAGTCGCCGGCGAGGGTGTCGGGCCGGACCAGTGCCACCTGGCTGCAGGCGCGGCCCAGCTGGCGGCCGGCGCCGGCGAGGAGGACGGGCTGGCCGCCGTTGACGGGGAAGGAGAGGTTGCTCTGGAATTCCTCGGCGGAGACCCCGTACCCGCCGATGAAGGGGATGCCCTCGACCTCCAGCGGGGCCATGAAGGCGCGTCCGTGCTGGCTGTAGGAGCCGACGACGGCGACGACCTTCTCGGCGATGGCCTTGCGGGCGCAGTCGGCGGCGCCCGACGGGGTGTTCTTCTCGTTGCAGGTGATCACGCGCAGCTTGTGGCCGTTGATCCCGCCCGCGGCATTGACCCAGCTCTCGTACACCTTGGCCATACCGGTCATTCCCGGCATATTGGTTGCCTTGGTGTCCTGCGGGGCGAAGGTCATGACCGTGATGGTGTCCGTGGGGCCGCCCGAGCCTCCGGGGAGCGCGCCGCAGCCGACGAGGAGGCATGTGCCCATCGCGGCGGCAACAGCAGTGCGGAAGCGGGGAGTTGTGCATCTCCGGTCGGTCATGTCCCAGCACCCTTCCGCCCCACGGGTAACTGAGCAGTGAGATGGACGTAACTGCGGGTGACATCCGGGTGAATGGCAGGGGTGTGCTCCTGCGCAGGTGCTTCAAGATCGCGCCAGACCGGAACGTACGATCGAAAGCGTGACATTCGCCCAAGGTTCGAAGAACTCTTCCCGACGCGGCGGCCGCTCCTTCACCATGGGCGGCATGCCCCTGAACGACATGCCGTGGTGGCGCTGGCGCAGCAATGTGCGCTCGGCGCTGCACATGCTTTCCGATCCGGCCTTCCACAAGGAGGTCTGGCTCGCCGGTGTCGAGGGATACGGAGACGTCACCGACGCCGTCTACCGGCTCGTCGAGGACACCTGGCTCGACAGCTGGTCCGCCGAGAAGTACGTCGGCACGATCTTCCGCGACGCGCAGGAAGCCGCCCTCGTCGACGCCGCCGTGCTCCACGTCCTCCGCATCCTCCACCAGGTCGGCCCCGACGCCCCCGTCTCCGCCTACCTGGAGCACCACGCCTGGCCCGAGGCCGTGCGCGCTGCCCGCGAGGCACACGTACGGCTGGCGCAGGCGGACGGCGAGGACCCGGATGCGGCGCCCCGTTCCCTGGAACTGCTGAGGATCCTCACCCGCCCGGTGTGAAAGGCTGTGGTGCCATGAGCGACGACCCGCAGCCCCAGGCATCCCAGCAGTACGTACTGACCCTGTCCTGCCCCGACAAGCAGGGCATTGTGCACGCCGTGTCCAGTTACCTGTTCATGACCGGTTGCAACATCGAGGACAGCCGGCAGTTCGGCGACCGAGACACCGGCCTCTTCTTCATGCGGGTGCACTTCACGGCCGAGCCGCCCGTCTCCGTGGAGAAGCTGCGGGCCAGCTTCGCCGCCATCGGCGACTCGTTCCGGATGGACTGGGAGATCCACCGCTCCGACGAGCGCATGCGGGTCGTGCTGATGGTCTCGAAGTTCGGGCACTGCCTGAACGACCTGCTGTTCCGCACCCGGATCGGGGCCCTGCCGGTGGAGATCGCCGCCGTCGTCTCGAACCACACCGACTTTGAGGAGCTGGTGCGCTCGTACGACATCCCCTTCCGCCACATCCCGGTGACGAAGGACACCAAGGCGGACGCGGAGGCGCAGCTGCTGGAGCTGGTCCGCGACGAGAACGTGGACCTCGTCGTCCTGGCGCGCTACATGCAGGTGCTGTCGGACACCCTGTGCAAGGAGCTCAGCGGCCGCATCATCAACATCCACCACTCCTTCCTGCCGAGCTTCAAGGGCGCCAAGCCGTACCACCAGGCGCACGCCCGGGGTGTGAAGCTGATCGGCGCCACCGCGCACTACGTGACGGCCGACCTCGACGAGGGGCCGATCATCGAGCAGGAGGTCGAGCGGGTCGGCCACGAGGTCACCCCGGACCAGCTCGTCGCGATCGGCCGGGACGTCGAGTGCCAGGCGCTGGCGCGGGCCGTGAAGTGGCACAGCGAGCACCGCGTCCTCCTCAACGGCACCCGCACGGTCGTCTTCGCCTGACCGCTCCAGCCGAAGATTCAGCCTCGCCGGCGTTTGAGGCGCGGGGTCCGGGGCGGCGCCCCGGCACACGGCCCGCGGGGCCGAACCGGGCTCAGCCCGCACCCGTGCCGGAACCGCCCGGTGGGCCGTGACGGCCCGAGCGCTGCCCCGTCCGGGCTGCGACGGCCGGCGGCTAGAGGTGGCTGAGGGAGGCGGCCGCGAACAGCACGTCGCGGATCGCCTCCCGGTCACCGTGCTGTCCGACGGCCGCTTCCTCCGGCGAGATGTGCCCGGCGGCCAGCTGGCAGAACTCCGCCCCGTCCAGCGCGATCCGCGCCACCGTGTGCTCCGGCGACGGCTTCGCGGCCGGCGAGTCCAGGGCGATGTCCCAGCTCCCGCCGCCCGAACCCTCGATCTCCAGGTGCAGGGTCCGGCCGGGCGCCCCGGCCGCGACCAGCCCCCGCGCCGGCGCCGCCAGTCCGGCCCGGCGGCGGTGTGCCAGCGCGCTCGGCAGGAGCCGGGCGGCAAGGTCGATCATCCGGTGCAGGTCCTGCCCCGACGGCGGGTCGTACGGGTAGTCCACGGCCTCCGCGATGTCCCAGGCGTGCACCCAGCACTCGAAGGCCCGTTCCAGGAACGCGTCCCCGAGCGGCAGCGCGAAGTGCCCGTAGTCCACGGACAGCTCCGCCACGCCCCGGCCCGCGAACGACACCGTCCGCACCAGCGTGTGGCCCTGCTCCCGCCACGGTTCGCGCACCTGCCGGGTGATCGGCTCGGCCGCGGAGCCCCAGTAGCGCTCCGTACGGGCCGCGGGGCCGCGCTCCTGCTCCGCTCCCGGACCCAGCGGGTCGTCCAGGCCCAGCGCGCTCGCGATCATCCCGTCCACCGTGAGCAGGTGGCCGATCACCCCGGCGACGGTCGTACGGCGGGTCTGCCGGCGCTCCTCCTCGAACCACTTCAGCCGGACCGGGGTCTCCCACTCGGAGTCCCCGAAGTCCCGCAGCAGCGCGTCCAGCCGCGCGGTCTCCGTGTCGTACGGGCTCGCCCACGCCGGGACCGGGATCCGGGCGGGCCGCTTGCCCAGGCACTCCTCCAGCACCCGCGACCGCAGCAGCGGTTTGAGGTCCAGGCTGTCCTCCGGGTGCAGCAGCCCCACCGCGTCGCGCAGCCGCAGCGCCTCCTCCGCGCACGGCGCGCATTCGGTGAGGTGCTCCTCCACCGCCTGGATCTCCTCGGTGGAGCAGGCGGCCAGCGCCCATGCGCCGAGCAGCGACTTCAGCACGGCGTGCGAGCGGGGCTCGGGGGCCCGCCCGGGCTGTGCGGGAGGTGCCTGCTCCGGGAGCGGCCGGGGCAGGGGACGGGGCGCGTACCGCGGGTCGAGGTCGTCGGCGGGCCCGCGCGGACCCGGTATCCGGGCCGGCCCGCCGGCCTGCCGCTCCTCGCGCCCGTCGCGCCCGCCGTACTCGCCGTACTCGCTGTGCTCGTCGCGTCCGTCGCGTCCGTCGTCGGGACCGTTCATCGGGGCGTTCCATATCCGGGCGGGCCGTAGCCGGGCGGGGCGGCGTCCTCCGGCGGGACGACGTTGGCGGTCGACAGCAGCTGCAGTCCCAGGCGCAGCCGGCGCCGGGCCTCGTCCTCGCTGATCCGCAGGTCGGCGGCGGCCTGCCGGTAGTCGCGCCGTTTGAAGTACGCGAGTTCCAGGGCGGCGCGCAGCGGCGCGGGCATCGACGTGACGATGTAGTCGGCGCGGGCGGCGGCGCTGGCGCTGCGCACCTTCTGCTCCAGTTCCTCGCGCGAGCCGCGGCCCAGTTCGGCCTGGCGCAGCCGGGCGACGGCCTGTCCCTGGGCGATCCGGGCCACCCAGGAGCGCAGGGAGCCCTGCTTGGGGTCGTAGGCGTCCGGGTTCTCCCAGATGTAGCCGAACACCTCGCGGGTGATCCGGTCGGCGGCCGTCTCGTCGCCGAGGACCCGGTGGGCCAGGCTGTGCACGAGTGAGGCGAAGCGGTCGTACAGCTCGCCGAGCGCGGCGGCCTCGCCGCGGGCGAGCCGCTGCTGCATGCGGCGGTCCCAGCGCGGTGGTGCGTCCTTCGGCATCGTGCCCCCAGCCGTGTGTCGACGCATCGAATGTAATGGGCACGTGCCGGTGCTCGCCTGTTTTGCGGCAAGCTCGCCCTGGAAGAGTGCTCCGCGGTGGACGCGCCGTGACGGGGTGTGAACGCAGGGGCGCGGCACGGCACATGAGCCCGGCACATGGGCACGGATGTGCGCGCCCCGCCGCGCTTCCCGTGCGCGGGTTCGATGCGGCAGCCTCCTTGACACCTTCGCTTAACGCGCGGGCCGTGAAGGGCTTACGCTCCCGCTTGTCTTGAACTGCACCCCACCGCACATGTGAAGGCGGAACCCCCGATATGGACAGCGCAGAATACGAGCGCAAGATCGCCGCCCGGTTTGCCACCTTCGACCAGGACGGCAACGGATATATCGACCGCCAGGACTTCAGCGCGGCCGCCAAGGCGGTGCTGGCCGAGTTCGGTACGGCCCCGCGGTCGGACAAGGGCCAGGCCGTGTTCGCCGGCGCGGAGGCGTTCTGGCAGGGGATGGCCGGGATCGCGGACGTCGACGGTGACCAGCGGGTGACGCGCCAGGAGTTCATCACCGGGGCGGCGAAGCGGCTGCGGGACAGCCCGCAGCGGTTCGCGGAGATCGCGCGGCCGTTCCTGCACGCGGTGATCGCGGTGGCCGACGTGGACGGCGGGGGCGTGACCCCGGCCGAGGCGGCCCGCGTCCTGCGCGTCCTGGGCACCCCGGCGGAGGTGGCCGGCCCGGTGGCGGCCGCCCTCGACGGGGACGGCGACGGCCGGCTCTCGGAGAACGACCTCCTCGCCGCCTTCGCCTCGTACTGCGGCGTGGAGGCCCCGGACGCCTGACCCGGGTCCGTGAGCCCAGGCCCCGCCCGCACCGCGGGGCCTTGCTGCTACGGGGCCTTCGCGCCGACGCCGGCCAAGTCCTGGCCCTGGTCCGGGGCCGGGGCCGTGGACCGCGCCGCGTCGCCGCGGCCCGCCTGCCGCGGCACGCCGGGGCGGGAGAGGCCGATGTCCTTCAGGCGCATGGCGGGGCGCTCGACGAGGTGCCAGGACAGCGCCGCCGCGACCAGGGTGCCGGCCACGCAGATCCCGAGGTAGGCGGCGAGGCCCCAGCGGGCGCCGCCGAGCACGGCCACGGCCTGCTCCACGACGAAGCCGTAGATGTAGATGCCGTACGAGTAGTCGTGCTTGTGGCCCACCTTGCGGAAGGGCTTGGGCAGCCGGATGGCGAGCCACAGCAGGAGGTAGGCGAGGGCGGGCACGCCCAGGACGTACAGCCAGCCGTAGTGGAGGGCGGCGAGCAGGACCAGGCAGCTGAGCACGCCCAGCGGGTCGCTGACGGGGATCCGCTCCTTGTAGACCTCGATGAGCGCGCCGATGGCGAAGGCGAAGCCGAGGTAGAAGGCCAGCGGCACGACGTAGCCGCCGACGACCGCCGCGGACGCGCCCTCGCCCGCCGGGTGTTCCATGACGTTCAGCCGGGGGTTGGTGAGGGCGTCGCCGAGCACGTAGCAGCCGAGGAGCACGGTGACCGCCAGGACGGCGCGCCGTGCGCGGACCACGCCGCCGGCCCGTGCTCCGGCGAGGGCGAGGAGGGCGACGCCGAGGTAGCAGAGGACCTCGTACTCCAGGGACCACAGGGCGCCGTCGAAGCTGCCGTTGTGCGCGAGCCCCTTGCTCTGGGCGGTGTCGAGGATCCCGGAGATGCCCCACTGGTGCACCCGGATGGCGAAGTTGGACTGGATGTACTCCAGCGGGCCGTCGGCGCGACCCAGGAAGCCCGCCAGGTCGTGGTGCTGCCGCCAGTACAGGAACGGTGCGACGGCGAAGGCCGTCACCAGCAGGCACACCCACAGGCCCGGCAGCAGACGCAGTGCCCGGTGCCACAGGAAGCGGCCGACGGGGAGCCGGTTGCCGCTGCGGGTGACCAGCATGCCGGACAGGACGAAGAAGCCGAACACGGACAGTTTGCCCATGTCGGTCTGCCCGGCGGCGAAGCCGTAGCCGAACTCGCGCTGACCGAATCCGAGGATGCGTGCGTGGGACAGGACCACGGCGGACGCCAGGATCAGCCGGAGCAGGCCGAGGCTGTTGTCCCGGCCCGAGAAGAGTTCCGCAACGCTTCCGTGGGACCAGCGGAAACGGCTCTGGCGGGAGTTGCGTATGCGCATGACGCCTCTCGAGAGGCCCGCAGGGGCGCTCTGGTGGACACGGGAAAGACTGCTCATTGTGGCACGCGGCGTGTACCGGGCCGGGCGCGCAGGCCGGAATGAGATGCCCGCCACGGGGCCGCTCCGGGGCTGCTCCGGGGCCGCCGCGGGTCCGCCACCGGGCGCCGCGGGTCCGCCGCGGGGGCCGCCCCGGTGCGGGCGGGCTCGGTGGGCTCGGGCGTGCTCGGGCGGGCTCAGGCGAAGCGTTCGCGGAGTTTGTACTTGAGGACCTTGCGGAGGGCCTCGTTTCGGGGCAGGGCGTCGAGGAGTTCGAGCTGTTCGGGGAGTTTGTGGGGGGCCAGGCCCTGGGCGCGGAGGTGGTCCGTCACCCGCTGCAGGGTCAGGGGGGCGGCGCCCGGCGGCTGCTCCACCACGGCGCAGACGCGTTCGCCGCGCTCCGGGTCCGGCAGGCCTATCACGGCGACGTCGCCGACCTCCGGGAGCAGGTGGACGAGGTCCTCGATCTCCTTCGCCGAGATGTTCTCTCCCTTGCGGATGATGACGTCCTTGCTGCGGCCGGTGAGGACCAGGTAGCCGTCGGGGGTCAGCCGGCCGAGGTCGCCGGTGATCAGGTAGCCGTCCCCGTCGAAGGGCCCGGGCGTGCCGTCCTGGTTGAGGTAGCCGCGGCAGACCGCCTCGCCGCGCAGCCGGACCTCGCCGTCCGTGCCGGCGGGCAGCGGGGTGCCGTCGGGTGCGGTGATGCGGATCGACATGCGGGCGGGCGGGCGGCCCTCGGTGGTGGCGAGGTGCTCCGCGGTGTCGTCCGGTGAGCCCATCGTGATCATCGGGACCTCGGTCATGCCGTAGCCGTGGGTGAGCCGGCAGCCGAGTTCGCGGACCACGGCGTGGTACAGCTCCGGCGGCTTCGGGGCGCCGCCGCCCGCGAGCAGCCGGAGGGCGGGGAGGAGCGGCTCGGACGGGTTCTTGCGCTGCTCGGCGAGGAACATCGAGTAGAAGGCCGTCGAGCCGCCCGCGACCGTGACCCCGTGGCGCCGGTAGCCGTCCAGCGCGTCCGGCATCGCGAACTTCTCGAAGAGCACCGCCGGGAACCCGTACAGCAGCAGCATCACGGTGTAGTCGGGGCCGGCGATGTGCGCGAAGGGGAACGCCATCGAGCCGACGTCCCGCGGGCCGAGGCGCAGGGCGTGGGCGAGGCAGGAGCCGCCCGCGATCAGCGAGCGGTCGGTGTGCAGGACGCCCTTGGGGTCGGAGGTGGTGCCGGAGGTCCAGTAGATCCAGCGTACGGAGGTGCCGTCGGCCGGCGGTGCGGGCAGGACGGCCGGGTCCCCGTCGGGGAGGTCGGCGGCCTCGTACGCCCGGAAGACGCCGCGCGCCCCGAGCCGCCCGGCCATCGCGGTGTGGTCGAAGCCCCGCCAGAGGCCGGGGACGGCGAAGAACTCGGCCTTGGACTCGTGCAGCGCGAAGCCCACCTCGCGGTCCCGGTAGAAGGGGATCACGGGTGACTGCACGGCCCCGATCCGGGCCAGCGCGAGGGAGAGCAGGACCGTCTCGATCCGGGTGGGCAGCTGCCAGGCGACGACCGTGCCGGGGCGCACCCCCATCCCGTACAGGCCCGCGGCGACCCGTTCGGCGCGGTCGCGCAGCGCGCCGAAGGTGATGGTGCGGTCGTCGGCGGGGTCCGGGGCCGCCTGGATGAGGACGGGGGCGTCGGGGGTCAGCTCCGCCCGGCGGGCGAGGAGCGCCCAGAGGGTGGGGGATTCGTCCAGTTCGCGTGCGGTGCCGGCCGGCGTCCGCGTCGTTCCCGGCATGGCAGCCCTCCGTTCGACCGATCGTTCCTGACGTTCCGTCAGATGATGGGCAGAGCGTAGGGCCGGGGCGCTTGTCGGTCCAGGGGTGGCGGGGCTAGCGTGGAGCGACCGCACTTTCTGACGATCCATCAGATCCGGTGGGTCGGATCCGGTCCGCCGGATTCGCCTCGTCGGATCCGTTCCATCGGATCAACGCATCAGATCAGGCTCGGCCCGGCTCGATCCGGCTCGCGGTGAGGGGACACCAATGGAACTGCCTCGGATCATCAGCGTCGACGACCACGTCATCGAACCCGCGCACCTCTTCGACGTCTGGCTGCCCGCCAGGTACCGCGACCGCGGACCCAAGCCGCTCACCGCCGGCATCGGCGAGCTGGAGTACCGTGGCGGCAAGTACGTGATCTCCATGGACCCCGACGGCCCGCCGACCGACTGGTGGATCTACGAGGACCTGAAGTTCCCGTACAAGCGGAACATCGCCGCCGTCGGCTTCGACCGCGACGACATGACCCTGGAGGGCATCACCCGCGCCGAGATGCGCCGCGGCTGCTGGGATCCCGGGGCCCGGCTCGCCGACATGGACCTCAACCACGTCGAGGCCTCCCTCTGCTTCCCCACCTTCCCCCGCTTCTGCGGGCAGACCTTCGCCGAGGCCCGCGACAAGGAGGTCGCCCTCGCCTGCGTGCGCGCGTACAACGACTGGATGGTCGAGGAGTGGTGCGGAGACAGCGGCGGCCGGCTGATCCCGCTGTGCATCATCCCCCTGTGGGACATCGGCCTGGCCGTCGCCGAGATCCGCCGCAACGCCGCCCGCGGGGTCCGGGCCGTCACCTTCTCCGAGATCCCCACCCACCTCGGACTCCCCTCCATCCACTCCGGCTACTGGGACCCCTTCTTCGCCGTCTGCGAGGAGACCGGCACTGTCGTCAACATGCACATCGGGTCCTCGTCCCAGATGCCGGCCGCCTCTCCCGACGCCCCGCCCGCCGTCCAGGCCTCGCTCAGCTTCAACAACGCCATGGCCTCGATGATGGACTTCCTCTTCAGCGGGGTCCTGGTGAAGTTCCCGCAGCTCAAGCTCGCGTACAGCGAGGGCCAGATGGGCTGGATCCCGTACGCCCTGGAACGCGCCGACGACGTCTGGCAGGAGCACCGCGCCTGGGGCGGGGTCCGCGACCTGATCCCGGAGCCGCCGTCCACGTACTACTACCGGCAGATGTTCTGCTGCTTCTTCCGGGACAAGCACGGCATCGCCTCGCTCGACGTCGTCGGCCGCGACAACGCCACCTTCGAGACCGACTACCCGCACGTCGACTCGACGTTCCCGCACACCAAGGAGGTCGCCCTCGACCACGTCAAGGGCCTCGACGAGGAGACGGTCTACAAGCTGATGCGCGGCAACGCCATCCGCATGCTCGGCCTCGACCTGGACGGCGACCGAGCGGCCGGGGCCGCCGGGGCGGCGCGGTAGTGGACCTCGCGTACACGCAGGAGGAGCAGGAGTTCCGGGCCCGGCTGCGCGAGTGGCTCGCCAAGGTGCTGCCCGAGCTGCCGCCGAAGCCCTCCCCCGACGACTGGCCCGGCCGCCGCGCGTACGACCTCGGCTGGCAGCGCAGGCTGTACGACGCCGGGTACGCGGGCCTGCACTGGCCCGTCGACGCGGGCGGGCGCGGCGCCACCCCCACCCAGCACCTGATCTTCCTGGAGGAGACCGAGCGCGCCGGGGCGCCCTACGTCGGCGCGAACTTCGTCGGACTGCTGCACGCCGGCCCGACCATCGCCGCCGAGGGCACCGCCGGGCAGCGGGCCCGCTGGCTGCCGCCCGTGCTCCGCGGCGACGAGGTGTGGTGCCAGGGCTTCAGCGAGCCCGGCGCCGGCTCCGACCTGGCCTCCCTGCGCACGCGCGCCGTCCGCGACGGCGACGCGTACGTCGTCACCGGCTCGAAGATCTGGACCTCGCACGCCGAGATCGCCGACTGGTGCGAACTCCTCGTCCGCACCGACCCCGCCGCCCCCCGCCACCGGGGCATCTCCTGGCTCGCCATGCCGATGGACGCGCCCGGGGTGACGGTCAGGCCGCTGCGCACCCTGGCCGGGAGCACCGAGTTCGCCGAGGTGTTCCTCGACGAGGTCCGCGTCCCCGTCTCCCACCGGGTCGGGGAGGAGAACGACGGCTGGCGGGTCACCATGGTCACCCTCTCCTTCGAGCGGGGCACGGCCTTCGTCGGCGAGGTGGTGGCCTGCCGGCGCACCCTGGGCGAGCTCGCCCGCGCGGCCAGGGCCAACGGCCGCTGGGACGACCCGGTGCTGCGGCGCCGCCTCGGCCGGCTGCACGCGGAGTTCGGCGCGCTGTGGCGGCTCACACAGTGGAACGTCAGCGAGGCCATGGGGGTCCCCCCTGTTCGAGCGGAGTCGAGAACTCGGGGGAGCTCGCCGGGCGGGGTCCCCGGGGCGGGCGGGTCGGTGTTCAAGCTCGCCTACTCGCACGCGCGGCAGGAGCTGTACGACACGGCCGCCGAGGTGCTGGGCGCGGACTCGCTCGTGCTGGAGGAGGAGTGGGTGCGCGAACGGCTGTCCTCCCTCTCGTACACGATCGCGGCGGGCACCTCCCAGATCCAGCGGAACATCGTCGCCGAGCGGATCCTCGGCCTCCCGAAGGGCCGGTGAGGGGCGTGGACTTCCAGCCGACGCAGGACCAGCGCGACCTGCGGGCGGGCGTACGGGAGCTGCTGGCGCGGCGGTACGGGCGCGAGGCGCTGCGGGCCGCCGTGGACACCGTCGCGGCCGCGGGGGTCGACCGGGAGCTGTGGCGGGAGCTGGGCGAGGCCGGGTTCTTCGCGCTGCGGCTGCCGGAGGCGGCGGGCGGGGTCGGGCTCGGGCTCGCGGAGGCCGTGCTCGTCTTCGAGGAGGCCGGGCGGGTACTGCTGCCGGGCCCCCTGGTGGCGACACACCTCGCGGCCGGGACGGTCCCGGGCGCGGCGCAGGGCACCGCGGTGGTCACGGCCTTCGACCTGGGCGGGTCACTCGTGGCGCACCTCGGGGAGGCGGACGCCGTCCTCGGGTCGGCGCAGCCCCCGGCGGCACTGCTCCGTACGGGCGAGCCGGTCCGCTCCGCGGACCCCCTGACCCCGCTGCACCGCGTGCCCGCGCCCGCCCCCGCGTCCGCGGACGGCCGCGGCGGGGCGGGGCGGCCCGCCGCGCAGGTGGCTCCGTACCGTGACGAGGGCGCGCTGCTGACGGCGGCCCTCCAGCTCGGCAGCGCCCTGCGCACCCTGGAGCTGGCGGTGCGCCACGCGAGGGAGCGCGAGCAGTTCGGGCAGCCGATCGGGGCGTTCCAGGCGGTCAAGCACCTGTGTGCGGGGATGCTGGTGCGCGCGGAGACGGCCCGTGCGGCGGTCTACGCGGCGGCGGTGACGGCGGACCCGGCGGAGATCGCGGGGGCGAAGCTGCTCGCGGACGAGGCCGCCGTGGGCAATGCGCGGGACTGCCTCCAGGTGCACGGCGGGATGGGCTTCACCTGGGAGGCCGACGTGCACCTGCACCTGAAGCGGGCCTGGCTGCGGGCCGAGCAGTGGCGGACGGCGGGCGAGGCGGAGGAGGTGCTGGCAGCCGATCTGCTGGCCACCGCCGGGGCCTGACACGACCCTGACACGGGCCTGAGACGACCCTGACGCGGGCGGGGCGCGGGCGTGGTGCGGACCTCACGCGGGACGCATGTCCGATTACAGAGAGTTGATATCGGTTTGTGTCCTTGGAAGGGCCCCATACGGCCCGGATGCGGGGGACTGCTCCGGTACGCTCCCGGGAATGCGAGCGGTAGCGCGGCGTGAGCGCCGCACAGTATGCACCACGCCTGCATCTTCGCGCTGGAATATGCCCGAAGCGCTTGTCGTGGTGACTGTATGTCAACCATGCTGCTGCACAGAGGGGTCACGTTCGGTGATCCCGTCCTGTCACAAGGCGACGTGTCCGCCGGTTCGGATGGTGTGAACGGTGCAGGTGCTTCAGGTGCAGCTGGAGGTAGGACCGGACCCGGCGGAGGTCGGCCGGGCCCGCCGGTGGGCCCGGTCCCGGCTGGCGGGGTGCGGGATAAAGGACGACGAGCCGCTCGCCGAGACGCTGATCCTGCTGATCTCCGAGCTGGTCACCAACGCCGTCGTGCACACCGGCTGTCCGGCCGTGCTGCGGATGCTGTTCGGCGGGCCGGGCGTGCGGGTGGAGGTCGCCGACGCCAGCGACCGGGCGCCGTCCCGGCGGCAGGCCTGCGGGGAGGACACCGGCGGGCGCGGGCTGGAGCTGGTCGACGGGCTCGCCGACCGGTGGGGCTGGCAGCGCGAGGGTGCGGGCAAGCGGATCTGGTGCGAGGTCGACCGGGCGGACGAGACCGCCGACCGCGCCACGACCTGCACGGACGGCCCGCGCGAAAAATTCGGGCCGATCCGGGAACCGCGCGTGTACCTCTAACGAGGTGTTGACGGTTCGTCAACTGTTGATCACCCTGGTGTGGAGCGATTCGACGCGAGGGGACGCCAAGGGCAGGCCTTGACGAGTGCGGGTCGCGGGGGTGGCGGCTGCCGTGCCGCGCTCGGGGCGTGCGCGACTGTACGCCGCCACCCGCTGTACCTCACCGAGGCGCGCGGACTACCGGCCCACCCTCACCTGGGCGGTGCGACCAGCCCCATCTCGTAGGCCTTGATCACCAGTTGGACCCGGTCGCGGGCGTCCAGCTTCGTCAGCAGCCGCGCCACATGCGATTTGGCGGTGGCGATGGAGATGAACAGGCTCTCCGCGATCTCGCTGTTCGACAGGCCGCGCCCCACCAGCGTCAGGACCTCCTGCTCCCGCTCCGTGACGATCGGCACCCGCTCCGGGGCGCGCGCCGGGGCCGCAGCGAAGTCCGCTATCAGGCGACGCGTGACGCCCGGTGCGAGCAGGGAGTCACCGGAGGCGACGACGCGGACGGCGGCCAGGATGTCGTCCAGCGCCATGTCCTTCACGGCGAAGCCGCTCGCGCCGGCGCGCAGCGCCCCGTAGACGTGGTCGTCCTCGTCGAAGGTGGTGAGGATCAGGACCCGCGCGCCGGCCGCCGCGCCGTCCCGGCCCGGACGGCCGCCGGGGCCAACGCCGGGGCCGCCGCCGGTCCGGGCGGCGGTGATCCGGCGGGTGGCCTCGATGCCGTCCATCTCCGGCATCCGGATGTCCATCACCACCACGTCGGGGTCGAGTTCGGCGGTGAGCCGGACCGCCTCGGCGCCGTTCGCGGCCTCGCCGACGACCTCCATGTCCGGGGTGTCGGCCATCAGGACCCGCAGCCCCGACCGCACCAGCGGCTGGTCGTCGGCCAGCAGAACGCGGATGCCACCGCTCATCGCTTCCCTTCCTTCACGCCCTCGTCCTCGCCCTCGTGCTCGTCCTCCCGGCCCCCGGGATCGGCCGGGCCGACCGGTTCGACGGGCAGGCCGACCGCCACCCGGAAGCCGCCCCCGGATACGGGCCCGGCCTCGAACCGGCCGCCGAGCAGCGCGGCACGCTCCCGCATCCCGGTGATCCCGAACCCGCCGCCGGAGCGCGCCACCGCCGCCCCCCGCCCATCATCGGTGATCTCCAGGGCCAGTTCCCCGTCCCCGTACCCGGCGGACACGCGGCAGGTGGCCGCCCCGGCATGCCGGACGACGTTGGTCAGGGACTCCTGCACGATCCGGTACGCGGCCAGCTCGATGTCCTGCGGCAGGGGCCGCCGTTCCCCCGACCGGACGACCTCGATCCTGACCCGGGTGTCGCTCGCGGTCGCGGCGGCGAGCTGCTCCAGCCCGTCGAGTCCGGGCGTGGGGGCCAGCGGGGCGGGTTCGCTGCGGCGCAGCGCCACCAGCGTGCGGCGCAGGCTCGCCAGGGTCTCCCGGCTCGTGGCCTCGATGGCCTGCAGGGCTTCGCGGGCCTGCGCGGGCTGCCTGTCGATGACGCGGCTGCCGACGCCGGCCTGGATGGCGATGATGCCGATGCTGTGGGCGACCAGGTCGTGCAGCTCGCGGGCGATGCGCAGTCGCTCCTCGGCGAGGGCCTGCTCGGTGGCTCGGGCCTGTTCCTGCGCGGCGGACTCGCGACGGCGCCGCACCGAGTCTCCGATCAGCCAGGCGGCCACGACGATCGGCAGCTGGATCTGGGACAGCAGGGTCGCGCCGCCGAACGGGTATCGGTCGGTCCGCGCCGCAAGCGCCGGGTCGCCGGGCAGGGGCATGCCGTGCTGGTCGAGGAGGGTGGGGTCGAGGGGCGTGGGTGCGCCGAACTGGCCGAGGAC
Organism: Streptomyces sp. NPDC090445; assembly: GCF_044769385.1. Lineage (NCBI taxonomy): Bacteria > Bacillati > Actinomycetota > Actinomycetes > Kitasatosporales > Streptomycetaceae > Streptomyces > Streptomyces sp. NPDC090445. The sequence continues at coordinate 109,392 of NZ_JBIVXV010000019.1, read as the reverse complement.
CAGGAGCAGCACGGTGATCGCGAGCGCGGTCACCGCGGTCCGACGGGGCCGGGTCGCGGCAGCCGTGCCGAGCGCGGCGGCGGCCGGCATCACCGCGGCGATCGTCAGCCCGGGGGTGACGGTGACGAAGAGCAGGGCGGCGTCGACGCACAGCATCAGGCCGAGCGTCACGAGCGGCGCCCGCCGCACGAGGACCACGGCGGTCGCGATCCCGAGGAGGGCGAGGATCGGGCCCGGCGTGAACAACTCGTCGCCGTACCCGAGCGGCACGCCGGCCACGAGGTTGGAGAGCACGAGCGTGACCAGCCCCGCCCCGCCCCAGAGCGCCGCGGTCTTCCACCGGTGCGCCGTCCCGGCCCGGCGCGCACCACCCGCCGCTTTCCCTGATGAGGTGTCCATGGCGCGACCTTAACCACCGCCGCACAGCCGGGACATCGGCCCGCAGGCTGCATCCCGGAGGCGGAGTCACCGCCGGTCAGCGCTGGAGAACGGCCAGCGTGAGGCAGCCGACAGGCAGAATGCGCCACTCGGGCCGACGCCCGTCGCGCAACAGGATGCTGAACCCGGCGGCCTCACCGCGGTGCAGTGCGGCGAGGGCCTGCACTCGCCCGCCCCCGTCGGCCCAGGCGAGCGCGCGGTCGACCTCGGCGGCGGACAGGGCGAACGGATGCGTGGTCCGGATCTGCATCCGGACCAGCCGGACCGCCCTCTCCGGGGTCTCCAGCACGGTCCGGTACAGCAGCTCGGGACACCGGTCAGTGCTGTCCCGGTAGCAGACGGCCTCGAACCAGTACCCGGTGCGGATCCCCACCGTGCAGTCCCGGGGCGTCCGGGGAGAGGGTGGGAGCGAGTGGTCATGGCTGGTGCAACACATGCGCGGTGCTCCTGCCCGTGCGGCGGGTTGCCCCCTCCGGGGCTGGTGCGAGCAGCAGGCAGGGGGCAACGGTGCGCCCTCCCCAACTGGCGCAGGGCTGAGGATGGTTGTGCGGCTCCGAGTCGGCCTGGGCGCCGCACGTCAGACGCTAACGCTGGCGACAGGTGGGTATCAATCGTTTGACGTCTAACGAGTGAGACTGGCATATGCCGCGGTGACGGGAGGGGCAAAGGCCCGACCCCCTGGCCTGGGTGGGCAGGGGGTCGGGGGTTGCTCGCGCTGTTCAGGCCAGGTCGTCGAACTCGCCGGCCGCGGCTCCGTCGATGAACGCCCGGAGTTTGGCCCGGGTGGTCCGGATGATGGTGCCGGGGTCGTCACTCTCACGGATCAGGACCTCGCCGTCCTTCACCGCCACCTCAAGGCAGTTGGCAACGTCGTCCGACTTGGAGGACTTGCGCCACTTGATGTCCACAGCTCTCACGCCTCACGCTCGTTGTGCCATCTTGCGAATGAACTCGCGGGACTGTTCGGGGTCGTACGACCGCTCCTGCATCCGGTCCAGCGCTGCACTGCAGTTGGCCAGTGGCAGCTCGGCATCGAGAAGCTCCGAGGATCTGGCGGTGTCGGTCTGCACGGTGTCCAGCTGGGGGACCCGTCCGTGCGCATAGAGGGTCGAGAGTCCGGCGTTCGGAAATCCCCCGGCCTCGAAGGAGATCACCCTGACCGTCACGTTCTCGCGTTCGGTCTGCTCCAGTAGGTAGCCGAGCTGATGGACGGCAACCTTCCGGCCGCCGAAGTGGACGCGCAGGGCGGCCTCGTGGATGAGGAAAGTGCACTCCGGCAACTCCTTGCGATCCAGGACATCGCGGCGCCGCATCCGGAAGGAGACCAGGCGGCGGAGGTATGCCGGCGGCAAGGCGGGGACGGCCTCTGCGAAGACGGCACGTGCGTAGTCCTCGGTCTGGAGGAGTCCTGGGATGTGCATGATCTGCGACTGGCGGAACGCGACGGCGTGGTGTTCGAGTTCCGCGATATCGAGCAGCCCGGCCGGCAGATCGTCACGGTAGTCGTCCCACCAACCGCGTCCGCGTTCCGTGGCCATTGCGGCCAGGGCGTCGACGTACGTTGCGTCCGGGCAGCCGTAGTGGTTCGCCCACGTCCGCACGCGCTCGCTGCTGACGCCGAATCTTCCGGCTTCGACGTTGCTCATCGTCGTGCGGTCAGTGCTGAGCTGTGCTGCGGCCTCGGTGAGTGAAATCCCGGCCTTTTCGCGGATCTTCCGAAGCTCGGAACCCAACCGGCACTGCCGCGCGGTCGGGGCCTTCCTTGGTGGCATCGGCCTCCCCTCCTGTCGGGGTTCAGTCTGGCCTCAGGTCAGCACGAGGTCCACTTGCACCCCGAGTTAGGGAATGCCGTACAACGCGTTGTGCTTGAACCGCTACAGTCGGTGGTGCACCGCTTCGTGAGCCAGGAAGTCGAAGTGCAGCCGCTGACACGCGCCTTGACACGGCGCGTGTCACCCGGGCGGCCAAAGCCACGGCACAGGGCGAGCGGCGGCAGCGCGTACTCGTACCGCGTTGGGGGAACCACGATGGCAACGACGAACATCGCCGCAACACCGGCGGACCGCACCTACCGCTTCACCGCGCCCAGCCTGGCAGACACCCCTCGGCTCGCCCGTGAATGGGTCGCCCTGATCCTTCAGGCGGCAGGACTTGCCCACCTCGTGGACGGGGCCCGGCTGTGCACCTCCGAGGTGGTGACCAACGCCCACCGGCATACGGACACAAGGGAGATCGCCGTCGAGATGGTGCTGTCAGGCGGCCGCGTCACGGTCTCCGTGTACGACTCCGCGGCCGAGCGCCGGCCGCCGGACGGGGGCGGCGACAGCCGTCCGGGCCTGCTCGACACGCACGGCCGCGGGCTGGCGCTCGTGGCGGCGTACGCCGACGACTGGGACGTCAGCGCCCGGCCGGACCGCAAGGCGGTGTGGTTCCGGCTGGCATGAACCACCGGGCACGGCTTCCGAGTGGCTGTTGCCGGGAGGTGGGTTTCAGTGCGCCTGACCTGCTTGTTCCCACCCCTCAGGGCCCCTCGGGGCCTCCGGCGGTCCACACCTGGTCCACTGGCCCCATGTCGGTGCGATGCATGGGGCGGGTACGTTGCCCCCATGGCCGACTTCTTGATCGTGATCACGACCGTGGGCAATCAGGACGCTGCGCGGAAGCTGTCGCGCTCGGCGGTGGAGGCGAGCCTAGCCGCTTCGGGGCAGGTGACCGGGCCCATCGAGACGACGTACCGACACCGCGGCGCGGTCTCCGAAGGCACCGAGTACCAGGTGACGTTCCGTACGGCCGGTGACCGGCGCGAGGCGCTGGAGAAGTACCTGGTGGACAACCACCCCTACGACTCGCCTGAGGTCATCGCGTTCACGATCGACGCCGGCCGCGCCGAGTACCTGGACTGGATCACCCGGGCTACCCGCTAGCCCTTCGCACGCTCCAGGAGCGCGCCAACCGGGGCGAGGGAGCGATAGGGCTCCAACCGCTTGACCATCAGACGAGCAGGCAGGCTTCCAGCCTGCTGGCCGCCTCCGGCACTCCGGCTACTGGCTGGGCCGCCCGTGTGATGAGCTGCTGATGGACGCCACCGCTGACGACTTCCTGAGCACTGTCGAATCGGCCTGACGCTGCATCTCACCCCCCAACTCCTCGACCCCGGCGCACCCCTCGCGCGCCGGGTTCGTCTAACGTCAACTCCCTTTCGAGGCATGGCGGAAGGCCGCCCGTAATGTACCGATCCCGCCGGTACTGGTACGCCTGATCCGCGACCACATCAAGGGGTTGGGAACCTCCGAGGATGGCCGACTCCCATACGGATTCCGCGCCGCGTGCGTCTCCCTCTGGTTGGAGCCCGGCGTCTCCCCGGCCGAGGTCGCCCGCCGGCCACAGCATCGCCGTGCTGTTCCGCTTCTGCACCAAGGCGATCCGCTGGAACCAACACCCCGCGAACCAGCAGATCGAGCGGGCCCTCGCCGAGACCGACGAACAGCAATACAGCCAATCGATCAAGGAGTGCCCCATGCGGGGCGCTTCTTCGACGACTGGGACGTTAGCGCCCGGCCGGACCGCAAGGCGGTGTGGTTCCGGCTGGCGTGAGCCGCCGGGGGCGGCTTTCAAGAGGGTGCCGGGGGAAGCGTCTCCAACGTGGCTGACCTGCTCGTTCCCCATCTTCAGGCCGCCTTGTGGTTCCTGGCGGTCCACGCCTGGTCCACGGGGCCCTCCCGCCACCTACTGGATCACCGTGACGGGACCGTTCGGGTCGCCGGTCAGGAAGCGGACTCGACATCTGGTTTGGGCCTTGCGGAGCAGCGCGCCGCCTGGCCAGGGCCTGTCCGACGGGTCGCGTCACCCACCCGTCACCCGAGCGCGCTGTCACCCGAATGGCGCAACATGGCGTGCCACCCACATGGGCGAAGATCAAACTGGCTAGTGCCCAACCGAGGCAACCCGTGAAAGGAGAACCGCATGCGCATTCGACGAACCCTCGCTGCCGTCATCGCCACGGCAGCCCTCGCCGGAGTCGGCCTCACAGGCGTCACCGCCGCCACCGCACAGGGTGCCCCATCCGTCGTCACCCCTTCTGAGTGCAAGCAGGGCGGCGGAACGCCCGATCTGGCGGAGAACCTCTGCAAGGGCGGTACGTACGACGGGCAGCAGGTCGACTGAACCCCGCAAGGCGCCCCGCAGCCACGCGCCGCGGGGCGCTCCCGCGCGAGCGGGGCCGGGAGAGTCGCGGGGACTGTGCCGACCCGTCGGGCACGCGAGGACGGGTCCGAGGGGAGGCGGCCGGCTCGGCCGCGTACTCGGTGGACGCGTTGACCATGGGCCATGCGGACCGTGCCTTGCCGACCGGGGCTCGGTACGTCGGCCGCACGGCTGCAACAGAGAATCGGCTCGCCGCTGAGTATGGGATTGAGGTGCACGATCCCTTCACAGACACGTGCGCCGCGGAACCGCCGAGGGCGGCCGACTCTTCCGTGAGGCTCGGGCGGTTCAGGGTGGGACAGGCCCATGACGACGGGGTGCACCGTTCTTGGGACACCCCTTCTGATCAGTACGTTCTCTGACCTGTGGCGGTGGGTGTGGGATGTGGGCCCACGATGACGTGCGCCATGACGGTTTCCTCCCCCGCACGGGGGAGGGAGTCCGTACGGGCGGAGGACGCGGCCCGGCGGCAGGGCGCCGCAGGATGTCCCCATGCCCCGATCCCGCATGACGCGCACCGTCGCCGCGCTCACCGCCTGCCTCGGCGCCCTCGCCTACACCGTCAGCAAGGTGGACCTGGCGGGGGACGGCGAGCTCGGCATGCCGGGCTTCCCCGCGCCGGCTGACGCCTACGAGGCTGTCGCCGACGTCCCGACCGCCCAACTGGCCAACGCGGGCCTCGGCCTGCTCATGGCCGTCGTGGCGCTGCTCCTCCTCCGCCCCCCGCGGGCCCGGATCGTCCGATGGCCGGCGCTCGCCGTCTCCTGGGCGGGGATCGCGATGGTGGGAGCGGGCGTCCTCGGGTTCGGCGCCCGCGCGGCCGGCCTGGCGCCGGGCCTGGGGCCCACCCCGCCCCACCTGCCCACCGCGCTCGCGGCACTGCTCGTCGGCGCCGTATGGGCGGTGGCCTGGGCCGTTGCCGCGATCTCCGCTGTCCGCACCGGTCAGAGGACGGCCGCCGGGGCCACCGGTGTGGCCCCATCGCGCTGACGACCGTTCCGGCATGGCAGATGGGAAGAATGCGTAGCGGCCGCGGTTGCCGGGTGGGGCCGGGGCGGTTCCTGCGCGTATGCGCAGGCCGGGATCGCCGCTGGGTCCGCCCCCGCAGCGCCCGGCTGGGTACGCTGGCCAGGGCGCTACCTGGAGGACAGAATGACTACGCAGCCCGACCATCGGGGCGAACTCGTTCCGCGTCCCGAGCGCACGCCCGACGCCGTCCGCGTCGCCTTGGCCCGCATCGCCTGGACGAGATGGAGAGGCACAAGAACCGCGCTCTCGCCGCAGCCATCAGCAGCAACAAGATCGGCCACCTTCAGCACTGGCTCACCCATTGGGCTGCCGAGGTGGAGATCGAGCGCCGACCGGACCTGTCCGCACGCCGCAGCCGCGCCCTGGCGTCCATCCAGGGGACCGCCAGCCGCAATGACCCCGCTTTCAGATCGGGCATGGATGAGCTCCGGGCTGTGGAGGAAGAGGCCGCCCGGCGGTGTCGGAGTGAGCCGGAAGTGGGAGTACGACCCCGACGAGGAATATGTCCTCGGTGATTCGCCACCCGCCTTTGTCATAGAGGTCATGAGGAAGGCCGACGAACTGGTGCGGGCAGCCGAGGCCTTCTGCCTCGACGGAACGAAGTACGAGGGGATGAGCCCGAGTGGCGATACTGCGCACGTCGGAGGCGGGTTCTTCGTATATCTCGTCGTGCCACGCCACGAACGCGTCTACATCCGGCAGGTGACCTGGATCTGAACGGTGCTACAGGTCTCGCGGAAGCGCCCTTGCTTGGAGCTGTCCGGCAGATCATGAGGCCGTAGGCTCCGCCCGTGATCAATCTCCAGGTCCGAAGCGAGAACGGCACGATCGAAGCGCGGGCGAAGCACGGTGTGGTTTGGGGTTCGGAGCTGGCTGGTCTCGATCAGTCGGTGTTTCCGATGCTGGGGCACCTGTTGCCTGACGCGGACACCTGTTTCAACCGCAGGCAGGTGTCCACCCTGTTGGAGGAGATTTCGCGGCTGCCTCCGGGCGTGCTGACCGATGAGTTCGCGTGCGAGCTCATTGAGCTGGGTCAGCTGACTGTCGACGGACAGCACCTGTACCTGTGGTTCCTCGGGGACTGAGGCTGCAGGCCGGCTCAGTCCCCGAGCCGTAGCCGGACGGCATCGGTTGTGACGGTGCCGTGGAAGGCGTGGGCCCGTTTGCCGTAGCGGGTGACGGCGGCCGCGCGTTCTTGAGCCGGTTGATCGTGCGCTCGACTCCGTTGCGGCGTTTGTGGATCTCCCCCCTGCCATGCCACGAGCAACGAGGCGCCAACCCCAAGCGCCGCATGATCCGCCGGAGGTCCTCAGAGGACGGCCACCGGGGCGACCGGGGTGCCGACTGCGCCGACGAAAGGTTCCGGCATGGCGGAGAGGAGGAAGGCGTAGCGGCGCGTTTCTGCACAGGCTGTGGACAACGTCTCCAGGTTCCAGTTCTGGCCCTGGTGCATGCCCATCTCGACCAGGTGCAGCGCGTGCACCGGCAGCCACAGGTCCTCGATCTCCGGCGGGAAGACCTCGAAGGTCAGGGTGTCGTTGGCGACGGCCGCCACGTCCCGGGCGTGGAACCACTCCGGGGTGCGGACGGACAGCCCCGGGGAGGGGAAGCCGTAGCCGTGCCTGTCGCCGGCCAGGTAGACCTGGATCTGGCCGGTGCGGACCAGGACGATGTCCCCGGCGCGCACGGACACCCCGCCGTACTCCTCCGCCTCCGCCAGGTCCTCCGGGGTCACCGCGTGGCCGCCCGGCAGCCGGTCCAGCCCCTTCGCGCGGGCCACGTCGAGCAGGATCCCGCGCGAGACGACGGGCGCCGCCTTGTCGATCCCGCTGAACGCCGCCCGCCCGTGCGCGGTGATGCTGTCGGCGGGGCGGCCGTTGTAGATGCGGCCGGAGTGCGAGACGTGGGTCAGGGCGTCCCAGTGGGTGCCCGCCTGGAGTCCCATGGTCACGGCGTCGTCGCTGCACGCCACCGTGCCCGGGCCGAACAGCTCCTGGTTGATCTGCACCATCGTGTGCAGGGGGTTGATCCGCCCCGGGATCAGCCCCGCCTGGACGCCGTCCTCCTTCAGCGGGAGCGCGAGCGGGATCCGGCGCCCCGTGCGCACCTCGGCGGCTGCGGCCCGTACCACCTCGTCGGTGATCAGGTTGAGGGTTCCGGTCTCGTCGTCGGCACCCCAGCGCCCCCAGTTGTTGACGCGCTTGGCGATCTCGTGGAACTCGGCGGGCAGGGCCACGGTCCATCAACTCCTCGGCCGCGACTGCGGGTGCGGTTGCGGCGGGCTTGTGCGGCGGGCTTGTGCGGCGGCGTCGGGCTGCCCATAAAATCTAACGGTCCGTCAGAAACCGCGGGAAGGGGTCGGAGTGGGGAACTTCTTGGCAGGCAAGGTCGTGGCGGTCACCGGCGCCGGGCGCGGCATCGGCCGCTCCGTCGCCCTCGCCGCCGCAGCCGAGGGCGCCAGGGTCGTCGTCAACGACTACGGCGTCGGCATCGACGGCGGCGCACCGACCAGCGAGATAGCCGAGGCCGTGGTGAAGGAGATCGCGGCCGCGGGCGGCGAGGCCGTCGCCGTCGCCGACGACATCTCCACCATGGACGGCGGGCAGCGCGTCGTCGACACCGCGCTCACCCGGTACGGCCGCATCGACGGCGTCGTCTGCGTCGCCGGCATCCTGCGCGAGCGGATGCTGTTCAACATGTCCGAGGAGGAATGGGACCCGGTCCTCGCCACCCACCTCAAGGGCACCTTCACCGTCTTCCGCGCCGCCTCCGCCGTCATGCGCCGCCAGGGCTCCGGCACCCTCATCGGCTTCACCAGCGGCAACCACCAGGGCTCCGTCTCCCAGGCCAACTACAGCGCCGCCAAGGGCGGCGTCATCTCCCTCGTCCGCTCCGCCGCCCTCGGCCTGCACAAGTACGGGGTCACTGCCAACGCCGTCGCCCCGGTCGCCCGCACCCGCATGTCGGCGAACGTCCCCATGGAGCTCAAGGAGATCGGCGAACCCGAGGACGTCGCCGCCCTCGTCACCTACCTGCTCAGCGACAAGGCCCTCGCCCCCGGGGGCGAGCGCATCACCGGGCAGGTCTACACGATCGCCGGCCCGAAGATCGCCGTCTGGGCCCAGCCGCGGGAGCTGCGCGCCGGCTACACCGAGGGCCCCTGGACCCCCCAGAAGATCGCCGATTTCCTGCCCGGCACCGTCGGCACCGACCCGATGCCGATGCTCGCCCAGCTGGAGGCCATGGCCAAGGCGGCGGCCGCCAAGGACCGCCCCAACGCCTAGAAGGGGCGGCACACCGTGGACTTCAGCTTCGGCGCCGAGGACGAGGAGCTGCGCGGCCGTGCCCGGGCCTGGCTCACCGCACACCTCACGGGCCAGTACGCACAGGCCGCCGGACTCGGCGGGCCTGGCAGCGAACACGAGGGAGTGGGGGCGCGCCGCGCCTGGGAACGCGAACTGGGCCGCGGCGGCTGGATCGGCCAGGGCTGGGACGCGCCGCCCGGCGCGTACGGGCAGCAGCGCCTCTCCCCGACCGGGCAGGTGGTGTGGGCCGAGGAGTACGCCGCCTCGCGCGCCCCCGGCCGCGTCGGCCACATCGGCGAGAACCTCCTCGCCCCCACCCTCATCGCGTACGGCAGCCGCGAGCAGCAGGACCGCTTCCTGCCCGGCATCGCCCGCGGCGAGGAGCTGTGGTGCCAGGGGTACAGCGAGCCCGGCGCCGGCTCCGACCTCGCGGGCGTACGGACGGCCGCCGTACGGGACACCGGCGACGGGATGTTCCGCGTCACCGGCCAGAAGACGTGGACGTCGCTGGCCCGGGACGCCGACTGGTGCTTCGTGCTCGCCCGCACCGAGCCCGGCTCCCGGCGGCACCGGGGGCTGTCGTTCCTCCTCGTGCCGATGGACCAGCCGGGCCGGATCGAGGTGCGGCCGATCCGGCAGATGACGGGGACCTCGGAGTTCAACGAGGTCTTCTTCGACGGGGCGGTCGCGGCCGAGGCCGTCGGCGGGGAGGGCAACGGCTGGACCGTGGCCATGGGCCTTCTCGCGCTGGAACGCGGCGTCTCCACCCTGGTCCAGCAGATCGGCTTCGCCGCGGAACTGGAGCGCGTGCTGGCCGCGTACGCCGCCGCCGCGCAGGGCGGGCCCGGCGGCGGGGACCCGGGCGGCGGGGACCCGGTCCTGCGCGACCGGCTCGTACGGCAGTGGGCCGAGCTGCGCACCATGCGCTGGAACGCACTGCGCACGCTCGCCACCGCCACCGCCACCGCCAGCGGGGTCGGCGGGGATGGCGCGGGCAGCGATCCGGGCGGCGCGCCCAGCGTGGCCAAACTGCTGTGGGGCGGCTGGCACCGGCGGCTCGGCGAGCTGGCGGTGGCGGTCCGGGGCGCGGCGGCCGTGGCCGGGCCCGCGGCCTGGGCGCCGGACCTCCCGTACGGGCCCGGGCTCGACGAGGACCAGCGGCTGTTCCTGTTCACCCGCGCCGACACGATCTACGGCGGCTCGGACGAGATCCAGCGGAACATCATCGCCGAGCGGGTGCTCGGCCTGCCCAGAGAGGCGAGGTGAAGGCATGAGAGGCGTCGTGTTCGACGGCAAGCAGGCCCGGGTGGTGGACGATCTGGAGGTCCGCGGTCCGGGGCCGGGGGAGGTCCTCGTCGCGATAGCGGCGGCCGGGCTGTGCCACAGCGACCTGTCGGTGATCGACGGCACGATCCCGTTCCCCCCGCCGGTGGTGCTGGGGCACGAGGGGGCCGGGGTCGTCGAGGCGGTGGGGGCGGGGGTGACGCATGTGGCGCCCGGGGACCATGTGTCGCTGTCGACCCTCGCCAACTGCGGGGCCTGCGCCGACTGCGACCGGGGCCGGCCGACCATGTGCCGCAAGGCCATCGGCATGCCCGGGCAGCCGTTCTCACGCGGCGGGAAGCCGCTGTTCCAGTTCGCCTCGAACTCCGCCTTCGCCGAGCGCACGGTCGTCAAGGCCGTGCAGGCGGTGAAGATCCCCGACGACATCCCGATGGCATCGGCAGCCCTGATCGGCTGTGGCGTGCTGACGGGCGTCGGCGCGGTGCTGAACCGGGCCCGCGTCGACCGGGGCGAGTCGGTGGTCGTCATCGGCGCGGGCGGCATCGGGCTCAACGTGCTGCAGGGGGCCCGGATCGCGGGGGCCACGACCATCGTGGCGGTGGACGCGAACCCGGCCAAGGAGGCGGTGGCCCGGCAGTTCGGGGCCACGCACTTCGTGGACGCCTCGGCGGTCGCGGACGCGCCGGCCGCGGTGAAGGAGATCCTCCCGACGGGCACGGACCACGCCTTCGAGTGCGTCGGCAACGTCCGGCTGATCCGCCAGGCGATCGACCTGCTGGACCGGCACGGGCAGGCCGTGCTGCTGGGCGTGCCCGGCTTCGCCGAGGAGGCCTCCTTCAAGGTGTCGTCGATGTACCTCGACAAGACCGTGATGGGCTGCCGGTACGGGTCCTCCCGGCCGCAGCGGGACATCGCCCTGTACGCGGAGCTGTACCGGAAGGGACAGCTGCTGCTCGACGAGCTGGTGACCGAGGTCTACCCGGTCGAGGACTTCGCGAAGGCGGTGGACGACGCGCAGCACGGGCGGGTGGCGCGCGGGGTCCTCACGTTCTGAACGGGGGCGGGTGGGCCCCGGTGCCGCCCGTTTCCCCGCCGCGCAGCACGCGCCGTACGCCCCTCCGGCCGACCGGAGGGGCGTACGCACGGCTGCCTGGCCGACGGGGCGCGGGCGCGGGGCGCGGGCGCGGGGCGCGGGCGCGGGGCGCGGGCACGGGGTGCGGGCGCGGGCGGGGGCGCGGGGCGCCGGCGGGGGAGGGGGCGCTCAGCCGCCGTCCTCCGCGAGCCGGCCGAAGCGCCCCCGGTGGAACAGCAGCGGACCCTCGCCGCCGGCCGCGCCCAGGGCCTCCACCCGGCCGACCACGATCAGGTGGTCGCCGCCGGTGTGCACGGCGTGGATGCGGCAGTCGATCCAGGCGGACACCCCGTCGAGCAGCGGGGATCCGGTCGCGGGGGCGGGCGAGTGGGCGACCCCGGCGAACTTGTCGGCGCCGCTGACGGCGAACCGGCGGCACAGCTCGCCCTGCCCGGCGCCCAGGATGTTGACGCAGAACACGCCCGCGCGGGCGATCCGCGGCCAGCTGGTCGACGTACGGCCCACCATGAAGACGACCAGCGGCGGGTCCAGCGACAGCGAGGCGAACGACTGGCAGGCGAAGCCGGCCGGGCCGTCCTCGCCCTCGCCCTCGCCGGGCGGGGCCGTGACGACGGTGACACCGCTGGCGAAGTGCCCGAGCACGGCCCGGAACTCGCCGGGGCCGACGGGGGCGCGCTCATCCTCGCCGACGGCCCGCAGGTCGGGCCGGGGCAGAACGTCGGACTCCGGCTCGTGCACGGCGGAGCCGGGGCCGGAACCCGGTGAGCCGCCGACTGACCTGAGGTATCGGACGACGGTGGCCGCCATCCCTGCGTGTCCCATCACACTGCCGATTGAAGCTGACGGTTCGTCAGATGTGAAGGGGCGTGTAGGTTGCCCTCCCGGAAGTGTTGAACGCGTTCAATCGATGGGTGTGGTGGGGATGAGCGGAGCGGTCGGCGCGAACGGGCCCGGAGTCCTGGTCCGGGCAAAGGCCGCGGCGTCGATGTCCGTCGTCCAGGCGGTCGTGGTGGCAGGCGCGTTCTTCGTGCCCTTCAGCGGGCCCGACACCGACGACCTGGTCCTGTCGGTACCGGTCCGGGACATCGGCGACGTCCTGCTGTACGGCGTGCTGGCCCTGGCCGCGGGGCTGCTGCACGCACTGCTGTTCAGCGTTCCCGCCGTGCTCCTGACGTCCGCTGTCACCGGACAGGGGCGCGAGAGGGCTGCCGTGGCCGCGTGCACGGTCGTCGCCCTCGCCGCGGGCTACGCCGCCTTCATGTACCTCCCCGTCCGCTGGAACAGCGGACTGTTCTGGCGGTGGGGGGCCGGCCTCGCCCTCTCCGGGGTGCTCCCCGCGGCCGCCGCGCACCTCGTCGGGCGCCGGGGGCGCCAGGGGCGCCGGGGGATGCCTCCGTGGGGCATGGTGCGGTGGACGGCCGGGCTCTCGGTGGCGCTCTTCTTCCTGACCGTGCACATCGGCCCGGGCCTCCTCCGCCCGGACCGGGGCCCGCTGGGCTCCGAGACCCGCGACTACATCGGCGAATGGCGCGGAGAGCGCGGTGCGCGGCTCGTCCTGCGGGAGAACGGCGAGGCCGTCGCCGAGAACATTCCCTGGGTGGGCGGCACGGGGGTCGTGACCGGATGCAGCGGAAGGGGCACCTGGACGCTCGAACAGCCCGCACGGGAGATGGGCGAGCACTGGTGGATGCTGGCCGTCGAAACCCCGGACTGCCGCCGCGACATGCGGGCCGAGTACCACTTCCGGGAGGAAGGGCCGTCGCTGTCGGCCGGCATCCGCTGGAGGCATCCGCGCGCCGCGAACGCCGGGCTGAGCAAGGTGTGACGGGCGGCGAGTCCGCCGAGTCCGCCGCGGGCGCCGAGTCCGCCGACCGGGTGAATCGACCGGGATGGTGCGCGCTGGTGGGACGGGCGCGCGCGGCGGCTCGGCAAGGTGTCCCCGGACCCGTACCGCCGATCCGCCGGAGGAACCGTGCTCGGAACCGATTTCAGCAAGGGCTCGCCCAACTGGCTCGACCTCGGCAGCCCCGACACCGCCGCGGCCGCCGCCTTCTACGGCGCGGTCTTCGGCTGGAGCCACGCCTCCGCCGGGCCCGACGCCGGCGGGTACGGGTTCCTGCAGCGCGACGGCAAGACCGTCGCCGGGCTCGGGCAGCTGACCGAGGAGGGCGCGAAGTCGGCCTGGATGGTCTACTTCATGACCCCGGACATCCAGGCCACCGTCACGGCGGTCAAGGACGGCGGCGGGACGATCCGCATGGAGCCGGAAGACGCCATGGCCGAGGGCTGGCTCGCGCAGGCCACCGACCCGCAGGGGGCGCAGTTCGCGCTCTGGCAGCCCGGGAAGACCGCCGGCTTCGAGGTGGCGTCCGCCGAGAACACGCTGCTGTGGGCCGAGCTCCACGTACCGGACCCGGCCGCCGCCTTCACGTTCTACAACGGGGTCTTCGGCTGGCGCCGCGAGGAGATGCAGGCGCCCGGGATGACGTACCAGGTGCTGAGCATCGAGGAGGGCGACCAGCAGCAGGGCTCGTTCGGCGGGATCGCCCCGATGGGCGACGGGGCGGGCGGCGAGAGCGGCGGGGAGCGGCCGCGCTGGGTGCCGTACTTCAACGTGGCGGACGCCGACGCGACCGAGGCGGCCGCGGTGAACGCGGGCGGGACCGTGCTGATGCCCTCGACGGACGTGCCGGACGTCGGCCGGATCGCCTGGCTGGCGGACCCCTTCGGCGCGGTGTTCGCCCTGCTGAAGCCCAATCCCCGGATGTAGCCGCTCGTGCTGCCGACCACGGGCGCGGCCGGGGTCAGCGGCCCCGGTACTTCGGCGTGCGGCGCTCCACGAAGCTCGCCACGCCCTCCGCCGCGTCGGCCGTCGTCATGTTGATCTCCTGAGCGGCGGCCTCCGCGGCCAGGGCCGCGGCCCGGTCACCGTCCAGGGAGGCGTTGACCAGCTGCTTGGCCAGGGCGATCGCCCGTGTCGGCCCCTGCGCCAGGCGCTCGGCCCACTCCCGCGCGGCGGCCTCCAGCTCCCCGTCGGGGACGACCCGGTTGACGAGCCCGAGCCGCTGGGCCTCCGCGGCCGGGACCGCATCCCCGAAGAAGATCAGTTCCTTGGCGCGCTGCGGGCCGACCAGCCGCGGGAGCAGGTAGGCGCCACCGCCGTCGGGGACGAGGCCGCGGCGGACGAACACCTCGACGAAACGGGCCGACTCGGCCGCCACGACCAGGTCGCAGGCGAGCGCGAGATGCGCGCCGATACCGGCCGCGGTGCCGTTGACGGCGGCGATGACCGGTTTCTCGCAGTCGAGCACGGCGGTGATCAGGCGCTGCGCCCCGAGCCGGATCATCCGGGCCACGTCGCCGGCGACGCGCTCGCCGCCGGTCGGGCCGCCCGTCGGGCCGCCGGTTGCGGTGCCGGCTGCGGTGCCGGTCGCGGTGCCGGTCGCGGGCGCGCCGCGCAGGTCGGCGCCCGCGCAGAAACCCCTGCCGGTGGCGGTGATGACGACGGCCCGGACGGCGGGGTCCGCGGCGGCCCCGGCGAGCAGCGTGATGACGCGTTCGCGCTGGTCCCAGGTCACGGCGTTCATGGCCTCGGGGCGGTTGAGGGTGATCCACGACACCCCGTTGTCAGTGCGGTGCAGTACCAATGTGTCGAGGGGTTCTGTTGCCGCGGAGGGTTCGACTTGGGGGGAGTCGGTCATGGGCGAGCTGCTCCGATTCGGGGTGAGGGCGGAACGGGTCGCGCGGGCTGTACGCGCCGCACGGGCGGCATGCGGACTGCCTGCCTCATGGGCCTTACGGGCCTCACGGGCCTTGCGGGACGTGCCGGGCTTGCGGGGGCTCCCGGCCCGCGGGGCGTGGGCGCCGGCCCGCGCCCCGGACCCGCCCGCAGGGGCTTCGCCGCCGGCAGTGGCGACAGCGGTGGTGGCGACAGCGACAGCGGCAGCGCCGACGGCGGCGGTGTCAGCGGCAGATGGCCAGGGCGTCCAGTGCCACCGCTCCCTGCCCGCGCGGGAGCACCATCAGCGGGTTGATGTCGAGCTCCGACAGGACACCGCCCAGCTCCAGCGCCATCCGCTGCACCCGCAGCACGACCTCGACCAGCGCGTCGGCGTCCGCCGGGGGCGCCCCCCGGACCCCGTCCAGCAGGGCCCGGCCGCGCAGCTCGGCCAGCATTGCCCGGGCCTGGTCCTCGCCGAACGGCGGCACCCGTACCGCCGCGTCGTGCAGCACTTCGACCAGGACCCCGCCGAGCCCCACCGTCACGGTCGGGCCGAAGAGCTCGTCCTGCGTGACGCCGACGAACATCTCGACCCCGCGCCGCACCATCTGGCAGACGAGGATCCCGTCCAGCGGGATGTTCTCGTACCGCGCGATGTCGGTGAGTTCCCGGTACGCGTCCCGGATCTGGCTCGCCGAGGTCAGCCCGACCTTCACCAGCCCCAGCTCCGTCTTGTGCGCGAGCTGCGGGCCCGAGGCCTTCATCACCACCGGGTAGCCGACCAGGCCCGCCGCGCGGACCGCGGCCGCCGCGCTGGTGACGAGCTGCTCGCGCGGGACCCGGATCCCGTACGCCCGCAGCAGCTGTTTCGCCGCGTGCTCGCTGAGCTGCTGGCCCGGGCGCATCAGCGCCTGCGCCTTGCGGTACGAGGGGGACGGGGTCCGCGGGGCGTCGGCGAAGGGGGACCGGTAGCCGGTGGTGAAGCGGTGGTGGTCGAGGTAGGCGCGTACGGCGGTGATGCAGTTGCCGAAGGTGCGGAAGGTGGCCACGCGGGAGGAGCCGAGCAGGGTGGTGCGGTAGGCGTCCTCGGTGCCGACGGGCGAGCCCCAGACCACGCAGATCAGCTTGTCGGTCTCCTCGGCGGCGTCCGCCAGGTCCTGGGCGAGCCGGTCGCTCATGGGCGGGAAGGGGCCGGTGATCGGACAGATCAGCGCGCCCACGGAGGGGTCGGCGAGGATCGCGTCGATGATCTTCCGGCCGCGCCAGTCGCCGACCGGGTGGCCGCCGTTGTCGACGGGATTGGCGACGTTCAGATAGTCCGGGATCCACTGGTGCAGCTCGTCCTGCTTGGCCTGCGAGAGCGCGGGCAGGCGGAGTCCGGCCTCGGTGGCGAGGTCGGAGAAGTGGGCTCCGGTGCCGCCGGAGATGGAGTAGACGACGACCCCGTCGGCCCGGGGCCGGCGGGCCCGGGCGAGCAGCGCGGCGGTGTCCTGCAGCTCGTCCAGGGCGTCGACGCGGATGACGCCGAACTGGCGCATCGCGGCGTCGACGACGGCGTCGGCACCGGTGAGCTTGCCGGTGTGGGAGGCGGCGGTCCGGGCGCCGGTCTCCGTGCGGCCGACCTTGACGGCGACGACCGGGACCCCGTTGCGGGCGGCCCGGTCGGCGGCCAGGAGGAACGACCGGCCGTCCTTGAGGCCCTCCACGTAGCAGGCGATCGCGCCGACCTCGGGCTGCTCGGCGAAGTAGGAGATGAAGTCGGCGGTTTCGAGGTCCGCCTCGTTGCCCGTGGGAGCCCAGTGGGAGAGCCGTATGCCCAGCTCCTGGAGGGTGTACACGGGCCGGCCCTGGTGGCCGGACTGGGTGATCAGCGCGATGGCCGGGCCCTGGAGGTCGTCGCGGAACTCCTGGAAGGCGTTGAGGTTGGTGTTGGGGCCGAGGAGGCGCAGGCCCGATCGCCGGACCGCGGCGGCCAGCCGCGCCTGGGCGGCGGCCCCGGTCTCGCCGGTCTCGGCGAAGCCGGAGGCGAAGGCGACGGCGAACTTCACCTTGGCCTCGGCCAGCTCCTCGATCACCGGGACGGGGTCGCCGACGAGCAGCACGGCGAGGTCCACCCGCTCGGGCAGTGCGGCCACGGAGGGGTGGCAGGGCAGCCCGAAGACGGTGGTGCGGGTCGGGTGCACGGGGTGGATCCGGGCGCCGACGCGCTCCGCCCAGGCGATGAGCTGCCGGGTGATGCCGGTGTTGGGCCTGCCCTCGGCGTCGGAGGCACCGATGACGGCGACGGATTCGGGCCGGAAGAACCGGTCCAGGTCCGGTACCTCGGCGTCCAGGGGCCGCCCGCTCACGTCCAGGGCGATCGCGTCCTCGGCGGAGGCCGGTGCGGTGGAGTGGACGGCCTCCCGGGGGGTCTCCCCGCAGGCCTCGACACGCGCGCGGAAGTCGGTGGTCAGGGTGCCGTGAGTAGATCCAAGCATCGCTTCGCCCGCTCCCTGCTCGATGGACGATCAGCCTCAGTGGCCATTACTGACGTGTCGTCAGATTCTCGGCCAGACCCAGAGTACTTAACTGACATGCCGTCAGGAACAGTGCTGCGCAGGAAAGGTGGTGGAGGAGATGTGTGGAAGGGAACGGTGACAGATGCAGGAGGGGCGGGTCCAGGGGCGGATTCGGACGAGCTTGGGGCAGGCCTGGCCGGGGCGGGGGTGAGAGGGGCCGGCGCGGGCCGGGCAGGGGTGAGGGGGATGCGGTCAGGCGAGGGGGTCGACCGGGCGGAGGCCGGTGTCCGGGAGAGGCTCGTTCCCGGTTCGGGCTCCGGTTCGGGCTCCGGGCCGGGCGCCGAGGCGGCGGGTCAGGGCCTTGGCGATCTTCTCGGCGTCCAGGGCCATCTCGCGGAACATGCCGCTGATGGGGTTGCCGAAGCCGGTGAAGTGCAGGCCCGGTGCGTGGGGCAGGGTGCGTGCGCCGTGCGCGCGGGGCCGGCCGCGCTCGTCGAGTACGTCCAGGTGCCCGACCAGGCCCTCCAGGGCGCGCCGGTAGCCGGTGGCGGCTATCACCACGTCCGGGGTGATCCGCGAGCCGTCGGCGAGTACGACGTCCGGGCCGTCGAAGGAGTCCACCGCGGCGACGGGCTCGACCCGGCCGGCGCGGACCGCGTCGATCAGGCCGACGTCCTGCACCGGGATCGCCCCCTGCTTGACCCTGCTGTACAGGCCGGTGGCGGGGCGGGGGAGCCCGTACGCCGAAAGGTCCGGGACGGACGCCCTGGAGATGAGTGCGGACAGCCCGTTCACGACCGGTACGGGCAGCCGCCGCACCAGGATCGCGCTGCGCTGGGCGGGCCAGCCGGCGGTGGAGCGGCGCACGATGTGCGGGGCGGTCCGCACGGCGAGCCGCACCCGTGCGGCGCCGCCCTCGGCGAGGTCGACGGCTATCTCGGCGCCGGTGTTGCCGACGCCGACCACGAGGACGTCCAGGCCGGTGTACGGCTCCGGGTTCCGGTAGTCGCGGGCGTGCAGCAGCTGCCCGCCGTACGTGTCGCGGCCCGGCCAGTCGGGGACCGCGGGCGTGTGGTTGAACCCGGTGGCGACGACCACGGCACGGCCGGTGAGCACGCGCCCGCCGGTGGCGTGCAGGAGCCAGGTGTCGGATTCGGGGCGGCTGCCGGCCTTGCGCTTCGTCTTGCGGCCGCTCTTGCGGCCGGTCTTGGGCTTGCCCTTGGCGGTGGGGTCGGAGTCGGCGGCGTCTTCGGTGCCGTCGGTGCCGTCGGTGCTGTCGGTGTGCGGGGCGCGTTCGATGCGGGTCACCTCGACGCCGGTGACGAGCTCCAGCTCGTGGAACTCGGCGTACTTCTCCAGGTAGCGCACCACGTTGTCGCGGGACACCCACCGGCCGAACCGGCGGGGCATGGCCAGGCCCGGCAGGGCGGAGAGCCGGCGGGTGGTGTGCAGGTGGAGGCGGTCGTAGTGGCCGCGCCAGGAGGGCCCGACCGTGTCGGCCTTCTCGACGACCACCGCCCGGATTCCGCGGGCGCGCAGCGCGGCGGCCGCGGCGAGCCCGCCGGGCCCGGCGCCTATCACGTACACGGGGCGGGGCTGGGTGGTCATGTCTGGGGTGGCGGGGACTCCGGGCATGAAGAGTGATCGTATCGACACACAGCGTTGTTGGGTCTCGGAGAAGGAGGGAATCGATTGCGGATCGGTCACGGCGGGTGTGGAGCGGGCGGGCGTACGGGGGTGCGGCGGGGGCCTTGCGGGATCGGCGCGGATCCGCTCAACTGACGTACCGTCAGATCGGGTGGAGAGGGAAGGCGGGGACTGCCCATGCGGACCGTCTGGCTCAGTGGGGCCGAGTGGCTCGCCGTACTCCGGATAGGCCTCGGCCTGTGGTGGCTGGAGAGCTGGCGGCACAAGGACAAGAAGGGCTGGTTCGAGCGCGGCACCGGCATCGCCTGGGCCGCCGACGTCGCGGGCAAGCACCGCTGGCCGTTCGTCAAGCGCGGCTTCGAGAAGGTCGTCCAGCCCAGGCAGCGGCTGATGGCGTACGTCGTCGTCTACGCGGAACTCGCACTCGGCCTGGGCCTCGTGCTCGGGTTCCTCACACCGGTCGCGCTGGTGGGCGGGCTGCTGCTGAACCTGCTCTACCTGCTGCTGATGATCCACGACTGGGCGGAGCAGGGGCAGAACGCGATGATGATGCTCGTCTCCCTCGTCGCGCTCTTCGCCATGGGCTGGCAGGCCTGGTCCCTCGACTCGGCACTGGGACTGTTCCGGTGAGCGCCGCACGGTACGACCTGCCGGACGCCGACGCGTTCACCCGCCCCTACTGGGAGGCGGCCGCCGAAGGCCGGCTCCTGCTGCGCCGCTGCGCGCAGTGCGGGCGGGCGCACCACTACCCGCGGGAGTTCTGCCCCTTCTGCTGGGCGGGGGAGGAGCAGGTCGCCTGGGAGCAGGCCGGCGGAAGCGCCACCCTCTACACCTGGTCCGTGGTCCACCGCAACGACCTGCCGCCGTTCGGGCAGCGCGTCCCGTACACGGCCGCGGTCGTCGACCTGGCCGAGGGGCCGCGGATGATGACGGAGGTCGTCGACTGCGACCCGGCGGACCTCCGCGTCGGGATGCCGCTGGAGGTGGCGTTCCGCGAGGCGGCGGAGGGCGTGTGGGTGCCGGTGTTCCGCCCGCGGTGAGCCGTGGGGCCGGGGTGGTCCGTGGGGCCGGGGTGGTCCGTGGAGCCGGGGTGATCTGTGGGACCGAGGTGGTCCGTGGGGCCGGGGTGGTGTGGGGAGGTCAGGGCCAGAGCAGCTCGCGGACCCACGCGGAGGCGTCCGGCGTGCGGCGGTAGCGCAGGCGGACGTGCCGGCGGGCGGCGTCGCCCTGGAAGAACTCGACCTCGGCGGGGTCGAGGACGTACCGCGTCCAGGTCGGGGCAGGAGCGTCCGGTTCCGCACCGGCCCGCTCCCAGGCTGCGGCCGAGGCCTCGGCCAGCTCCCGCACGGAGCCGAGCACCTCGCTCTGCCGGCCGGTGAGCGCCGCGGCGAGCGCGCCCTGCGAGCGGACCGCCAGGTCCGCCCGGCTCTCCTGCGGGCCGCACGCGGTGACCCGGCCCCGGATCCGGACCTGGCGGCCGACCGCGGCCCAGTAGAACACCAGCGCCGCATCCGGCTGCCCGGCCAGCTGGCGGCCCTTGGCGCTGGTGGCGTGCGAGGCGAAGTGCCAGCCGCGGGAGTCGGCGTCGTGCAGCATCAGGATCCGGACGTCGGGCCGCCCCTCCGCGTCCACGGTGGCCAGGCTCATCGTGTGCGGCTCGACCTGCCCCGCCCGGGCGGCGTGCACGAACCACTCCCGGAACAGCGGCACCGGCGCGTCGGGCGCGGCTTCGGGGTCGAAGGCGGGGAGCCGGGTGTCCCACACGCGGAGCGAGTGCAGGGTGCTGTGGAACTCGTCGGGCTTGTCGGTCGCAGCGGGCATGGGGCCAGCGTAGGCGGCGGCCGGGCGGGGACGGCCGGTGGGCCGCGGGCGCCCCTCCCTCACCCGCCGACCGCCCCCTGCCCCGGCCCCTCGGCCCCCTCACCCCCTCACCCCTTCACCCCCGTCCCAGGATCACCGTCCCCGACGAGCAGAACCAGCCTCCCGTGCCCGAGGCCAGGGCCACTTCCGGGAGGGTGCCGTCGCGACGGGTGACCTGGCCCGGGCCGCGTTCGCCGCGGAGTTGCCGGACCGCCTCGACCAGCAGGAACAGGCCTCGCATGCCGGGGTGGCAGGCCGAGAGGCCGCCGCCGTCGGTGTTGACCGGCAACTCGCCGTCCCGCAGCAGGCGGCCCTTCTCCACGAAGGCTCCGCCTTCCCCCTTCGCGCAGAAGCCGAGGTCCTCCAGCGTCACCAGGGTCATGTACGTGAAGGCGTCGTACAGCTCGGCGACGTCCACGTCCGCCGGGGTGAGCCCGGCTCGCCGGAAGGCCAGGCGGCCGGAGACGGCGGCCGGGGAGACCGTGAAGTCCTCCCATTCCGACATGGTGGTGTGGGACACGGCGGTACCCGTCCCCAGGATCCAGACCGGCCTCTTGGCGGTGTCCGGTACGCAGTCCTCGGCGGCCAGCAGGACCGCGCAGCCGCCGTCGGAGCGGATGCAGCAGTGCAGCTTCGTGAAGGGGTCGGCGATCATCTCGCCGGACAGGACGTCGTCGACCGTGATCGGGTCGCGGAACATCGCGTCCGGGTTGCCGGCCGCGTTCGCGCGGGCCTGTACGGCGACCGAGGCGAGCTGTTCCAGCGTGGTCCCGTACCGGTGCATGTGGCGGCGGGCGGCCATCGCGTACTTGGCGACGAGCGTGTGCCCGTACGGGACCTCGAACTGCAGCGGCCCGCGCGCGCCGAAGGAGAGGTTCGAGGTGCGGCGCCGGGCCTTGATGTCGGCCCGGGCGGTGGACCCGTAGACCAGCAGGACGGCGCGGGCGTGGCCTGCGGCGATGGCGTCGGCGGCGTGCGCGGCCATGACCTCCCAGGTCGAGCCGCCGACCGAGGTGGAGTCGACCCAGGAGGGGCGCAGGCCCAGGTATTCGGCCACCTCGACCGGGGCGAGCGTGCCGAGGCCGGCCGAGGCGAAGCCGTCGATGACGGAGCGGTCCAGGCCGGAGTCGGCGAGGGCGCGCCGGGCGGCCTGCGCGTGCAGGGCGTACGGGGTGGGGCCGTCGACGCGGCCGCAGTCCGAGAGGGCGACGCCGACGACCGCGACCCTGCGGCGCGGTGCGGCGGGGGAGGGGGCGGGGCCGCCCAGGGGCTCGGGCGACGGCCCGGGCGACGGCTCGGGCGCGGGTCCAGGGCGGGGGCCAGGCACGGGTCCAGACAGGGGTCCAGGCATGGGAGGACCGTACAGCTGACTGTCCGTCAGTTTCTAGGGTCGCTCCGCGGGAGGCGGCCACCCCGGCCCCCGCTTCCCGTGGTGTTGCGCCTCTGGGCATCTGCAAGCGCCCGCCCTAATATGACGCGCCGTCAGATACGGGGAGGAGCCCGATGATGGATGCCGCCTTCACCGCGGAGCAGGACGGCATGCGCCGCACCCTGCGCGAGATCCTGGCCAAACGCTGCGGCCCCGACGAGGTCAAGGCCGCCGTCCGCACCCCCGACGGCTACGACCGGGAGCTGTGGGGGCAGCTGGCACGGCAGGTCGGCCTGCCCGGCATCGCGGTGGCCGAGGAGTACGGGGGTGTGGGCTGCACCCCCGGCGACCTGGCGCTGGCCTGCGAGGAGACCGGGCGGGCGCTGCTGCCCTCGCCGCTGTTCGCCACCGCCGCACTGGCCGCGCCGCTGGTCACCGCCCTCGGCAGCGCCGCCCAGCGCTCCGCGCTGCTGCCGGAGCTCGCCTCCGGCGGGCTCACCGCCGCGCTGGCGGTCCCCGGCCCGGCCCTGTCCACGGCCCTCGGGCTGACCGGCGACAACGCCCCGGGCGACTGGGCGGGCGGCGGCCGGGCCGGCGGGGTGCAGGCCCGCCGGGCCGAGGGGGGCGGCTGGCGGCTGTACGGGGAGGCCGTGCAGGTGCTCGACGGGCACAGTGCGGGCCTGCTGCTGGTCCCCGCGCACACGGGCGGGTTCGCCCGGAGCCGGACCCTGCTGTTCCTGGTGCGGGGGGACGCGCCCGGGCTCGTCCGGTCGCGGCAGACCGTCCTGGACGAGACCCGGCCGCAGGCGTGCGTCCAACTGCGTGACGTCGAATCCGAGTTGCTGGGCGAGGACGGCGCCGGCGACAGCAACTCCGGCATCGACAGCAACTCCGGCGACTCCGGCGACTCCGGCGACTCCGGCGGCTCCGGCGGCTCCGGAGACCGCACCCTCCGCGCGCTCGCCGCCACCGGGCGCACCGCCGCCGCCGTGCTCGCCGCCGAGGCGGCCGGGGCGGCCGGCCGGGCGCTGGACCAGACGGTGGAGTACGTACGGACCCGGGAGCAGTTCGGCCGGCCCGTCGGCTCGTTCCAGGCGGTCAAGCACCGGCTCGCCGACCTGTACGTGCAGGTCCAGGCGGCCCGCTCGGCCGCGTACTACGCCGCATGGGACCCGGGGCAGGGCGGCCTCGCCCTCGCCCAGGCGCTGGAGGCCCTGCGGCTCACGGCGGGCGAGGCGATCCAGCTGCACGGCGGCATCGGCTTCACCTGGGAGCACGACGCCCACCTGTACTTCAAGCGGGCGGCGGCCGACGAGCTGCTCTTCGGCCCGGTCCACCGGCTGCGGGCGTACGCGGCCCACCAGGCGGGCCTGTTCACCCCCGGAGGAGCCGTACCCGCATCCGCGCCCGCGCCCGCATCCACACCCATATCCGCGTCCGCGTCCGCATCCGCACCTGAACCCGTTTCCGCGCACCCCCTCCACCCGAGCGAGAAGGCGGTCGTCTGATGGCTCTCGGCGTCACGTTCGTCCAGAAGATCTCCTCGACCGTGCTCTTCGCCCGGATCGCACCGCACGTCATCCCCGCCCTTGACCGGGCCGTGCACCGCCTCACCCGCGGCAGGGTCATCCCCAGCGCCCGCATGCTCCCCGGGGTGATCCTCACCGCCAAGGGTGCGAGGACCGGGCAGCCGCGCAGCACGCCGCTCGCCTGCATGCCGGAGGAGTCCGGCGCCGGGTGGATCCTGATCGGCTCCAACTTCGGCCGCCCCGGGCACCCGGCGTGGACCGCGAACCTGCTCAAGCATCCCGACGCACAGGTGAGTTGGAAGGGCCGGGACATCGCCGTACGGGCACGGCTGCTGCAGGGCGCGGAGCGCGCCGCGGCGTGGCGGGCCGTGTTGAGGTTCTGGCCGCCGTATGCGACGTACCAGGCGCGCATCGAGCGGGAGATCCGGTTGTTCCGCCTGGAGCGTCGTTGATCGCGGCGGATCCCCGGCGCCGGAGGTCCGCCGCTACCTGGTCGGCTTCTTGCCGGTCATGCCCAGGTGGACGAGGAGCGCCAGGTTCGGCTTGAGCTCGGCCTGCTTGACGCCCCAGGTCTGGAAGCCCTTCTGGTGCGAGGCGACCGCGGCCAGCATCGCGACCAGCGAGCCCGCCATCGCCGCCGGGCTGAGTTCCTTGTCGACCTTGCCCTTGGCCTGGAGCTCCTTGATCGACTCCGTAAGGGAGTTGGTGACGGAGTTCAGGATCTTCATGCGGATCTTGTAGAAGCGCTTGTCGCCCTCGGCTGCGCCGAGGTCGACGACGCGCAGGATCGCGTCGTTGCGCCGCCAGAAGTCCAGGAAGCCCTCGACGAGCTCCTCGGCCGCCTGCCAGCCGGCCTTGCCGACCCAGCTGCGCCCCTCGACGAGCGAGGTCAACTGCGCACCTTCGGTGGCCATTTGCTCGGCGATCTCCAGGACGGCGCCCTCGACGTCCGGGAAGTACTGGTAGAAGGTCGCGGGGGAGGTTCCGGCCTTGCGGGCGACGTCGATGACCTTGACGTCGCGGTACGGCGAGGAGCTGAGCATCTCGCCGAGGCAGTCGAGCAGCTTCTGCCGCGTCGCCTGACCGCGTCGGCCGGCAACGCGGCCGTCGACGGTGCGTACTTGTCCTGTCATGCCGTCAGCTTACCGAGGGGTGATCTGGGCGCGATTCGGCCGCCTGCAAATGGGGTTACGTGGTACCTGGCCTGGGCAATGGGCGCTCCCGAGGGTTCCGGCGGGCGGTTTCCGGCCGTTTTCGGCCGCCGCCACGGCCCCGCGTGCGGTCCGGGGGCCGTCCGCCGTGCATCCGCGGTGCATCCGCAGCGCACCCGCAGTGCACCCGCAGCGCATCCGCGGTACTGCCTGCGGATGCGTCCGGGAACAGCCCGGGGCGCGGTCCGGTCCGGCCGCCCGAGGGGGGTGGTCGCTTTCTTCCAGTATCCCCCGATTAGTCTTATCAACAGGCTGTGGACAAGTCTTCGGGCAGATCATGGCCGAAGGGGACATCGCTGGGAGCTGCGCGGGAGCGTACGGAGGGTACACACCCCCGCACAACGGAAGGAAACGGGCCATGGCCGCATTCGCGGAAGGCACACCCTGCTGGGTGGACGCCTCGCTTCCGGACGTCGAGGCGGGCAAGCGCTTCTACGGCGAGCTCTTCGGGTGGACCTTCAGCGAGAGCGCCGGCGCCGCGTACGGCGGCTACACCCAGGCCTACAGCCGCGGCCGCAACGTCGCCGCCCTCGCCCCGAAACCCGACGGCCGCATGCCCACCGTCTGGGGGATCTACCTCTACACCAACGATGCCTACGCCTGCGCCGCCCGCATCCGCGCCTCCGGCGGCCAGATGGTGATGGACCCGCAGCCCGTCGGCCCGTACGGCACCGCGGCCCTGGCCGCCGACCCCGGCGGGGCCGTCTTCGGCCTGTGGCAGCCCGGCACCCACCACGGCTTCGAGGCCTGGCTGGAGCCGTACACCTACTGCTGGGCGGAGCTCTACACCCGGGCCCGCGACGCCGTCGACGTCTTCTACGCCAACGTCTTCGGCTTCGTCCCCGAGGACCAGGACGACGACGGCTCCGGCGTCGAGTACCGGCTGTGGTCCCCGCCCGGCAGCGCGCCCGGGGCCGAGACGGCCGTCCTGGGGCGCAGCCTGATCACCGACGCCTTCCCGGAGATCATGCCGGCGCACTTCCTCGCGTACTTCGCCGTCCCGGACTGCGACCGGTCCGTCGAGATCGTCAAGCGGCTGGGCGGCCGTGTCACCGCCGATCCCTTCGACACGCCTTACGGGCGGATCGCGGTCGTCGCGGACAACCAGGGCGCGGTCTTCGCCCTCCTCTCCGAGTCCGCCGACCGGCCCGGACCGGCCTGAAGTGCCCCGCCCGGCCCGCCCGGACCGGCCTGAAGCGCCCGCTCAGGCGCGCCCGGACCGGCCCGAAGTGCCCTGCCCGGGCCGCCCGGACCGGCCGCCCCGGCCCCTTCGGAGCGACGCGACGCGGCACGGCCCCGACTGTGACGACACGCCCTGGGCGCGGGCCTGACAGAATCGGGGTTGCGCGACTCCGGACGACGCCCGGAAAGCAACGCTGCACGGAGGCCGACCACCGTGCGGGCGCGCGTGCAGGTGGAAACGGGCCAGGCCAAGGCCCGTACGGGGAGGTGTGAGGCGAGTGGTGGAGCAGCTGACGCAGCACGACCCGAGACGGATCGGCCCCTTCGAGGTGCTGGGACGGCTCGGCGCCGGCGGCATGGGGCTGGTCTATCTCGCACGGTCGGCGTCCGGACGCCGGGTGGCGATCAAGACAGTGCGGACCGAGCTCGCCGAGGACCAGCTGTTCCGGGTGCGCTTCACCCGCGAGGTGGAGGCGGCGCGCGCCGTGTCCGGCTTCTACACCGCGGCCGTGGTCGACGCCGACCCGCGGGCGGCCGTGCCGTGGCTGGCGACCGCGTACGTCCCGGCGCCCTCCCTGGAGGAGATCGTCAACGAGTGCGGGCCGATGCCCGTGCAGGCCGTACGGTGGCTCGCGGCCGGCATCGCCGAGGCGCTGCAGTCCATCCACGGGGCGGGCCTGGTCCACCGCGACCTGAAGCCGTCGAACGTGCTCGTCGTCGAGGACGGCCCGCGCGTGATCGACTTCGGTATCGCGAGCGGTGTCTCCAACACCCGCCTGACCATGACGAACGTCGCCGTCGGCACCCCCGCCTACATGTCGCCCGAGCAGGCGAAGGACTCGCGCAGCGTCAAGGGCGCCAGCGACGTCTTCTCGCTCGGCTCCACGCTCGTGTTCGCCGCGACCGGGCACCCGCCCTACCACGGGGCGAACCCGGTGGAGACGGTGTTCATGCTGCTGCGCGACGAGCCCAACCTCGACGGGCTGCCCGACGAGCTGCGCCCGCTCATCGAGTCCTGCATGCAGATGGAGGCCGCCCAGCGCCCCACCCCGGCCGACCTCCAGGCCCAGCTCGCCCCGCACCTCTTCGACGGCGGCGACGACAGCGGCACCGCGTCCGCCTGGCTGCCCGGCCGGGCCGTCGAGATGATCGAGACCCGGCGCGCCGGCCAGCGCACGGTGGCCGCACCGGTCCCGGCGCCCGGCCGCGGCCGCGGCCCCGGTCCCGGCCCCGGTCCCGGTCCCGGCGCCCAGGGGCGGCCCGCCGACGTGCCCACGCACCGCCACGCGCCCCGCGGCCTCGCCGAACCCGGCGTCGACCCGCGGACCGGCCACCCCCTCCCGCAGCGCCCCCAGCACCCGCCCCGGCCGACGTCGGCGCCCTCATCGGCGGCCTCGTCAGCGCCCTCGTCGGCCCCCTCGTCCGCGCCCGGCGCCGTGCCCGCGCCCACCGGCGAGCCGGTGCGCCTCGGCGGCTCCCCGGTGCCGATCGGGCCCGGGCCGCGGGCGAGCGCGTCGGCGCCCGCCGCGCACACCGGATCCGCCGACTCCGCGACCGGCTGGGTCCGCCCGCCGGCCGGCGCCTCCGCGGCCCCCGTGCCCGCCGCGTCGCCGTCGTCCGCGGCGACCTCCGTGCCGAACCAGGGCCAGGCCCCCGACAGCGGCCGCTGGCGCCCCTGGCGGTTCCGCATGTCCAACGAGGTGTGGGGCACCCCGACCGTCGCCGGCGAGCTGCTCTACGTCACCTCCTTCGAGGTGCACGCCCTGGACGTGGCCACCGGCCGCCGCCAGTTCAAGACCCGCGACGTCGCCTGGGCCATGGCCGTCTCCGACGGCCGCATCCACGCCTCCGACGGCCCCTCCCTCTTCGCCCTCGACGCCTCCGACGGCACCGAGCGGTGGCGGCTGTCCACCGACGCCTGGGTGTACGCCCTGCGCGCCGACCGGGGCACCGTCGTCACCGCCACCCGCGGCGGCGGCATCCAGGCCTGGGAGGCCTCCAGCGGCCAGAAGCTGTGGGAGCTGTCCGGGGCGCAGAGCGACTTCGAGACGCCCGAGGCGGCCCCCGTCCTGCACGAGGGCACGGTGTACGTGTGGCAGGACGCGCGGCTGCGCGCCCTGGACGCCCGCAGCGGCGTGGAGGCCTGGTCGTACCCGGTCGGCGACGCGGCCTCCTGCGGCAACGTGCCGGTACGGGTCACCCCGGCCCCCGACGGCAACACGTACATCGCCGCCGGCACCCGCGTCCTGTCCGTGGACCGGGCGTCGGGTCGGGTCCGCTGGCACTTCGAGGCGCCGGCCGTGTTCCTCGCCCCGCCGGCGTTCGCGCCGGGCGCGGCCGTCACCGGCGGCGGCGTGTACCTCGTGGACTACCTGGGCACCGTGTACGCGCTGGACGCGGTCACCGGCAAGGACCGCTGGCGCATCGCCACCGAGCCGCGCTCGTCCTCGGACCCGGTGCTGATCGCGTCGGGCAGCATCCACCTGGGCGCGGGCAGCGCCGTGTACACGCTGGACGCGGTCACCGGCACCCCGAAGTGGCGGTTCGCGGCGGGCGGCGAGATCACCGGCTCGCCGGCGGTCGCCGACGGCCGGGTGCACTTCGGCTCCGCCGACCACTGCCTGTACACCCTCGACGCGGCCGGCGGGCAGCTCCGCTGGAAGCTGGCCACGGGCGGCGAGATCACCGGGGCCCCGGTCGCGGAGGGTGGCGTGGTGTACGCGTGCAGCAAGGACCGCTGCGTGTACGCGCTCGACGCGGTCAAGGGAACGGGGACCCGTACGGGCGGGTGAACGCCGGGCCGCCGGGCGGGGTCGGGGCGGGGTTCCGGCCCCGCCGGGTCGCGTACGGCACCGGGAGTGACAGGATGGACCCCATGAGCAACGTCTACTTCGACATCAACATCAACGGCGAGGCCGCCGGCCGGATCGTCTTCCGTCTCTTCGACGAGGTCGTCCCGAAGACCACGAAGAACTTCCGCGAGCTGGCCACCGGCGAGCACGGCTTCGGCTACGCGGGCTCGCCGTTCCACCGCGTCATCCCGCAGTTCATGCTGCAGGGTGGTGACTTCACCAACCAGAACGGCACCGGCGGCAAGAGCATCTACGGCGAGAAGTTCGCCGACGAGAACTTCCAGCTGAAGCACGACCGCCCGTACCTGCTGTCGATGGCGAACGCCGGCCGCAACACCAACGGCTCGCAGTTCTTCATCACCACGGTCGTCACCCCGTGGCTCGACGGCAAGCACGTCGTCTTCGGCGAGGTAGTCCAGGGCACCGAGATCGTCGACGCGATCGAGAAGCTGGGCTCGTCGTCCGGCTCCACCCGCGCCAAGATCGAGATCGCCGCTTCGGGCGTCGTCGAGGCCTGATCCGAGGCCTGATCCGAGGCCTGATCCGAGGCCTGATCCGAGGACCGGACTCTTCCGTCCCGGGCAAGCCCGATACGGCCGGAGGCCCCGCTCCCCTTCCGAGGGGGCGGGGCCTCCGCCGTGTCGGTCAGCGCCGCCCCGGTCAGAGCCGCCCGAACAGCACTCCGCGCCAGGTCCAGCCCGCGCCGAGGACGGCCTTCTGCAGCGGCGTCTTCATGTCCGACACATCGAAGCGGAACGACCCGGTCGCCTCGATGCCGCCGTCCTTCCCGCGCCCGATGGTCCACTGCTTCGACACCGTCGTCACCTGGCCCCGGGAGAGCTCGCCGGACGTCGCCAGCCGGGGCGTGCCGCCGACCCACGTGACCTCCCACATCCGGTCGGCGGTCCGCACCTCGTGCCTGGCCGGGTCGATCCGCATCCGGATCTGTACCTGCCGCTCCAGCCGGTGGCGGAGGAAGTGGTCGTGCCAGGCGGGTTCCCGCAGCCGCCACTCCGCCACCAGGTCGGCGTCCTCCGTGGGCAGGGCGTTGCGCACGGTGTAGGGCACGTCCGGCCCGCCCAGCGCGAGCAGCGCCGCCCGGACCTCCGCCGCCGGCTCGGGCGGGATGCCGCCGTCGGGGCGCCGCGTACCGGTCAGCCTGTCCTTGAGGCCCACGGCTACGCCCCCGCCCCCGCCGCGGCGTCCGGGCCGCCGGCTCCCGCGTCCGGGCCGCCGGCTCCCGCGCCCTGGCCGCCGGCCGCCGCGCCCTGGCCGCCGGCCCCCGCGTCCCGGCCGCCGGCCCCCGTGTCGGGGCCGACCGAGCGGAGGAATTCCTGGAAGTCCCCCCGCACGCTGTCCTCCTGGGTCGCGGTGACGGTCAGGATCAGCCGGATCACCACGCGCTGGTGCGGGTCCGCCACGTCCTGCATGGCCAGGTAGACCTGGGACTGGACGAGCTCGCGCGGCACACCGGCCACGACGGCGGTGAACGTCAGCCGCTGCCCGAGGGCGGGGGAGTCCGCGGAGCCGAGCTCGCGGCGGTCGGCGACCACCACCGGCCCGGCGGCCCGGCGCAGCCGCTCCACCGCCCCCTCGGCGATGTCGGCGAGGGTTTCCCCGCCCGTCCAGAAGTCGCCGTCGACGGTGATGTTGGCGGTGAACCCGGCATCCGGCTCGGGATGCAGGGCGACGAACGCCACGCCCGGGGCGCCGACCTCGTCCGGAGGGGCGGGCCGCCAGCCCTCCGGCAGGCTGAACTCGATCGGAATCGGCAGTGTCGTGGGCATGTTGTCAGGCCCTCCTTCCTTCCGCTGAGAAGTGCATCAGTGGAGCAGTCCGACGAAGCCGTCCTTGATGTCGCCGGCGGTGTCGCCCACCCAGTCGGCCGTGTCGCCGGCGGCCTTGGTCACCTTGTCGGTGTCGATGGTGAACTCGCCGCCCACGGCGCCGCCGAGCCCGAGGGCGACGCCCACCTTGCCGCCGACGTGCCACTTGCCGTCGTCACCCTTGCCGAAGGTCACCTTGGCCTCCGCGCCCGCGCCGGCCCATCCCTCGGCCGTGCCGCCGGCGCCGATGCCGGCGACCTCCCCGCCGCCCGCGACACCGAGCTTGCCGCCGGCGAACGCCTTCGCGCCGGCGCTGACGTTGTCCCACCGCGCCGTGCCGCTGACCGCGGCCTCCCCACCGGCGAACCCCTCGCTGCGCGCGTAGGCCCCGCCCCAGTGGCTGTAGTCGGCGCGTCCCTCCACCAGGGTCCGGATGCCCGCGGACACCTCGGCCTTGCCGGCGAGGCCGTCGTGGGTCATGCCGTAGTTCGCGCTGGCCCTGGCTCCGAGGGTGATGTCGTCGACACCGGAGAGCGTCAGGTTCCCGTTCTGGTATTTGCCGTCCGCGGTCATGTGGAAGAGGTCGGCGTACGCCTTGGCCGAGCCCTCCTTGCCGTACTTCTGGCCGCTGGCCGAGGCGCCGACGGCGGGGCCGGTGATCTTGAGGCCGCCCTCGGACTTCGGCCCGTTCTTGGCCGCCTCCGCCTCCTTGGCCGCCTGCTCCTGTGCGGCCTTCTCGTCCTTCAGGGCCTGGTTCAGATCGCCCGTGGCACCGGCGTTGAACCCGCTGAGCGACATGTCGGCGCCCTTGCCGAAGGCGTCCTTGTTGCTGTCGGTGACGGCGGTCTGGAGGACGGCCTTGATGTTCTGGTCGAGTTCGGTGACGACCTTCACCCGGTCGTCGATGTGCTTCTGCCACTTGCCGACGGCTTCGGCGACCGTCTTCTGGCCGTCGGGGTCGTGGTGGTAGGCGCTGCGCTCGCCCGGGGTGAGCTTGGAGTAGTCGAAGGCGACGCGCCCCTCCGCGGAGACGGTCATGCCGGCGGCTATCGCGTCGTCGCGGGCGCTCTCCAGCTTGTTCTTCAGGTCGGTGAACTTCTCCTGGGCATCGCGCAGCAGGCTTGCGATCGCCTTCGCCTGGACCTGGGCCGCCGCGTACTCGTAGCGGGTGGCCGCGAAGCCCTTCTCGGCGCTCACGGAGCTGAAGCCGGCCCAGTTCTCGGTCATGGTGATCTTCTGGACGGTGTCGCCGTAGCGGGTCTCGACCTTCTTCAGCTCGCCCGCCATCGTCTCCCACTTGCCGGCGGCCGTTCCGAGCAGGCCGAAGTTCGTGGTCAGGACCTCGTGGTAGTTCAGTGCCACAGCTCGGATCCCCCTACAGGCCGTGCAGCTTCGACTTCGTGGCGAGGAAGTTGTTGCCCAGCCCGACGTCGTTGCGGGCGAAGAGGCCCGAGGCGCCGCGCAGGGCGTTCTTCTCCGCTTCGAGCCGGGCGATCAGGTTCTTCACCTGCTGGTCCCAGGTCTCCGCGACCGTCTTCAGGCCGGCGGCGGTCTCCCAGCCGTCGAAGCCCTTCTGGGCGGCGCCGGTCGAGTCGTCCGCGTGGTCCGCGGCCGTCTTCGTGTTCGGCTGGAGTTCGGTCTGGATCGTGTTGGCCGCGGCCTGCTTCTCGGCAGGCGTCGAGGCGAAGTCCTGCCCGCCCGGCGCCTTCAGCAGCGGCGGTGGCGTGAGGCTCGGAGACTGCAGCAGCGGTGGCGGTGGCGCGGTGGCGCCCGGGGCCAGCGGCCCCTCGCCGTTCAGCCGCATGCCCACCTGTTGGTCCGGAACGAGTTCATCTGACATGTTCGCGCCTCCCCGTCGGGTGGCGCCGATCATATGCACGACAACTGTGAACCGGCCAAGCGGCCTGCGTACGCGGGGGAGCGCAGGCGGACGCCTCGGCGGCCGTCGGGAGCCGGACAGGACGGGCTGCACGGAGGGGTGAAAGACCTGGCAGATACCGGACGAGCTGCGGGTTTCCGCCGGTCCGCAGGCACGAGGACAGGGGTCGCCGCGGCTGCTGTGCTGGTGATGGCAGCACTGCCCACGGCCTGTTCGAGTGGCAAGGAACTCGCCTACGCACCGCTGCGGATGGACCCCCATCCGGCGCGGGAACAGAGCAAGGCGGTGGCCCGGAAACTCACGCGGCTGACCGGGGTGCAGGGCGCAGACCCCGCAGATCGTCGGCCTGAAACGCGGGACCGGGGGACAGGACGGGCCGGCCGGCTCAACTTCGCCCTGGATTCGGACTGTTACCCCGCCATCTCACACGCCGCCCTCGACAGCCCGTTCTGAACCGGCCGCGGCGGAGGCGGCCGGGGCCGCCGGCGTCAGGGCAGTCCCGGGCGCCGGCGTCACCGCACCCGGGGCTGTGGTGTCGTCCGTCGGTTTGCGAAGAGGGCCGCCTGCCGGTCCGGCGGCAGGTTGCCCAGTGCGATCAGCGCCGGGGCCTGCGCCAGCGCCTGCTGCAGGGCCGCCTGCTTCGCCGACCACAGGGCCCGTACGGTGCCCTGCACGGCCTCCGTCGGGAAGCCGGCCAGCGTCCGCGCCGCCCGCAGGGCCGCCTCGGGCAGTTCCGCGGGCGCGGCCAGTTCCGAGACCAGCCCGATCTCGTACGCCCGCCGCGCCGACAGCCGTTCGGCCGTGCCCATCAGGGACATCCGGGCGGCTTCGCCGAAGGGCATCCGCTGGGCCATGTACACGGCCTCGTAGGCGCTGACCATCCCGTACGAGGTGTGCGGGTCGAAGAAGGTCGCCGTGTCGGAGGCGACGATGAACTCGGCCTCGCCCAGCAGGTAGAACGCCCCGCCGCAGGCCATGCCGTTGACGGCGGCGATCACCGGCTTCCACAGGTCGGCCGCCTTCGGGCCGATCGCCGCCAGCGGGTCGTCGACCGAGTACGGGGAGCCCGGCTGCGGGACGGCGGTGTCCCGGTCGATGCCGGTGCAGAACGCGGCCCCGCCCGCCCCGGTCAGCACCACCGCCCGGACCGTGTCGTCGTGGCGGAACTCCCGCCACACCGCGGCCAGTCCGGCGGCGGTCTCCAGGTCGATCGCGTTGTGCCGGTGCTCCCGGTCCAGGGTGACGACCGCGACCCCGTCGGCCTCGTCCCGCTCCACCCGCAGCGTCATGCCTTCTCCAGGATCCAGCGCGGCACGGTGATCCCGCCCGCGTCGGCGAACACCGCCTGGACCCGGGCGCCGATGCGCAGCCGGGCCGGGTCCACCGAGTTCAGCGGGGCGTCGGCCGAGGCGACGAGGTTCCCGGCGAGCCGGATGTGCGGCGCGTCGGCGAGCTCGACGAGGACGACGTTGTACGGGGCCTGCACCGCGTAGGCGGGAAGCAGCGGCGGGTGCGGCCGGACGTACGACCAGATGCGGCCCCGGCCGCTGGTGGGGCGCCACTCGGAGTCGAACGACTGGCAGTGCGGGCAGCAGGGGCGCGGCGGGAAGCGGAGCCTGCCGCAGGCGGTGCAGGCCTGGACGCGGAGCTCGCCCCGGGCGGCGTACTCCCAGAAGGGGGCGCCGTCGGCGTCCGGGACGGGCAGGAGCAGTGCTTCGGCGGCTGCGGTCACGGTGGTCCCTCGTCTCCTCGTGTCCCGGACGGCGGTGTGGCTCGGGGTGGCTCGGGTGTGGCTCGGGTGTGGCTCGGGGTGCGGCTCGGGGTGTGGCTCGGGTGTGGTTCAGGCGCGCAGCAGGAGCGCCGACGTCGGGACGCCCTCGCCGGCCGTGACCAGGCAGGTCGCGGCGCCGGGCACCTGGGCGGTCGAGCTGCCGCGCAGCTGTTTGACGCCCTCGTTGATCAGGTTGAAGCCGTGGACGTAGGCCTCGGACAGTCCGCCGCCGCCGGTGTTGAGCGGGAGCCGGCCGCCGGTCTCCAGGGCTCCGCCCTCGGTGTAGGCGGCGCCCTCGCCGCGCGCGCAGAAGCCGTAGCCCTCCAGGGACAGCAGGATCAGCGGGGTGAAGGCGTCGTAGATCTGGGCGACGTCGATGTCCTGCGGGCCGAAGTCGGCGTGCTTCCACAGGTGGCGGGCGGCGGTCCAGGCGGGGCCGGTGAGCGGGTCGTCGTTCCAGTAGTTGACCATGCCGTGGTGCTGGGCGGGCAGGCCCTGGGCGACGGAGTGCACGTACACGGGGCGCTGCCGGCAGTCGCGGGCGCGCTCGGCGGAGACGATGACGCAGGCCAGCGCGCCGTCGGTCTCCAGGCAGTTGTCGAACAGGCAGAGCGGTTCGCTGATCATGCGGGAGGTCATGTACATCTCGCGGGTCAGCGGCCGGTCGTACATGATCGCGGCGGGGTTCTCGTTGGCCCGGTTGCGGCAGGCCATGGCCACGTTGAAGAGGTGGTCGCGGGTGGCTCCGTACTCGTGCATGTAGCGGCGGGCCAGCATGGCGATCTCGTCGGCGGGCCGGAGCAGGCCGAAGGGGCGGGTCCACTGTCCGGGGGTGGGCAGCTGGACGGCGGTGCTGGTCCAGGGGCGCGGCCCGGAGCCGCGTTTGCGGGAGCGCCAGGCGACGCCGACGGTGGCCTGGCCGGTGGCGACGGCGGCGGCGAGGTGGGCGACGGTGGCGCAGGAGCCGCCGCCGCCGTAGCCGACCTTGGAGAAGAAGGTGACGTCGCCTGCGCCGATGGACTTGGCGACCTCGACCTCGTCGGTCTCCTCCATCGTGTACGAGGCGAAGGCGTCGACCTCGGAGGGGGCGATGCCGGCGTCCGCGAGGGCGGCGAGGACCGCCCGGCAGGCGAGTTCCTTCTCGGACTCGGGCAGGTGTCTGGCGAAGGGGGTCTGGCCGATTCCGACGATCGCCGTAGCGTCCTTGAGTGTTGCCGCCATCCGCCACCTCCGCGGCCCGCGCCAGTGCTGACAGCCGCGAAGGCTACAGCTAATCTGACGGATAGTCAGCTACTGGTGTCGTGGGAGGGCGGACGATGGGCGAGGGCGTACGCGAAACCGGGCGCGAACCGGGGCGCGGGGCAGCCAACGGGACAGGCCCCGAAGCCACGGGCGAGGACGTACGGGGCGACCTGCGCTGGGGCAGCATCGCCGGGCTGGTCCGCGCGGCCGCCGCCCGCCACGCCGACCGCGAGGCCGTGGTCGACGGCCGCACCCGGCTGACCTACGCGCAGCTCGGCGAGCGCGTCGAACGCGCCGCGGCCGCCACCCTCGCCGCCGGCATCGAACCGGGCGACCGGGTCGCCGTCTGGGCGCCCAACACCGCCGACTGGATCGTCTCCGCCCTCGGCGCCGTCTCCGCGGGCGCCGTCCTCGTCCCCCTCAACACGCGGTTCAAGGGCACGGAAGCGGCGTACGTCCTCCAGCGCAGCCGGGCCCGGCTGCTCTTCGTCACCGGCACCTTCCTCGGCACCTCCTACGTCGCCTCCCTGCGCCGGGCCGCCGCACAGGGCCCCGCCGGCGGCCGCGGCCCGCTGCCCGGCCTGCCGCACCTGGAACAGGTCGTCGTCCTCGCCGACGACGCCCCCGAGGACTTCCGCACCTGGAAGGACTTCCTGGCCGGCGGTGACACCGTGCCCGCCGCGGCCGTCCGCCGGCGGGCCGAATCGATCGGCCCCGAAGCCCCCTCCGACATCATCTTCACCTCGGGCACCACCGGCAGTCCCAAGGGCGCCGTCATCACCCACGCCCAGTCCCTGCGCTGCTACGAGGTGTGGAGCGAGCTCGCCGGACTCCGCGAGGGCGACCGCTACCTGATCGTGAACCCCTTCTTCCACACCTTCGGCTACAAGGCCGGCATCCTCGCCTGCCTGATGCGCGGCGCCACGATGGTCCCCCAGCCCGTCTTCAACGTGGACACCGCCCTCGCCAACATCGCCGCCGAGCGGATCTCCGTCCTCCC
Source organism: Streptomyces sp. NPDC090445 (assembly GCF_044769385.1). Classification (NCBI taxonomy): domain Bacteria; kingdom Bacillati; phylum Actinomycetota; class Actinomycetes; order Kitasatosporales; family Streptomycetaceae; genus Streptomyces; species Streptomyces sp. NPDC090445. The sequence goes on along the minus strand of NZ_JBIVXV010000019.1, from coordinate 72,453 downwards.
CGGCCCGCCCACCCTCCACCAGTCCCTCCTCGACCACCCCCAGCGCGCCCACCACGACCTCTCCACCCTCCGCCTCGTCGTCACCGGCGCCGCCGTCGTCCCGCTCCGCCTCGTCGAGCGGCTCCGCGGCGAACTGCGCATCGGCACCGTCCTCACCGCCTACGGGCTCTCCGAGGCCGGCGGCATCGTCTCCATGTGCCGCCGCGGCGACCCGGCCGAGGTCATCGCCGCCACCTCCGGACGGGCCGTCCCCGGCACCGAGATCCGCATCGCCGACGGCGACGGCCGGCCCCTGCCCGCGGGCGCGGCGGGCGAGGTGTGGGTACGCGGCCACCACGTCATGCAGGGCTACTTCGAGGACCCGGAGGAGACCGCCCGCACCGTCACCCCCGACGGCTGGCTGCGCACCGGCGACGTCGGAGTCCTCGACGGCGGCGGCAACCTGCGCATCACCGACCGGATCAAGGACATGTTCATCGTCGGCGGCTTCAACGCCTACCCCGCCGAGATAGAACAACTCCTCGGCCTGCACCCGGACATCGCCGACGTCGCGGTCGTCGGCATCCCCGACCCCCGCCTCGGCGAGGTCGGCAAGGCGTACGCGGTGCGCCGCCCCGGCTCCACCCTCACCGCCGACGACCTGATCGCCTGGTCCCGGCGGGAGATGGCCAACTACAAGGTCCCGCGCGCCGTGGAGTTCGTCACCGAGCTCCCGCGCAACGCGAGCGGCAAGGTCCTCAAACGGGAGCTCCGCGCCCGCTGACCCGTCGACCTGCTGACCTGTCGACCTGTCGACCCGCTGACCCGTCGGCCCGTCGGCCCGTCGGCCCGTCGGCCCGTCGGCCCGTCGGCCCGTCGGCCCGTCGGCCCGCTGACCCGTCGGCCCGTCCGCGGCTAAGGCTGCTGCTCGTTCTTCCGGGCGAGGACGAGCCGCCAGCGCGGGCTGCCGTCCGGGCGGCGCCCGAAGGGCTCCAGCGGCACGGTCTCCACCGTGAAGCCGGCCGCCCGCAGGTCCGCGCGGGCCCCGCCCCACGGGAACGTCCGGTAGTACATGACGAACGGCGGCCGCCACACCGCGTTGCGGACGCGCATCGCCGCGTCGAAGCCCGCCACCGCCCACCACAGCGGGGAGGTCGGCGGGATCGGCGCCCCGATCGGGAAGGCGAACACGCCGCCCGGGCGCAGCGCGCGGTGGACACTGCCGAAGAGGGCGGGCCGCTCGGCCGGCAGGAAGTGCCCGAACGCCCCGAAGCTGACCGCCAGGTCGTACGTGTCCGCGAGCCCGGGCGGCAGCGCCCGCGCGTCGGCCCGCAGCAGGTCGACGCGGTCTCCGCCGTACAGCCGCTCGGCCTCGGCGAGCATGCCCGCGCTCAGGTCCACGCCGGTCACCCGGTCCCGGCACAGCCGGCCGAGCATCCCGAGGGCCGCGCCCGTGCCGCAGCAGACGTCCAGGCCGGAGCCGAAGGAGCCCTCGTGCCGGGCGAGCGCCTCCTCGACGGCGTCGAGCATGCGGTCCGGGGTGCGGAACGGCGTGTGGTCGAACTTCGGCGCGAGCAGGTCGTAGCCGCGCTCGACCGACGAGAAGGCCTGCACGGCGAGCTCGCGCAGGCTCGGCCCCTGGGAGGTGAACACGGTCCCAGCGTATCCACGGACCGGGGCCCCCGGGCAGGCCGGCCGCTTCCGGCCGCGCACGCACCTGCGCGGTACGCACCCACCTGCGCCGTACGTACGCACCTGCGCGGTAGGCACGCACGCGGCGGCCGCGGTGGCTCCCCCTCCGGGCCACCGCGGCCGCCGTTCCTGCGTTGTGCTCCCCCGTTGCCTTGCTCCCCCGTGGTGGTGCGCCGCCCGTTTCCCCCGTGGCGGCGCGCCACCCGTGATCCCCCGTGTGTTCCCCCGCGGTGGCGCCGCGGCCCCCGTGACCCCGACGCACCCCCCTGATTCCCCGTGTTCCCCCGTGGTTCCCCCGTGTTCCCGGTGCCGGCCGTCCCTCGTGTCCCCCGTGGGACGGCCGGCACCGGAGACCGCTCGGTTACGGACGCGGACCGGACGCGTGGTTGTCCAGCGAGACGATCTCCTCGTCCGCAGCCGGCTTGTCGGCCGGCTTGATGGCGATGCCGGAGGCGTGGTTGTCCATCGGAGTGATGTCGGCGTCCGCCGCGGCGGGGCCGTCGACCGGCTTGATCTCGATCCCCGACGCGTGGTTGTCGAGCGGGATGATGTCGCTCTCGTTCTGCAGGATGTTCTCGTTCGTCGTCATCGGATCTCCTGATGGATGGCTAGGGCCCGTTCGGCGATTCCCCCGCGGACCGCCGAACGGGCGGTCCTCCAGCGGACTCCCCGCGCCCCCGACGCGGTTGAGTCGATGCATCCATGGTGGCGGAAGGCGATAAACGAACGATGAACGCCTCCGTTCAACTCCCGCCGGTGCGGGAGGCGGGCGATCGCCGCCGCGGGATCAGGCCGCGATCTCCGGGGCCAGCAGGGCCCGTACCTCGGCCAGTTCCGGAGACCCGAGGCCCTCGAAGACGGCCTCCGCATCCCGCCAGCACACCCGCGCCCGGTCCCGCTGCCCCAGCCGCTGCAGGGCCTTGCCCAGCACGGTCAGCACGGTGGCCCGGCGCCACTCGCCGCCGATCCCGCGCAGCGCGATGGCCTGCTCGGCGTGGGCGGCGGCCAGCGTCGGCCGGTGCGCGGCCAGGTGGGCCTCGGCCAGCCGGAAGTGCGTCACGCCCTCCCACAGGGGTTGCCGGTTGTCGTGGAAGAGGGACAGCGCCTCGGTCAGCTGCGTCTGCGCCTCGGCGAGCCGCCCGGCCTGGGTGAGGGCGATGCCGAGGGCGTACCGGCCGTTGGCCAGGCGCAGGGTCAGGCCCATCCGGTCGTATATGGCGATGCCCTGCTCGGCCAGCTCGATCGCGCTGGCCAGCCTGCCCAGCTCCACGTGGATGCGGGAGAGGTTGCACAGGGCGCTGGCCTCGCCGATGTGGTTGCCGTCGGCGCGGAAGTTCTCGATGGCCTCCAGCAGGTAGCGCTCGCCGTCGGCGTAGCGGGCCTGGTAGAGGGCGATGATCCCGCGGTCGTTGGGCGCCCAGCAGCTGGGCAGCGGGTCGTCGGCCTCGCGGGCCAGGACCATGGCCTGCCGGGCCTCGTCGTCGGCCTCGGCGAAGCGGCCGGCGACGAGGTGGACGTTGGTCAGGGCGGTGCGGGCGCGGCCCTCGGTGTGCGGGTCCTTCGCGGCGCGGGCCGCGTCGCGCAGGGCGGCGGCGGCGGACTCGTACTGCTTGGAGTTGGCGCCGGACTCGGCGAGGTCCTTGGCCGCCCACAGCAGGTCCACGGCCCGGCGGAGCACGTCGGCGCGCCCGGTGGTGCGTACGGAGGACTGGCGGACGCAGGCGAGCAGCGGGTCGGCCTCGGCGTACAGCCAGTCCAGGGCGGCGCGGGGCTCGCCGAAGCGCAGGCCGGGGTGGTGGGTGGCGGCGAGGTGGGCGGGCAGCCGGTCGCCGGGCCGCTCGACCGCGTACACGGCGGAGGCGGTGGCCAGGTAGAAGTCGAGGAGCCGGTCGAGGGCGGCGTCCCGCTCGGTCGGGGGCTGCTCGTCGCGTTCGGCGCAGGCACGCGCGTAGAGGCGTACGAGGTCGTGGAAGCGGTAGCGGCCGGGGGCGGCGGATTCCAGGAGGGAGCAGTCGACTAAAGCCTCCAGGAGGTCCTCGGTGTCGTGCTCGGGCCGGTCCAGGACGGCGGCCGCGGCGGCCAGCGAGATGTCGGGGCCGTCGGCGAGGCCGAGGAGGCGGAACGCGCGCTGCTGGGCCGGCTCCAGCTGGCCGTAGCCCAGCTCGAAGGTGGCCTTGACGGCGAGGTCGCCGGTCTGGAGCTCGTCGAGGCGGCGGCGCTCGTCGGCGAGCTTGGCGGCGAGGACGGAGACGGTCCAGGTGCGGCGGGCGGCCAGGCGGGAGGCGGCGATGCGGATGGCGAGGGGGAGGAAGCCGCAGGCGCCGACGACGTCGAGGGCGGCCTGGCGTTCCGAGGCGACGCGTTCGGCGCCGACGATCCGGGTGAACAGCTGGAGGGCCTCCTCGGGGCTCATCACGTCGAGGTCGACGAGATGGGCCCCGGCGAGGCCCGCCATGCGGACCCGGCTGGTGACGAGGGCGGCGCAGCCGGCGGTGCCCGGCAGCAGCGGCCGGACCTGGGCGGCGTCGCGGGCGTTGTCGAGGAGGACCAGGACGCGGCGGCCGTCGAGGGCGGAGCGGTAGAGCGCGGCCCGCTCGTCGGCGGTGTCCGGGATGGCGGTGTCGGGGGTGCCGAGGGCCCGCAGGAAGGAGCCGAGGACGGCGACGGGCTCGGCGGGGCGCGGCTCGGTGCCCTGGAGGTCGACGTACAGCTGGCCGTCGGGGAAGTGCGGGCGGGCGGCGTGCGCGACGTGCACGGCGAGGGTGGTCTTGCCGACGCCGCCGATGCCGGCGAGCGCGGAGACGGCCATGACCTGGCCGTCGGCGGCGGACAGGATGGCGCCGAGCTCGCTGACGAAGGTGGCGCGGCCGGTGAAGTCGGGCACGGTGGCGGGCAGCTGCGCGGGCCGCACGTGGGCGGGCGCCGCCGCGGGGGGCGGGGCCTCGGCGCAGGCCAGTTCGGCGTCGGCGCGCAGGATGCGCTGCTGGAGGGCGGCCAGCTCGGGCCGCGGGTCGACGCCGAGCTCGTCGGCGAGGAGGCGGCGGGTGTCGGCGTACACGGCGAGGGCCTCGGCCTGCCGGCCGCTGCGGTACAGGGCGAGCATCAGCAGCTCGCGCAGGCGTTCCCGCAGGGGGTGGGCGGCGGTCAGCGCGGTCAGCTCGGAGACGGCCTCGGCGTGGTGGCCGACCTCCAGGTCGAGGTCGAGGCGGGTCTCCAGCAGCTGCAGGCGCCATTCGACGAGCCGGGAGCGCTCGGTCTCGGCGTGCGGGCCGGGGACCCCGGCGAGGGGTTCGCCGTCCCACAGGTCGAGGGCGCGGGCCAGGAGGGTGCGGGCGAGGGCGCGGTCGCCTGCGGTGCGGGCCTGCTCGGAGTCGGAGGCGAGGCTGCGGGCGACGCCGAGGTCGAGGGTGCCGGCGGGGGTGCGGATGGCGTAGCCGCCGGCGTCGGTGACCAGGGTGCCGGGGTCGAGGACCTTGCGCAGGCGGGAGGCGTACGTACGGATGGTGGCGAGGGCCTGCTGCGGCGGGTCCTCGCCCCAGATGGCGTCGATCAGTTCGGGTGCGGTGGCGGTGCGGCCGTCGCGCAGCAGCAGCACGGCGAGCAGGGCGCGCTGCTGCGGGGTGCCGGACGGGAGCATCTCCCTGCCGCGCCAGGCGCGGATCGGCCCGAGGACGGCGAAGCGGGAGCCGGGGGAGGGGGCAGGGGCGGTGGCGGGCGGCCCGGGCTCCGGGGCTGCGGGCACGGCTCCGGGCCCGGGGGCGGCCTGGGCGGCCTGGGTGGTCCGGGGGGCGTGCCGGGCTGCCTCGGGGTGGTTCCGCTGGGCCGGGATGGCCGGTATGCCGTCCATCTGTCGTCCCCCTGCCTTCCGTCGGTGTAGGGGCCAGTCTGCCCTGTCTTGCTCGTACCCGTCAGCCCGTGTCGAACCGATCACTCCTCAACCAGCTGACGGTTCGTCAGATTGACGCTACCGTGAGGGCCATGGAGACCTTCCCGAAGATCATCTCGGTGGACGACCACACGGTGGAACCTCCTCACGTCTGGCAGGACCGGCTCCCGTCCCGCTACCGCGACACCGGGCCCCGGGTCGTCCGCGCCCCCCTCAAGGAAATGACTTTCCTCGGCGGCAAGTTCGCCCCCGTCATGGGCGCCAAGGGCGACCCCGGCCCCATCGGCGACTGGTGGGTGTACGAGGACCTGCACCGCCCCCTCACCCGCCTCGACACCGCCGTCGGCTACGACCGCGACGAGATCCGGCTCGAAGTGATCACCTACGAGCAGATGCGCCCCGGCTCCCACTCGGTTCCCGACCGCCTCGCCGACATGGACGTCAACCACGTCCAGTCCGCACTCTGCTTCCCCACCTTCCCCCGCTTCTGCGGCCAGACCTTCACCGAGGCCAAGGACCGCGAGCTGGGGCTCCTCGGCGTACGCGCCTACAACGACTGGATGGTCGAGGAGTGGTGCGGCCCCGAAGCCCACGGCCGCCTCATCCCCCTCACCCTCATCCCGCTCTGGGACGCGGACCTCGCCGCCGCCGAGGTCCGCCGCAACGCCGCCCGCGGCGTACGCGCCGTCGCCTTCTCCGAAATACCCCCGCACCTCGGGCTGCCCTCGATCCACACCGACGCCTGGGACCCCTTCCTCCAGGCGTGCCACGACACCGGCACCGTCATCGCCATGCACATCGGCTCCTCCAGCCGCATGCCCTCCACCTCCGCCGACGCCCCGCCCGCCGTTGGATCCACCATCACCTTCGCCAACTGCTGCTTCTCGATGGTCGACTGGCTGATGAGCGGCAAGTTCGAACGCTTCCCCAACCTCCGCATCATGTACGCCGAGGGCCAGATCGGCTGGATTCCGTACATCCTCGAACGCGCCGACGTGGTGTGGGAGGAGAACCGCGGCTGGGGCGGAGTCGCCGACAAGGTCCTGCGCCCGCCCTCCGAGCTCTTCGCCGAACACGTCTACGGCTGCTTCTTCGACGACGCCTTCGGCCTGCGCAACCTCGACGCCATCGGCGCCGGCAACGTCCTGTACGAGACGGACTACCCGCACTCCGACTCCACCTGGCCCAAGTCCCGCGAGGTCGGCGAGGCCCAGATGGGCCACCTCGCCCCCGACGTGGTCGAACGCATCGTCCGCGGCAACGCTGTCGAACTGCTGGGCCTGACCCCGGAGGGGCTCTGGGCAGTGCCGTAGCGGACGGTGAACGGCCCTCCCCTTGCGAGTAACCGGACCATCAGGGCATGCTTCGCCAGAGCAAAGCTGAAGGGGCGGCAGTGATGGACAAGCGCACCGTGGTGACCGGGGTGTTGTGCACGATAGCGGCGATCGGCGCGTCCGCCGCCATGACCAAGGTGGTGCCGGATCCGGGAAGCCAGCCGGAAACCCGGGTCAAGGCGGCGGCCCCGGCACAGCCCTCACCGAGCCCGACTTCGCGAACGCAATCCCCCAAGCAGCCTCAGCTGACCACCTCCGACACACCCAAGCCGGGCACCCCGGCCGCCTTCACCGGAGCCCTGTTCGAGGGCGGCCTGCAGGGTGATCACTTCTGCACGGCCACCGTCGTCCGCAGCCCCGGCAAGAACCTCATCGTCACCGCCGGCCACTGCCTCCTCTCCGGCAACGCCACCGACCGCGGCGCCGTCTTCGCACCCGCGTACGCCAACGGGGCCGCCCCGTACGGCGCCTGGAAGATCGAGGAGGTCTTCGAGGACACCCGCTGGTCCGACGGCTCCGACGACGACTACGACCTCGCCTTCGCCCGCCTCGCCCCCGACGCCTCGGGCCGCAACATCGAGGACGTCACCGGTGGCGCCCCCCTCGACACCACGGGCCGCGCCGGCGAGGAGGTCACCGTCACCGGCTACCCCGGCGACCGCAAGGTCGCACGCACCTGCACCGCCAGGGCGGTCCGCGAAACCCCGACCCAGCAGCGCTTCGACTGCGCGGACTTCCCGGACGGCACGAGCGGCAGCGCCTGGCTCGCCCGCGACGGCAAGATCATCGGCATCCTGACCGGCGGCGACACCGACGACGTCTCGACCAGCACGATCCTCGGCGACTACGCGGCCACGCTGTACACCCGCGCCACGGGAGGCGGGGGGACGGCGGGGGCGGCGGGGACGCGGGGCTGAGGGGCGGAGGTTCGGAGGAAAAGCGAAGGAAAAGGGACGGGGCTCCGGGGCGGAATCAGCCGATGAGCCCCAAATGCACGGGCTCCCCGACCCCCTCGGCCAGCAATTCCGCCAACCGCGGCGGCCACGACGGCTCCCCGAGCCCGGCCAGCGCCTCAGGAGACAACCACCGCCAGTGCGCCCCGGGATCCTCCGGCACAGGATCACGGCGGGGGCCGGAGGTGACGTAGATGTGCTCGTGCTGGCGCACGGGCACGCCCTGGTGGGTGAAGTCGTGCTCCCACGTACACAGCAGCCGCTGCGGCAGGAGGTCGGTCCACCCCGTCTCTTCCCGCAGCTCCCGCCGCACACACTCCTCGGGCGTCTCCCCGGGATCGATCCCACCGCCGGGCGGCAGCCAGTGAATGCCGACCTCGACGTTGTCCTCCCGGAACAGGAACACCGACCCGCCGGGATCCAGAACAACAATGCGCGCTGCGTGCCTGGGAGTTCTCACGGCTTGAGCGTACGTCGTGGCGCGCGTGAGGCAAGAGGGAACGCCGGGACGACAACTCCGCGGGGCGAAGGGGAAGGCAACCGCGCGACGGGAGACGGAAGGGGCGGCAGCCAGTACGACGGGTCCGTACAGCCGGCGGGCGACGGCGACGGCGGCGACGGGGGCGACGGCGAGCGGGATGCACACACCCGGCGTCGGAGGAGTGTCCGGGGGGACAAGTCAACGGACGGGTCTCGTCAGAGCAGCAGGGCCGGCGCTCCGCCTCGCGGCGTCTCCATGCCTCCAAGGCCACCATGAGTGCCCGGCGCCGGGGGCGCGGGCACGAAAGACGGCCCCCAGGGCCGATATCTGGGCCGGCTCGGGAGCGACGAGCCCCCAACCTGCAGGAAAGGTTGACCAGAGCGTCATCGGGGCGCGGCAGACGCCCCAGATCGCTACGCGCTCCTCTTTTCTCGGCGGCTGGCCCCCGTCCGGGGCTGATGAGCGCGGCAGATCGCTACGTACTGGCGGCTGCTCGGCGGCTGGCCGCCGTCTGGGGCCGGGAGGCGCCCCAGATCGCTACGCGCTCCGCAGGGGGCGGTTTACAAGCCTTTACGCCGTTCTGTAGTCGCTTGACTGAGTGTGGGGCGCTTCGTGGCCGACGTCGCCGCGCGAACCGCGCACTCTCGGTCCCTTAGGGACAACTCCGGGTATCCCCTAGGGGGTTGGGACATCGACCGACGTGGCATGACCTTCGTGAGGAAAAGGAGGGACCATGGCGATTCCCCTACTTGCCGCTGCTGGCGCGATCGTGAAGATCGCGCACAGCGTTTACACCTGGACGCAGAAGACACCGCAGGGTCGGGCGGCCCTGGCGGCCGTGAGCGCGGCCGCTGCCTACCAGAACGCCAAGAGCCACCCCAATGACGGTGCGGCGCGGCAGCGCGCCTTCGAGGCGGGGAAAAAGGTCGGTGAGCATGTCGTCAATCCGGCCGCGCAGAGCCTCTACGACCACGTGCGGAAGGATCTGAACAAGCCCTGACCGCTTGGGAGGGGGGCGGTTCGTGAGGTGATGTCCGTCGCCAGGTGATCAAGGCGACCGCAAGCGGCATGGAGACTCACGAACCGCCCTCCCATCTCTCGGCATCTGGCCCCCGCCTGGGGCTGACGAGCGCGTGGCGATCTGCCCCGCTCACCAGCCCCGGACGGCGGTCAGTCGCCGAGATGAGAGGAGCGCGTAGCGATCTGCCGCGCTCACCGGCCCCGGACGGGGGCCAGTCGCCGAGAATGAGGAGCGTGTAGCGATCTGGGGCGTCTGACCGGCCCGGATGATGCTCTGGTCAACCTTTCCTGCAGGTTGGGGCTCGTCGCCTCCGTCGCCCCCGCCCCCGCCCCCACCCCCCTCGCTCAAGCATTCGACTTCCGGTCGTGTGGTCCACCCTGGCGTCACCCTCGGCATCCCGACACCCCCCGGGAGGTTGACGTCCCCGTCTTGGGGGGCCTCCGATGTGTACGGTCGGGAGAATGAGCAAGCTCGCCCGAGTCGGCTTCCCCCGGCCCCGTGCGGCCGTGCGTGCCGGGGCCGGGGTCGGCGCCGTTGCGGCCGTCGGCCTGCTGGCCTGCACGGCGGCCTGGTTCCATGCCGTCCAGGACGCGCCCGGCAACGCCGAGGCGCGTGCCCACAGCACCACTGACGACCGTCCTGCGGCGGTTGCCGCCGCCGCCGACGGCCGTGTCGCCCGCGAGAGCAGGGGGAGCGGTCTGCAGGGGCTGCCCGGCATCAGTGAGCGGACCCGCGCGCAGATCCCGGCGGAGTCCCTTCAGGTCGTCCTGGTCACGGGCAGGGCGAAGAACTCCTCGTACGCCACCGTCGCCCTCTACACCCGGCCGACGGCCGCCGACGGCTGGGCCCTGGCCGGGAGCTGGCCCGCTCGCAACGGTGCCCGGGGGTGGTCCACGGAGCGCAGGTACGGGGATCTCACGTCCCCCGTTGGGGTGTTCTCGCTGAGTGACGCCGGGGGCCTGCTGCCGAAGCCGCCGGGGACGCGGATGCCGTACGACCGCAGCCGAGCGTTCACGGCCTCCGGCCACGGTGTGGAGGGGGAGTCCCTGGAGGGCTCCTTCGACTACGTCGTCGCGATCGACTTCAACCGCAAGCGCGGGGTGTCGCCGCTGGACCCGACGAAGCCGGAGGGTATCCGCAAGGGCGGCAACATCTGGTTGCACGTGGACCACGACGGCCCCTCGCAGGGCTGTGTCGGGATCGCGAAGGAGGCGATGGAGAAGGTGCTGGAGACGCTCGACCCGGCGGCCAAGCCGGTCATCGTCATGGGCCCGCACGGCTTCTGAGGCCCGGCGGCGAAGGCTCACCGCTTCTCGCCGCATCTCACCGCTTCTCGCCGCATCTCACCGCTTCTCGCCGCTCCCCTCACACCCTATTGCCTGACGGATCGTCAGATAAGACGATGGCCCCCGACGCCCGGACGAGCCGGACTGAGCATCGAGGCGGGGGACGGTATGGCGCGCGTGTTTCCGGAGGGCCGGCTGGTGTACGGGATGCAGCTCCCGATCCAGTCGCAGAGCACCCTGTACGCCGAGGCCTGGGAGGCCTCGGCCGGTCCCGCCGACCTCGCCGAGGTCGCCCGGGCGGCCGACCGGGCCGGGTTCGGGTACGTCGCCACCTGCGACCACGTGGCCATACCGCGCCGCCTCGCCGGCCCCATGAGCACCGTCTGGTACGACCCGGTGGCCACCCTCGCCTTCCTCGCCGGGGTCACCGAGCGCGTACGGCTGCTCAGCCACGTCGCGATCCTGGGCCTGCGGCATCCGCTGCTGAGCGCCAAGCAGTACGCGACGGTCGACCACCTCTCGGGCGGCCGGCTCATCCTCGGCGTCGGTGCGGGCCACGTCCGGGAGGAGTTCGAGATCCTCGGCGTCGACTTCGCCGGGCGCGGCGCCCTGCTCGACGAGACGCTGGACGCGCTGCGGGCGGCCCTCGGGCCCGAGGAGTTCCCGGCCTTCGAGGGGGAGCGGTTCTCCTTCCGGGACCTCGGGCAGCGCCCCCGCCCGGCCCAGGAGCGGATCCCCGTCTGGGTCGGCGGCTCCTCGCCGGCCGCCGTGCGGCGGGCGGCCGTCCGCGGCGACGGCTGGCTTCCGCAGGGCGATCCACGGGACCGGCTGCCCGCGCAGATCGCCCGGATCAGGGAGCTCCGGGAGGAGGCCGGGGTGGCCGAGCCGTTCGAGTTCGGTGCGATCACCGAGGCGCTGTACGTCGGCGAGCCCGCCTGGGACACCGGCCGCCGCACCCTGGCCGGCAAGCCGGAGGTGCTCGCCGAGTCGCTGCGCGCGTACCGGGCGCTGGGCGTCGACCAGATCCAGGTCCGCTTCCGCAGCCGCGACCGGGCCGAGCTGGCCGACCAGATCACCGCGTTCGGGGCCGAGGTGGCGCCCCTCCTCAACGACTGACCGGCGACCAGGAGCGCAGGCATGGGCACAGGCGCAGGCACAGGCGTGGGCATGGGTACCGGCATGGGTACGGGCAAGGGCATGGGCATGGGCATGGGTGCGGGCGATGGAGCCGGCGCCGCCGCCGGCGCCGCCGTCGGCAGACTTCACGGGCGCGTCGTCCTCATCACCGGCGCCGCCCGCGGCCAGGGCGAGCAGGAGGCCCGGCTGTTCGCCGCCGAGGGGGCCAGGGTGCTCCTCGGTGACGTGCTGGACGAGCAGGGCGCCGCCGTGGCCAAGGAGATCGGCGAGGCGGTCGGGAAAGACCGGGTCCGCTACGTCCGGCTGGACGTGAGCCGGGAGGAGGACTGGGCTGCCGCGGTGGCGGCCGCCAGGGAGGCCTTCGGCCGGGTGGACGGCCTGGTCAACAACGCGGGCATCCTGCGGTTCAACGCGCTGACCGCGACGCCGCTGGCGGAGTTCCAGGAGTTGGTGCAGGTCAACCAGGTCGGCGCCTTCCTCGGGATCAAGGCGCTGGCCCCGGAGATCGAGGCGGCGGACGGCGGGACGATCGTGAACACCTCCTCGTACACGGGCCTGGCGGGCATGGCGTACGTGGGTGCGTACGCGGCGACCAAGGCGGCGATCGTAGGGCTGACGCGGGTGGCGGCGCTGGAGCTGGCGGCGAAGAACATCCGGGTCAACGCGATGTGCCCGGGGGCGGTGGACACTCCGATGACCGATCCGCGCCTGCTGGACCCGGCGGGCGTGAGTGACGAGGCGCGCGGGGCGATGGCGGAGCTGTACCGGCGGGTGGTGCCGCTGGGGCGGGTGGGGCGGCCGGAGGAGATCGCCCGGCTGGCGCTGTTCCTGACGAGCGAGGACTCCTCGTACATCACCGGGCAGCCGTTCGTCATCGACGGGGGCTGGATGGCGGGCGTGAGCGTGCACCGCACCTGACGTCCCGCACCCGACGTCCCGCACCCGACATGCCCCACCTGACGCCTCATCAAGTATTGACGCTCCACCCGCGCGGTGGAAGAGTCGACCCATCCAATCTGACGGTCCGTCAGAATCGGAGACCCCCGTCGGGAATCAGAGAAACCGAGGACGGTGAACCCCCTTGGAATTCGGGCTCTTCGTGCAGGGATACGTGCCTGAGGCGCGGTCCAGGGTCGACCCCGAGGCGGAGCACAAGGCGCTGATCGAGGAGACCGAGTACGTCATCCAGGCCGACAAGTCCGGCTTCAAGTACGCCTGGGCCTCCGAGCACCACTTCCTGGAGGAGTACTCGCACCTGTCGGCGAACGAGGTCTTCCTCGCCTACCTCGCCCACGCCACCGAGCGCATCCACCTCGGCTCCGGCATCTTCAACCCCCTGGCGCCCGTCAACCACCCGGTGAAGGTGGCCGAGAAGGTCGCCATGCTCGACCACCTCTCCAAGGGTCGCTTCGAGTTCGGCACCGGCCGCGGCGCCGGCAGCCACGAGATCCTCGGCTTCCTGCCCGGCGTGACGGACATGAACCACACCAAGGAGATATGGGAGGAGACCATCGCGGAGTTCCCCAAGATGTTCCTCCAGGAGGAATACGAGGGGTTCCAGGGCAAGCACTGGTCGCTGCCCCCGCGCAAGGTCTTCCCCAAGCCGTACGGCAAGGCCCACCCGGCCATGTGGTACGCCGCCGGGTCCCCGTCCTCGTACGCGATGGCGGCGAAGAAGGGCCTCGGGGTGCTCGGGTTCAGCGTCCAGAAGGTCTCCGACATGGAGTGGGTGCTGGAGCAGTACAAGACGGCGATCCGGGAGGCGAAGGCCATCGGCGCCTTCGTCAACGACAACGTGATGGTCACCTCGACGGCGATCTGCGCCGAGACCCACGACAAGGCGGTCGAGATCGCGGTCAACGCGAACATGAACCGCTTCCAGTCGCTGGTCTTCCGCTACCACGACACCTTCCCGCGGCCCGAGGCGATCCCGCAGTGGCCCGAGATCCTGCCCGAGTACAACGCGGAGATCATCGAGCTGCTCATCGCCGAGGAGCTGCTGATCTGCGGGGACCCGTCCGAGGTCCTCGCCCAGTGCAAGCGCTGGGAGCAGGCGGGCGCCGACCAGCTCTCCTTCGGCCTGCCGACCGGGGTCTCGTACGAGGACACGATGACGACGATCAAGCTGATCGGCGAGCACGTGATCCCGAAGATCGACACCGACCCGGTGCACCGCACCACCCGCTTCCGCCAGGGCGCCGACGCGGGCGCCTGACCGGCGGTGCAGCGGGGACGGCGGTTTCCCGGACCGCCGTCCCGGGGGCCCCGGCCCCGCGGAGCCGGCCGGGGCGCGCGGGCAGCGGCCTGCCCCCGCCCCGGCCGGCAACGGAATCGGAAGCCGGATCCCCGATCGGGAAGCCGGGAAGCAGGGAAGAGGAGAAGGGACGTCACCCGCCATGCTCGACCACCTCATCAGGGGAGCCACCGTCGTCGACGGCACCGGATCCCCCCGCTACACCGCCGATGTCGGCATACGCGGCGGCCGCATCGCCGTCATCGGCGCCCCCGGCACCGTCACCGAAGAGGCCCGCACCGGCGAGGACGCCACCGGCCTCGTCCTCTGCCCCGGCTTCGTCGACCCGCACACCCACTACGACGCCCAGCTGTTCTGGGACCCGTACGCCACCCCCTCCATGAACCACGGCGTGACCACCGTCGCCGGCGGCAACTGCGGTTTCACCCTCGCCCCGCTGAACCCGGCCCGCCCCGAGGACGCCGACTACACGCGCCGCATGATGAGCAAGGTCGAGGGCATGGCCCTCGCCGCCCTGGAGGAGGGCGTCGACTGGACCTGGTCCTCCTTCGGCGAGTACCTCGACGCCCTCGAAGGGCGGATCGCCGTCAACGCGGGCTTCATGGTCGGCCACTGCGCGCTGCGCCGCCACGTCATGGGCGAGGATGCGACCGGCGGCCGGCCGACCCCCGCCCAGCTGGAGCAGATGGTCGCCCTCCTCCACGAGGCCATGGACGCGGGCGCCTGGGGCCTGTCCACCACCCAGTCCGCCACCCACTCCGACGGGGACGGCGCGCCCGTCGCCTCCCGGCACGCCGGGCCCGCCGAGCTCATCGCCCTGTCCCGGGCGGTCGGCGAACACGAGGGCACCCAGCTGGAGGCCATCGTCGCCGGCTGCCTCGACCGGTTCGCCGACGCCGAGATCGACCTGCTCGTCGAGATGAGTGCCGCCGCCGGCCGCCCCCTCAACTGGAACGTGCTCACCGTCGACGCCGCCGTCCCCGAACGCGTGCCGCGCCAGCTGGTCCCCAGCGAGCGTGCCCGCAAGGCCGGCGGCCGCGTCGTCGCACTGACGATGCCGATCCTCACCCCCATGAACATGTCCCTCGGCACCTTCTGCGCGCTCAACCTGATCCCCGGCTGGGGCGAGGTCCTCGGCCTGCCCGTGCCCGAGCGGATCACCCGGCTGCGCGACCCCGGCGTACGGGCCGAGTTGCTGCGCCGCGCCGACAGCAGGGAGGCCGGGGTGTTCCGGCGCCTGGCCGACTTCGGGCGGTACGTCATCGGGGACACATACAGCAGGGAGAACGAGGGGCTCACCGGCCGGGTCGTCCGCGACATCGCGGCCGAGCGCGGCCAGGAGCCCTTCCAGTGCCTGGTGGAGATCTGCGCCAACGACGACCTGCGTACGGTGCTGTGGCCGATGCCGACCGACAACGACCCGGCGAGCTGGGCGCTGCGCGCCGAGACCTGGCAGCACGAGGACGTCATGCTGGGCGGTTCGGACGCGGGCGCCCACCTGGACCGGATGTGCGGGGCCCCGTACACGACCCGGTTCCTCGGGGACTGCCTGCGCGGCCGCCGGCTGGTGCCGCTGGAGCAGGCGGTACGGATGCTGACCGACGACCCGGCGCGGCTGTTCGGGCTGCGCGAGCGCGGCCGGATCGCCGAGGGCTGGCATGCGGACCTGGTGCTGTTCGACCCGGAGCGGATCGAGGCCGGGCCGGCGACCCTGGTCCACGACCTGCCGGGGGACAGCCCGCGGCTGGACGCGCGGGCGGTCGGGATCGTGTCGGTGCGGGTCAACGGGGTCGAGACGGTACGGGACGACCGGGTGACGGGCGCGGTCCCGGGGACCGTGCTCCGGTCGGGCCGGGACACGAGGACGGTGAGCACCAGGTGACCGGTGAGCAGCAGGTGACCGGCGGGCAGCAGGTGACCGGCGGGCAGCAGGAGCAGCGGCTGTTCATCGGCGGCGAGTGGGTGGAGCCGGCGGGCGGCCACTACGAGGTGGTCAACCCGGCGGACGAGTCGGTCGTCGGCCTCGCGCCGGAGGCCTCGCCCGGGCAGGTCCTGGAGGCGGCCGCGGCGGCGGCCGAGGCCTTCGAGGGCTGGTCGCGGACGCGGCCGGAGCAGCGGGCGGCGATCCTGGACCGGGCCGCGGACATCATCCAGCGGGAGTTCGAGCCGTGGGCGGAGCTGGCCCGGGCGGAGACGGGCGCCCCGACGGGCATCGCGCGCGGCCTGCAGGTCGGGGTGGGGGTGGCCCGCTTCCGGCGGTACGCGAAGGGCGCCCTGGAGCCGGTCGAGCGGGGACTCCCGCCGCAGGTCACCGAGGCCGGCCCGATGGGGAGGGCGGCCGTGCTGGGGGCGCTGGAGGTGCGCCAGCCGGTCGGCGTGGTCACCTGCATCACCTCGTACAACAACCCGTGGGCGAACCCGGCGGGCAAGGTGGCCCCGGCCCTGGCCATGGGCAACACGGTGGTGGTCAAGCCGGCCCCGCAGGACCCGCTGTCGGTGTTCCGGATGGCGGAGGCGCTGGCGGAGGCCGGGGTGCCGCGGGGCGTGGTCAACGTCGTCGGCGGGCAGTCGGTGGAGGTCGGCGAGGCGGCGGTCGCCTCCCCGCACGTGGACATGGTGTCCTTCACCGGCTCCACGGCGGTCGGGCAGCGCATTGCGGAGGTCTGCGGCCGTTCCATGAAGCGGCAGCTGATGGAACTCGGCGGCAAGGGCGCGGCGGTCGTCTTCGAGGACGCCGACCTGGACGCGGCGGTGGCCGGGATCGGCACCACCTTCTCCTTCTACAGCGGCCAGATCTGCACCGCCCCGACCAGGGTGATCGTGCACCGGGCGGTGTACGCGCAGCTGGTCGAGAAGCTGACCGCCCACCTGGGCTTCATGAAGGTCGGCGACCCGGCGGCGAAGGGCACGGTCGTCGGCCCGGTGATCTCGGCCGCGCACCGGGACCGGGTGGAGGCGTACGTCGAGCTGGGCCGCAAGGAGGGCGCGCGCCTCGCGTACGGCGGGACGCGCCCGGTGGTGGCCGGCGGCGGGGGCGGCGGGGGCGGTGGGGGCCGTGCCCCGGGCCGCGGGTTCTACGTCGCGCCCACGCTGCTGGTGGACTGCACGAGCGACATGCGGGTGGTCCGGGAGGAGATCTTCGGGCCGGTCGTGGTGGTCGTGCCGTTCGGGGGCGGGAAGGACAGCGGGGAGGACGAGGCCGTCGCCCTGGCCAACGACAGCGACTACGGGCTGCTGGACTACGTGTGGTCCGGGGACGCGGCGCGCGCGTTCCGGGTGGCGCGCCGGCTGCGGGCGGGCGGGGTCGGGGTCAACACGATCGGCCGGAACATGGAGGCGCCGTTCGGCGGCTTCAAGCGCTCCGGGGTCGGCCGCGACGTGGGCTCGTACGCGCTGCACGCGTACAGCGAGATGCAGTCGATCGTCTGGGCGGGCTGAAAGCCGGGGGAGGGGCGCCGGGCCGGGGTCCTCCACCCCGGCCCGCTGCCGTGCCGTCCGTCTCGTGCCTGTGTGTGGTGGTGGGGGTGGGGGGCTCAGTCCTTGTAGTAGTCGGTGAGGATGCAGCCCTTCACCAGGGACGGCTCCTTGCGGAATCCGCTCGGCGGGTTGAAGCCGGGGTGGCAGTTGAGGAGCAGCATGCCGCTCCCGGGGGCGAGGAGGGCGGCCATCGCGTCCGAGCTCTCGGATCCCATGGCGAAGTCCTGGCCGATGATCGGGCCGCTGTTGATGTTGCCGCCCTTGCCGTTGGCGTGGTCCTTCTCGACCTCGGCCTTGAAGGCGGCCTGGAAGACCTTGGGGTCCTTGATCATGAAGATGGTGGTGACGTTGCGGCGTCCGCAGTAGCCGCGCTCGGTGACGGAGTACGTCTTGCTGTCGTACTTGGCGTCCGGGTCGCTGTCGGAGCTCGACGAGTCGCTCTTGGTGGAGCTGATCCGGTCGCACTTGGTGTAGCCGTTGATGATGCGGGCGGCCTCCGCCATCGAGCCGGCCTTGGTCAGCCCCTTGAAGCCGAGGCCGTTGCCCTTCTTCGCGTTCCCGCCGTCGCCGCCGTTCCCGCTGCCGCCTTCGAGGCCGCCGATCGCGGCGATGCCGGAGCCGACGGCGGCGTCGTCACCGCCTTCGCAGGCGGTGAGGGTGAGGAGCGCGGCGAGGGCCGTGGCGCCGGCTGCCGTCCTGGTGGCTGTCCTGGCGGCTGTCCTGGAGCTCATGACCGTATGTCCCCCGTGTCGATGACCTTGATCGTCGGGAGCCTAGGTCGACCGGCATGTCCGCGCCAAACGTCGCGGCCGAAAACTGGCACGGGAAAGTTTGGGAACGGGCAAAACGGGCATGGCTGCGGTTTCCGTATATCGGAACCCGGTTCCGGGCCCCTCTGAACCGGGGGTAACACCGGCGTGTGAACCTTTCATTGCCGATTCGCCAACGGCTGAAGGCTCTGGATTCCAAGGGGATTCACCGTTCCGAGTTCCGGATCTCAGTCCTCCGGATATGGAAACCGCAGGATCTACCGTCCTGTGCCATGACTCAGCTGGACGTTCGGCCCGGAGCCGAAGACACGGCACGCGACGTCGCCGACGTACGCGGCAAGGGCCTCGGCAAGGGGTCCGTGGGACTGGTGGGCAGCGCCGTCATCGGCATCTCCACCGTCGCCCCCGTCTACTGTCTGACCTCGACCCTCGGCTCCACCGCCGGCGAAGTCGGCGTCCAGATGCCCGCCGTCTTCCTGGCCGGCTTCCTGCCGATGCTCCTGGTGGCCTTCGCCTACCGCGAGCTCAACAAGGCCATGCCCGACTGCGGCACCTCCTTCACCTGGACCGTGAAGGCCTTCGGCCCGCGGATCGGCTGGATGTGCGGCTGGGGCCTGGTGATCGCCACGATCATCGTGCTCTCCAACCTCGCCGGCGTCGCCACCTCCTACTTCTGGCTGCTGGCTGGCGAGATCACCGGCAGCGAATCGGTCGCCGCCCTCGACGACAACAAGCTCGTCCACATCGCGACCTGCCTCACCCTCGTCGCCGTCGCCACCGCCATCAGCTACCGCGGCATGACCGCCACCAAGGGCGTCCAGTACGCACTGGTCGGCCTCCAGCTCGCCGTCCTCGCCGTGTTCGTCGTCATGGCCTTCCAGAAGGCCACCACGGGCGGCGCAGGCTCCACCGGCGCCTTCGACACCGGCCTGGACTTCTCCTGGCAGTGGATGAACCCCTTCGCGGTCGACTCCATGGCCGCCTTCACCGCCGGCCTCTCCCTCTCGATCTTCATGTACTGGGGCTGGGACGCCTGCCTGGCCACCAACGAGGAGACCACCGGCTCCGACAAGACCCCCGGCCGGGCCTCGCTCATCGCCATGGTCGTCCTCGTCGGCTCGTACCTGGCCACCGGCATCGCCGCCCAGATGGCCGTCGGCTCCGGCGCCACCGGCCTCGGCCTCGCCAACCCCGACACCTCCGGCAACGTCTTCGCAGCCCTCGCCGGCCCCGTCATGGGCCCCGTCCTCGGCGTCCTCCTCTTCGTCGCCGTCCTCGCCTCGGCCGCCGCCTCCCTCCAGACCACCTTCATCCCGGTCGCCCGCACGGTCCTCGCCATGTCCACGTACGAGGCCCTGCCGCCCGCCTACGCCAAGGTCCACCCGCGCTTCAAGACCCCCGGCCGCGCCACCGTCATGGCGGGCGTCGCGACCGGCGCGTTCTACACCGTCATGACCCTGGTCAGCGAGAACGTCCTCACCGACACGATCTTCGCGCTCGGCCTGATGATCTGCTTCTACTACTCCCTGACCGCCTTCGCCTGCACCTGGTACTTCCGCCGAGAGCTGCGCCGCAGCACCCGCGACCTGTTCCTCAAGGGCGTTTTCCCGGTCCTCGGCGGACTGCTGCTCGCCGCCGTCTTCTTCAAGACCCTGATCGACATGTGGGACCCGGCGTACGGCTCCGGCTCCACCGTCCTCGGCGTCGGCAGCGTCTTCGTCATCGGCGTCGGCCTGCTGGGCCTCGGCCTCGTCGTCATGGCGGTCACCGAACGCCGCAGCCCGGCCTTCTTCCGCGGCGAGGTCCTGACGAAGTCGACGCCGTCGCTGGTGGTCGAGGACTGAGCCGAGGGGGCGCGCCGCGCACACCGCTACGCGCCACTGCACATCGCGACCGCCGGGCCCGGGGGTGACCCCCGGGCCCGGCGGGTCGTTTGACGGGGCATGGATGCCAAGAACACGAAGAACGCCAGGCACGCGAAGCACGCCAAGCCCGCCAAGCCCGCAACGGGTGCGGGGAGCGCCGTGCGGCGCGGCCTCGCCGCCCTCGCCCTCTCCTCCGGAGCCCTCGGCCTCGCCGCCGGTGCCGCCCACGCCGACAACGCCACCCTCCAGGCGGCCGCCCCGCTCGCCAAGCGCGTCGGCGACATCGTCGACCACCCTGGCCAGGCCGTACAGGACACCAAGACCGCCCTGGAAGTCACCGGCACCGTGGCCGGCGCCGCAGCCAAGTCCACCGAAACCTCGCTCGCGGGCGCCGGCAGCGCCCTGCA
The DNA here is from genome assembly GCF_044769385.1 of Streptomyces sp. NPDC090445. Lineage (NCBI taxonomy): Bacteria > Bacillati > Actinomycetota > Actinomycetes > Kitasatosporales > Streptomycetaceae > Streptomyces > Streptomyces sp. NPDC090445. The sequence continues at coordinate 51,911 of NZ_JBIVXV010000019.1, read as the reverse complement.
GACGGGCCCGCAGGCGCCGTCGGTGAAGTAGCCGGGTGTGTGGACGGGTGCGTAGCCGGGTGCGTGGCCGGTCAAGCGCCGGGCGAGTAGCCGGCCAGGCGGTCGGTCGTTGATCAACACATGATCCTGTGGTTGCTCAACTCCTTCTCCACCCTCACCCTCGGCCTCCTCCTGGTGGGCGGCTTCACGGGCCTCGCCGTGGCCGGCAGCCTCGCCGCCCGCCGCCGCTTCCCCCATCTGGCGGGTGGCGAGCACAACGAGATGGTCGGCGTCGCCCTCGGGATGTTCGGCGCGATCTACGGCATCATCCTCGCGTTCGTGGTCGTGACCCTCTGGACCCAGCTCGAAAACGCCCAGGGCATCGTCTCCGCCGAGGCCACCGACCTGGCCCTGATCGTCCGCAGCGCCGAAGCCTTCCCGCCGGAGGAGCGCGCCCGCGTCGAGCGGGCGGTCGGCCAGTACGTGCATGCCGTCGTCGAAGTGCAGTGGCCGCTGATGCGCGAGGGCCGGCCCAGCTACGACGCCACCGTGCAACAGACCCACGGCCTGTACCAGGCGCTCCAGGCGTACGAGCCCACCGGCGCCCGCAGGACCACCTTCTACGAGCAGGCCGCCGACCGCCTCAGCGACGTCGCCGCCCAGCGCCGGGCCCGCATCGACATGGCCGAGACCTCCCTGCCGATGCTGCTCCAGCTCCTGGTGTACGGGGGCGCGCTGGTGATCCTCCCGCTCACCTTCCTCTTCGGATTGCGCAGCCTGAAGATGCAGCTGCTGTTCGTCTCGGCGGTGGCCGGGCTGATCGGCTTCAGCCTGTTGCTGGTGATGGTCCTGGACCGGCCGTTCGCGGGGGAGCTGAGCGTGAGCCCGGCCCCGTACAAGGAGGGGGCCCTGGTCCAGTTCTGGGCACGGTAGCGGTGGCGGTTGCGGGGTAGACGTCGGGACCGGATGCTTTTCGCAGCGCCGTGGGGCCCGCCGCCGATAGCGTGAGGGAGTGGTGTGATGGGTGCGGAACGCCCGACCTCCCCGGTCAACTCCCACAACGAATGGGATCCCCTGGAGGAGGTCATCGTCGGGCGGCTGGAGGGCATGACGATCCCTTCCGACCACCCCGTGGTGTCCTGCAACATTCCGCCGTGGGCGGCGCGCTTGCAGAAGCTCGCCGCCGGCCTCCAGTACCCGCGCATGCTGGTCGAACCGGCGCAAGAGGAGCTCGAACAGTTCGTCGCGCTCCTCCAGTCCCTCGACATCACGGTCAGGCGACCGGACGAGGTCCACCACGGCCGCCGCTTCGGCACGCCCGACTGGTCGTCACGCGGCTTCGGCAGCAGCTGTCCGCGGGACAGCATGCTCGTGATCGGCGACGAGATCATCGAGACCCCGATGGCATGGCCGTGCCGGTACTTCGAGACCCACCCCTACCGCACGATCCTCAAGGACTACTTCCGGCGTGGCGCGCGCTGGACGGCGGCACCCAGACCACAGCTCACCGATGCACTGTTCGAGACGGATTTCCGGGTCCCCGGGCCCGACGAGCCCATGCGGTACATCCTCACCGAGTTCGAGCCGGTGTTCGATGCTGCGGATTTCGTACGGGCGGGTCGCGACCTGTTCGTCACCCGCAGCAACGTCACCAACGGCATGGGCATCGAGTGGCTGCGCCGCCACCTCGAACCGGCGTACCGCATCCACGAGATCGAGAGCCGCTGCCGCACGCCCATGCACATCGACACGACGTTCATCCCGCTCGCACCCGGAAAGGTACTGGTCAACCCCGAATACGTCGACGTCGACCGCCTGCCCGAGGTCCTGCGCTCGTGGGACGTCCTGATCGCCCCGGAGCCCACACCGCCCGACGGGCGCCTGCTCAAGGTCACCTCGCTGTGCGGCAAGTGGCTGAGCATGAACGTCCTCATGGTCGACGAGAAACGGGTGATCGCGGAGCGCCACCACACCGGCATGCTGCGCGCGCTGGAACGGTGGGGGTTCGAGCCGATCCCGTGCGACCTCCTGCACTACGCGCCGTTCGCCGGCTCGTTCCACTGCGCGACGCTCGATGTGCGGCGCCGCGGGGAGTGCGCATCGTATTTCCCGTGAGGGCGCCCGCTCTCCCGTGAGGGCCGGCCGGGCGACGGGCCGATCCTCGTGTGGAGCGGGCGGCCGGTCAGCCCCAGGAGCGGGAGGAGAGGACGAGACGGTAGCCGTCCGGGTCGGCGACGGTGACGCCGTACTCCTCCCAGTACGGGTTGTGGGCGGTGACCCGGGTGCCGCCGCGGGCGAGGAGCCGCTCGACGAGTGCCGCGTCGGGCGGCTCGCCGAGGTAGACGACGAAGAGGTCGTCAACGGTGGGGGAGGGCGCGAGCGGGTTGCGGGGGTCACGGGTGAGCTCGAAGTGCCAGCCCCCGTCGGCCGGTCCGACCATGAGCAGCTCGTGCTTCCCGGGCTCGGGCTCGCTGTTCCGCCACAGCACGGTCAGCCCGAGCCCGTCGACGTAGAACCGCTCTGCAGCCCCGAGGTCGAGGCTGGGGCGGGCGATACGGACATGGGTGCGCGAAGTGATCATGGGAGCAGCGTACGGGGGCCTGCGGCTGACGGGCAGGCCCTGTCGGTGGGTCAGAGGTACTGCGCGTACGTGTCCAGGGCGCGGAGGATCTCGGGTTCGTCCGTCGAGGGGAGTTGGAGGACCACCTCCTCGATGCCCAGGTCCCGGTAGTGCGCGAGCTTGCCCGGGTTGGGGTGGACCGCGTACGGGACGACGTGGAGGGTCTTCGGGTCGCGGCCCGCGGCCTCCCAGAGCTGGCGCAGGACCGGCAGGGATTCGGTCAGGCCGCCTCCGCCGATCGGGAGCCAGCCGTCGGCGTGGTCGGCGATGGCCGCGAACAGTTTGGGGCCCGCGGCGCCGCCGAGGAGGGTGCGCGGGCCGTGGAGGGGCTGGCCGGGGCCGAGTTCGCGCGGGGGTTGGGCGGGCTTGGGGTGGGCCTGGCTGGCCTGGACGGAGGAGTACTGGCCGACGTACGCGGCGGGCTCGGGCGCCCACAGGGTGCGCATCAACGCCATGCGGTCGCGGACGAGTTCGCGGCGGATGCGCCAGTCGACGCCGTGGTCGGCGGCCTCCTCGACGTTCCAGCCGTAGCCGACGCCGAGGGTGAGGCGGCCGCCGGAGAGGTGGTCCAGGGTGGCGATCTGCTTGGCGAGGACGATCGGGTCGTGCTGGGCGACGAGGGTGATGCCGGTGCCGAGGCGGAGCCGTTCGGTGACGGCGGCGGCCTGGGCGAGGGCCACGAAGGGGTCGAGGGTGCGCCCGTACATCTCGGGGAGGTCGCCGCCCATGGGGGCGGCGGTGTCCCGGGAGACGGGGATGTGGGTGTGCTCGGGCAGGTAGAGGCCGGCGAAGCCGCGTTCCTCCAGGCTGCGGGCGAGGCGGACGGGGGTGACGGTCCGGTCGGTCAGGAAGACGGTCGTGGCGATCCGCATGGGCGAGGGCACCTCCGTGACGGGTGAGGCCACGGTACGGGGATCTGCCGGGCGGCGGCAGAGGGCCGGGCCGGGCCGGGTCAGGCGCGCGGGTAGCGGGCCAGCCAGGCGGGGGCGGAGACGCCGGGGCCGTGGAGGGTGGGGCCCTGGGTCATCTCCAGGGCGAAGTCGTCGGCGAGTTCCAGGAGGGTGGCGCGGCCTTCGAGGTCGGCGAGCCAGGCGGCGGGGAGGGCGGTTTCGCCGTGGAGGGCGCCGAGGAGGGCGCCGCACAGTGCGCCGGTGGCGGAGGAGTCGCCGCCGTGGTTGACAGCGAGGCGCAGCCCGTGGGGGATGTCCTCGGCGACGAGGGCGCAGTAGACGGCGACGGCCAGGGCGTCCTCGGCGTCGCCGCTTTCGCCGGGGGCGAGGGAGGCGACGGTTGTGGCGGAGGGGGTGGTGGTGGAAGTGGCGGCGGTGAGGGCGCGTTGGAGGGCGTCGGTGACGGGCTGGTGGCCGGAGCGGCTGCCCAGGAGGCCGAGGGTGCGCTGGGCGGCGGTGTCGAGGGTGTCGCCGCGGGTGAGGCCGTGGACGATGGCGGCGAGGGCGGCTGCGGAGAGGTAGGCGGCGGGGTGGCCGTGGCTCTGGACGGCGCATTCGACGGCGAGTTGGAGGACGAGGGCGGGTTCCCAGCCGACGAGGAGTCCGAAGGGGGCCGAGCGGGTGGTGGCGGCGGCGTCGCGGGCGGTGGGGTTCTTGGGGTGGTCGAGGGTGCCGCGGGTGGTGTCGGCGAAGCCGGCCATGCAGGCGCGGCCGGGGCTGCGGCGGGCGTAGAGCCATTCCTGGCGGGCGAGCCAGCCGTCGTCCTCGCGGCGTTCGTCGGGACCCCAGTCGTGCTGGGTGGCCGCCCAGCGGAGGTAGGCGCGGTGGACGTCGGTGGGCGGGTGCCAGGCGCCGGTGTCGCGGCGTACGTGGGCGCGGATGAGGCCGTCGACGGTGAAGAGGGTGAGCTGGGTGCAGGAGGTGACGGTGCCGCGGCGGCCGTCGGCGGCGGGTGAGGGTGAGAGTGAGAGTGAGGGGGCGGGCACGGGTTCGGTGAGGCCGGCGGGGCCGTGGGCGTCGCGGATGCCGTCGAGGGAGAGGGCGGCGACGGGGGCGCCGAGGGCGTCGCCGATGGCGGAGCCGAGGAGGGTGCCGCGGACGCGGCTGCGGAAGTCCTGCTGTTCGGTGCGGCCCCAGAGGCCGGTGGTGAGGGGGGAGCGGCCGCCGAGGGTGCTGCCGGCCGGTGCCGTGGTCGGGGTGGCCCGTGCCGTGGCGGGGGTGGCCGCCGTGGTCGGTGTGCCGGATGCCGGTGTGCCGGATGCCGCCGCGGTGGTGGTGTCCGTCCCGGTGTTGGTTGCCGTGTCCATCGTGCTGCCCCCCGACTGCCCCGCGTGTTCTGGCGCGCACTGTAGTGGACATGCCGGATCAGAACCGGAGGAAGGCGATCAAGAGACCCGTAAGTGAGGGGAGAAAGGCCGGATCGTTTCCTGTGGCGGGTGCGGGGGGTCGGTGCGGGGTGGCGCCCGAGGTGCGGTGATGCGCTGGTGGCGCGTTGTGCCGCTCGCTTTCGGGGCGGTCGTTTTCGGCCATGCCCCGTTCGTGCACCGTTCCCCGCCCGCCCCGAGCCGCGGCGGCCCGCCTCAGTCCAGGACGGGCAGCAGCTCCGGCAGGTGCCCGTCCGAGGCGGCCGCCGCGCGCTGCCGCTCCTGCGGCACCTCCCCGTACAGCGTCGTACGGGGCCGGGCCGGGCGGCCCGCGGCCTCGGCGATCGCCACCAGGTCCTTGACGGACTTGTACGAGCCGTAACCCGACCCCGCCATACGGGAGATGGTCTCCTCCATCAGCGTCCCGCCGAGGTCGTTGGCGCCGGAGCGGAGCATCTCCGCCGCGCCCTCCGCGCCCAGCTTCACCCAGCTGGTCTGGATGTTGGTGATGTGCGGGTGGAGCAGCAGCCGGGCCATCGCCGTCACCGCCCGGTTGTCGCGGACCGTCGGGCCGGGCCGGGCGATGCCCGCCAGGTAGACGGGCGCGTTGGTGTGGATGAACGGCAGCGTCACGAACTCGGTGAACCCGCCCGTCTGCTGCTGGATGCGGGCCAGGGTGCGCAGGTGCCCGAGCCAGTGCCGGGGCTGGTCCACGTGCCCGTACATCATGGTCGAGGAGGACCGGATGCCGAGCTCGTGGGCGGTGGTGACGACGTCGATCCAGTCGGCCGTGGGCAGCTTGCCCTTGGTGAGGACCCAGCGGACCTCGTCGTCGAGGATCTCCGCGGCCGTGCCCGGGATGGAGTCCAGCCCGGCCTCCTTGGCGGCGGCCAGCCAGTCCCGCACGGACATGCCGGTACGGGTGGCGCCGTTGACGACCTCCATCGGGGAGAAGGCGTGTACATGCATGCCCGGCACCCGCTCCTTCACCGCCCGCGCGATGTCGAAGTACGCCGTCCCCGGCAGGTCCGGGTGGATGCCGCCCTGCATGCACACCTCGACCGCGCCCACGTCCCAGGCCTGCGCGGCCCGGTCGGCGACCTGCTCCAGCGACAGCGTGTACGCGTCGGCGTCGGTGCGGCGCTGCGCGAACGCGCAGAAACGGCAGCCGGTGTAGCAGACGTTGGTGAAGTTGATGTTGCGCGTGACGATGTACGTGACGTCCTCGCCGACCACCGACCTGCGCAGCTCGTCCGCGATCCGGCACAGCGCGTCGAGCGCGGGCCCGTCCGCGTGCAGCAGGGCCAGCGCCTGGGCGTCGGTGAGCTTCTCGGGGTCGTCGGCGGCCTGCGCGAGGGCGGCCCGTACGTCGGTGTCGATGCGCTCGGGGGCCATGCCGGGTGCGGCGGCCTCGCGCAGGGCCTCCCAGTCGCCGTAGACGTGGTCGAAGTCCTCGCGGCGGTCGCCGGTGCGGCCCTCGGTGTCGATGGCGGTGTGCAGGTCGGTGCGCCCGCTGGCGGTGAACGCCTCCTCGGGTTCCTGCCAGGGCCGTCCGACGACCTCGGCGTCGGGCCGGGCGAGGCCGGTCTCCGGGTCGGCGAGGGCCTGGACGTGCGGCAGTAGGCGCGGGTCGAGCCACGGCTCGCCGCGGCGGACGAACTCCGGGTAGACGCAGAGCCGTTCCCGCAGCTCGAAGCCGGCGGCCGCGGACTGCTCGGCGAGCCGCTCGATCTGGGGCCAGGGCCGCTCGGGGTTGACGTGGTCGATGGTCAGCGGGGAGACCCCGCCCCAGTCGTCGATGCCGGCGCCGACGATGCGGGCGTACTCTCCGTCGACGAGGTTCGGCGGGGCCTGGAGGCAGGCCGAGGGGCCCATGATGTGCCGGGCCACGGCGATGGTGGCGACGAGGTCGTCGAGGTCGGCGTCGGGCATTCCGCGCATCGCCGTGTCCGGCTTGGCGCGGAAGTTCTGGATGATCAGCTCCTGGATGCCGTGGTACGCGCGGGCCGTGCGCCGGAGCGCGAACAGCGACTCGGCGCGCTCCTCGTAGGTCTCCCCGATGCCGATCAGCAGGCCGGAGGTGAAGGGGACGGAGGAGCGTCCGGCGTCCTCCAGGACCCGCAGCCGGACGGCGGGCTCCTTGTCGGGGGAACCGTGGTGGGGGCCGCCGGGCTCGGACCACAGGCGGGTCGCGGTGGTCTCCAGCATCATGCCCATGGACGGGGCGACCGGCTTGAGCCGCTGGAAGTCCGCCCAGCTCATGACGCCCGGGTTGAGGTGCGGGAGCAGGCCGGTCTCCTCCAGGATCCGGATGGAGATGGCCCGGACGTAGGAGATGGTGTCGTCGTAGCCGTGCGCTTCCAGCCATTCGCGGGCCTCGGGCCAGCGGTCCTCGGGCTTGTCGCCGAGGGTGATGAGGGCTTCCTTGCAGCCGAGGGCGGCGCCGCGGCGGGCGATGTCGAGGACCTCGTCCGGGGACATGTACATCCCGTGGCCGGCGCGGCGCAGCTTCCCGGGGACGGTGACGAAGGTGCAGTAGTGGCATTTGTCGCGGCAGAGCCGCGTGAGGGGGATGAACACGCTCTTCGAGTAAGTGATCACGCCCGGGCGGCCGGCCGCCGCGAGCCCGGCGTCGCGGACCCGCGCGGCGGAGGCGGCGAGGTCCTCCAGGTCCTCGCCGCGCGCCTGGAGCAGTACGGCTGCCTCGGTCGCGTCGAGCGCGACGCCGTCACGGGCGCGCCGGAGCGCGCGGCGCATCGCGTTCTGGGTCGGGGCGTCACTCGGAGGGGTCATGCGGTGAGCATACGATCCGGCAGCCCTCCGGCGGGGCGCCGACCGGCGCTCATCGCATCAGCTCACCGGCGTTGACCAGCAGGGATTGGCCGGTTATCGACCGCGCCCGGTCGGAGGCGAGGAACACGGCGGCGTCCGCGACGTCCCCGTCGGTGGCGAGGTCGGGCAGCGCCATGCGGGCGGCGAGCCGGGCGCGGACCTCGGCTTCGGGGACGCCCTCGGAGTGCGCGGTGAAGGTGACGAAGGCCTGCACGGGCGGCCCCCACATCCAGCCGGGCAGCACGGTGTTGACGCGGATGCGGTGCGGGCCGAGTTCGCGGGCCATGGAGTACATGGCGGAGGTGAGGGCGCCCTTGGAGGCGGCGTACGCGGCCTGCTGCACCTCGTTGGGTGCGGCGACGGCGGACTGCGTGCCGATGAGGACGACGGAGCCGCCGCGCTGCTTGAGGGCGGGCAGGCAGGCGCGGGTCATGCGGAGGGTGCCGAGCAGGTTGACGTCGAGGACCCGGGCCCAGGTGCCGAAGTCGGCGTCCGCGAGCCCGCCGAAGTACGAGTCCCAGGCGGCGACGTGGACGACGGCGTCGATGCCGCCGAACCGTTCGACGGCGAGGGCGGCCAGGGCCTCGCACTGGCGCTCGTCGGTGATGTCGGTGGCCCGGTGGGCGGTGTGGGTGCCGTCGGGGTCGATCTCGGCGGCGGATTTGGCCAGATTCGCCTCGGTCCGCGCGCCGAGCACGGCCTGCCCGCCGTCCCGTACGACGGCTGCGGCGACCTGGTGGCCGAGCCCGGCCCCGACGCCGGAGACGATGACGGTCTTCCCTTGCAGCAGCATGCGCGATCGCCTCCCGGCACCGGGCCGTCCGTAACTGACGAGGCGTCAGGTTAGGGCCGGGTCGTCGCGGAGGGAAGGGGCGGGGGACCTGTGCGCGGCAGGCATCTCGTACGCCGTGCACGAGGTGCGCACTTCGCGGACTTCGCGCACCTCGTGCACCCAGCGCGCACCTCGCGCACCGTCCGCCCCGCACGCGCTGCCTGGCCTCAGGGCCACCGCCGCAGGAGCGTGATCAGGCCTCCCGGCGGCCGAATCGCCATCGATCGGTAAACGTCGAGCCGGTCAAGATCACCGCATCGGGGGACTCTTGCCACGCCGAAGGGCTCAGCGGGTATGGGGGCCCGTTACTGTTCCCCCGGATCTGGCCGGATTCCCGGATATACGCCCCCTTTCCTCCTCTTTCACCGGTGACGTGCGGGTACGCGCCGGTCACCGCCCCTTGCGAAGGAGAGCTCGTCGATGACCGTTGACAGCAGCCCCGAGACTCAGCTGGAACCCCCGCAGCAGTCCAGCCTGGGCACGGCAGCTGCCCGCAACCTCGCCACCACCACCAAGTCCGCCCCGCAGATGCAGGAGATCACCTCCCGCTGGCTGCTCAAGACGCTCCCCTGGGTCGAGACCAAGGGCGGCGCCTACCGGGTGAACCGCCGGCTCAGCTACACGGTCGGAGACGGGCAGATCGAGTTCGTCCAGGACGGCGCCACGGTCCGGGTGATCCCCCGAGAGCTCAACGAGCTCGCCATGCTGCGCGGCTTCGACGACATGGACGTGCTGAACGCGATTGCCGGCCGGTGCGTCCAGCGCGACTTCCGCGCCGGCGAGGTCCTGGTGGAGCGCGGCACCCCCGCCGGCGGCATCCACCTGATCGCCCACGGCCGCGTCAGCCAGACCGGCGAAGGCAAGTACGGCGACGAGGTCGCCGTCTCCGTCCTCGCCGACGGCGACCGGTTCGGCGAGCACACCCTGCTCGACGGCCAGGGCACCTGGGACTACACCGCCACCGCCGAGACCTCCGGCACCCTGCTCACCCTCTCCCGCTCCGACTTCGAGGCCGTCATGTCCTCGGCGCCGGCCCTGCGCAGCCACATCGAGCAGTTCACCGCGCTCCCGCACCAGCGGCAGAACCGCCACGGCGAGGCCGAGATCGCGATGTCGTCCGGCCACACCGGCGAGCCCGAACTGCCCGGCACCTTCGTCGACTACGAGCTCCACCCGCGCGAGTACGAGCTCTCCATCGCGCAGACCGTGCTGCGCGTCCACACGAGGGTCGCCGACCTCTACAACGGGCCGATGAACCAGACGGAGGAGCAGCTCAGGCTCACCATCGAGGCGCTGCGCGAGCGCCAGGAGCACGAGCTGATCAACAACCGCGAGTTCGGCCTCCTCCACAACGCCGACTTCAAGCAGCGGATCCAGACCCACTCCGGCCCGCCCACCCCCGACGACCTCGACGAGCTGCTCTGCCGCCGCCGCGGCACCAAGCTCATCCTGGCCCACCCGAAGACGATCGCGGCGATCGGCCGCGAGTTCAACGCCCGCGGGCTCTACCCGGACCACGTCGACCTGGGCGGCCAGTCCGTCCCGGCCTGGCGCGGCGTCCCGATCCTCCCTTGCAACAAGATCCCGATCAGCAAGGAGAACACCAGCTCCATCATCGCCATGCGTACCGGCGAGGAGAACCAGGGCGTCATCGGCCTCCACCAGACCGGCCTCCCGGAGGAGTACCAGCCGGGCCTGTCGGTGCGGTTCATGGGCATCGACGAGAAGTCGATCATCTCCTACCTGGTCACGGCCTACTACTCCGCCGCCGTCCTGGTGCCGGATGCCCTCGGCGTGCTGGAGAACGTACAGATCGCCCGCAGGCAGGGCTAGGGCCGCAGCCCGCGCCCGCGCCCGCGCCCGTGGCCGGGCCTGCGCCCGCGCCCGTGGCCGCGCCCGTGCCCGTACCGGCCCTCGGCGGCACCGGTCGGCCGGACCCTTCCGGGCCGGCGGCCGGGCCCGCCGGGGATCCGGGACGGTCCCACTACCCCACCAAGGAGACACGGATGCCCGACCCTGGGCCTTCCCCTCTGCAGTCGAGCCCGCCCGCCGCCGCGGCCCACGGCCTCGGCCGCGGCGCGGCCGCGGGCCGGACCGGGCTGCCTTCCGGGCCGCCCTCGCTTCCATTCGGCCGTACGCCGACGGTGCCGGACGCGATGCCGACACCAGACGCGGTGCCGGTTCCGGACGTGGTGCCGGTGCCCGGCCCGGTATCGGAGCCGAGCTCGGCGCTGGCGCGGGTCCTGTCCGGCCCCAGCGGCCTGGGCACGGCGAGCCTCCACGTCGGGCGCCTGGCGGACCTGGCCGCTCCGCCGGACCTGGCCGCTCCGCCTGAGCTGCCGACACTGCCCGAGCAGCCGGGGCCGCCCCACCTGTCGGTGCCGTCCGAGCCGGTCGTCCCGTCGGCGCCGTCCAACCCGTCCAACCCGTCCATGTCGCTCCCGCGGTCCCTCCCGCTGGCACTGGCCGTGCTGTCGGAACGGCCGGGCCTGCCCGCCCTGCCGGACCCGACGGCCCCGGCGGAGGGGGGCCGGCCGATCCCGGGCCTCTACTACCACCCCGTCCCGGAGCCCGACCCCGCCCGCGTCGCGGAGGTCAGCCACCGGATCAAGCGCTGGGCGGTGGACGAGGTCCAGGCGTACCCCCCGGAGTGGGAGGACCAGTTCGACGGCTTCTCCGTGAGCCGCTACATGGTCGCCTGCCACCCGGACGCGCCGACCGTCGACCACCTGATGATCGCCACACGGCTGATGGTCGCCGAGAACGTCGTCGACGACATCTACTGCGAGGACCACGGCGGCTCGCCGGTCGGCCTCGGCGGCAGGCTCCTGCTCGCCCACACCGCCCTCGACCCCGTCCACACCACCAAGGAGTACGCGCCGGCGTGGGCGGAATCGCTCCTGTCGGACGCCCCGAGGCGCTCCTACCGCTCCGCCATGGAGTACTTCGTCGGGGCGGCCACCCCGTCCCAGGCCGACCGGTTCCGCCACGACATGGCCCGCCTCCACATGGGCTACCTGGCGGAGGCCGCCTGGGCCGAGACGGACTACGTCCCGGAGGTCGCCGAGTACCTGGCGATGAGGCAGTTCAACAACTTCCGGCCGTGCCCCACCATCACCGACACGATCGGCGGCTACGAACTCCCCGCGGACCTGCACGCCCTGCCCGCCATGCAGCGGGTGATCGCGCTCGCGGGGAACGCCACCACCATCTCCAACGACCTGTACTCGTACACCAAGGAACTCAGTGCCCGCGGCAAGCACCTGAACCTGCCGGTGGTGATCGCCGAACGCGAGGGACTCTCCGACAAGGACGCCTACCTGAAGGCCGTCGAGGTCCACAACGAGCTCATGCACGAGTTCGAGGCCGCCTCCGCCGAACTGGCCGCCGCCTGCCCCGACCCGCGCGTCGTGCGTTTCCTGCGTGGCGTGGCCGTGTGGGTCGACGGCAACCACTACTGGCACATGACCAACACCTACCGCTACACCCTGCCCGATTTTTGGTAATTGGTAAGCAGAATGGATTTACCGATGACGAGCATCGACATCCCCGCCGGTACCGACTCCGACACCGCCGTCGCCACCGCCGCCGCCGCGTTCATCCCCGCCCCGGCGACCCCCTACCAGAGCGACATCGCCCGCTACTGGAACGAAGAGGCCAGGCCCGTGAACCTGCGCCTCGGCGACGTCGACGGCCTTTACCACCACCACTACGGAATCGGCGCCATCGACCACGAGTCCCTCGGGGACCCGGCCGACAGCGCGTACGAGAAGAAGCTGATCGCCGAACTCCACCGCCTGGAATCCGCCCAGACCGACATCCTCCTGGACAACCTCGGCGCCATCGGCCGCGACGACCTCCTCGTCGACGCCGGCTGCGGCCGCGGCGGCTCCATGGTCATGGCCCACCAGCGGTTCGGCTGCAAGGTCGAGGGCGTGACGCTGTCGGCCAAGCAGGCCGACTTCGGCAACAACCGCGCCCGCGAACTGGGCATCGCGGACTCCGTCCACGCCCGCGTCTGCAACATGCTCGACATGCCCTTCGAGACCGGCCAGGCCGCCGCCTCGTGGAACAACGAGTCCAGCATGTACGTCGACCTGCACGACCTCATGGCCGAGCACTCCCGCATCCTCGCCGTCGGCGGCCGCTACGTGACCATCACCGGCTGCTGGAACCCGCGCTACGGCCAGCCGTCGAAGTGGGTCTCGCAGATCAACGCCCACTTCGAATGCAACATCCACTCCCGGAGGGAGTACCTCCGCGCCATGGCCGACAACCGCCTCGTCCCCCAGGCGATCATCGACCTGACGCCGGAGACCCTCCCGTACTGGAAGCTGCGTGCCACGTCTTCCCTGGTGACGGGCATCGAGGAGGCGTTCATCAAGTCCTACGAGGACGGCTCTTTCCAGTACGTGCTCATTGCGGCGGACCGCGTCTGACGTTGCTGGAGATGGGTAGCTGAACCGGGCCCGTGGCGCTGCGCCGCGGGCCCGGCCCTGTGTGCGGGCGGGAGCCCGCTCGGGCGGGGTCGGTGAGGTGTCCGGGGGCTGCCCGTCAGTCCCAGTGTCATCCCGGGTCGGCCGCCGGCGTCAAGGGCGCTCCCTCCGGTCGCGTCGCTGCGCGATGGCCTCCGGCCACCCTTGACCCCGACGCCCGACCCGGAACGACAAGGACTGTCGGGCGGCCCCCGGGGGAGGGACGGCCTGGGGGGACGGACTCACATGCGGCCACGTCCCGCCCTTACGGCCCTCGCTCCGGCGACCTGCTACTGCTGGGCCAGAGCGATGAGGCCGGCCCAGGCGGTGGGGGAGAATGCGAGGTGCGGGATGGTGGTGTCCTTGGAGTCCCGGACCAGGACGGCGGCGGGGGTGCGCCCTACTTCGACGCAGGAGTCTCCTTCGCTGCCATCGCTATAGCTGCTCTTCGCCCATGCGACTTCGATGCAGGAGTCTCCCTCGGGGCCGCTGCTGTAGCTGCTCTTGAACCACTCCAACTTGGGTTCGTGGATCATGTCTCTCCCAGCGCGTGCTCGATGAAGGCCAGCGACTCCCGAGGCGTGAGAGCCTGGGCCCGGATCATCCCATACCGCAGTTCCAAGATCCGGATGTCGCGCGGGCTGGAGACTGGCCTTCCGCCGAACGCTCCCTCCGACTTACCGACAGCCGAGCCGTCAGGAAACTTGAGGATCTCGATCCCGCCGTGCATGCCAGCATGGCTCTCGACCTCAAGCGGCATGATCTGAAAGGCGATGTTGCGCATCTCGGCTACCTCCGCGATGTGTTCAAGCTGCCGCCGCCATACCAGTTTGCCCCCGATGGGCCGCCGCAGGGTGGCCTCTTCTTGGACGAGGGTGATGGAGGGGGCCGGATCGCGGTTGTACACCGACTTCCGAGCCATGCGCGCCGACAAGTACCTGTCGACCTCAGCGTGAGAGTAGGGCGGTTGCCGCATCTCAAAGAGTGCGCGGGCGTGCTCCTCAGTCTGAAGAAGGCCGTGCACGGTGTGGATGCTGTAGGAGCCGATCTCGACGGCCCGTTCCTCCATCTTTGCCAGGTCGCGTACTCGCTTGGGATAGCGGGCCTGCTCCATGTCCTTCTTCATGGACGCGATGCGGCCCTCGGCGCGCAGGACCTCGTCCGCCTTGTCCAGGTACTCCGGGCGGGGAATGCGCGTGCCGGACTCGACCTTGCGGACCAGGTCCTGCCCGTACCCCATCTGGGTGGCAAAGTCAGAGACCCGCAACCCAGCTGTCTCGCGCCAGACCTTCAGTTGGCGGCCGACGGCGGCGACGACTGCAGCGCCCTGTTCGTCCTCCGGGTCGACCTCCCAGCCCGGCTCTTCCGTTGCGTCGCTGTCCACGCTCATGCGCCCCCACTTCCGACGTGCCCGACGTACTCAACGCCTCGTACCCCCAAAGCGCTCGCGGACAGGCAGGACAAGACCGGACAACGGCCGGACAGTCGCGGTACGCACAGGCGTCGTCGCTGTTCAGCGTAGGCAGGTGCGGCCACGCTGGGTGACGTGATTCCACAACTTCCTGCATGCGTTCTTCAGCTCTCCGCCACCCCGCGCGGGGCCCGCCTCGGCCGACTGCTCGCCGTCGAGCAACTCCGGTCCTGGGGAGTCAGGTTCGACAAGGCGGAGCAGGTGCTGACCGAGCTGATCGCCAACGCCGTCACCCACGGTCGCATCCCCGGCCGGGACTTCCGGCTCGGCCTGTCCGTCAACGACATCGGCACGCTCCGTATCGAGCTGACCGACACCCGGGCGGACCGGCTGCCCGATCCGCAGGCGGGCGGGAAGGGCCTGGCGGTCGTCGCAGAACTGGCCGACCGGTGGGGAGTCGAGCTCGGCCCGGCGCCCTGGAAGACGGTTTGGGCGGAACTCGACGCCGGCGGTCGGTGACGGCAGGATCAAGCCCGCAGCCGGGTGCGGGTGCGCATCAGGATCCGGCCGAGCATGTTCTTGCCCGTGCCGGTCCTTCCCCGCCCCCAGTAGTGGTCGGAGGCCGTGTCCTCGACGATCTCCTCGTCCCCGGTGGCCAGCAGGATCTCGCGGATGTCCGCATGCGTCCGGAACTTGGCGTCCACGGCGCGACGCATGACGTCGTCCTTCACCCGCTCCCAGTCGCGCCGCAGCGGCTTGGACCGGTCGCGGCCCCGTTCCGCCGCCCGCAGCGGAGTGGAGGCCTGGCGGATCACGTGCACATGGGGCGTGCCGAGGAACTTCTGCGCCTGGAAGTAGTGCTCGGTCGTCGGCCACCAGTGCCCGTCAAGCTCGACACCGTGTGCGGAGAAGTTGGAGAAGCAGCCGTAGGGCACCTCATCGGCGCCGTAGAAGTAGATCGTCATCCCAGCCCGCACGCTGCCAGCCGCCTCCTGGCCGTCGCAACGGATTTGCCGGCGACCGCATCGCGGTAACCGCGACACGGTCGGCACGCGCCGCGGTGCGTGGGGACGCCTACCCTTCTAAAGAAACGGGGAAAAGAACCAACCAACCAACCAACCAACCCGCCACGTCACCACCCCCGGGCGTCCGTCGCTCACATGGGTGAACTGTGCGGACTGAGCTGGAAATGCGCACCGGTTGCAGGCATATGCTCGCCGCGACAACCCCAGACACAAGTCAGCCCCCGCCGGGACGGCCATCCCGACGAGGGCCTGACCACGAGGAAGAGAATCGATCTTCCCGATGGCTTACCAGCACCCTAGCGCGGGCGGGCACGCCCAGTCGCGCATTCCGGCCGGGTCCCCCCGATCCGGTGTCATCCACGTCAACGTCCCCCACGACAGTCACTTCGTCGTGGTCGGCAATGACCTCGCACAGCACCGCAAACTGTCGCTGACGGCACGCGGGCTGGCCGTCTACATCCAATCCCTTCCAGAAGGCGCGCCGATCAGCATCAAGGCGCTGGCCTGGCAGCTGAACGAGGGCGAGTACCGCATCGCGAAGGCCCTGCGGGAGCTGGAGGAGCACGGCTACCTCGCCCGCTTACGGGCACGGCTGCCGTCGGGCCAGATCCTGACCCCGGCCGTATCCCTCTGGCTGGCGCGCGGGGTCCTCCCCTTCGCGATCACCCTCGCCCTGTCCGACGACATTCCGCGGGACCTCCGCCACCCCGCGGGCCTGGTCGCGTACCGCCTCCGCGAGCTCCTGCCCGCCCCGGTCCCGGAATCGGCCCCGACCCCGCCCGGGGGCCCGGCTTCCGGCCCGCGCCCGGACCTGCCCGGGGACCGGCCCCGCCCCCACCCCCTCCAGGTGTGCGTGCGCTGCGACAGCATTTCCTTCCGCGCCCCGGAGCCTGGCCTGTGCAATCCGTGCAAGCGCGAGGAGAAGGATGCTGCCTAGCATGTTGGTGATGACTCGGGCCCCAGGGCACAGACGAGGAGCCAGCACGATGACCATCGCACCGGACGAGTCGCGACAGAGCTCGACCCCGTATACGGCGATGCGCGGGCTCCTGCATTCGCTGGACGACACCATCCCCGGAAAATTCGAGATCACCAAGGAAGGGATCGTCCACGACATGATGTCGCCGGGGCGTCCGCACGAGGTCACCGCGGGGCTGGTCAGCCGCCGCCTGGAGAAGGCGATGCCCGAGGGGATCTGGGCGTATACCGGGGAGCCGGACGTCGAGGACGAGCCCGAGGGCATCATGCGGCACCCCGATGTCATGTTGATCGCATTCGCCGACATGGAAGGCGAGGGCTCCTTCGACCCGCGCACTCTCATCGCCGCCGTCGAGGTCGTCTCCCGCTCGAACCCCGACAACGACTGGGTCGGCAAGATGCGTGACTACCCACTCATGGGAATTCCCATCTACGTGATCTTCGATCCGCGCGACGGTACGGGTGCCGTCATGTCCGACATCCACGTGACCGCGGACGGCCCCCGCTATGCCTCCCGCAAGGACTTCGTCTACGGCGAGGACGTGACCATCGCCGAGTGGACCGTCTCCACCGATGGCCTGCCCCGCTACGCGGACCACCCCGGAGAGTTGGGGGCGGGTACGAGGCAGCGGCGCGGCGGGAGCGAGTAGTGCGGTGCTCCATGCCGGCCGGGAGCCAAGAGACGGAATCCCCCCACCCGGCGTCAGAGGAGTGACCGGGGGCTGCCCGTCAGTCCTGCGCATCAGGCCGCCACATACGGCGGCCGGTTGACGCCAGATGCCGGACGCCGGATGCCGGATGCCGGATGCCGGGCGATCGCCTGACGTCAGTGAATGACGAGCAGCAGCGTATTTCCACCGGAGGAAGGGCTGGGGACCGACGTGTGGTCGTCGTCGGTCCGTTGGCCCCCTCTTCGGCACCCCCCTCGGCGGGGCGGTGACTCGCGTACGGCCGCCCGTCAGAGGCTGCGGGCGGTGATGTCGCCGTGGGTGGTGGTGGCGCGGATGGCGAGTTCGGCGGAGCCGTCGTTCTTGAGGCCGTTGTCGATGCGGCCGTAGCCGGTGCCGGCGTCCAGAGTGGCCGAGGCCCCGGGGGCGGCGGCGATCGCGATGTTGCCGGACTGGGTGTGGAGCACGACCGTGCCGCTCACGGCCTCGGCGATCCGGATGTCACCCCGCTGGGTGCTGATCTCGGCGGGCCCGTTGAGACGGCCGACCTCGACGTCGCCGTCGGTCGCGGTGAGGCGGAGGCTTGCGGCCTCGTCGATCTTGATCTGGCGGTACGCGCCGTCGAAGGCGACGTCGCCCAGGCGGCCGACGGCGCGGAGTTCGGAGGCGGCGGTCTTGGCCTCGATGTGCGAGCCGGCGGGCAGTTGGACGGTGACCTCAAGGGATCCGGAGCCGGTGAGCCGGTTCTTGGGCTCGGGGGCGTGGATGCGCAGGACGCCGTCGGCGTAGGTGACGGTGGTCTGCTCGGCGGCCTGGACGTCGCGGCTCTTGGAGGGGTTGGCGGGCAGTACCTCGACGGTGGTGTCGGTGCGGTTGGCGGCGATGAACTGGACGCGTCCCGCGGGGAACTCCAGGACGGCGGAGATCGTGGCGGGGGTGTCGAACTTCTGCATCATGCTCTCCGGTGCTCGGTTGCCGTTTCTGACGATGGAAAAGCTACGTTGCTTTCCAGTGAGTGGCAACAAGCTCGTTGCGTCAGATTTGAGTTTGCGCAGGTGGAGGCAGGTGAATCGTTGCAACCGGCGACTTTTTAATGCAACGGATGGGGTGGATCATTGCAATGGATGGAGGGTGAACGCTATGATGGGCTCACCGTGCAAGGATCAGCGAGGGGATTGCAATGCCTGGAGGCAGGCTCACTCAGCAGGAACGCCAGCAGATCGCGCTGGGGCTGGCCGACAGTCTCCCCTACGCCGAGATCGCCCGCCGCCTCGACCGTCCGACCTCGACGGTCACGCGTGAGGTGATGCGCAACGGCGGCCCCACCGGCTACCGTGCCGATCTGGCCCAGCGCGCCACCGAACGCCGCGCCCACCGGCGCAAGCCCGCCGCCTCCCGCGGGCCGGAGGCGGCCCCCCTGCCGCACGGGCGCGACGCCGAGGCGGTGGCCGAGTACGAGGAGACGCTCACCACCGTCCTCATGGGTCAGGGTCTGCCCAAGATGACGGCCCGGGTGCTGACCTGTCTGTTCACCACGGATGCGGGCAGCGTCACCGCGTCCGAGCTCGCCCGGCGGCTCCAGGTCAGCCCGGCGTCCATCTCCAAGGCGATCGCCTTCCTGGAGAGCCAGAGCCTCGTCCGCCGAGAGCGCGACGAACGCCGCCGCGATCGCTACATCGTCGACGACGAACTCTTCTACCAGTCGACGATCGCCGCCGCCCGGGCCAACGAGCAGCTCGTGCAAACGGCGCGCCAGGGTGTCGCCGTCCTCGGCCGCGACACCGCTGCCGCCGCCCGGCTGGAGAACATCGCGCGCTTCCTCGACTTCATCGGCGAGAGCATCCTCCGCGCTGCCGAGCAGGCCCGCGAAGTCCTCCACACCGAACGCGAAGAGGAGGCCCCCTGACTGACCGGGAGGGTGTAGTCGGCATCTGGTTCTGCGGTGGTTGAGCGTGCACAGGGGCTGGCCGTTTGACGGGTTGTCAGGTATTTCCCAGGGCATGTCGAATGCAGAGCAGCAGCCGGGAGTCGACGATTACGCCGCGCTTGCCGCCGTGGGCCCGTACGGGGTCCGGCCCGGCCATGCGCTGATCACCATGGTCGAGCCGCACCCGGGCCACGAGTACGCGTACAACCGCTGGTACGAGGACGACCACTACTACGCCGGCGCCATGGCCATGCCCTGGATGTACGCCGGCCGCCGCTGGGTGGCCACGCGGGACCTCCAGGAGCTGCGCTACCCGGAGAAGTCGGCCGTGGCCCAGCCGGTCACCGCCGGCTGCTACCTGTCGACGTACTGGGTGACCGAGGGCCGCTACGGCGAGCACATGAAGTGGACCGTCGGCATCAACAAGCGGCTGAACCGGGACGCCCGGGTCTACCGGGACCGGACGCACGTCTTCACGGCCTTCCAGGACCACGAGGCCACCGTCTACCGCGACGGCGCCGCCGGCCCGCGCGACTTCCACGCCCTCGACCACCCGTACGCCGGGCTCGTCCTGGAGGTCGTCGACGCCGACCGGCCGGGCGGCCGGGCGGAGCTGCTGGAGTGGCTGCGGTCGCGGGCCCTGCCGCGGCGGCTGGCGGGATCACCGGCGGCGATGGTGACGGTGTTCCGGCCGACGCCGCTGCCCGGCGACCGGATGACGTACGTCAAGCAGGTCGAAGGGGTCGACACCCGGCTGACGCTGCTGTGGTTCCTGGAGGCCGATCCGCGGACCTGCTGGGACGGGTTGTTCCGGGGGCTCGACACCGAGGTCGCGGAGGCGGGGGTGGGGCGGGTGGAGCTGGTGGCGCCGTTCGTTCCGACCGTGCCCGGGACCGATCGGTACGTCGACCAGCTGCGGTAGGCGGCGCCGGTTG
Organism: Streptomyces sp. NPDC090445; assembly: GCF_044769385.1. Taxonomy (NCBI): domain Bacteria; kingdom Bacillati; phylum Actinomycetota; class Actinomycetes; order Kitasatosporales; family Streptomycetaceae; genus Streptomyces; species Streptomyces sp. NPDC090445. The sequence continues at coordinate 31,915 of NZ_JBIVXV010000019.1, read as the reverse complement.
GCGGCGTACCGCCCCCGGGCATGCGGTCCGCCCCCCCGGGGCATGCGCACCGCCCCCGGACACGACCGAGCCCCCTCGGCCGGGACGGCGGGCCAGTCGAGAGGGCTTCAGGCGATCCCGCACACGGGAGTACGGGTGTGCGGGCGATATGGGGGTGTTGGTGTTGGCGTTGCGGCCGGAGGTCAGGCGAGGCGGCCCAGTCGGCCCTCGGTGACGCCGGTCACGAACGAGGTCCAGGAGCCGGGGGCGAAGGCGAGGGACGGGCCGTCCTGCACCTTGGAGTCGCGGACCGCGATGGTCTCCATGACGGGGGACTTGACCTCGACGCAAGCGCCGTTTCCGCCGGAGTAGGAGGACTTGGTCCAGTTGTCCGTGGCGCCCTGACGAATAGCCATGTTTCTCTCCGATGCAGCAGAAAGTGCCGGTGGGTGGGGGTGGTTGTCGGCCATCCGGATCTCCCCGGGCCGACGTGATCGACGCTACCGGCACCTTCCGACGGGCGATGAGGTGATTCACCCGACCGGGTGGCATATTCCATTCAGGACTTCTGTGGCTGGGGAGTGACGGTGTACCGTAACCGGCCCCCCTCGCCACCTGCCCGGTTTGCTCCCCTTTTACTTACCCTTGCCCGCATACTCGGCGATGATGTCCGAAATGAACTGCCGCGTCTGGTCCACGTTGAGGGCCTGCGCGCGCAGGTGCTCGTACATCACGCTGTACCTCTGAACGTCGTTGGCCTTCTCCAGGTACAGGTCGCTCGTCACGCCCTCGATGTAGACGACCGTGGAGTCGGTGGCGTCCGGGAATTCCAGGATCGCGTACTGGCCGTTCATGCCCGGGTGGGCACCCATCGAGAACGGCATCACCTGCACCGTGATGTACGGCTGCTCCGACTGCTGTATCAGGTACTCGAGCTGGTCGATCATCATCTGGGCGTCGCCCACGTGCCGGCGCAGCGCCGCCTCGTCGATGACCGCCCACAGCCGCAGCGGCCCGATCTCGGGGTTGTTGTTGTCCGTCTCCGACAGCCGCTTCTGCCGGTGCATCCGCACCTGGACCCGCTTCTCCACGTCCGCCGGTCCGGTTTCGGGCGCGGCGCCGCGGATGAGGGCGTGCGCGTACTCCGGGGTCTGCAGCAGGCCGGGCACCATCTGGGGCTCGTACGTGCGCAGGCTGGAGGCGTCGGTCTCCAGCCCGATGTAGACGCTGTACGGGATGTCGCCGAAGGCGTGCCACCAGCCCTGCTGGCGGGAGTCCTTGGCCATCTGCATGAGGGACTCGACGAGTCTGCGGTCCTCGACCTCGTACACGTCGCACAGGTCGCGGACATCGCGCTGGCTGATGGACCGGCGGCCGTTCTCCAGCCTGCTGATCTTCGACTGGGATACGAGCAGGCGCTCGGCGACCTGCTCGGCCGTCATGCCCTTGTCCTCGCGGAGCTTGCGCAACTCCATGCCCAGTCGGCGGCGTCGGACGGTGGGATTGACATTGGACGCCACGTGAACGGCACCTCCGCCTTCTTTGATCGCGTCTCTCTGCGTGTCTACTGGTGAGCAGACTGCCACCGAAGGGCGGGGCGGCGCCGGTAAACGGCCCGGAAACACAGGTGCGCGAGGTGACGGGGCCCGGCGGAACCGGCCTCGTCACCCCGCGTTGTGGATGCGTTGCGGTGGAGCTGTGGGACCTGTGGTGGATCTGCGGATCTTCTGCGCGCGCATGGTGCCGGTGGTGGCGGCGGTGCTGGTGGTGCCGTCGGCGCTGGTGGTGCCGTCGTGCCGGTGGTGGAGCGGTGCGGCTTTCAGTGCGCGGCGGCGCGTGCCATCGCTCCCGTGCGGCGTGCCTGCAGCGGAACGCCGTTCGCCGTGGCCCGGGCCGCCGGCGGCGGCGTCGCCGAAGCGCGGTCCCGGCGCGGCTGTGCGGCCACGCCGTTCTGGACGTCCATGACGGCGTGCGCCACGAGACCGCCCATGGGGTCGTGCCGGATCAGGTCCCGCAGCCGGGACCTCGACGACCGCCCCTCGTTGCCGGGGTACAGGTGCTTGCCGAGACCGACCGCGTGGGCCAGCGCGGCGAGCGCCGCGGTCCGCGGGTCCGGCGGAACGCCGGTGCGGATCGCACTGTCGAGCCGGGCACGGATCTCCCGGCTGATGGCGGTGTCCGTCGCCTGGTAGCGAGTCGTCGGCAGCACACCGCACATCTGGCCCGCGACGGCATGGACCATGCCGCAGCGCTCCAGGTGAGCGAGGTACACCTGGCGGAGCCCCAGCCGGGGTCCGCCGATCCAGTGGACGGCCCGAACCGGGCTGCCGCGCCTGCGCAGCAGTTCCAGTGCGGAGTCCAGAGTCGGATCTCCTGTCGGCCGTGGCATCACCACGGCGATACGATCCCCGTCAGGGGCTATCCGTCCTGCCAGAGCCAGCTCCACTAGCTGTGCCCCGGCCAGGCCGAGGTCGAGCGACTGCGGCTGCGCCGTGGTACCCGTGGTCGGGTCCAAAGCGAGCAGCAGAAGCTCCTCCGGAATTGTTCTGCGGCTCCTGCCCATCCATGCCTCCCCGCGTGGATGAGTGACAGGGTGACGCCTCTCACATTCATCTGTCGAGAGTGCCTGGTCGCTTTGTGGGGGAACCAGCGCTATGTCGTTCTCGTCTAGCACCTGGGCGATGCCCCCGACGCGGGACACTGTTAGACATTCGGACGGCCGGGCACGCGGCGGCGATCGAGGAGGAACTGGTGGCGGGCGAGTCCCCCGACAAGTCGGTTGATGAAGGAACGCCGGGGGTGGCGAGGTCCTCCGCGGAACGTGACCCGAGGCTGTCGGTGTTCCGTCCGCGGGAACCCGAATCCGGCAAGGGGGACGCCGAAGCCGCGGGCGACGGTTCCACCACTCGCGCCGGGGATTCCGGCAGCGGCGTACGGGACGCGGGGCCGCGGGATTCCGAGGACCGGGCCGCGGACTCTGCTGCGGACTCTTCTGCGGAGGCGGAGGCCGACGCGTCCGTCGACAACGAGCGCACGGCGGTGTTCCGCGCGCCCAAGGCGGACGCGGACGGGGACTCGGACTCGGACGCGGATTCTGCTTCCGCTTCCGCGCGGGGCGAGGGCGAGAGCAAGGGCGCGGGCGACGGCGAGGGCGCCGCTGACGACGCCGAGGGTGACGACGCGTCTTCGGCTGCCGCTGCGGCTCCCGCCAAGGCGGACGACGGGGACGCCGAGCAGGCGTCGGAGTCCCGTTCCGGCTCTGCCTCGGGCTCCGGCAAGGACGCCGGTCGGGTGCCGGAGTCCCGCTCCGACTCGGATGCGGGCAAGGGCCAGGCCAAGGGCGCCGACGCCGACGCGGACGCGGAGGCTGATTCCGCTTCGGGCCGGACCGCTGCCGGCGAGGCGTCGGCCGAGCCGGAGGCGGAGAAGTTCGACAGCGAACTCACCGTCGAGCGCACCGCCGTCATCCGTGCCGTGAAGCCGGACGCCAAGGCCGACACCGCCAAGGCCGACACCGCCAAGGCCGACACCGCCAAGGCGGATTCCGACAAGGCGGATGCCGCCAAGTCGGACCCCCGTAAGACCGATGCCGCCAAGGCGCCGGCTCGGACTGGCGACCGTGCGCCGTCGTGGGCCAAGACCGGTGCCGGTGCCGCCGCCTCCGCCAAGCCGTCGACGGACGAAGCGGACAAGCCGGGTGCGGCGGACGACAATGAGCGCACCACCGTCTTCCGTGCCGTGAAGCCGGGCTCCGGCTCGGGTTCCGCCCCGGGCGCTGGTTCCGGTTCCGGTTCCGGTTCGGCTCCGGCCAAGTCCGGTGACGCAGGGGCGGCGAAGCCGTCCGCCGCGGGTGACTCCGACAGCGAGCGCACCGCCGTGTTCCGTGCGCCCAAGCTCGGCGCCGGTTCCGGCCCGGCGGCTCCCGCCAAGCCGTCGGCCGAGGACTCGGACAGCGAGCGCACCACCGTCTTCCGTGCCGTGAAGCCGCCGACCGCCGACAAGCCGACCGCCGACAAGCCGGCCGCCGACAAGCCTGCGGCCGACAGGCCGACCGCCTCCCGGCCCGCGCCGCCGAAGCCGGCCGGCGCGGGGAAGCCGAGCACGTTCGTGCCGCTGCGCACGGACGAAGGGCCCACGCGCGGTGGTTCCGGTTCCGCGTCGGCGCCGAAGCCCGCCGGGGCCGGTGCCGCGCCCGCCGCGCCGGCTCAGGCCCGTACCGCCACCCCGCCCCGTACCGCCACCCCGCCCCGGCCCCCGGGTTCGGCCGCGGGCGCCGCCTCGACCGCCGTTCCGGAGCGGACCGAGCGGACCACGCAGCAGCCGCTGCCGCCGCGGCCGCCGCTCGACCTGCTCGCGGAGCTCACGAACAACCCGCCTCCGCCGCCGAGCCCGATGCGGACGGCCGTCCGGCGGCTGAAGATCTACACGCCGATCGCCATCCTGCTCCTGGTCGTCCTGGCCGTCGTGCAGCTGGTGCGCCCGCTGCCCGAGCCGAAGCTCACGATGACCGCGAAGAGCACCTTCACCTTCGACGGTGCCGCCCCGGCCATGCCCTGGCCCAAGGAGGGCCAGGCGTACATGGCGGCGTCCGGCCTCGGCACCCTCGGCAGCTTCGGCGAGCAGAAGCCCGTTCCCATCGGCAGCGTCGCCAAGACGATGACGGCCTACGTGATCCTGAAGAACCACCCGATGAAGAAGGGTGAGAAGGGTCAGATGATCGACATTGACAAGGCCGCGGTGGAGGACGGCAAGAAGGAGTCCGAAGGCGAGTCGACCGTCAACACGCTGAAGGAGGGCGACAAGATCTCGCAGTACGACGCCCTCGCCGCGCTCATGATCCCGTCGGCGAACAACGTCGCGCGGCTGCTCGCCCGCTGGGACGCCGGCGGCGACCAGGAGGCGTTCGTCAAGAAGATGAACGACGCCGCCAAGGAACTCGGCATGACCAACACGACGTACACGGACCCCTCGGGTCTGGAGGCGAGCACGGTCAGCACCGCCGAGGACCAGGTCAAGCTGGGCCTGAAGGTGGTCGAGATGCCGGAGCTCATCGCCATCACCAAGCTGAACGGCTACACGGACCAGTACGGCAAGTGGTGGCGCAACTGGAACGACCTCATCGCACCGGGCAACGGCGCGATCGGCATCAAGACCGGCTCCACCACCAAGGCGGGCGGCAACCTGCTCTTCGCCGCCGAGAAGAAGGTCGGCAACACCAACCAGCTGATCGTCGGCGCGGTTCTCGCCCAGTACGGCGTGCCGATCCTCGGCACCGCCATCAACCACAGCAAGAACCTCATGGTGGCCACGCAGAAGTCGCTGACCAGCGCCGCCGTGGTGAAGAAGGGCGACGTCGTCGGGTACGTGGACGACGGGCTCGGCGGCCGGACCCCGGTCGTGGCCACGGCGGACGTGCAGGCGGTCGGCTGGCCGTCGCTCACCGTCAAGATCAAGATGGGCAGCGGTGACAGCAAGCTCCCGCAGACCGCGACGGCGGGCACCGAGGTCGGCATGCTGACCGTCGGCGAGGGGGCCAGCCAGGTGAAGGTGCCGGTGGCGCTGAAGAGCGACCTGGCCGCGCCGGGCATCGGCAGCAAGCTGACCCGTATCGGCTGATCACCGCCGACTCCGGTGAACCCAGAACCGGCGCCCCGGGCAACCCCGGGGCGCCGGTGCGCGTCTAGGAGCCGGAACCGGAACCGCGACGGGACGGAATGAAACGAATGGACGGCACCGAGCGGGGAGCAGGGCAGACCAGTGACCACCGCTGAGCAGCAGGGCCGGAGCGGACCGGACGGACTGGAGGCCATCGGCGTGCCCGAAGGCCCCGAAGCCCCTGTCGTCGCGTCCACCGGGTCCGTCGCGCCCGTCGGGTCCGTCGCTCCCGTCTCGTCCGCCGCTCCCGTTGCCCTCGTCGGGCCCGGCGGTCCGCTCGACTGGGCCCGGCGGCATCCGGTGGCCGTCGCCACCGTCCTCGCCGCCGTCCTGCACGTCGTCTGGTTCTACTGCTTCGCCAACAGCGGCGGCGACCTCGCCGCCCAGGACGCCTGGGCCGAGTTCGTCGGCCGCCATCCGGACTCGGCGTACAACCTCGCCTGGTTCGGGGGCATGCACCCCGTCTCGTACAGCGTGGTCTCGCCGTATGTGATGTACATGCTCGGTGTCCGGACCACGATGATGATCGCCGGCACGGTCTCGGCCGGCCTGTTCGCGCTGATCCTGACCCGCTGCCGCGGCGCCGTGCGCGAGCCGCTGTGGCCGGCCCTCGCCGGGGTGTACGGGCTGTTCTGCAACGCCCTCTCCGGCCGGGTCACCTTCGGGCTCGGCGCGATGTTCGCGCTCGGCGCCGTCGCCGCCGTGTTCTGCTGGCCGCGCAAGTGGGCCCGGCGGCGCTGGGCCAAGGCCGCGGTGGCGGTCCCGCTCGCCGGGCTCGCGACCGCCGCCAGCCCCGTCGCGGGCCTGTTCCTCGGGGTGGTCGCGGCCGCGCTGTTCCTGGGCGGGCGGCGGCCGGGGGCGTACGCCCTGGGGCTGGCCCCGGTGGCGGTGGTGGGGCTGTCGGCCTGGCTGTTCCCGTTCTCCGGGACGCAGCCGATGAAGCTGGGCTCGGCCGTGCCGCCGTTCCTCAGCGCGCTGGCGATCCTGCTCCTCGTGCCGAAGCGGTGGAAGACGGTGCGGCTGGCCTCGGCGGTCTACCTCCTCGGCGTGTTCCTGACCTGGGTGATCGACTCGCAGGTCGGGTCGAACGTCACCCGGATGGTCATGCTGTTCGGCGGGGGCGTGCTGCTGGCGGCGGTGCCGTACTCGGCGCGGCGCTCGCGGCACTGGTACGCGGTGGTGGCCGCGTTCACCGGGGTCACGATGTGGATCACCAGCAACAGCATCACCGACATCGTCCGCACCACCCCGGTGGCCGCCTGGAACCGGGAGCTGGCCCCGCTGGTCGACCAGCTGCGCAAGGCGGGCGCCGACCGGGGCCGGGTCGAGGTGGTGCCGGCCAGCAGCCACCGCGAATCCTCGGCCTTCCCGGCGTACGTGAACCTCGCGCGCGGCTGGAACCGGCAGGCCGACCTGGAGCGGAACCCGCTCTTCTACGACGACACCCTCACCGCCGAGAGCTACCGCGCCTGGCTGGAGCGCTGGGCCGTGCACTACGTGGTGCTGCCCGCCGACAAACCCGACTCGGGCGGCGAGGCGGAGGCGAAGCTGCTGCGCCAGGGGCTGCCGTACCTGCGGCTGGTGTGGGGCGACCCGAACTGGCAGCTGTTCGAGGTCGACCGGCCGACCGACCTGGTGTCGGGGCCGGCCACGGTGGTCCGGGCCGGGGCCGACCAGCTGGTCGTGGACGTGAAGGCGCCCGGCCGGGTGCTGGTGCGGATCCCGTACTCGCCGTGGCTGGGGCTGGTGGACTCCGCGGGCAAGGCGGTGCCGCCGCCGCAGGAGACGCCCGCGTCGCGGGCGCGGGGCACCGGGAGCGGGCGTACGGGCGCGGGCGCGGGAGCCCTGCCGAGGGAGTACGCGAACACCGCCGGGTGCCTGTCCGAGGCGTCCCCGTCCCCGGACGCGGACGGGGACGTGTGGACGGAGCTGCTGGCCCCGGCGCCGGGGGAATACCGGGTGGCGGCGAAATACCAGCTGCCGCGGGGGACGCCCTGCCCGGAGGAGCTCCTGCAGACGGTGCCGGAGCGGGAGCCGGTGCCGGAGCCGGATCCGGTGCAGCGGCCGGTCCCGCCGCGCCCGTGACCGGGGGCGCGGGCCGGGGCGGGCCGGGGCGGGCCGGATGACGCTCGCCCCGGATGCATCTCGCGGCATATGTGCATACGATCCCAATAATCTGTAGTAGACCGATTGGACGCTTCCCGAGGGAGTTGACGACGGGATGACCAACGAGCGCCAGAAGCGGATTCTCGAGACGCCGGAGCCGGGCCGGGCGCCGCATTCGACGGGGCACGGGTTCGAAGGGCCGGTGCGGAGCAAGGTGAAGGGCGGTCTGCACACGAAGGCCAGCCTCAAGCGGGCCGGCACTCCCCAGGGTGACCGCATCGGTGAACGCAGCAAAGGCCTGAGCTGACCCGTCGAGATCTGTCGCGATCCGCCGCGATCCGCCGCGACCAGCCCTCCCGGCCCAGGGCCGGGAGGGCTTTCGCATGCCCGAACACGGTCCGGGCGGCGGTCCGGGCGGCCCGCGCACATTCGGTGAACGGGCGATTGCGGATGGTGGCCCGTGCCGCCCGGGCCGCCGGCGTCCGGCGGTTTGTCGTGAGTAAGTCACAACTGCCGTGCCGGGCACTGCGGATGCGGCGCGTGTTGATAGAAGAAGGCGTACATGCAAGCGGATTGATGGCCCGAACTGTTCGGCCGTGCGGGGGACTGAGGATGGCGTGGCGGTCTGCGGTTGAGCGCGACCAGGCGGCGTCCGCCATGCTGCAGCGCCTTCGGGCGGTGGATTGGATCGGAGACTGGGACGACGCCTTCGCGCGGGTCATGTCGCGCCGACTGCTGATGCGCGAATACCTGCGGCGGGCGGGCCTGTGGGCGCAGGCCTGCTCGGCCGAGGGCGCGTGGCCCTTCTTCGACGCGATCGCATACGCGGACCCCGAGTTCAGGCTCTCTCCGGAGAATGCCGCAGAGCTCCAGGAGCACCTGGCCGGAATGACCGGAAGCCATGCCGTCAAGCGCATCTGTGCCGGTGCGGTCCGGCTGGCGGAGTACCGGGCCCGGCATCCCGATGCCTTCGCGGACCTGCCCGACCTCTACGAGCCGTTGATCCTCTTCTGCGAGCGGGGCGGCGAGTTCCTGGAGGACAACGTCGGCTTCATCGACCTGACCGGTGTGCAGATGCGGCCCGGAACCCTGCGGGGTCACGTCGGCGCCCTGGCGCCGCGCTCCCTCGACCGTGCGGTGCTCGATGCCGTGGACGCGGCCGGACGCATCACCTACTACGCCTGCTGCGCCGCGGCCGACGACCGCCAGGGTCCCCTGCTGCGCAGGCGCGTGCTCCGCGCCGAGACGCACGACGAGGCGTTCGGCCGGGAAAGCCTGCGCTGGGAGCCGGCGGCCCCGCTGCCGGCGTCGCCGGACCAAGCCGCGGAGAGCGGGCTCGTCCGGCTGGACGAGATGGAGGCGGCCGACCTGATCGCGGCAACTCTGGCCGCAGCGGGCCGGTAGGCCGACAGCGTGCGAGCCGACGTGGGAGCGGAAGCGACAGGCCACGGGCCGCGTGCCGTGCTGGAGCGGCTGCGCGCCATCGACTGGAAGGACGAGACGGGCGGGGCGGGTGAGGCGGGCGGGGCGGCAGCCTGGGAGCACGCGGCGTCGCGCGCCCTCCTCATGCGCGAGTACCTGCGCCGTTCCGCCCTGTGGGCCCAGGCCTGCGGGGCCGAGGCGGCGTGGCCGTTCTTCGACGTCGCCGAGCACCTCGACGCGGGGGCGGCCCGGACGCCGCCCGACGTCGCGGCGGAACTGGAGGACCTCCTGAACGGGCTCGCCCCGGCCTCGCTGCGGACCACGTGCCGCGCCGCCGTGCGCTGGGCGGCCGTACGGGACGCCGGGCAGGAGCCGGCCGGCGGCCTGCCGGACCCGTACGAGCCGCTGCTGCTGATGTACGAGCGCGGCGGCGGGTACTACCTGGAGGAGTACGTCGACCTCAACGGGACGATGATCCCGCTGGGAGACGTGGCGGGCAACGCCGCCGCGGCGCCGTTCCTGACGCTCGCACCCGCCACCCTCGACGCGATGGACGCCGAGGGGGAGACCGCCTACTACGCCGAGGCCGGCGACGGGCACAGCCGGGAGAACCCGGGCGGCATCCTGCGGCGGCGCACCGACGAGGACCGCACGTACGACGAGGCCTTCACCCGCAACCTGCGGTGGGAGCCCACCGCGCAGCTGAGGCCTTCCGGCCACGAGCACGGTGGCACCGACTGCGTCCGCATCGCCGACATCGAGGCCGCAGCCTTCATCGAGGCCGCGACGAAGCACCTCGGCGGCTCCCGATAGGCCCGTCCGGCCCGCCGCCCGACTCGCGGGAGCAGGCTCCGGCACGAGGAGTACGCGAACGGCCCCGGACGGGAAGTCCGGGGCCGTCTCGGCAGTGCCCCCGGCAGGATTCGAACCTGCGACACCCGCTTTAGGAGAGCGGTGCTCTATCCCCTGAGCTACGAAGGCGGGGCCTTGCGTACAACGTGGCTGAATACTCTGTGTGAGATTCTGCCCGCGTTCGGCAAGGTCCTGGGCCGCCACGAGGGCAGCCCAGGACAGCGTAGCGGATCAGGGTGGGGCGTTGCGCCTCAGTTCTTGGTGGAGCGGGTGCTGCTTTCTGCGGTTTCGGCGTCCGCGTCGGTGTAGGCGGGGTCTTCCTGGTAGCGGGCTGCGCTGGTGGCGTTCTGGGCGAGGAGGAAGCCGAGGATGACCAGGCTCTGCGCATCGGCGCCGAAGGCGATCATGCGGCGGTTCCAGAGAGAGCGGTCGAGCTGGGAGAAGCCGGCTTCGGTGTCTTCGCGGCCGCCGTAGAGGGTCTGGTGTGTGGCGGTGGCGTCGGGGATCTGGAGGAGGTGCTCGGCGCGGTGGAAGCCGGTCTCGGTATCGCTCTGTCCGTCGTCGCGTTCGCCGGGGGTGGTGGTGATGCCGACGGGCTCGCGGTGTTCGTGGGCGCCGCGTACGCACGGGACGGCGAGGAGGTGGTACCAGCGGTGGGTGTTGGGGCTGGTGCGGCGTTCGAGCTTTCGGATGGGTAGGGGCAGGAGAGCGGTGGTGCCGGTGTCGAGGAAGACGCGTTCGTGGGCGCGTCCTTTCTTGGACCACAGTTCGTGGCGGCAGTGCCCGTAGTCGAGGGTGCGCAGGTAGCGGGGCTTGGCTCCCTTGTGCTGCTTGTTGATGAGGAGCTTGCCGCGGCGGGCGATGACGTCACGGTGCATGCCGCGGAAGGCTCCGTCGTAGAGGACGCCCATGCATCCTTCTGCGGCGTCGAGGATGGCGCAGGCGAGTTTGAGGGCGACTGCGGCTTCGCCGCCCTCCTGGTCGTGCGGGACGTGGCTGTAGCGGAGGAAGACGCGCCGGAAGTAGCCGCGGTGTCGGGTGGAGAACACGACGAACTTGCTGCCCAGCACTATCTTTTCGGCGTCCTTGGTGGTTGCCGGTCCCTTGGCGTCAGCCATGGCGGCTGTGTCGTCTTCGTCTCCCTCGTCCCTGTTCCCGCCGCCTTCCTTCTGCCAGGAGGAGGCCGGGTCGACGCGGTGGCGGCGGCGTACTCCGTCCTCATCGACGCTGAAGGGGACAGTGGAGAGGGTGGGGGACTTGGCGACCGTGCCGTCGCCGGCGATGAGCTGGTGGCGGCCCGGATTGCTCCAGGAGCGGCGTGCTTCGGGAGGGAGGAGCCCTTGACGCAGGGCTTGCGCCAGGGCGAGCTCGGCGAACGTCTCGCCGAGTTCTTCCAGTTGGGGGATCAGGAGGGTGCTCTGGGCGTGCTGCCACTGGTGGCGAGTGGGGCCGGTCTCGGGCAGGGAGCGGGCTTCGTCCTTGCCGAGGTGGTGGGCGATGCCTTTGCGGATCTCGTCCCAGACGTCCTGGTCGCGCAGCTCTGCGGCGCAGTAGCGGGCAGAGCCGTGGATGCCGCGCAGGGCGAGGAAGAGGAGGTAGACGTAGGGCGGGTAGGCGGCGGGGCGGCCCACACGACGGCCTCCGGCGCTGTCGAGGGCGCTGGTGAGCCGGTAGATGTCCTCGAACCAGGCGATGTCCTTGACCCGGCGGGATACGGTGCGGATGTCGGATTCCAGGGCCCGGCGTGCGGCCTTCTTGCGGATGGTGCGCGGGACGGGGTCGCCGAAGAGGTCATCGGGCATTGCGGCGCTCCTTCCTTTCCGTGGTCGAGGTCTGCCAGTGGTGCCCGATGAGGGCGGCGGTGCTGTCCAGAGATCCCATGCCGAGGTGGCGGGCGGCGGCTTCGATGCGCCCGGTACGGGTGAAGGTCTCCCAGCCTGCGTACGCGGTGACGGAGGCGGGTCGCACGCTCCGGTCGGCAGCGAGCCCGATCCGCTTGAGGAGGTCCCTCAGCGCGACGCACACCCTCGCCTGCACCTGCTCGTCAGAGCCGGCCCGGGCAGAGACCGCGAGCGGGGTCCGCACGGCTGTGGCGGGCGCGTTCTGGATGTACTCGGCGCGGGTGCCCAGTACGCGCAGGCTCCAGGTGTCCAAGGGACACCAGCGCGGCGTGGTCTTGGTCGAGCCGTGCATCCACACGCGGTGGCCGGTGAGATCGAGGTCGGAGGTGCGGATATGGCCGATCTCGCCACTGAACCCGCCGGCCAGGGCGAGAGCGGCCGCGGCGGCGTGGCGGGTGGGGCGCTCGACGTAGTCAGCCGCCCGGCGCAGGGCGATGACCTCGTCGTCGTTCAGGGGGCGGGTGGATCCCTTGACCCTTGGGGGCAGAGCGATGCCCCAGGTCGGATCCGCGTCGACGAGCTGGAGCTCACGGGCGGTGGTGAAGCACATCCGCAGGACGCTGCGCCGTAGATAGCGGGTGGCGGACGCGGCCGGCGCGATGTGTCCGTGCCGGGTTCGGCCGTGGGCGTCGATGAACGAGGCCGCCATGGCCTCACCGATCGCGTCGAAGTCCAGGACGCCTCGGGCAGTGGTGAAGCGCTCGAACCGCTGGAGCAGTTGACTGAACCGGTGGAAGGTCTGCTCCGACATCTCGCCGAGAGAGACCAGGTGCTGCCAGGCGTCCCGAACGCGGGCGAGGCCGTCGTGGAGCGATACCTCACCGGCCATGGATCGCAGTCGGTGAGGCCGGGAGGCATGCAAGAGGGATGACGGGCACAGGGCGACCTCCACACGATTGGTGCGAACATGCACCACCGTGTGGAAGGCCGGACGGGTCCGCAACGGGAGGGAGGCGCACGGGTGACTGCTTCGACCGTGCGGCTGAGGAGCTGATGTGCGGTCAGGCGGCTGGCCAGGCTGGCGTGGTGCGCATGCGTACTGGTTCCTTTCGTGGGCGAGATGTCATGCTGGTCGGTAAGGGGTGGATGGCGAGGGGATCGAACCCTCCGCGTAGGGGTCCAGAGTCCAGACGCGGACACCAGCCGCCACCCTGGCGGCGCCGGACCGGCCTGGTGCCGGTCCGGCGCTCCGTTCAGGCGGCGGGGGCGAGGGCGCCGCGCAGGGTCTGCAGAACGCCTTCGAGGAAGGCGACGTAGCGGGCGTCGGGCAGCTCCTGGATCTCGCGCAGGGTCAGGCCGAGCAGGAACGCGGGGTCGGGTTCCTCCTCCGTCTCGGGTTCCGCCTGCGATGGAGGGGGCGTGCTGGTGCGGGGGATCTGGCCGGGAAGGTGGATGTAGAGGCGGTCGTCGCGCTCCACGGCGAGGCCGACCACCAGCCACTCGACGAGGTAGATGCCGCGCATGGCCAGACCGCGCAGGCCGGTGCGCAGGAGCCGGGCCAGTTCCTCCTGAGGCAGCGGCCCGCCTGCAAGGTGCCTGGCGACGGCTGCGCCGGACCAGTGGGCCTGCATGAGCGGGCGCAAAAGCAGCCGGGCCCGGGCGGAGTCCCGCAACCAGGCTTCGGCGAATGCCCGTCCCTGTTCGGTGAGCGCATACCGGCCGCGGCCCGGCTCGGCGAGCCCGACCTCGGCCAGGAAGCCCATGCACTCGCTGACCGTGTCCTTGCTCTTGCCGGTGCGAGCCGCCACCGCTGCCCGCCCGACCTCCCTGCCGTCCGCGCCCAGCTCGGCGAGTGCGATGAGCAGCTGGATCTGCTGGGCGGGACTCGTCCGGCCGCTCGGCAGGGTGCGCCGTGGCGGCGTTCGGTAGTCGTCGCCGGCTTTGCCGGCATGTGGTTTCCCGCCAGGAGGGGTCCAGCTCGTACTGGAATCGGCATGGGAAAAAATAGACATGGTGAGCCCTATCCCGGCCGCTCAGGGCCGAATTTACGCAGGGCTCTCGCTTCCTCGGTTATTCGCGCCTAGAATGGCGGCGATGCGTGAGCCCAGAAGAACGCGCGTCCACGTGCCGCCGATAGGTTCCGACGCCTCGGCGGCACTCGCGCATGTATGGCCTTATTCGAATCCGCGCGCATTCCTCTACGCATCACCTTCCCGGGCAACGGTCGGGAGCGCGTATGTGGCATGGCCGACGCGGACCAGGACCCCTGCTTTCACCAGCTTGGTGAGCTCGGGCCCCAGGCCAGTGATCTTGATGTCCGGCCGTGCACGGCCCAGATACCCGACGATCTCGGTCCGTGTGATCCGAGGGTGGGCGCGCGCGAGAGTGAGAAGCTCCTCCCTGAGCGTCCTGACCTCGCCCTCCGAGGCCAGCGCGCCGGATGCGCCTGTCTGCCCCCGCTGATCGCTGCTGTGCGGCAGGAGGCTCTCGGCAGCAAGGGCCACCCGCCGCGAGACCTCGGCGCGCGTACTGACCGACTCGAAGGCCGACCGGGCTGCCGCCACCTCCTGCTCCGCCCGCGCCAGACGCTCCTTCACGTCAGCGAGGCGGGATTCGTCATCGGCGGCCAGGCGCCTCAGCTGGTCAAGGACCCCTTGTGCCCGACGTGTACGCATGAAGCACCTCCCCAAAATTCCCTCACCCAGCCAGAATTTCCGTCGAGCGTATCGACTGCCCCATCTCTGCGGTAGGCAATCTGTGTAATTCCCTCACGTGAGGCCACGGTCGGCCGTGCGGGAATTAATCGAACGCGGCCTCGAAGTTGTGGCCTGGGCTTCGCTAGATTGCGATGTTTCATAAAAGCGCCCCCCATTCTGGCCTGCGAATTCTTCTCAAGCCCTCAGCTACCCAGAGTCAGTGCGGCAAGCCCACGCAAGGCGGGGGCGCACGGGAGCGAAAAGGGGGGCGGCACTCGTTCGTGCCCCTGCGTCTCGGGCCGAGACGTCAATCGCTTGCCCCTGCGCGTTGCTCGGCGTGGAGCGTCGGGACGTGGGAACCTGTAACTGCTTGCTGCATGTATGCACCGATCGCTGATCGGGATCGCAGGGTGGAGAGGAGGGCGTCGATGGGTGCATGGGATGATCCCGGCATGCCCCGGAGCAGTAACGACAAGGTGCCGTACGCGTATGTCGCCGACGGCACCTGGCCATACGCCGCTCTCTCCGCCGACGCCCCGGTCAGCGCCCACTACGCGCAGGCCCTGGCCCGCAACCTCGAACGCGCTCTGAATTCCAGCGGGCAGAGCCTGCGGACCCTGGCCGAAGCCACCGGCGTCAACCACACCACGATCGGCCGGGTCCTGGGCGGCAAGGTGCTGCCCGACGTCGGAACGCTGGCACGTCTGGAGGTTGCGCTGGGATTCCAGATCTGGCCCGGCCTCGCCGCTCTGCCCGCTGTGCGCTCCGCCGAGTGACCGTCGTCCGATAGGCAGACCCCCGCTTGGCCCGCCGGGCGTGCGAGGCGCCGCGCGGTGACTTTAGGCTCACGATTATGTGCATGTATGCACCGACCGTGCCGCGTGACGTGTTCCTGGTGTGCTTTGATCCGCTCCATCGCGTGGCGCTGGTCAGGCCCGAGCCTCGCAATGTCCACGGAACCTGGACTCTGCCGGGGATGCGAAGGTGTCAGGCTGAGTCGTATGCGAGGGTGGCCCGGCGCCTCGCGGCCGCGCTCGCGCCGCCAGGTTCGATCCGATGGGGCTCTCTGACCGGCAGAGTTGAAGCGGATCCGTTCGCCAGGGCCGCATGCCGGCGCCGAAGGGCGACTCGGGTCTTCACCGCGCATCTGGGCTCGGCCTCCGCCATGTATCCCGGAGCGGGAGGGGAGAGGGTGTGCTGGGTTGAGTACGCCCAAGTCGCCAGATCCGTAGGGGATTTAGGTATCCCAGACCTGGATGTCTTCCTCGACGGGTACGTGAGCGGCTGGATCCCGGACGGCTGGATCACACTGTGCTGACAGTGGTCCAGAAGCAGCAAGCGGTGAGGGGGGCGCGCAAGGGCCCACCTCCCCGGGGTTGCCGGAGGAGGCGAGCCGGTGGAGAAGGGGCTGGGTCAGGCGGTGGCGCCCAGGGGTGAGGCGAGGCCGGCGGCGGGCCAGCACTGGGCGTTGGAGCCGTTGCACTGCCACAGCTGGAGCTGGATGCCGTTGTCCGTGCGGCCCTGGGGCAGGTCCATGCAACGGTTGTTCATCGGGTTGTAGAGGCTGCCGTCGGCCTGCGGCAGCCACTGCTGGGGGCCGGTGCCGCCGCAGGTCCACAGCTGGACCAGGGTGCCGTTGTTGGCGGCGTCCACGCACTTGCCAAGGATGCGGATCTCGCCGTTCTCGCGAATCTCGAACCTCTGGGGGTCGCCGCCGTTGCAGTCCCAGATCTGGATGCGGTTTCCGTCGGCTGTGCCTCCGCTGTTGTCGAGCGCGTGCGGTTGTCCCCCATCTCAGACAGGACCGGGCGGCGAGCCGAATGCCCAGCCCGGGGAAGCTCAGCAGGATCTCGGCGTCCGGATGCTCAGGGAAAGGCTCCTCCACTGCCTTGGCAAGGTTGTCGGAGGCGATGCAGGTGGCCTCCAGCTGAACAAGGAGGGCGAGCATTTGCTTGCCGAGTGCTTCGTAGACACCGGGAGCGGACCGGACGCCCTTGAATGGTGGAGTACGGCGCGGAACTGTCCGGCGCGCAGGTCGTCGACGAAGGCGGTGACGGCTAGGCGGAAGCGGCGGCGCTGCTCGGAGCTGAGGCGGTGGTGGTCGGCTGCTGAGGGCTGTTGTGGTGTGCGGTGGCTGTGGCGCAGCATTCGCACGACCTCACCTCGGTGGTGATCGCCTAGGGCTGAGTGCCTCCGATCCCGGGCGGGTCGGGGATCTGCACGCTCAGCGGGCCGCGGCCCGGGGAGGGCCTCGGCCTTGAAATCGGCCGTGCACTGTCACCGCGGCTGCGGCTCCTTCCTTGGGAATGCTCTCTATCACGGACATCCCTCCCCCGGCGTGAGGCCAGGTTTCGGATGCCCGACAAACCGAAGCAATTCCTGGCTTCGGCGCGCCAACCGGACCGACAGCGCCCGGTCCGGCGTGCAGGCGACCCTCATCTTGCGGGGCAGGTGGACTTCCGTATCACCAGGTCCGTGCGCACCTGCTTCAACGGCTCCACGGTTTCCTCGCGCAACATCGCTGCCATGGTGTCGACCCCTAGATTGCCCAGCTCCTCGCCGTGCAGATCGACCGTCGTCAAGCCAGGGAGCAATAAGCCCGCGATGTTTGCGTTGTCGATGCCCACGACGGATACGTCATCGGGCACCCGCATGCCGAGCGCTGCGGCGGCGCGGTAGACGGCGGTGGCGGCAACGTCGTCGTCACACACCACCGCGCGGGGCGGTGTGCGATCGCTCAGCAGTTTGAGTGCCGCTTCCAGTGCCGGGTCGAGCGTCTCTTCGAGAGGTATGGAGAGCTCGGTGACCCGCAGATCCCGGGTGGCGACCTCGAAACCAGCCTGCCGGGACCGGAAACTGTACGAGGCCCGCTGGTAGCGCAGGTGGCCGATCGAGTGGTGCCCGAGGTCCACCAGGTGCCCGACGGCCGTGCGCATTCCACCCGCGACGTCGAGATCGACGACCGGTCGGTTCTGCCCGGACAGAGCCGGGTCGGAGTCGATGAGGACGGTGGGCACGAAGGGCGGCAGTTCGTCGATCTGCCGGTCGTTCGGCGAGCAGATCACCAAGCCGTCGAACTGGTTCGCAGAGAGCACACGTGTCAGTGTCCGGCTGTTCCAACTGGAACTTGCCACGACCGTCAGGCCATGGGCCTCGGCTGCGTCATGGGCGCCAGCCAGCACCTGGGCGAACAAGGGCCCGCGGATGTTGGGAACGGCCAGAAGTACTAACCCCGTACGCCCCATGCGGAGTTGCCGGGCTGCTGCCTGAGGTCGGTAGCCGAGCCGCTCACCGGCGTCCCGCACCCGTTTCTCCGTCGCCGCGGAGATGCGTTTGCTGCCCTTGCCCGAGAACACCAGGGACACGCTGGCTTGGGAGACCCCCGCAAGGCGCGCGACGTCGTGAGAGGTGGGCCGTCGGGGTGTTGATGCGCTGCCCGCACCGGACGGTGTGACTGCCCCGGAGTCCGGGTGGTCTCTGTCGGACGCGCCCTCGCGACGGGAACCGGAGACCATGGACCACCTTCCCTGGGGGAAGCCGCTGCGCACCTGCTGCAGGGCTTGCTGTAGTCGGGGACGTGCGGGGCACGCCGCGAGTAGAGGCTACCGCCTGATGCGCGTCATCCAAGGCGCGGTGTGGCCGCTGGCGAGGTTGGCCAGAAACGGCTTGCCCAGCGGGTGTTACGTATAACAGTGTTACGTATAACTTGATGTCGGTCGCTCGCACCACGGCCAGTACCTCATCTGTCGCCTTCTACTGACAGGAGCGTTTAGTGACGAACATGCTCAGCCCCGCCGTCCCCATTGCACCCTCGGGCGCCGGCCATGCTGCGCGCGCCGGTGACCTGCCGGTGCTGCAGGACGCCCAGACTCGCTGGCCCATGCCGCCCGCTCGTCTCGTACTCGTCACGCACCTCCTCGACACGGCTGTGCCCTTTGTGCGGTTATTCGAACGCAGCATGGACCTGGTGAGCGTGGTGCCCGTCCCCTACAGCGCGCAGCCCGAGGCACTTGCCCTGCTCGATGACCTTCCGGTAACCCTGCCCGAATCGATCGGGGAGGTCGGAGCGATCGCCGTGAGCGACGCGGCGCGTGCGGCCCGCGAGAGCAAGCTCCCCGTGGTCGTGCAGGAGGTGGGCGGATACTGTGCCGACGCGGTTGACGAGCTCGCCCAGCACCCCAACGTGCGGGGCATAGTGGAGGACACCAAGCAGGGGCAGTGGCGATACGAGCGGAACATGCCGCTACCACTGCCCGTGTTCACCATCGCGGACAGCCCGCTCAAGGCGCTGGAGGACGTCCAGGTGGGGCGCTCGGTGGCCTACAGTGTTGAGCGACTGCTGCGCCGACGCTTCTACCGGCTGCTCAGCGAGCGGCGGGTACTGGTGCTCGGCTACGGCGGCATCGGTACGGCCCTGGCCGAACACCTGCGACGGACCGGTGCCCAGGTCGCGGTCTACGACCCCGACGAGGTGCGGATGTCAGCCGCCGTGGTGCACGGCTTCCGGGTCGGGGCGCGGGAGGACCTGCTGGGCTGGGCGGAGGCGATCATCGGCGTTTCGGGACACCGCGCACTCACCGTCGATGACCTGTCCCTGCTGCGTGACGGCGTCGTCCTGGCCAGCGGCAGCTCCAAGCAGGTCGAGTTCGATGTCGAAGGAATATGCCGCAGCGCCGACACGCTCGTCGAAGCGGACGAAGTCATGGAGCTGCAGGTCGCCAACCGCACGGTGTACTTGCTCAACCAGGGCAAGCCGGTGAACTTCCTGGAGCAGAGCATCCTCGGTTCCGTACTCGACCTGGTCTACACGGAGCTGTACCTGTGCACGCGTGAGCTGGCCAGCCGAGCCTGGAGCCCGGGAATGCACCGCCTCGACCCCCGAGTGCAGCAGGAACTGGCCCAAGCATGGCGCGAGGAATACGGGCGGCAATGGTGACACTTCTCGACCGGGTCCGCGCCCATGTCCTGGCGGACTTCGCCTCGGCCGACTCAGCACACGACATCCATCACCTCGACCGGGTCGCGACCCTGGCTGGGGACATCGCGGCACGTCTGAACGCCGATCCGCTGACCGCCCAAGTAGCCGCGTACGTCCACGACTACCACCGGGTGGAGGAGGCCAGGCAGGGACGGCGGCCTATCCGCCCCGAGGAGGCTCGTACCGCCATTCTGGACGTCCTCGTACGGTGCGAGGTCCCGCAGGAGCTGCACGAAACGATCCTGCACGCGGTCGAGCAGACAGGGCGCTACCGCTTCGGAGGCGACGCCCTCGACGGCGAGGACCTGATCGCTGCCGCCGTGCATGACGCGGACAACCTCGACGCGATGGGCGCCGTCGGCATCGGACGCGCCTTCGCGTTCGGCGGATTGCTAGGGGAGCCGCTGTGGGACCCCGGCGCCCGGCTGAAGGAGCTGTACGAGGAAGGAGAGACGTCGTCGGTCCTGGCCCATCTGTACGAGAAGCTGGTTCAGCTCGAGAAGGACATGCTGACGGATCCGGCCCAGCGCCTGGCCGCCGAGCGCACCTTCCAACTGCACAGGTTCGCCGCCGAGTTCCGCTCACAATGGGGGAAGGAGAACACCCTCTCCCACCCCGGTGGCACCCGCGTCCACTGGGACCCGCTCACCCGCTTCCTGAGCGTGGCACAGCCAGGGCCCAACGACATCACCATGACGCGCATCGGCTTCCGGACGCGCGTCACGGTGGCCCTCGACGATCAGGGGCAGCCTGTGGAAGTGGACCTGTCGGGTGCGCCGGAGGCGCTCACGCACTGTGTACCTCAGGCGCAGCGCCCACGGACATGGATCGCGCACGAGGGAGGGGAGTGGCTGCTGGACGCGGAGGCCGATGTCGTATGGATCAGCATCCGCGAAGCCTCCGTCCACCGTCGCCTCACCGCCGTCGGCGACATCGAGGTACAGCTGCGTGACGGCCGACTGGCCGCGCTGCAGTTGCACCTGATCGAGGACGCCCCGGTTTCCGTCGGCGGCGAGGGCGCCCCATGAGCTATGTGAGCCTGCTGCGAAGTCGCTACGCGACCCGGCTGCTGGTGGGCACCCTCGTCGGGCGGCTGCCGAGCGCGATGGCTGCCGTCGCGATCCCCCTGGCACTGCGCAACGCCGGCGCATCGTACGGGTTCGTCGGGCTTGCCGTGGGGGCGTTCGCCATTGCCGCGGCCGTGGCAGGGCCCCTGCTCGGCCGCCTCGTGGATCGTGTCGGTCAGCCCTTGGTACTGCTGTGGACAGCCGTGTTGGCGGGCTGCGGGTTCCTCGTGATCGCGGCGGCCCCCGACCGACAGGCTGCCGTCGTGGGCGGCGCGATCCTGGCAGGAGCGGCGACCCCGCCGCTGGAGCCCTGCCTGCGGGCACTGTGGCCGGAGGTCGTCGACGCCGGGAAACTGGAGTCGGCCTACGCCCTGGATTCCGCCTCCCAACAACTGATCTTCGTGGGCGGGCCGTTGATCGTTGCCGGCTGCGTCGCCCTCGCCTCACCCGTGGGCGCCCTGTGGGCCGCCGCGTTGCTGGGGGTCGTGGGGGTCCTCGTCGTTGCTACTGCGGCTCCCACCCGAGCCTGGCGGGCCCCGGCCCGTCAGGCCGACTGGCTCGGCCCGATGCGCAGCCACGGTCTCGTCGTCCTGCTGATCAGCCTCACCGGCGTGGGCGTTGGCATCGGCACTCTCAACGTCGTCGTCGTGGCGTACGCGGAGGAACACCGGCTCCCCGGAGGTGCCCCGACGCTTCTGGCCCTGAACGCCCTCGGTGCCCTGGTCGGTGGACTGGTCTACGGTGCCGTACGGCGCTGGCCGGTGCCACCTGCGCGGCGGACTCTGCTGCTGACGGGCGGCCTGACGCTCGGCTATGCACTCCTGTGCCTGTTGCCCGTGCCTCCGTTGATGTCCTGTTTGATGCTGCTGACCGGGCTGTTCCTCGCACCGGTGCTGACGGTCTCCTTCGTCATGGTCGGAGAGCTCGCCCCGACGGGCACCGTCACCGAGGCGTTCGCCTGGCTCGTCACGCTGATGACTTCGGGTTCGGCGCTGGGGTCCGCCGTCGCCGGGTGGGTTCTGGAGCAGAGCGGTCCGACCTGGGCAGCGGCGTGCGGCGTGCTGGGGCTCGCCTCCAGCGTCCTCATCCTCCTGGCCGGGCAGTCCCGGCTGGCCGCGGACCAGCGTGCGGCTGGCGGGGCGTCGGCTGTTTCCACGGTGTGACCTGAACCGTGGCCCGCAGCCACGGTCGCCCGACCGTGATCTCGGAAGTAGGTTGACAGTGATAGGGGATGGTCCGGATGCCGACCATGGAATGGGTAGCCAGCAGCTGTCGCCTGCTGGCCTCGACAGCGGCCGATTTTGAGCGGGACCGGCCCTTCGCCGGGTTGAGGATCGGCGCGGCGATCCATCTCGAACCCAAGACGGCAACCTTGCTCCTGGTGCTGGCGCGGGGTGGGGCGGACGTCGTCGCGACGGGAAACCTCGGGACCACACAGGGCTCCACCGTGACCTTCCTGAGAGAGCAGGGAGTCACGGTCATCGGCGATCGCACGCGCGACCCCCAGACCCAGGACGCGTGTGTGCGCCGGATCCTGGCGACCCGGCCCGACCTGCTTCTGGACAACGGCGGCGACCTGTTCCTCCGCTACCTCGACGACCCCTACGCGGGGCTGCTGGGAGGAACGGAGGAAACCACCTCGGGGCGGGCACAGCTGGTGCCGGTTCGTGACCGGCTCCAGCGCCCGGTACTGGTGATCAACGACAGTCCGATCAAGCAGTTCGCGGAGAACACCCACGCGGTTGGGCAGAGCGTGCTGGAGTCGTTCCTGCGCATCACCAACCGAGCCACCAACGGACGGCGGGTCACCGTCGTCGGCTATGGAGCCTGTGGGCGTGGCATCGCCAAGAACTTCGCCAACGCTCACGCCCGTGTGGCCGTGTGGGAGGCCGACCCCGTCCGCCGCCTGGAGGCCATGCTCGACGGATACGCGGTCCCCGGCCGGCCGGAGGCACTCGCGTCGGCCGACATCATCGTGACCTCCACGGGAAACCCGGGAATCGTCACCGCGGATGACCTCCCCCTCCTGTCCGACGATGTGGTCTTGGCCAACGCGGGCCACCTTCCGTGGGAGATCGACGTACCCGGACTGCTCGCGCACCCCGACGTCCTCACGTGCACCAAGCCGGCAGACGGAGTGCAAACCCTGACGCTGCGCAGCGGCGAACGCATCAACATCCTCACCGAGGGCCACATGGTGAATCTGAACGGCCCCCGACCCCTGGGGAACTCCGTCGAGTCCATGGACCTCGGATTCACCCTGCAGGCCCGCTGCCTGGAAGCCATCGCGTCCGGCCGTGTGCCTGCCGACCAATGCGTCGTCCCGGTCCCGCCTGAGATCGACGCCCAAGTGGCGCAGGCGTACGTGGCCCTGGTCGGCGAGAAGGCCCAGTAATACCTACCGCACATAGGAGTAGTAGTGAAGCACCCTGTGGCGACAGGCAACTCCCCCGTGGGGGACCTTCTCGCCTGGAAGCGGGGAAGACCTGCGGACATTGAGGGCCGCAGCAAGAAACTGTGGCTGCTCCCCGACGGCCTGTGCCTAGTCGAGATCATTCCCTCGTTGCGCAGCTTCACCTACGACCGAGACGAACTGGTTCAGGACACCGGACCGTTGCGGCTGGACTTCTATGAACGGGCTGCCGTGAAACTGGCCGGTGCGGGCATCCGCACCGCCTTCTCCCACCGCCTCTCAGCCACTTGTTACGTGGCTGAGTACCATCCGGCACCGCCGTTCGAGGTCATCGTCAAAAACCGTGCGGTCGGCTCCACACTGGTGAAGTATCCGGGGCTGTTCAAAGAGAACCAGCCGCTGCCCGCGCCGGTGGTGAAATTCGACTACCGGGTCGACCCTGAAGACCAGCCGATCGGTGAGGACTACCTGCGCGCGTTGGGCCTTCCGGTCGAGGAACTGCGCCGCCAGGCGCTGGCGGTCAACACGACGCTGCGCGATTGGCTCCACCCCGTCGAGCTGTGGGACTTCTGCCTGATCTTCGGCTTCACGGACGACCGCGAGCCCGTGCTGATATCCGAAGTGTCGCAGGACTGTATGCGCCTGCGCCATCCCGACGGATCCCCGTTGGACAAGGACCTCTTCCGAGCAGGAGCGTCCCAGGCAGCGATCACTTCGCAATGGCGGAGGCTGTTCGATGACCTCGGCTGACCGCCCGGTGGCACTGCTCACGGGCACGAACCGCGGCAGCGGAAGAAGCATCGCCTGGGAGCTGCGGAAGCGGGGATACCGCATCTTCTCCCTCAATCGCACGCTGGTCGGCGAGGACTGGCTCCATGAAGAGCGATGCGACCTCGCGGACCCCCAGCAGATCAGGGACTCTGTCGCCCGGGTGCTTGCGGCGACGGGCCGGCTCGACGTCTGCGTTTCCAACGCGGTCGACCGCGTCCTGGACCCGATAGCCGATATCCGCCAGGCGGACTGGGACAGGTCCTTGGCGGTGAATCTCAGCGCGAACTTCCATCTGACCCAGGCTATCCTGCCGGCACTGCGATCCGGCCACGGGCTGATCGTCTTCATGGGAAGCCACGCCGCCACCCGGTATTTCGAAGGCGGTGCCACCTACAGCGCCGCAAAGGCCGCTCTGGCGGCCTTCGCGGAGACACTCCTGTTGGAAGAACGGAACAACGGTGTGCGCGCGTGTCTCATTTCGCCGGGCGCCATCGCCAACCTGGACGGGGACGCGGATCCTCACAAGATGACGACGCACGCGGTCGCCAAGGGCGTCGCCTCGATTATCGACGATTTCCCCAAGGACATGCTGGTGGGTGAGATCGAGATCAGGCCGGCATCGCTACCCGAACCCCCTGTCACCGGAATTGACCGGCTGTTGCACGTCTAGGAGGACCGCATGCTCTCCCTCGCCCTGCCCAAGGGGTCTTCCCTCGAGCGGCGGACCCTGGACCTGTTCGCGGCGGCCGGCCTGGACGTGACCAGGCCGTCCGAAGGCGCATATCGGGGCACCATTGCCTACGGCGGCCCCGTACGGATCGCCTTCTTCAAGCCGCGAGAAATCCCCCTGGTCGTTGCGGCCGGGACGTTCGACGCCGGGCTGACCGGCGCCGACTGGATCGAGGAAACCGGGGCCAAGGTCGAGAGCGTGGTGTCCTTCACCTACTCCAAGGCCACGGACGCCCCCTGGCGGGTGGTGCTAGCGGTTCCGGACCAACACGCGGCGCAGACCGTGCAGGATCTCGGCCACGGCACACGCATCGCCACCGAGTACCCCTCTATCACCCGTCGGTTCCTTCAGGACGCGGGAATCCGCGCGGATGTGGTCCATTCGTACGGCGCCACCGAGGCGAAGATCCCAGAGCTGGCCGATGCCATCGTGGACGTCGTCGATACGGGCTCCTCACTCGACCACAACGGGCTGCGGATCATCACGACGATCCGCACCTGCACCCCATGGCTCATTGCCAGTCCTCAGGCGTGGCGCGACGTCGACCGGCAACGAAGAATCCAGGGGATGGCCCGGCTGCTGGACGCCGCTCAAGCACGTTCCGCCAACGCGCTGCTGACCGTACGCGTGCCGGCGCACTGTCTGCACCGGGTAGCCCGCTCCATGCCCGAGCGTTCCTGGCGCGTCGGGGTCGGCCTGCATGACACCGACCTGGTCGTTGTCCAAGGACTGGCACAGCGCGCCGGGCTGCCCGACATCATCGACCACCTGCTGGAAGCAGGTGCGCTCGATGTCACCCAGACGGACGGCGGAATGACCACGGCGGCGCTCCTGCCGACATCGTTCTGAGAGCCGTGGACCCGGGCACCCGGGCCGGTGCAGGTGCTCGGCCGGCCTTGTTGCGCGCGGCGGTGATGCGGCAAGCCCCGCGACCCTGCCGAGACCCGCAGGGGAGGGCTGGACCGGCACCAGTCACCCCTGAGCGCGGCCGGGTTGCGGAGACAGGTCCGGTGCCGTACGGATGCCGTGGTGGCGGCGAAGTGCGGACAGGGCCGCGAGATGGCCGCACATGCCGTGGACCGACGGCCCGGGCGGTGTGGCGGCCGAGCACAGGTACACGCCGGGCAGTGGTGTGGAATACGAATCCCAGCGGAACGTCGGGCGAGCCAGAGACTGGCGCAGGGACAGTGCGCCGGCGGCGATGTCGCCTCCGACGTAGTTTGGGTTGTACTCCTCGAACCGGGCGGCCGATCGGCCTTGGGCAGCGATGACCGTGTCGGTGAACCCGGGTGCGTAAGCCTCGATCCGTTCGCGGATCAGCCGAACGGGGTCACGAGTGTCGCCGTGGGGCACATGGGCATAGGCCCACACGGGCCGTTTGCCTGCCGCGGCCCGGGACGGGTCGGTCACGGCGGGGTCGACGACGAGCATGAAGGGGTCGGGGACGCGCTCCCCGGCGGCGGTCGCGGTCTCTTGCCGGATGATGTCCGCACGGGTACCGCCGAGGTGCACGGTTCCGGCCTGTCCCACGAGCGGGTTGGCCCAGGGGATGGGGCTGCTGACGAGGAAGTCCGCCTTGGCTGCTCCGGGGCCGTATCGGTAGCGGCCCAAGGCTCGCCGGTAGCGGGCGGGCAGCCGTTCCCCGGCAAGGGCGAGGAACTCCTTGGGGCCGACGTCCAGCAGGACGAGCGGGACGGTCCCCAGCTCCGCCAGGTCACGGACGTGGTGCCCGGTGTGCACCGTGCCGCCATGCGAGGTGATGTCTGCAACCATCGCCTCGGCGATGCGATCGCTGCCGCCCTCGGGCAACGGCCAGCCGGTGCTGTGCGCCGTGTGCGCCAGTAGCAGTGCCACGACCGCCGAGGCCAGGGAGGGGAGCTTGCCGACAGCGTGCGCGGCGACGCCGGCCAGCAAGGCTCTGGCCTCCGGAGTCGTGAACGGGCTGCGACGTGTGGCGTGGGCCAGCACCCGTGAGGCCAGCACCAATGGGGTGACCGGCTCGCGGGGCAAGGCCCGCTGGCTTGCGAGGACCAGGTCGACCACGGCGGTGGAGCGGGATACCAGGGGCTGCATGAGGCGTTCCCACCGGGGCCCGTCCACTCCGAGATGCTCGGCGGTGTGGGCGATGCTTCGCCAGGCGGCCGTGGCCCGGCCGCCCGGCAGGGGGTGGGCGTAGGGAACCTCCGGCTGCAGGAGCTGTACCCCACGGGCCGGCAGGTCGAAGCGGCGGAAGAACGCCGAGGCAGCGGCCATCGGGTGGACGGCAGAGCACATGTCGTGCCGGATCTCGCTGTCGAACAGGGCCGTGGTGCGCAGTCCGCCGCCGACGGTGTCGGCCTTCTCGTGCAATGAGACCCTGAGCCCCGCCCGGGCGAGAGTGACGGCGGCGGCCAGTCCATTCGGCCCAGTGCCCACGACTGCGGCATCGGTCATGCCGTACCTCCCGAGTGGACGTTCTTCCAGAGGGACCGTGCCCGAGCTGGATCTCGATGGCGCAAGCCGAACCGTGCCGCGGGCCGCGTTGTCACCACTGGCCTCTTTCCTCGGCTGGTGTGCGATGGGGTGCCGTTCAAGCATCCTTGCGGTAGACACTGACGAACATCGCACCCTGCGGTGTGTAGAGAGCTGAGTTCCAGTCGCCGTAGCGGCCTTCAGGTGTGAGCCCGGCCGCAGCAGCGTAGGCGTCGACCTCTTCCGGCGAGGTGAGACGGCTCATCTCCGTGCCCACCCGCGAGGTGCCATCAGCCTCGAACCAGATGTGCGAGCAGTGCCACAGGTCGCGTTCGGGGATCAGCGTCGAGTGGGTCTGCAGGCCCGTGCCGGGCTCAGGGTAGGGCACGAAGTAGGTCGTCCGTCGCTGCCCTTCGTGGAGAGCGAGGATGCCGGGCTTGTTGTGCGTCTCGACGACCAGGATGCCTCCGGGCGTGAGGCGGTCAGCCGCCCGGCTGACCGCCCGCTGCTGATCGGCGGGATCGAGCAGCATGGACAGAGTGCCGCACACGCAGTAGACCAGCCCGTACTGATGGTCGTCGGTGTAGGTGCGGATGTCACCGTGCACCCCTGCGACGTCGGCGCTCGTGGCCGCCGCGTCTTTCTCCAGCGCCGAGAGCATCTCCAGCGAGGAGTCCACCCCTACGACCCGGCCGGTCTCGCGGGAGAGCGGGATGGCGATGCGGCCGGTTCCCGCTCCCAGCTCAAGGGTGCCGAGTCTGCGGTCCGGGTGCAGGGACGCCAGCTTCTTCGCCGTGAGGTCGGCCATGCCGTCCTTGGGAAACAATCGGTCGTACCACCCGTGGAACTGTCGGCCGTAGCCGATGTCGTCGATGCGTGTCATCTGGTCTGTCGCTTCCTCGTAGGCGTGTCGGCCAGTCGTGGGGCGCCAAGAGGCATGGGTGAGGAGGCACGGCCGCCCCGCTGGCGGCTTCGGAGCCGGACGGGGGTGGAGGCCGGGTCCATGAGCGTGTACGGCGAGACGAAGATCATCTCCGGAGGGGTGGAGGTGTCGTATCCGGTGGCCCGTGCCAGAGCGAACTGGAACCCCTTGATGTCACCACCCGACGCTTCGGCGTCTATCCACTCCCGTAGGAACCCGGTGATCACCCTGTATCCGGGAGTGCGGACGATCGTGGAGAAGCCCTTGTCGAGGATCTGCAGTATCTCACTGCAGATGTCGTACACGGCCTTCTCGGCTCGTCGGCCGGGGAACCAGAGGATCTGGTGAAGCCTCCGTCCGGCTATCAGGTCGACCGGCTGCCAAGACGATGTCTCACCCGCAGTGTTCAGTGTGCGGTAGAAGAAGTGGTAATCGTGTACTGCCGGTTCCGGTGCGAAGAACCGCCAGTTCGGCAACAGCGCGAAGGTGTCCTTACGCTGAAGCCGGTTGAAGGTCGGGTTTGGGTGCTGTGCGGCGAGCGTGCCGACCAGCAGGGCGGCGCCCACGATCCGCGCGGCCGCACCGGGGCCGGTAAAGGCCTTCTTCGTCAGCTGCTTCACTGCCCCGTCTCCTCCGTGCCGCGCACCTGCTCTGCGTCAGCCGCCAGGGTCCCGTCGAGGAATGTGATGATCCGGCGGCTCGCCTCGGTGGCAAACCGGGCACCGGTCAGCAGCGAGTCGTGGTCGGCGCCATTCAGCACGCAGCTCTCCACCCGGCGCCCCTCGCCCCGGTGCGACTCGGCGATTTCGTTGTGCATCAACAACTGCTCCGGGTCGCGGTCGACGGTGTGCTGAGCCGAGATCACCAGGGCATGCGTCCCGATGACGGGCAGATTCCCGGCGAAGGCGCGGAACTCCCGCTCGACGGCGTCCCACTCACGGCGGCCGGCCTCCCACATGCGCGCGTCGGCGTACTGGGCGAAAGCCCGGTTGCGGCAGTTGGCGGGCAGTGCTTCCAGCCAGGCCGGCCGCGCCATGAGAATGCCGAGGCCGGCATTGAGGGACCGTGTCATCGTGTTCATCAGGACGGCAAGGCTTTCGGCAGCCTTGTTCTGCTGGCTCGACCGGTTCAGCTCGGCGGGGTGAGAGGAGTCCAGATAGACGATGGCTTGCAGTCGGTCTCCTAGCTCCGCGGCAGCCCGGCGGGCCAGTTCACCGCCGAGCGAGTGACCGATCAGCGCGACCTTGCGGGCTTCCGGGACGACGCCGCGGACCAGGTCCACCAAGTCGTCGACCGACTCCGCCAGACAATAGGGGGAGGTGCTCCTGTACCTGCTGCCGGCATAGCCGGCACGGGCATAGGTGACCACGCCGTATCCGCTCTCCTGCTCGATCTTCTCCGTGATCCACGCGAAGTGCTCCGATGTGGAGACCATGCCGTTGACGAAGACCAGGGCCGGGAGGGTGGGGTCGTCACCCTCACTCTGCTCGTACTGAAGTTCGCTTCCATGGCGAGACGTCAGGTAGCCGGAGTGCGACCAGCCTTCGAGCGCGCGCATGCGTCGCTGGACCGCGACTGCCCCGGCCACCGATGCGGCCCCGGCCAGCAGCGTCGCTCCGACGAGCAGGATGCGGTCGTCACGGCCGGCTGCGGACGGAAACGTCCTGGGGGTAGAGGTGTAGGCGACCATCGGGTGCATGGAAGTGAATCCGGTGACGAACCGACCCAGCCCCATGACCAGGCCGTTTGCGACATGGAACACCCCCGCACTGGTGATCACGAGCCGGGCCAGCCGACCGTCGGCCAAGTAGACCACCGGGAAGAGGCACTCGAGGGCGAGTACACCGTACGTGAGGTACTTCGCGGCCTTCGGATACTTCTTCGTCAGCGCAAAGGTGGGCTCGTGGCCGTACGTCCTGGTCCGCATGACGCCGCCGAGTGCGGTAGCGCCTCTCCACGACTTGCCCAGCAGTTTCATCCAACCTGACACGAGGTACGAGGTATTGGCCTGCAGTGCCACGTACCACAGTAAGGCGTCCTGGGTCTGCGGGCGGCTGGACAGACGTGCCAGGCCGGTGGCCGTCTGCACCAGAATCGACACTTGGTCGGACCCGTCGGTGCCGTATCGGTGCCGCGGATACAGAGCGGCGGCGGTGACACCGAGAAAGAGGTTGCCCACCCCCCGCCACCGCGCCTGGCCGGGCAGCAGCATTCCCCCGCTCACCGCGATCCGGGCCACGTGCAGCGCAGCAGTGGTCGTCTCTCCGCTGATGGCGTCGAGGAACTTGCGGGTCACGGGGGTCGACCGACCCTGCACACCACGGGACGTGGGCCAGTGATGGAGTCCGCCCCTCCGCGTTTGCTTTCGCTGGGCCAGGTACTCCAGAGAAGAGGCCAGTGAGGTGAGGGCGGACACGCGTTCCGAGAGCCCGATGGCCTGCGACCGGGTCACAGGGATCGGTCCGGTCAGCGCGGATAGGATCTTCTTCGGCAGCTTCATGAGGGCCTCCCCACCCCACACGGGTGAGCACGTCTTCTTCCATGAACGGGGTTAGGCGCTCTGCCGGGCCAGAAATCGCCTCTGGCCCGGCAGAGTTCTGTGCTTCATCGGACGCCGAAGCGCCCCTGGATCAGCTCTGGCCGTCCTCGAAGGTTCAGATCACGGCCTGAACACCGACATGTCGCCTAGTAGCGCAGCAAGTCACGTGAACCGGGGTCGGGCTCGCGGGGATCCGGCTCTCCGTGGCGAAGATCTACATCTCCGTCAACGCGACGGACCTGCTCACTTGCGTGCTGAGATCAGTCGCTGGGCCGCCCCTCACGGAGGCTAGAGCGTCGGGGCGTTTCAGCCACCGAAGATGGTGACCCACCCGAAGGAGTTCGGGCACGGGGTCGCCAGCACGGTGACGCCCTGCTCCACCAGCACGGTGCCCTCGGCCTGCTCGATCGAGATCTCGTCGAGACGCGGGTCGTCATTCAGGAAGGCGGTGATGTTGTTCATGCTTTTCCTCCGGGATGGTCGGATGAAATGTATGGCCGGCTTTGCCGTTCGTCGGTCGACAGCACCGGCCCGAGGATCATGGTTATACGTAACACCCCGCTGGGCAATTCGTTTCGAGCCATTCTCGCCGTCCGTGCCCGGCGGTGCGATTCGCCCCTGCATAGGACGTGTTGAGGATCGAGGGGTGCGGCGGAACCTCCGTGGTTCGACTGTTGCGCAGCTGTCGACGCGCACGGTCGTGGAGTGCTGTTGACCCCTGCCAGTCAGAGCCAGGACTGTGCCGCGCTGTGGATCGTGGCTGCTGACCGGCCGGTTGCGCACCCCGCCGGGCCGGGACCTCGGTGAGAGGGCGAGGAACTCGGTGGCGAGGTGATGCGGGTGCAGGCCCAGCGGATCCGGCGCTCGAACCTGCCGCCGCGCAGGTGCTGGTGGCGACGGACCCGGGGAGTAAGACCAGCGCTGAAAGACAGCCCGTCGCCGCCTTCGGCTGCACCGGCCCACAGCGCCAGACCCAGGTGCCACGATGTTTCCTCGGCCGCGAGCTTGGCCTCAGTGAGCGAACAAGTCGCTGCGTAGAGCAATGCCGGCGAGGTCGTCCGTGGTACGAGCATCACGAACAAGGACGTCAGGAGCGCGATGAGCCGGATATGGGCGGGGATCGACAGCGGCAAGGGGCACCATCACGGCCTCGCCCTGGACGCGGAGGGCAAGCGCTGCTGTCGCGGCGGGTAGCCAACGACGAGCCCGAGCTGCTGAAGCTGATCGGCGATGTCCTGGAGCTGGCCGACGGCCGCGAGGTCACCTGGGCCATCGACATGACCGGCGGGGAGCCCGCGCTGCTGCTGGCCCTGCTCGTGGGCCACGGCCAAGAAGTCCTCTACATGCCCGGCCGGCTCGTGAACCGGGCCTCCGACGGCTACCGCGGCGAGGGCAAGACCCAATACCGGGAAGTTTAGGTTCGCCATCGTCGTGTTCGGTCGGTGGCTGTGGTGATGGTAAAGGTGATCTCCGCGTTGGGGATCGGGGTGTTC
>NZ_JBIVXV010000018.1:41303-161817 GCF_044769385.1 Streptomyces sp. NPDC090445 | reverse complement strand
ACCCTGTGGGAGAGTAGGACGCCGCCGAACAATCATTGCGGGAAGCCCCGCACCAAACCCCTCTCGGGGGGTTCGGTGCGGGGCTTTTCTGCGTTCACCGGCATATCCGGATGCGTGCGGGGCTGCTCGCGTGGTTGGATCCGGGCCATGAATCAGTATGTGATCAGGCCCGTGCGTGCCGATGAGTGGGAGAAAGTCAAAGAGCTTCGGCTGGTCGCGTTGAGCGATCCCATGGCGCCCCTGGCATTCCTGGAGACCGCCGCCCAGGCCGCGGAGAAGCCCGACGAGTTCTGGCAGGACCGGGCTCGGGGCGCCGCGGAAGGACGGGGTGTGCGGCAGTTCGTGGCCGAGGCACCCGACGGGCGGTGGGACGGGTCGGTGACCGTGTTCGTCGAAGAGGTCGGGGCCAGCGACTTCCTGGAGCAGACCGTCGAGCGCGACCAGGGGCACGTCGTGGGCGTGTTCGTGCGGGCAGAGCAGCGCGGCACCGGAATCACCGACGCGCTGTTCGAGGCCGCACTGGAATGGGCCTGGTCGCGGAACGAGCCGGCGCTGGAGCGCGTACGGCTCTTCGTGCACGAGGACAATGCGCGAGCCGGGGCCTTCTACCGGCGGTTCGGGTTCGAGCCGAGCGGGATCGTCATCCCGAAGCCGGGGGATCCGACCTCCAAGGAGCTGGAGTACGTCATCGCCCGGCCGGTGGACTAGCGCGGACCAGAGCGGACTAGAGGTGGGGCCAGCGGGCGCGGGTCTGCTCGCGGCTGCGGCACAGGGCGAGCAGGGGGAGCGCATCCTGCTGGAGAAGGTCCGGTAGCTGGGGGATCGGGGCGACGGCCGCGACATCCTCCAGGACCAGGGTGAGTGGTGGGTCGAGCCGGCCGTGGGATGACCGTGCGGCCATGCGGCGGCCGTGCTCGACCACGCTCGATGCGAGTGCGGTGAGCAGGGGCATTGCACTCGGATGGGTGCGAGGGTCCTCCAAGGATTCACCCACCACATAAAGGGTGCCCCCCTCCTGCACGAACGATGCAAGTGCGAGCGCATCTGTTCGGTTCGGGGTACAGGCCTCGCGGATGTGGATTGACGTGAGGCAGGACAGGGCCCGGGCCGTGAGCCGGAGGGCCTGTTCGCGGCGCTCGGGATGGGCGGTGAGGGCGGACTCGAGTTCGCCGGCCGCTCCGGGCGCCGCATGGGGATGGGTGCGCAGGATGCGGACCGGGTCCTGGGCGCCCGTGCCCAGAACCCAGCGGTGGAGCTGCTTGAACGGCCGGTCGTCCAGGGCTGCCGCCTGGAGCCAGCTCCGCAGGAGGGTTTCGGCGGTGTCGGCCACGGCCGCGTCCCTGCGGGCCTGCGGGCGTACGGGGGCCAGCAGGGCGGCGGCGCGGGCAGCCGCGGTGTCGCGGTCGGCGCAGGCGTCTGCCGGGTTCCAGTGCATGCGGGCCGGGGTGTCGCACAGGTGCGTGGGGTCGTAGAGCAGGACCGGGCCGAGCTTGGCGCGGGCGTCCTTGGTCTCCGCCCAGAGGCCGGGGGAGGACGTGACGACGAGGGCCGCGCCCTCCGCGGTGGCCAGGCGGCCCGCGGCCAGCCGGTGGCGTTCGGCGGGGCTGCCATAGGCCAGGCCGCCCGGCGCGGGCGGTGCGGGCGCCGGCCCGGAGGCGGCCGCGGTGCGGGCCGGGGCGTGGCCGAAGCCGTAGCGGTAGGCGTCGCCCGCAGGCGGGGCGGGGAGCGTGGCCTTGGCGAGCGGCGTCGGCACCGGCGTCGGCACCGGCTCCCGTACTGGCAACGGCGACGGTAGTGGCGTCAACAGCGGCTCCGCGGGCTTCGGCTGCCGCGCGGCAGCCGGCCGGGCCGTGCCCGCGGGCCCGGTCGCAGCCGCGGGCGCGTCCGCACCGGCGGCCGCGTCCGCCGGGCCGGCCGGGTCCGTGGCCAGGTGGGCGGCCAGGGCGCGGCGGGCCTTCGTACGGGCGACGACGCCGATCACGAAGACGATGAGGACGAAGAGGACGAGGAGCTGCCCGACGAACAGGCCCCAGAAGAGGCCCCAGCCGGAGAGGGCCGAGGGGGCGGTGTCCGGCCAGGCGGCGGCCATGTCGTGCGGCTGCGTTATCAGGGCGCGGACGGCCGTCGGGGTGCGGAGGAACGTGACCGTGTCCGGCCAGGACCCGTGGGCGAGGAGGGCCGCCAGGCCCGTGGACGTCCACACGAGCGCGGCCAGGCCGAGGAGGAAGGCGAGGAAGCCGACCAGGACGCCGTCCGGGATGCCGCCCCGGGAGGTCGCCGGGGGCGGCGTGCGTCTCGTGCCTCTGTCGTGCATGGTCATGCCACCGTTGTCGCGGATCCCGGTCCGCCGCCCTGGTGGCGTTCGATGAGCAGGGCCCGCTGTTCCGCCTCCCATTCCGCCGCGAGCAGGTCGTCGGGGAGGAGGTGCGGGGCGGAGGACTCCGTCATGGCGCGGTCCGTGTAGACCAGGGGGCGTTCGGCTTCGGTGATGAGGTGTTTGACGACCTGGACGTTGCCGTTGACGTCCCAGACGGCGATGCCGGGGGTGAGGGTCGGGATGATTTCCACGGCCCAGCGGGGCAGGCCGAGGACGCGGCCGGTGGCGCGTGCCTCGTCGGCTTTCTGGGCGTAGATCGTGCGGGTCGAGGCCATCTTGAGGATGGCCGCGGCCTCGCGGGCGGCGGCGCCGTCGACGACGTCGGAGAGGTGGTGGACGACGGCGACGAAGGACAGGCCGAGGCGGCGGCCGAACTTCAGCAGGCGCTGGAACAGCTGGGCCACGAACGGGCTGTTGATGATGTGCCAGGCCTCTTCGACGAGGAAGATGCGCTTCTTGCGGTCGGGGCGGATCCAGGTGTGCTCCAGCCACACGCCGACGATCGCCATCAGGATCGGCATCGCGATCGAGTTGCGGTCGATGTGGGAGAGGTCGAAGACGATGAGCGGGGCGTCGAGGTCGATGCCGACGGTCGTGGGGCCGTCGAACATGCCGCGCAGGTCGCCGTCGACGAGGCGGTCGAGGACGAGCGCCACGTCGAGGCCCCAGGCCCGTACGTCGTCTATGTCGACGTTCATGGCCTCGGCGGATTCGGCCTCGGGGTGGCGCAGTTGCTCCACGATGTCGGTGAGGACGGGCTGGCGGTCGCGGATGGTGTCGACGACGTAGGCGTGGGCGACCTTGAGGGCGAAGCCGGCGCGCTCGTCGAGGCCGTGGCCCATCGCCACCTCGATGATGGTGCGGAGCAGGGCGAGCTGGCCGGTGGTGGTGATCGCCGGGTCGAGGGGGTTGAGGCGGATCCCGTCGTCGTTGGCGGCGATGGGGTCGAGGCGGATGGGTGTTATCCCCAGCTCTTGGGCGATCAGGTTCCATTCGCCGACGCCGTCCTCGCCCTGGGCGTCGAGGACGACGACCTGGCGGTCGCGGAAGCGGAGCTGGCGCAGGACGTACGTCTTCTCCAGGGCGGACTTGCCGTTGCCGGACTCGCCGAGGACCAGCCAGTGGGGGGCCGGCAGCTGCTGGCCGTAGAGCTGGAAGGGGTCGTAGATGTAGCCCTTGCCGCTGTAGACCTCGCGGCCGATGATCACACCGGAGTCGCCGAGTCCGGGGGCGGCGGTGGGCAGGTAGACGGCCTGGGCCTGCCCGGTGGAGGTGCGTACGGGCAGGCGGGTGGTCTCGACCCTGCCGAACAGGAAGCTGGTGAAGGCGTCCGTCAGAGCGGACAGCGGATCTCGCATGGCGGCCTTTCCCTCCAGCTAGCTTCGGATGCCGGTGGCGAACGGCAGGGTGTTGACGAAGGCGCGGTGGTGCTCGCGGTCGCACCATTCGAGCTTCAGGTAGGACTTGCCGGCCGAGGCGCGGATCGTCCTCTTGTCGCGGGCGAGGGCTTCCGGTGAACGCGAGGACACGGTGATGTACCCGACGAGGTTGACCCCTGCCGCACCGCTGGCCAGATCTTCACCTCTTTGGTCGAGGCGGCCGTGGGCGGCGATGTCGCGGGGGTCGACGGTGCGGTTCATCTTGGCGGCGCGGGAGGCGTCGGCCTCGTCGTTGGTCTTCTCGGTGAGCATGCGCTCGATGGCGATCTCGGTGGGCTCCAGGTCCATGGTGACCGCGACGGTGCGGATGACGTCGGGGGTGTGGACGAGGAGGGGGGCGAGGAAGTTCACGCCGACCGGGGTCATCGGCCATTCCTTGACCCAGGCGGTGGCGTGGCACCAAGGGGCGCGGGTGGAGGACTCGCGGGTCTTGGCCTGGAGGTAGGTGGGCTCGACGGCGTCGAGCTCGGCCGGCCAGGCGTTGCGCTTGGTCATGGCCTGGATGTGGTCGATGGGGTGGTCGGGGTCGTACATGGAGTGCACGAGGGAGGCGAGGCGGCCCTGGCCCAGGGGCTGGCGTACGCGGATGTCGGCCTCGGCGAGGCGGGCGCAGATGTCGGTGAGCTCGCGGGCCATGACGATGGCGAGGCCGGTGTCGCGGTCGAGCTTGCGGCCCTTGCGGGAGCCGGCGCGGGCGATGGCGTTGGCCTCGGCGGCCAGCTCGCGCGTGTAGTGCATGCAGGCGACGAGGTAGGCGCGGTGCTGCTCGGAAGAGGTGGAGACCATCGACTGGAGCTGGTCGTAGGAGTCGCGCAGCCAGACCGGGGAGGTCGGGTCGCCGCGCTGGGCGACGTCCTTGGCGTGGGCGTCCGGGTCCGCTGGGAGGGTGCGGGCGAGCATCTGCAGGCGGGTGACGAAGCCGTCGCCGTTGGCGACGTGCTTGAGGAGGGTGCCGAAGCGGTCGACGAGGGCTTCCTGGTCCTCGCTGTCGCGCAGGCCGACGCCGGGGCCCTCGATCTCGATGGCGGCGGTGACGGTCCGGCGGTCGGCGTGGAGGAGCACGGCGATCTCGTCGGGGCCGAAGGGGGCGGAGAGCCAGCTGATGCGGCCGATGCCGGGGGGCGGTCCGACCTCGACCTCGCGGCCGTCGGCGGCGCGGGTGCCGGCCTCCATGGCGCCGGAGCGGTAGGCGGTGCCGCGGCGCAGGATCCGCTTGTAGCTGCGGTTGATCTCGAACCAGCGGTAGAAAGTGCGGCCGCGGTAGGGGACGTACACGGCGGCGAGCGCGATCAGCGGGAAGCCGACGAGGGTGACGATGCGCAGGGTGAGGTCGGGGACGAGGAGTCCGCTCATCATGCCGAGGAACGCACCGGCGATGATCAGGGCGATCTCGCCGTTCTCGCGGTTCTTGCCGACCATCGCGTTCGGCCGGGCGCGGCCGATGAGATACGTGCGGCGGGGCGTGACCGGGTGCAGCTGGTGGGACTGGGCCGTCAACGCCCGTCACCTCCTGTGTTCCTCGTGCTGGAGCCCGTACGGGGCGGGGGTGTGGCGGGTCCGCCGCCGGTGGGGCGGCTGCTGTGGGCGGCGACGCCTCCGGAGAGGGGGTTGGCGGGCCGCGGGGCGCTGCTGCCGCCGCCGTCGCCGCCGGAGCGGTGGGCGCCGCGGCTGCTGTGGGCCTTGATGCCCTGGGACACGAGGGAGGCCGGGGAGCTGATGACGGCGGCGGCCTGGGCGCCGTCGGTGGCCGTGCTGCGGCCCGCGCGGGCGGCGGCGATGTCGTCGCCGAAGCCGGGGACGAAGCGGTAGATCATCGCGGAGGCGAAGATCGCCAGGAGGATGATGGCGAGGCCGGAGACGACGGCGGAGAAGGCGTTCGGGCCCTTCTCGCCGGCGAGGGCCCCGGCGAGGCCGAGGACGATGACGATGACCGGCTTGACGAGGATGACGGCGATCATGATGCCGGCCCAGCGGCGGACGTGGCCCCACAGGTTGCGGTCGACGAGGCCGGCGTAGACGACGACGCCGAGGAGGGCGCCCACGTAGAG
This sequence comes from Streptomyces sp. NPDC090445, assembly GCF_044769385.1. Taxonomy (NCBI): domain Bacteria; kingdom Bacillati; phylum Actinomycetota; class Actinomycetes; order Kitasatosporales; family Streptomycetaceae; genus Streptomyces; species Streptomyces sp. NPDC090445. The sequence continues at coordinate 155,953 of NZ_JBIVXV010000018.1, read as the reverse complement.
GAGGGCGGCCCGGATGAAGAGCTCCAGGAAGAGGATGCCGGCGGCGAGGACGGTGACGAGGGAGACGACGATCAGCATGATCGGGCCGCCGCCGATGGAGTCGCCCTTCTTGAGGGCCTCGGTGAAGGAGCCGAAGAACACGTCGGTCTGGCTGCCGCTCGCGGAGGCGATGACCTGGGTGACGCCGTCGGTGGCGGAGACGACGGTGTAGAGGATCAGGGGGGTGAAGGCGGAGGCGAGGACGGTGAGCCAGAGGAAGCCGATGGCTTCGCCGAGGGCGGTCGCCAGGGGGACGCCGCGGATGGCGCGCTTGGCGACGGCGAGGAGCCAGAGGACGAGCGTGAGCACCGTGGACGCGGCGAAGACGATGGCGTACTGCTTGAGGAAGGCGCCGTTGGTGAAGTCGACGTTGGCCGAGCCGTTGACGGCCTTGCTGAGCTCGTTGACGATCCAGGCGGCCGCGTCGGCGCAGCCCTTGGCGAGGGAGGCGAGGGGGTTGAGGGCTTCGGCGGGGTCGGAGGGGGCGAGGCCGGTCCGGGGGGTTCCGGGGGTGGCTGCGCCTTGGCCGCGCTCGCAGTAGTCCTTGGCCGGGCCGCGGATGAGGTCGCAGGGGTTGTTGCTTCCCTGCGGGCTGGGGCTGGCCCCGGGAGCGGTGGGCGTGGCGCCCGGGGGCGTGGGTGTGGGTGTGGCGGCGACCGCGCGGGTGGCCATGAGCACGGCTGCCGTCTGCACGGCCGTGACGACGGCGAGGAGCGACAGATACGGACGGCTAGCGCGCATAGGTGAGTCCCCCGAATTGCGACACGGCGGCGGCCATTTCTTCGGCTGATGCGGCGGTCTGGTCCTGGCCGACCGGTGCCGGGCCGCTCTTCTGCGTGAAGTCGGCGATTCGCCAGTCGCCGTTGACCCAGCGGAGCTCGAAGGTGTTGGTGTACCAGCTCTCCGCGACCGGGTTCTGTGAACCTTCCCCGGCGAGGCCGAACAGGGTGGAGTGCCAGACCGACACCGTGGCGGTGTCGGCGCTGTACTTCTCCACCTTGGTTCCAACGGGGTTGGTCCGGGAGATGAAGGTCTTGCCCTTGGGCGCCTTGCCGGTGGCGTCAAGGCCGATACGGCCGAGGAAGGCCGGGTCCGTGTAGATACGGTCGAGGTCGCCCTGGCGCGCGGCGGCCACGTCGGGCACGTACACGGCCTGGACGATCGCTCGTCTGCGGGTGGAGTCGAACATGCCGTCAGAGCCCAGGGCGACGGCGTAGTTGGCGGCGGCGGACTGGGCGCCCTGTTCGTCGGGGGCGAAGCCCTTCGGGATGCCGGCGTTTTTGCCGTCCACCGGGCGGGTGCCCGTCGGTTCGGTGGCCGCGGTGGACGGCCGGGCTTCCGCGGAAGAGGCTTCGGGGCTGTTGCCGGACTGGTTGGCGAACGCGATGGCGGCGATCAGCAGGACCACCACACCGACCACCGTGACCAGGCTGCGCGAGGCGCGCGGGGTGCGGCGGGGGGTGCCGTACGGGTCGGCGGGGTTGTCCGGGAGGCGGGTACGGGTCTGGCCCGTGCCGCCGACGTCGCCGTGGCCGCCGCCGTACTGGTCGTCGTTGCTCATTGCGTGTCCGCCCCCTCCGCGTCGTTCGACGGTAGCGCTGGTCCCGCGTGGATGCGGTGTGGTGGATCGTCCTCGGGTACGGGTTCCTGCGGGCGGGCCCCGGTTATACGGCCATTCCGTAGACGATCGTGAACAGCGTGCCGAGGGAGCCGATGATGAAGACTCCGGTGAGTCCGGCGACGATCAGGCCCTTGCCCTGTTCGGCGCTGAACGTGTCGCGGAGGGCGGTGGCGCCGATCCGCTGCTTGGCCGCGCCCCAGATCGCGATGCCGAGGCAGAGCAGGATCGCGACGGCCATGATCACTTCGATCATGACCTTCGCTTCGTTGCCGAGGCTGCCGAACGGACCCCAGTTCGGGGCGATTCCGCCGATGATGGTGGTGATGTCGCCCTTTTCAGCTGCCAGGATCATGTAACTCACCGCCCTTGTATGGGTAGTTCCGGTAGCCCGTGCCCGACGGCAGGGGTCACGCACTATCTTCCCTGATGAAACCCCCGTCATATGTCGACTTGACGTCTCTCTTTGCCCGGTGTCCCGGTCCGTGGACCGCTCGGGCGCTCTGACCTGGGCGGGGGCGGTGGCTTTGCGGGTTGACGTGGGGTCACTCTGTGTATCACGGGGGGTGACTGCGGGCAATGATCGCCCTCGCGGTGTGCGCGGGGCCGTGCGGGGGTTGGCCCGAACTGTCGATGTTTGTCCGACGTTCCGTCAGTCGTTCCATCGGGTCGGGTCCGGCCGGGTCGGGGCGGGCCGGCGTCGGGCGTCGATTGTCAGTGGCGGCAGGCAGGCTGGGGGCTGTGACGACTACTCAGAGCGCAAGTGCCGCTGCCCGCCCCTGGACGTTGACGGACATCGAGGCGGCCGTGCGGGCCGGCTGGTCCGCGGAGACCTGTTCGCCCGACGACGTCGAGCGGCAGCCCTGGAGCTCCGACAACCCGGCGTGGGGCCACTGTGACATCACCGCGCTGGTGGTGCAGGACCTGCTGGGGGGCGGGCTGTTGGTCGGGGAGGTGTGGCTGGACGGGGAGCAGCACGGCTTCCACACCTGGAACCTGCTGCCCGGTGGGATACCCGTGGATCTGACGAGGGAGCAGTTCCGGCGGGGGCAGGTGGTGACCGAGGGACGGCTGATGGGGCCGCGGCCCGAGGGGCGGCTGCCGAGGCGCTGGGAGGAGTACCAGCTGCTGCGGCAGCGGGTCGAGGACCGGCTCGGGCCGCTGGGGCTGCCGGCCGCGGGGTGACCGGACGGGTCCGGTCAGGTCCAGTGGGCGGGGCGGGTGAGGCCGGCCGGGATCTTGGTGTGGGTGTCGCCGCGGGCTGCGTTCAGCTGGGCCTGGGTGAGGAAGAGCGCGTCGCGCAGGTCGGCGCCGCGCAGGTCGGTGTCGCGGAAGTCGGCGCCGATCAGGTCGGCGGACCGGAGGTCGGCCCGGCTGAGGTCGGCGGCGATCAGGTAGGCGCCGCGCAGGGTGGCGCCGCGCAGGTCCGCGCCGGCCAGGCGGGCCCCCATGAGGTCGGCGCCGCGGTGGTTCTTCTTGCGGCCGGGGGCCTTGGCGCGGACGAGCTCGCTGGTCTTCAGCAGCAGGGTGTTGATCTGCTGCCGCAGGGCGCCGACGTCCAGCCCGGCCAGGGCCTCGGCGTCCGCCGCGGCCCACCGGGAGGTCTCCTCCAGGGCCTGGCGGAGCTCGGGGTGCACGGGGCGGGCGGCGGGGCGGGCGAGGGCCTCGGTGACGTAGAACAGCAGCTCGTGCAGCTGCCGCATGACGGGGAAGACCTCGAACATGCGGCCCGCGGTGCCGGGGTGCGTACGCCAGTCACGGCCGCCGAAGGTGACCTGGGAGACCTGCTGTCCCGCGCCGAAGCAGTCGAAGGTGGTGCAGCCCTGGAAGCCCTTGCTGCGCAGCTGGGTGTGGATGCCGCAGCGGAAGTCCTGCCCAAGGTTCCTGCAGGGGGTTCCGGCGGCCTTGTTCACCGCGAAGTCGTTGGACTTGGCGAAGGGCAGGGCGACGCAGCACAGCGCGAAGCAGCTCGCGCAGTCGGCGTGCAGGTCGGGCGTGGCGGGGGCGGCGGTGCTGTCGGACACCGCTCCATTGTCCCCGTTCGGGCGGGGGCGCTGCGGTCCGGGGCCGGTCCGGGGCCGGTCCGGGGGACAGGGGCGGCCGAGGCGGGCCCGTGTCCAGGGCCTGGGGTCGGGGGCGGCCGGGTTGCGGCTGCCGGGGCCTGGTGATCGGGGTTACCCGCGGGTAGCGTCCGGGGTATGGCGTTCTTCGAGCGGATCGATGCGGAGCGGTACCTGGCCACCGAGTACACGCGCGGCCCCTGGGACCCCGCCGCGCAGCACGCCGGGCCGCCGGCCGCGCTGCTCGGCCGGGCGGTGGAGGAGCGGCCGGGGGCCCGCCCCGACATGCGGATCGCCCGGATCACGTACGAGATCCTGCGCCCGGTGCCGATCGGCCCGGTCCGGATCGCCACGGGCGTGCTGCGGGCCGGGCGCAGCACGGAGCTGGTGGAGGCCTCCCTGTTCCCGGAGGGGGCCGCGGAGCCGGTGATGCTGGCGCGGGCGCTGCGGATCCGGGTGGCCGGGGAGGCGGTGCCGGCGGTGGCGCCGGGGCCGCAGCTGCCGCCGCCGGGGGAGGTGGGGGTGACGCCGTTCTTCCCGGTGCCGTGGGACATGGGCTACCACGCGGCGATGGAGACCCGGTTCACCGAGGGCGCCTTCGTCGAGCCGGGGCCGGGGACGTGCTGGATGCGGATGAAGGTGCCGCTGATCGCGGGGGAGGGGACCAGGCCGCTGGACCGGGTCCTGACGGCCGCGGATTCCGGGAACGGGATCAGCGCGGTGGTGGACTTCGGCCGGTACCTGTTCGTCAACAGCGACCTGACCGTCCATCTGCACCGCCACCCGGCCGGCGAGTGGGTGTGCGTGGAGGCGCGTACGAGTGTGGACGCGGCCGGGATCGGTCTCGCGGACTCCGTGCTGCACGACGAGAAGGGGCCCATCGGGCGGGGCGCGCAGAGCCTGTTCGTCGCACCGCGCGCCTGAGCGCTCCGCCGGCAGTCCGGTCGTGAAACCGCGGGCCGGTGGGGGCCGGTCGCGCAGTTCACCGCGCTCCTGCGGGGCGCGGTGCGGCACCGAACCCTCGTGCGGGGCCGGGGAATCGGTGTGGCAGTCTCGTGCCAATGGAGCCCCTGAGAGACGTCGACCCCGCCTGCATCGGGGCGCATGCGCTGCTGGCCCGGCTCGGCGCGGGCGGCATGGGCCAGGTGTACCTGGCGCGTTCGCCCGGCGGGCGCCTGGTGGCCGTGAAGGTGATCCGGGACGAGATCGTGGGGCATCCGGAGGCGCTGGCGCGGTTCCGGCGCGAGGCCGAGACGGTGCGCGCGGTGCGGTCGGCGTACACGGCGAACCTGATCGACGCCTCGCTGGCGGCGGCGCCGTTCTGGCTGGCGACCGAGTACGTGGCGGGCCCGACGCTGGCCCATGCGGTGGCGCAGCGCGGTGCGCTGCCCGCGGACACCTGCCGCCGGCTCTTCGCGGCGCTCGCGGAGGGGCTGGCGAGCGTGCATGCGTACGGGGTGACGCACCGGGACTTCAAGCCGCAGAACGTGATCCTGGGCGCGCAGGGGCCGCAGCTCATCGACTTCGGCATCGCGCGGGGCGTCGGGGAGACGGCGCTGACCCAGGACGGACAGGCTCCGGGCACGCCGGGGTACACGGCGCCGGAGGTGCTGCTGGGCGCGGAGGCGGGGCCCGCGGCGGACGTCTTCGCGCTGGGGGCGTCGCTGGCGTACGCGGCGACGGGGCGGCCGCCGTTCGGTACGGGCGTGGCGGCGACCGTGAGCTACCGGGCGGTGCACGAGCCGGTGGACGTGGCCGGTGTGGAGCCGGGGCTGGCGGCCCTGATCGGGGCCTGCGTGGCGAAGGACCCGGCGGCCCGGCCGGAGCTGTCGGAGGTCGTGGCGCGGTGCGCGGTGCGGGACGCGCTGGTCGACGATCCGGTGTACGTGGGGCTGGGGGCGCTGGGCGAGGCGGTGCCGCTGCACGAGATGCGCACGCAGGGGCCGGGTGCGGTGCCGTACGGGTACACGCCGACCGCGTACGCGGGCGCGACCGTGCCCGGGCCGCCGGCGGGCCGCGGCGGGCGGCGGGCGGCGGGCTGGGTGGCCGCGGGGGCCGCGCTGGCCGTGGTGGGCGGCGTGGCGGTGTGGCAGCTGCTGCCGGTCGGCGGCGGCGGTGGGGGGGACGGCAAGGGCGCCGGTTCGTCGGCGCAGGGTCCGTCCGGGCAGGCGTCCGGGGCGCCGTCCGGGCAGGGGTCGGCCGCCCCGTCGGCGGGGGCGCAGTCGCCGGCCGGGCCGCCCGTGTTCATCAGGCAGACGGCCCCGAACCTGGACGACTACAACCCGATCGTGAAGCAGTGCCACAACCCGGTCGGGGAGGAGCCCGGCCTCGCGAACTTCCAGACGTCGGTGACGACCGACGGGAGGGACCACCTGATGGAGCTGAAGCCGGGCCAGGCCAGCATCGGCTACCGGCTGAAGTACGGGGTGGCCGACGCCCCGCCGTACTACGTGGCCGTCGTGGTGAAGCCGCAGCACGAGGTCGACGCGAGCGGGCGCTCCACGGCGGTGACCGACAACCGCCAGCTCGGCTTCGTGGCGAAGGCGCGCGACCTGTACGAGGGGGACGAGACGAAGTGGAAGTTCCTCACCTACCCCGACGACTTCTCCATGGAGCTGGACGGCAAACGGGTGCCGGCGCCGCCGCTGGCGCAGGATCCGGGTGGGTGGACGGTGGTGTTCCGGCACGCGGTCTCGGATACCCAACACAAGAGCGTGGTGTGCGATGGCTTCGATTCGGGCCCGCAAAAGGGATGATTCCGACACGTGCCGGTGAATCCCTGTGAAAGTCTGCTCGATGGGGGAGGGTTGACGGGTGCGCAGATTCTGGGTGATCGGCGGGATCGGCTTCGGGGTGTGTCTGTGCTTCGTCGCCCTGCTCGTGGTCGGCACGTACTCGGCGGCGGCGGGCATCGCGGGCGGCGGCGGCCGGGCCCTGGGCCTGACCAAGGGGGCGGTGCCCGCGAAGTACCAGGCGCTGGTGCAGAAGTGGGGCGTGCTGTGCCCCACCCTCTCCCCGGCGGTCCTCGCGGCGCAGCTGTACTCGGAGAGCGGCTGGAACCCCACGATCGTCAGCCCGGCCGATGCCCGCGGCATCGCGCAGTTCATCCCGGGCACGTGGGCGACGCACGGGATCGACGGGGACGGTGACGGCGACCGCGACATCTGGGATCCCAATGACGCGATCCCGTCGGCGGCTTCGTACGACTGTACGCTCGCCAAGGACGTGAAGAACGTCCCGGGCGACCCCGTAGCCAACATGCTCGCGGCCTACAACGCGGGCCCGGGCGCGGTGTTCAAGCACCAGGGCGTGCCGCCGTACCGCGAGACGCAGGGGTACGTGAAGGCCATCACGACCCTCGCCAAGAGTTTCGAGAAGCCGGTCGGGCGGGTCGCGCCCTCCCAGCAGGCGGCCGGGGCCATCTATTTCGCGCAGAAGCAGCTGGGGACGCCGTACCTGTGGGGCGGCAACGGAACGCCCGACCAGGACGGGCGGTTCGACTGCTCGGGCCTGACCAAGGCGGCGTACGAGACGGTGGGGATCACGCTGCCGCGCGTGGCGAACGACCAGTACAACGCCGGGTCGCACCCCGCGCGGAACGACCTGCTCCCCGGCGATCTGGTGTTCTTCTCCGACGATCTGACGAACTCGCGGGAGATCCGGCACGTCGGGCTCTACGTGGGCGGCGGCTACATGATCAATGCCCCGTTCACCGGCGCGGTGATCCGTTTCGACAAGATCGACACGCCCGACTACTTCGGTGCGACGAGGGTCACCAAGGACGGTGCCGAGGCGCTTCCGGACCGCACCGCCGATGCCAAGGCGCCCTGATGACGCTGGGTCAGGTCATGGCCCTGAGCTGCGACGGTGAATCACTCTTGGATAACGTTGCCGTGATCATCCGGTGGAGAGTGGAACCGCACTGACAGAACGGGCGTTCCATGAACACGGGGAGGGATCGCAAGGGGGGGTTCGCGGGGCGTACACACGGGTGCGCCCGAAGGGAACCGAGCAAGGGCAAGGTGCCGCATCGCCATGGCTGCACTCGCAACCGGTGGGTCGAACGTGGATGTCAGCCTGCTGTACGACGTCAACGCCTTGGCCCGGCATGCCCCGGCGGCTGTCGACCGGGCCGTCGCCCTGGTCGGCGACTACGGCATCCCCCTGGCCCTGGTGCTCCTCGTGCTGTGGTGCTGGCGCGGTGCGCGCCGACAGGACGAGACCTCGGCCGCCGAATCGTTCGCCGCTCTCGTGTGGGCGCCCCTCGCGGCGGCCCTCGCGCTGCTCGCGAACGTCCCGCTGCGCCGGCTGGTCGCCCGCCCCCGCCCCTTCGACGAGCACAGCGGGCTGCAGGTGATCGAGCCGGGCCTCGGCCTGCACGGCTTCTCCTTCGTCAGCGACCACGCCACCCTCACCATGGCGCTGGGCATCGGCCTGTTCCTCGTCCGCCGCAAGTTCGGCCTCGTCGGGATCGGACTGGCCCTCGTCGAGGGCGTCTGCCGCGTCTACATGGGCGTCCACTACCCGACCGACGTCGTCGGCGGCTTCGCCCTCGGCACCGCCGTCGTCCTCGTCCTCGCCCCGCTCGCGATGGCGCTGCTGACCCCGGTGGTGCGCGCGGTGGCCCGCTCCCCGCGGCTCGGCCGGCTGGTCCGCGCCGGGCACCGGGCCCGGCCCTGCCCGGTGGACCTCTCCGACCGGCCGGCGGCGGACGCCGGTACGCGGGACAAGGACCTCGCCGCCTGACGGCACCGGCGGCCGCGGGCGGGCCCGCGCCGGGCCGCCCCGGCTCAGGAGTGCCCGTACGCGTCCCAAGCGGTGATCAGGACCGCCGCCAGCAGGCACAGCGCCGCCGCCCCGAAGCACACCAGCACCGCCGTCGGCCGGGGCCGCGGCGTCACGGGTCGCCCCCCTCGGCCCGCGCGCCGGCATCCGACGCCGCATCACGGCGGTAGCGGGAGCGCAGCCACAGGCCGGTGGCGAAGGCCGCGGCGCCGGTCAGCCCGACGGCCAGGGCCACATCGGCGGGGCCGTCCGCGGTGCCCGTCGGCCGGGCCGTGCCCAGCGGCCGGACCGCGGCGGGCTGCCGGGCGGCGGCCGCGGCGACCGCGGCGGCCGGGGTGAGCGCGATCAGCAGGGCCCAGAGGAGGGCTGCGAGGCGGGGTGCGGGTCCTGGCATGCCTCCAGCGCATCCGTACGCGGGCGGCACGGCCAGCCGGGAGTGTCCGAACGGGCGACGGCCGGCGGGCGACGGGCGTCGGGCGTCGGGCGACGGCCGGCGGCGGCGCCGGCCGCTACCCCGCGGTGTGCCCGGCGGCGTCCTTGCGGGCCAGGTCCCGGGAGCGGCGGGCGGGCCCTCTCCAGCCGCAGGTGCAGACGGCCAGGCAGAACGAGCCGCGCTCGGTGGTGTCGGTGGTGTGGGTGTCGCCGGTGGAGGGCTCTTCCGCCGGGCGGGGCAGCGTGACGCTGTCGGGCAGGGCGACGGGTGACGCCTCGGTATGCGGGTCCACCCCACCACGGTACCGGGGGCCGGGGCGGCCCCGGGAGCGCGGCGGCCCCTGGGACGGCCGTGACGGGAAACCGCGGACCTCGTTATCCGGAGCGGGTGGGGGCCTCGGTCGATCAGCGGTCATGCGTTGGGGGTTGGCAGGCGATGGTGGTGCACCAGCACGGGCGGTGGCGCGGGCGGGCGGGTGAGGCGGTGCTCGCCGCCGGCATGGCCGCGACCCTCGCCGCGATGAGCGGCTGCGGCGGCGCGGCCACCGCGGGCGACGACCGGCCCCCGGCCGACCCGGCGGCCACGGTCCGCGCGGCCGCGGACGCGCTGGTCAGGACGGGCAGTGCCCGGGCCCGTACGGCGATGGAGATGGCCACCGGAGGCACCCGGGTCACCATCCGCGGCGAGGGCGGCGTCGACTTCAAGAACCGGATGGGCCAGCTCCTGGTCATGCTCCCGGCCGACGCCGCCGGCAAGGAGGAGCACCGGCCCATCACCGAGCTGCTCGTGCCCGGCGCCCTGTACATGAAGAACCGGGGCGCGGGCGTGCCCGCCGACAAGTGGGTCCGGGTCGACACGACCGCCCTCGCCGACGGGAACCTGGTCACCGGCGGGGCGACGGACCCGCAGGCCGCGGCCGAGCTGCTGCGCGGGGCGCAGGAGGTCCGGTACATGGGCGAGACGGAGCTGGCCGGGGAGAAGGTGCGGCACTACCAGGGGACCACCGACATCGGGCTTGCCGCGCAAAGCGCCTCCCCGGCGGTCAAGGGGGCCCTGGAGGCAGCGGCGAAAGGGTTCAGCAAGGACACCGTGCCCTTCGACGCCTACCTCGACGAGCAGGGGCGGCTGCGGAAGGTCCGGCACCGGTTCACCTATGTCAACAATGGCGTGATCGATGTCTCCTCGACCACGCTGCTCTACGGCTTCGGGACGCCGGTGACCGTCGTATTGCCCGCAAGCAGGGACATTTACGCCGGGAAGATCGCCGACTAGCCGGACGGGCGGTCCCCGGCGGCGCGATCGGGCCATGGCGGGGTATCCGGAAATGGTCCATCCGTGTCATGCGCACAGCGCCCCGCCCTCCCTACCCTGGGAGACCGCAGGCCCACGTCCCCCGTCCGATGGCGGCAGATTGAGGTGACACGCGTGACTCCCGCTGGCGGTACGACGGTGCAGGACCACGTGGCGCTCGCCGAGATCGAGCTGTGCGGCGAGCTGATCATCGCGGCCTCCGCGGCGGACGAGGAGCGGCTCAGCCAGGACCGGATCGACGAGGTCCTGATGGGCCTCGCCCGCTAGCCGCTCTCCGCTGGAAGTCCGGTCGTGACACCGCGGGCCGGTGGGGGCTGGTCGCGCAGTTCCCCGCGCCCCTGCGGGGCGCGGTCAGGTCCGCAGGAGCCGCGCGATCGCCTTCGTCGCCTCCTCGACCTTCGCGTCGATCTCGGCCCCGCCCTTGACGGCCGCGTCGGCCACGCAGTGCCGCAGGTGCTCCTCCAGCAGCTGGAGCGCGAAGGACTGCAGGGCCTTCGTGCTCGCCGAGACCTGGGTGAGTATGTCGATGCAGTACACGTCCTCGTCGACGAGCCGCTGCAGGCCCCGGATCTGCCCCTCGATGCGGCGCAGCCGCTTGAGGTGCTCGTCCTTCCGGTGGTGGTACCCGTGCACCGCAGCGCCGGGGGCCGTGCCGGGGGCGACGCCGGCTCCGGAGCCTTCCGCCTCGATGGCCGTCATGGGTCCTCCCGTGGTCCGGAACGAGGGGTGGATACCCCCAATGGGTATAGGATAGCGGGCTCCGCCCGGCCGGGCAGCGGTCCGCGGTCCTTACTCTGCCTGATGGAGGACACGGTGCAATGGCCGGTTAGCCGTGGCCGGGGTATACGCCTAGCATCAGGCTGACCGAATCCGATGCACCCCGAGGACCCCACGTGCGATTTCGTCTGACCCCCAGGGAGACGAGCTTCTACGACATGTTCGCCGCATCCGCGGACAACATCGTCACGGGCTCGAAGCTCCTGATGGAACTGCTCGGAGCGGATCCCTCCGCCCGGGCCGAGATCGCGGAGCGGATGCGTGCGGCCGAGCACGCGGGGGACGACGCCACCCACGCGATCTTCCACCAGCTGAATTCCTCGTTCATCACGCCGTTCGACCGCGAGGACATCTATGCCCTCGCGTCGTCGCTCGACGACATCATGGACTTCATGGAGGAGGCCGTCGACCTGGTCGTCCTCTACAACATCGAAGAGCTCCCCAAGGGCGTCGAGCAGCAGATCGAGGTCCTGGCCCGGGCGGCCGACCTGACCGCCGAGGCCATGCCGCACCTGCGCACGATGGACAACCTGACCGAGTACTGGATCGAGGTCAACCGCCTCGAGAACCAGGCCGACCAGATCCACCGCAAGCTGCTCGCCCAGCTCTTCAACGGCAACTACGACGCCATCGAGGTGCTGAAGCTCAAGCAGATCGTCGACGTGCTCGAAGAGGCGGCCGACGCGTTCGAGCACGTGGCGAACACGGTGGAGACCATCGCGGTCAAGGAGTCCTGAACCCCGTGGACACCTTCGCTCTGATCGTGACCATCGGTGTCGCGCTCGGTTTCACGTACACCAACGGTTTCCACGACTCGGCGAACGCGATCGCGACCTCGGTCTCGACCCGCGCGCTGACCCCGCGCGCCGCCCTCGCGATGGCCGCGGTGATGAACCTCGCCGGCGCCTTCCTGGGCAGCGGTGTGGCCAAGACCGTCAGCGAGGGGCTCATCGAGACCCCCACGGGCAAGACGGGCATGTGGATCCTGTTCTCCGCGCTGGTCGGGGCCATCGTGTGGAACCTGATCACCTGGTACTTCGGCCTGCCGTCCTCCTCCTCGCACGCCCTGTTCGGCGGCATGGTGGGCGCGGCGCTGGCCGGCGGGATCGGGGTCATCTGGTCGGGCGTCCTGGACAAGGTCGTCATCCCGATGTTCCTGTCCCCGATCGTCGGCCTGCTCGTCGGCTACCTGGTCATGGTCGTGATCATGTGGCTGTTCCGCCGGTCCAACCCGCACAAGGCGAAGCGCGGCTTCCGTGTCGCCCAGACCGTCTCGGCGGCCGGCATGGCCCTCGGCCACGGTTTGCAGGACGCCCAGAAGACGATGGGCATCGTGGTGATGGCGCTGGTCATCGCGGACATCGAGGAGCCCGGCGCCCCGATCCCGACCTGGGTGAAGGTGGCCTGTGCGGTGATGCTGTCGCTCGGTACGTACGCGGGCGGCTGGCGCATCATGCGCACCCTCGGCCGCAAGATCATCGAGCTGGACCCGCCGCAGGGCTTCGCCGCGGAGACCACGGGCGCGTCGATCATGTACACGGCGTCGTACATGTTCCACGCGCCGATCTCCACCACCCACGTGATCACCTCGGCGATCATGGGCGTGGGCGCGACCAAGCGGGTCAACGCGGTCCGCTGGGGCGTCGCCAAGAACATCGTCATGGGCTGGTTCATCACCATGCCGGCCGCGGCCCTCGTCGCCGCCCTGTGCTTCTGGATCGTGGACCTGGCCCTCGTGTAGGCGGGCGGCCGTACGCGCCCGGGCGGGCCGTGCGGCGACGGACACGAAATCGGGCCGGCTCCCCCCACCCAGGGGGAGCCGGCCCTTCGCCTTGCGGTGGCACCGCCATGCAGCACCGCAGGACGTCCGTGCGGCAGAGCCGCGGTCCGTGGATCAGCCGAAGCGGCCCGAGATGTAGTCCTCGGTCGCCTGGACGGACGGGTTGGAGAAGATGCGGTCCGTGTCGTCGATCTCGATGAGCTTGCCGGGCTGGCCGACCGCCGCGAGGTTGAAGAACGCGGTGCGGTCCGAGACGCGGGCGGCCTGCTGCATGTTGTGCGTCACGATGACGATCGTGAAGCGCTCCTTCAGCTCGCCGATCAGGTCCTCGATGGCGAGGGTGGAGATCGGGTCGAGGGCCGAGCAGGGCTCGTCCATCAGCAGGACCTCGGGCTCGACCGCGATGGCGCGGGCGATGCACAGGCGCTGCTGCTGGCCGCCGGAGAGGCCGGAGCCCGGCTTGTTCAGGCGGTCCTTGACCTCGTTCCACAGGTTGGCGCCCTTGAGGGACCGCTCGACGATGTCCGCGAGGTCGGCCTTCTTGTGCTTGCCGTTCAGGCGCAGGCCCGCCGCCACGTTGTCGAAGATCGACATGGTGGGGAAGGGGTTCGGGCGCTGGAAGACCATGCCGACCGTGCGGCGGACCGCGACCGGGTCCACGCCGGGGCCGTACAGGTTCTCGTCGTCCAGGAGCACCTTGCCCCCGACGCGGCCGCCGGGGGTGACCTCGTGCATGCGGTTGAGGGTGCGCAGGAAGGTGGACTTGCCGCAGCCGGACGGGCCGATGAAGGCGGTCACGGAGCGGGGCTCGACGGTCATCGAGATGTCGTCGATGGCCTTGTGGGCGCCGTAGAAGGCGGACAGACCGCTGACGTCGATTCGCTTGGCCATGAGGGTCACTTCGCTTTCATGCAGTCGCGTCAGCGACCGGTCTTCGGGGCCTTCCAGCGGGCGATGCCGCGGGCCACCAGATTGAGGATCATGACGAAGGCGATCAGGACGAGCGCTGCGGCCCATGCCCGGTCGTAGGAGGCGTCACTGCCGACCTTGTACTGCTCCCAGATGTAGAGGGGGAGCGAGGACTGGGCGCCTTCGAAGGGGTTGCCGTTGATCAGCTGGGAGCCGAAGACCAGCAGCATGATCGGGGCGGTCTCGCCGGCGATGCGGGCGACGGCCAGCATCATGCCGGTGGCGATGCCGCCGATGGCGGTGGGGAGGACCACCTTGAGGATCACGCGCCACTTCGGCACACCGAGGGCGAGGGCGGCCTCGCGCAGCTCGTTCGGGACGAGCTTGAGCATCTCCTCGGTGGAGCGGACCACGACGGGCATCATCAGGATCGACAGGGCCATCGCGCCGGCGAAGCCGGAGGGGCCGAAGCCGAGCATCAGGTTCCAGGTCGTCAGGATGAACAGGCCCGCGACGATGGACGGGATGCCGGTCATGACGTCGACGAAGAACGTGACGGCCTTGGCGAGCTTGCCCTTGCCGTACTCGACCAGGTAGACGGCGGTCAGCAGGCCGATCGGGGCGGCGATCAGGGTGGCCAGCGCGATCTGCTCGATGGTGCCGAGCAGGGCGTGGTAGACGCCGCCGCCGGCCTCGAAGCTGGTCACGCCGTTCATCGAGTGGCTGAGGAAGCCGCCGTCGAGGGCCTTGATGCCGCGGCTGACGGTGGTCCAGATCAGCGACAGCAGCGGGATGACCGCGAGCAGGAAGGAGACCCAGACGGCGGAGGTCGCGACACGGTCCTTGGCCTGGCGGCGGTTCTCGACGACCGCGCTGGCGACGTAGGTGATCACGACGAACGCGAGGGCGGCGAGCAGGCCCCACTGGACCTTGCTGCCGAGTCCGAAGACGGCGCCGAGGCCGCAGCCGACGGCGATCGCGGCGGCGCCGATGGCGGCGGGGGCCCAGCGGGGGAGGCCGCCCCGGGTGAGGCTGCCGCCGGCGGGGGACTTGTCGGCCCGGACGGGCCGCTGGTCCTGGATTGCGTGGCTCATCAGGCGTTCGCCCCCGAGTACTCCTTGCGGCGCGCGATGATCATGCGAGCGGCGCCGTTGACCAGCAGGGTGAGCAGGAAGAGGACGAGACCGGAGGCGATCAGCGCGTCCCGGCCGAACTCGTTGGCCTCGTCGAACTTCGCGGCGATGTTCTGGGCGAACGTGCCGCCACCCGGGTTCAGGATGTGCCCGGAGATCAGGAAGCTCGGGGAGAGGACGGTGGCGACGGCCATCGTCTCGCCGAGCGCACGGCCGAGGCCGAGCATGGAGGCGGAGATGACGCCGGAACGGCCGAAGGGCAGCACCGACATGCGGATGACCTCCCAGCGGGTCGCGCCGAGGGCCAGTGCGGCCTCCTCGTTCATGCGCGGGACCTGGCGGAAGACTTCGCGGCTGACACTGGTCACGATCGGCAGGATCATGATCGCGAGCAGGATGCCGACGGTGAAGAGGGAGCGGGCGACGCCGACCTGGGTCTTGTCGAAGACGTAGGTCCAGCCCATGTACTCGTCCAGCCAGAGGTTCAGGCCGCCCAGGTACGGGACGAGGAAGAGGGCGCCCCAGATGCCGTAGATGATCGACGGCACGGCGGCCAGCAGGTCGATCACGTAGGCGAGGGGGCCGGCCAGCTTGCGCGGCGCGTAGTGCGAGATGAAGAGGGCGATGCCGACGGCGATCGGAACCGCGATGGCCATCGCGATGATCGAGCTGACGACGGTGCCGAAGAGCAGGACGGCGATGCCGAAGACAGGGGGGTTCGCCGACGCGTTCCAGTCGAAGGTGGTGAGGAAGTTGCCCTCGTTCTTCGACAGCGCGATCGAGGCGCGGTAGGTGAGGAAGGCGGCGATCGACGCCATGATCACCAGGAGCAGGATCCCGGAGCCCTTGGAGAGGGCCGAGAAGATCGCGTCACCGGCGCGGCCGGTGGGCTTTCCGCTCGTGGAGACAGGCGGAGGCGTGTCTATCTGGGTGGGTGTGGTGGAAGCCATGGTCTTTCCGGTCTGGACGGGGGCAGGCCCCCTGGCGGCGGTGCACCGGATCCCCCGCGGGACGGGGGAGGGGCCCCTGGTCGGCCGGTTCGGACGGGAACCGGCCGGCCAGGGGCTCAGGGGTTCAGGACAGCGAGTTGATGACCTCGCGGACCTTGGTGTTGATCTCGGCCGGGATCGGGGCGTAGCCGTTGTCGGACAGGACCTTCTGGCCGGCGTCCGAGGCGGCGTAGCCGAGGAAGGACTTCACGGTCGGCAGGGTCTCGGCCTTGTTGCCCTTGTCGCAGACGACCTCGTAGGTGACCAGGACGATCGGGTAGGCGCCCTCGGCCTTGGTCGCGTAGTCGAGCTTCAGGGCCAGGTCGGAGCCGGTGCCGGTGACCTTGGCGGCGGCGATGGCCTTGGAGGCGCTGTCGGCGGCGGCCTTGACCGGGGCGGCGGCGCCGGTGTTGATGTCGACGGTCTTGATGTTCTGGGAGCTGGCGTAGGAGAGCTCGAAGTAGCCGATCGCGCCGTCGACGGTCTTCACCTGGGAGGCGACGCCGGAGGAGTTGGACGCGCCCTGGCCGCCGGGGGCGGGCCACTTCTTGGAGGCCTCGTAGGTCCAGGCGTCGGGGGCGGCGGCCTTCAGGTACTTGCCGAGGTTCTCGGTGGTGCCCGAGTCCTCGGAGCGGTGGAAGGCCTGGATCGCGGTGGAGGGCAGGGTGACGCCGGGGTTCAGCTTCTTGATCGCCTCGTCGTCCCACTTCTTGATCTTGTCGTTGAAGATGTTCGCGAGGGTGGGGGCGTCGAGCGTCAGCTTGTCGACGCCGGCGACGTTGAAGCCGATGGCGATCGGGCCGCCGACCATCGGCAGGTTGATGCCCTGGCCGCCGGTGCAGATCTTCTTCGATTCCTCGACCTGCTCGGGCTTCAGCGCGGAGTCCGAGCCGGCGAAGCCGACGCTGCCCTGGTTGAAGGCGACGATGCCCTCACCGGACGAGGAGGACTTGTAGTTGACCTCGACGCCCTGGCAGGCGGCCATGTAGTTCTTGACCCACAGGTCCACGGCGTTCTTCTGCGCCGAGGAACCGGAGGCGAGCAGCTTGCCCTTGGCGTCGCCGCACTTGACGTCGCCGGCCGCGACGGACGGCTTGCCGCTGGCGCTGCCGCCGTTGTTGCTGTTGTCGTCCGAGCCGCACGCCGTGAGGACCAGGGCGCCGGACACGACAAGCGCGCCGAGGGCGGAGGCACGAAGCATGTTCTTGCGCTGAAGCTTCACTGTTTGGGGTGTTCCTTCCAGAAGCCGCCGGCCGCTTTCGGTGATCGGGGCGGCGTGCGAAGAGGACTACGTCGGATGTGAGGGCTGCTGCTGCTCGATCCGGCCAGCGGCGCGCTCGTTGCACCACCGAAATTAGGCAGATCAGGTGAAGCGATCGACGGGGGAAGGTGAACGGAAGGTGAACCTCGACGGACGGGCGAGTGCAGTCCGGCGGGGCGGGTGGCGCGGTACGGATCCTTTCATGATCGGGATCCGGAGGGTGCCGCCGACGGCCGGAACGGTTTCCCGAACGGGAATTCCCCGGCAGGTGGAATTCGGCCCGTGTGGCGTGAATGCAGGCGCGGGAAATACCTTCCCGACGGCCCTGCCGCAATAAGGGGAGGTGTGGCGGGATCGGAATCCCCGGTAAACACGGGAGCCGGGTTGTCTGTGCTCAAGGAATCCCCCTCGCTCGCGGTGGCTGCGGACGTCCGCGCCGGCGGCGGAATCGCACCGGTTCCGGCGGCGGGCGCCGCCGGAACCGGGTGCGCGAAGCGGACCGTCGACCCCTGCCCCGTCTTTCGGCGGGAATTCCGGTGCCGCCATCGGCGCCGTCCGTCTTTGCGGCCACTTCGCGACCGGCCGGCATCAGCCGCGCGTACTGCCTCCGACCGGCCTTCCGCTCCGCTCCCGAATTCCGTCCGGGGCAGTGGGCTGCCGTCGGCGGACTCCGGTCCGTGCTGCGGGCATGCCCGTCCACGTCGAGGCCGTGACGCGCACGGCCTCGACGGCCACCACGGCGGCATACGGCGCCGTGGTCACTGCGGGTGACCACGGTCCGGGCCGGGCACCGAGACCAGCTTGGCCGAAAACGAACGGCACCGCACCCCGCGGCAAGGATCTCGCCGGATCCCGCCGCGGGGTGCGGTGCGTGGGTGTGCGTCGGCGGTCAGGGGGCCGCGGCCGCGGCCACCGGGTGCCAGAGGGTGTGGAAGGTGAGGCGGGCCGCCCCGACCTCGTGGCGCTGGGCGGCGTGGAGCACACCGAGGGCGTACGCGGTCGCCGGGGCGATGCGCGGGGTGCGGGCGGCGGCGGCCGACGCGGCGGCCGCCTCGGCGGCGTCGAGGTGCCGGTCCAGGGCCTCGCCGGCGGCGGTCAGCCGGGCCGCGTCCTCGCCGAGGACCTCCCCGGCGTAGCGGTGGATCCGCAGGAGGCGGCCCACCTCGTGCCAGACGCCGTCGTGGTCGGGCAGGTACGGGTGGCCCTCCGCGGCGGGCGGGAGCGCGGCGACGGCCGTGGTGAGCCGGTCCCGCGTCACCTCGGCCAGCGGGACCAGCACGTCCTCGACCCGCCCCCGGGCGGCGACCACGTCCAGCGGCACCTCGGAGGCGAGGACGGCCACGGCGTCGGCCACCGCGTGGAACCGGGACGATCCCAGGGCGTGCAGCGTCGCGGAGTGGGCCCGGGTCCGGGCCAGGGTGAGCTGCCGCTCCAGCAGCGCGGCGGCCCGCGCCGATCCCACGGTCAGCGCGCCCGGGGTGCCGCGCGGTGCGGGGACCTCCGGCGAGCCCGACAGCCGGTGCAGCGCGTCCAGCAGCCGGGTCAGCCGGGCGGCGTACGCGTGCTCGTCGGCCAGGGTGGAGGCGAGCCAGGCCAGTTCGCCGCGCAGCCCGTCGGCCCAGGACGAGTCGGTGACCGCGCGGAAGGTCGCCAGGGATCCGCTGATCCGGCGCGCGGCCCCCCGCAGGCCGCGCGCCGCGTCGGCGCCGTCCGCGGCGTCGGCCCCGCATTCCTCGTGCAGCCTGAGGCCGCGCAGGAAGGCGGTGGCCTGGGCCCGCAGGTACGCGCCGAGCACGTCCCCCGCGGAGCCCCCGCCGCTCGCGGTCGCTGTCAGGTCATGGTTTGGCAGAGCCACGCCGGCGCCTCCGGGCGTCTATGAGCATCTCCTGAACGTGCCGCAGCGGCTGGCCTTCGTGGTCGGTGCTGTGCCGGGTCCATTCGCCGTCCGGGCCCAGGTGCCAGGAGGAGGTGGAGTCGGACATGCCGGTCTCCAGGAGCCGGTCCAGCGCCGCGCGGTGGGCCGGGTCGGTGACCCGCACCAGTGCCTCGATGCGGCGGTCGAGGTTGCGGTGCATCATGTCGGCGCTGCCGATCCACACCTCGGGTTCGCCGCCGTTGCCGAAGGCGAAGACCCGGGAGTGCTCCAGGAAGCGGCCGAGGACGGAGCGGACCCGGATGTTCTCCGACAGTCCGGGGACCCCGGGGCGCGCGGCGCAGATGCCCCGGACCCAGATGTCGACGGGGACCCCGGCCCGGGAGGCCCGGTAGAGGGAGTCGATGAGGGCCTCGTCGACGACGGAGTTCATCTTGAGGCGCACGTACGCGGGGCGTCCGGCCCGGTGGTGGGCGGTCTCCTTGTCGATGCGGGCGATGAGGCCGTCGCGCAGCGAGCGGGGTGCGACGAGGAGGCGGCGGTAGGTCTCGCGGCGCGAGTAGCCGGACAGCCGGTTGAAGAGGTCGGAGAGGTCCGCGCCGACCTGGGGGTCGGCGGTGAGCAGGCCGAGGTCCTCGTACAGGCGGGCGGTCTTGGGGTGGTAGTTGCCGGTGCCGACGTGGGAGTAGCGGCGCAGCGTGTCGCCCTCCTGGCGGACGACGAGGGAGAGCTTGCAGTGGGTCTTGAGGCCCACCAGGCCGTACACGACGTGGCAGCCGGACTCCTCCAGCTTGCGGGCCCACTTGATGTTGGCCTGCTCGTCGAAGCGGGCCTTGATCTCGACGAGGACGAGGACCTGCTTGCCGGATTCGGCGGCGTCGATGAGCGCGTCGACGATGGGGGAGTCGCCGGAGGTGCGGTACAGGGTCTGCTTGATCGCGAGGACGTGCGGGTCGGCGGCGGCCTGCTCCAGGAAGGCCTGGACGGAGGTGGAGAAGGAGTCGTACGGGTGGTGCAGCAGCACGTCCCGCTCGCGCAGCGCGGCGAAGATGTCGGGCGCGGAGGCGGACTCGACCTCGGCGAGGTCGCGGTGGGTGCCGGCGACGAACTTCGGGTACTTGAGCTCGGGCCGGTCCAGGGAGGCGATGCCGAAGAGGCCGGTCAGGTCCAGCGGGCCGGGCAGCGGGTAGACCTCGGCGGCGGAGATCTTCAGCTCCTGGACCAGCAGGTCGAGGACGCCGGGGTCGATGGACTCCTCGACCTCCAGGCGGACCGGCGGGCCGAAGCGGCGCCGCATGAGCTCCTTCTCCAGGGCCTGCAGGAGGTTCTCGGCGTCGTCCTCCTCGACCTCCAGGTCCTCGTTGCGGGTGACCCGGAACATGTGGTGCGCGAGGACCTCCATGCCGGGGAAGAGCTCCTCTAGGTGCGCGGCGATGACGTCCTCCAGCGGGACGTAGCGCTGCGGGGAGGCCTCCAGGAAGCGCGACAGCAGCGGCGGCACCTTGACGCGGGCGAAGTGGCGGTGCCCGCTGACCGGGTTGCGCACGACGACGGCCAGGTTCAGGGAGAGGCCGGAGATGTACGGGAAGGGGTGCGCGGGGTCCACGGCCAGCGGCGTCAGCACCGGGAAGATCTGGTTGCGGAACAGGGTGAAGAGGCGCGCCTGCTCCTTCTCGGTGAGGTCGGGCCAGCGGATGAGGTGGACGCCCTCCTCGGCGAGTGCGGGGGCGATGTCGTGCTGGTAGCAGGCGGCGTGGCGGGCCATGAGCTCGCGTGAGCGCGTCCAGATGAGGTCGAGGACCTCGCGGGGCTGCAGGCCGGAGGCGGAGCGGGTGGCGACGCCGGTGGCGATGCGGCGCTTGAGGCCGGCGACGCGGACCATGAAGAACTCGTCGAGGTTGCTCGCGAAGATCGCCAGGAAGTTGGCGCGCTCCAGGAGCGGGGTGGCGGGGTCCTCGGCCAGTTCGAGGACCCGCTCGTTGAAGGCCAGCCAGCTGCGCTCGCGGTCGAGGAACCGCCCGTGCGGGAGCTCCTCGCCGTCCTTGTCTTCGTAGGCGTCCATGTCGGTGTCGATCTCGGGGGCGAGATCGGCTTCGAGGCCGCTGGCGTGCGGCCGGTGCGCGGCGATGGAGCCGAGTCTGGCGTGCGCGGCGGGCGAGCCGGTGTCCGCCGCGGCGGACGTGGACGACGGGTGCTGGGCGGGGACCTCGGTGGGCCCTGCGCTGGGCTTCTGGCTCATGACTCCATTGTTCCGCGCACGCGGCAGGACGGGCGCGTCGGACGGGGCCGCGGTCAGTCGGAGTCGGGGCTGCATGCACGGAGATTCGCAAGCGCGTCTTAAGGTCCGGTGAATGGCGCATGGCTTCCAGGCTCCGGATCGCGCACGAGTACG
Organism: Streptomyces sp. NPDC090445; assembly: GCF_044769385.1. Taxonomy (NCBI): domain Bacteria; kingdom Bacillati; phylum Actinomycetota; class Actinomycetes; order Kitasatosporales; family Streptomycetaceae; genus Streptomyces; species Streptomyces sp. NPDC090445. The sequence goes on along the minus strand of NZ_JBIVXV010000018.1, from coordinate 134,593 downwards.
TCAGCTTCGCTCCGGAATGCACCCGTACGGGCCCCGGTGCGCCCGGGAGGCCCGTACGGGTGATGACGCTCAGCTCTCCGTTCGGTACATGAGGTCGACCTCGTGCGTGCTGAAGCCGAGGCCCTCGTAGACGGCGAGGGCCGCCGGGTTGTCGGCGTCGACGTAGAGCATCGCGGTGGGCAGGCCGGCGGCGGCCAGGTGCTGGAGGCCGACCGCGGTGAGGGCCTTGCCGAGGCCGCCGCCCTGGGCGCCGGGCAGGACGCCGAGCACGTAGACCTCGCCGAGCTGCTCGGCGGTGTGGATCTTCGTCCAGTGGAAGCCGACGAGTTCGCCCTCCCGTTCGGCGAGGAAGAAGCCCTTCGGGTCGAACCAGGGCTGCGCCATGCGGTCGTCGAGGTCGCGCTGGGCCAGCGAGCCCTGCTCGGGGTGGTGGGCGAACGCGGACGCGTTGGCGGCGAGCCAGGCCGCGTCGTCCTGCCCGGGCACGAAGGTGCGGACGGTCACCCCGGCGGGCAGGGCGGGCTCGGGCAGCGGGGGCGCGTCGGGGCCGAGCGGGCGGCGCAGCTGGCGCAGCTCGCGGAAGAGGGTGAGGCCGAGGACCTGGGCGAGGTGGCGGGCCGCGGACTTGCCGCCGTGCGCCCAGACGCGGATCCGCTTGCCGGAGGCGGCGAGGAGGGCCGAGCCGAGGGCCCGGCCGTGGCCGCGGCCGCGCAGGGCGGGGTGCACGACGAGTTCGGCGGCGGGTGCCTCCACCGGGTCGGTGTCCTCCAGTTGGCCGTATCCGGCGAGCCGTCCCTTCTCGGTGAGCAGGAAGTGCCGGATGCCCTCGCGGCGGCCGCCGCGCAGCTGGAGCCGGCCCTGCTCGGAGACGGCGGTGGTGCCGTCGGTGCGGGCCGCGTCCTCGATCAGCTCGATGACGGCGTCGGCCTGCTCTTCCGTCAGTTCGTCGAGGGTCTGGATCTGGCGTCCCGGCTCCAGGGCCGCTGCTGCGTCGTCAGTCATGGTCCGAGCGTACGGCGGCGGGGGGCCGGGGCGGTGGTGTCGGGGTGTTAACCAGCTCGATACCCCACCCCCCTGTTGGTGCTACGCGCGTTGACCGTAGGCTGCGCCAGACCTCCATGCTTTACCGCTGATTCATAAGGGGACAAAATGTCAGCGACGCCACAACGGCACCACAGAACCCGCCGGTTGACCCTCATCGCGGCGGCCGCCACGGCCGCTTCCGGCGCGCTGGTCGCCGCCGCACTGCCGGCCGGTGCCGCGAGTGGAGGCAGTGCCGGCAAGGGCCGCACCGTCGACGTGCAGCTGCTGTCGTTCAACGACTTCCACGGCACGCTGGAGCCCCCGCAGGGCTCCTCCGGCACCGTGACCGAGCGTCAGGCGGACGGAACCACCAAGGCCATACCCGCCGGTGGCGTCGAATACCTGGCCACCAGCCTGCGCGAGGCCCGCAAGGGCCACGAGTACTCCATCACCGCCGCGGCCGGCGACATGATCGGCGGCAGCCCGATGCTGTCCGGCCTGTTCCACGACGAGCCGACCGTCGAGGCGCTGAACAAGCTGAAGCTGGACGTGTCCAGCGTCGGCAACCACGAGTTCGACGAGGGCAAGCAGGAGCTGCGCCGCATGGCGTACGGCGGCTGCCACCCGGTCGAGGGCTGCTTCGAGATGGGCAAGGAGTTCACCGGCTCCGAGTTCAAGTACCTCGCCGCGAACGTCGTGGACGAGAAGACCAAGCGCCCGATGATGTCGCCCACCTGGATCTGGAAGAAGGGGGACGTCAAGATCGGCTTCATCGGCGTCACCCTGGAGGGCACTCCGGACGTCGTGACGGCCGAGGGCGTCAAGGGCCTCAAGTTCGGCGACGAGGTCGAGACGATCAACAAGTACGCCGCCGAGCTGAACAAGCAGGGCGTGAAGTCGATCGTCGCCCTGATCCACGAGGGCGGCCTGCCGGCGAACGGCGCGTACAACTACGACTGCAACGTCCCGGGTGCCGGCGCCGGCATCTCCGGCGCGATCGTGGACATCGCGAAGAACGTGGACGCGAAGGTCGACGCGCTGGTCACGGGCCACACGCACCAGGCGTACGCCTGCAACATCCCGGACCCGGCGGGCAACCCGCGCATGGTGACCTCGGCCGCCTCCCTGGGCCGCCTGTTCACCGACACCACGCTGACGTACGACCGGCAGACCAAGGACATCGTCCGCACGGCCGCGCTCGCGCCGAAGCCGGTCAACAAGGTCGTCACCCGTGACGTGCCCAAGGCCCCGGACATGACCGAGCTGATCGACCGCTGGAAGACGCTGGCCGCCCCGGTCGCGAACCGCCCGATGGGCTACATCTCGGCGGACGTCCCGGGCCGCGGCCTGGACGCGCCGGAGAAGCCGCTCGGCGACCTGATCGCGGACGCGCAGCTGGAGGCCACGGCCCCGGCGGACAAGGGCGGCGCGCAGCTGGCCCTGATGAACCCGGGCGGCATCCGCTCCGACCTGGCCTACAAGGCCTCGGGCGCGGAGGGCGACGGCGTCGTCACCTACGGCGAGTCGTACACGGTCCAGCCGTTCAACAACCTGCTGAACATCGTGGACCTGACCGGCGCCCAGCTGATCACCGCGCTGCAGCAGCAGGTCAGCGGCCCGGTCAACGGCGTGAACCCGAAGATCCTGCAGGTCTCGAAGGGCTTCACCTACACCCTGGACATGACGAAGTCGGGCGCGGACCGCATCGTCGCGGACTCGGTGAAGCTGAACGGCGCGGCGATCGACCCCGCCAAGACCTACCGGGTCGCGATGAACGAGTTCCTCGCGGGCGGCGGTGACGGCTTCACCGTCCTGAAGGAGCACAAGAACAAGCTGGTGGGCGCGTCCGACCTGGACGCCTTCAACGCCCTGCTGGCGAAGTCCTCGGCGGCGAGCCCGATCGCCCCGCCGGCCGCGGACCGCATCACCGTCATCAAGTAGGCGAGCGCGGCTTCGGCCGTACCGCCGCACGCCCGGAGGGGCGGCGGGCCTGACCGGCCCGCCGCCCCTTCGGCTTTCCCGTGCGCCATTGCTGCCGGCCGGTGCTGCCGGCCGGTGCTGCCGGCCGGCGTTGCCGACCGGTGTTGCGGCCCGTGCGGCGGCCCGTGCCCGGTGGCACCCCCGTGGCCACGGGGCGCGGGCCGCCGCCGGATCACAGGCCTGCCAGGAACTTCCTGACGGCCTCGTGGAAGCCCTGCGGGTCCTGGAACGGCAGGAAGTGCTCGGTGTCCAGGCCGGTGTAGGCGGTGTGGGGGCGCCGGGCGACCATGGCGTCGGCCTGCGCCTGCGGCAGGGCCGCGCTGCGCCGGCCGTGGACGAGGAGGGCGGGGCAGGCGGTGGCCAGCCAGGCGTCCCAGTTGTCGTGGGCGGCCGCGGCGATGGTGTCGAGGACGTCCTGCGGGTGGAACGGCAGCCGCCAGCCGCCGCCGGGCAGCGGGCGCAGTGCGGGCGCGTAGGCCGGGGCCATCGGGCCGAGGGCGGTGAGGAGTTCCTCGCGGGTGCCGGCGGCGTACGGCAGGCCGTGGAGGAAGGCGAACGGGTTCGTGCCGCCCGGGGCGATCGCGACGGGGCCCTCGGTGTTGACGAGGGCGCTGACCCGGTGGGGCTGCCGCGCGGCGAGGTGGTAGGCGTTCATGGCGCCCAGCGAGAAGCCGACGACGGCGACGGAGTCGAGGCCGAGGTGGTCGAGGAGGGCGACGGCGTCGGAGACGTAGCCCTCCCGGCTGTGCTCGGCGGCCCGGTCGGAGTCGCCGTGGCCCCGCTGGTCGGGGGCGATGACCCGCCACTCGTCGCCGAGGACCTCGGCGAGGCCGGTCCAGGCGGCGGCTTCGGACATGCCGCCGTGCAGGGCGAGCAGCGGGCGGCCGGGGCCCCCGAAGTCCAGGTAGGACAGTGTGCGGCCGTCGATCATCAGTGCGTGGCGCATGTGTGATCCCCCGTTCGATCCGGGGGCGGCGGATTGCCGCCCCCTTCGCCGCCTTCAGCCTGCCAGCATTTGGGCAAGCGTGCAATACGTATGTCTTGGGCGGGTGCGCAAAACGGGGTCGCGGCTACCATCCCGGCATGGGAAATCGCGAGGACCTGCTGGCCGGAGCACGCCGCTGCCTGGAGGAGAAGGGCTATCTGCGCACCACCGTGCGCGACATCGCCGCGGCGTCGAAGGTGAGCATGGCCGCGATTGGCTACCACTTCGGCTCCCGCGAGGCGCTGCTCAACCAGGCGCTCTTCGCCGCCATGGACGAATGGGCCGCCGGCGCCGGCCGGCTCACCGGACAGGGCGACACCTCAGAGGAGCGGTACGCCGACACCTGGGACCGCAAGATCCGGGACTTCGGCGAGATGCGCTGGCTGTGGCTCGCCTCGGTGGAGGCCTTCGTCCACGCGCAGTCCTCGCCCGAGCTGCTCGCCGTACTCGCCGAGAGCCAGCGCAAGAACCGGCGGATGGTGGCCGCGGCGCTGCGCGGGGTGCCGGCGGAGGAGATCTCCGAGGAGGACGCCCGCAGCCTGGGCTCGCTGCACATCGCCCTGCTCAGCGGGGTGATGGTGCAGGCCCTCACCGACCCGGAGGGGGCGCCGGACGGGCACGGGCTCGCCCGGGGGCTGCGCGCCATGGTGGAGCTGCTCGACCGACCGGTGCCTACCGACGGGTAGTAAACCCCGGCCCCGCACGCCGTGATCCGGCCACCAACGGACCGGCAGAGGGGCGGGGACGGCTGTGGATCGTCGGATGTTTCCGGTGGGGGCGGTGGCGGCGGGCGCGAGCGCGGCCCTCGCGCCGGGCGGGACACCCGCCTCCGCACGCGCGCTGGGCGCGCACTCCCTCGACACAGGCACACGGGGTACCCAGGACTGGATGGCCGGACTCGGCGACTCCACCGCCCTGCAGCGGATGACCATCCCCGGCACCCACGACTCCGGCGCCCGCCGGGGCGGGTTCTGCGTCGCCTGCCAGAACACCTCGATCGCCGAACAGCTCGACTCCGGCATCCGCTTCCTCGACGTGCGCTGCCGGGTGACGGGCGGCTCGTTCGCCATCCACCACGGCTCCTTCCAGCAGGGCCTGATGTTCGGTGACGTCCTTGCCGCCTGCCGGGACTTCCTCGCCGCGCACCCCCGCGAGACGGTCCTGATGCGGGTCCGGCAGGAGTACTCGACCGAGAGCGACGCCGTCTTCTGCGCCGTCTTCGACGACTACCTCGACCGGCGCGGCCGGCGGCCGCTGTTCCGGATCGCCGACGCCCTGCCCGCCCTCGGCCAGGCCCGCGGCCGGGTGGTGCTCCTCGCCGACAACGCCGGCCTGCCCGGCCTGCGGTACGGCGACGACGACGGCGGCGTCTTCGACATCCAGGACGACCGGAACGCCGAGCCCTTCGCCAAGCGCGGCCTGATCGAGAACCACTTCCGCAAGGCCGTCCAGCAGCCCGGCCGGCTCTTCGTGAACCACACCAGCACCTCGGCCTACCTGCCGCCGCGCTGGAACTCCGACCGGCTGAACCCGCAGGTGCACGCCTTTGTCGACGGCGCCGAGACGGCCGGCCGGACCGGGCTCGGCATCGTCCCCATGGACTTCCCGAACACCCGCTCCGGCCTGGCCGCCTCACTCGTCCGGCACAACTGACGCACCCGCTGCACCCACTGCACCCGCTGCACCCACCGCGGCAGCCCTGGCAGCCCTGGCAGATCCCGCAGACCTCGCAGACCCGGCTGCCCCGGCCGCCTCGGCCGCCGCCGCAGGAGGCGGCGTCGGCGCGCCCGGGATCCGGAGCGCGGCCTCCGTGCCCGGGCCGCCGTCGCGGGGGGCCCGCAGCTCGGCCGTGCCGCCCGCGCGCTGCACGCTCCGGGCCACGATCGACAGGCCGAGCCCGCTGCCGGGCAGCGCCCGGGCCGACGAGGACCGCCAGAACCGCTCGAACACGTGCGGCAGGTCCTCGGCGGGGATCCCGGGCCCCCGGTCCCGTACGGTCAGCTCGCCCGCCCGCAGCGCGACGGAGACGACCCCGCCCGGCGGGCTGAACTTCACCGCGTTGTCGAGCACGTTGACCACGGCCCGCTCCAGCGCCGGCGCCTCGCCCCGCACGTACCAGGGATCCAGGTCGGCCTCGAAGACCAGCTCCGGACCGCGCAGCCGGGCCCGCGACAGCGCGGTGCCCGCGACCTCGTGCAGGCCCACGACCTCCAGCCGGGCAGGCGGGCCCGCGTCCGGCCGGGACAGCTCCTGGAGGTCGCCGATCAGCGAGGCCAGCTCCGTCATCTGCGCCTTGACCGAGGCCAGCAGCTCCCGCCGGTCCTGGGCCGGGATGGCCCGGCCGGTCTCCTCGCTGCGCGCCAGCAGCTCGATGTTGGTGCGCAGCGAGGTCAGCGGTGTGCGCAGCTCGTGGCCGGCGTCGGCGATGAGCCGGGCCTGCCGCTCCCGGGAGGAGGCCAGGGCCGCCGTCATGGAGTTGAACGACCGCGACAGGCGGGCGATCTCGTCGTCGCCCTCGTCGGGGATCCGCACCGTCAGGTCCTCGGTGCGGGCGATGTGCTCGACCGCCCCGGTCAGCTCGTCCACCGGCCGCAGGCCCGTCCGGGCCACCCACAGGCCGGCGGCGCCCGCGCCGACCACACCGACCCCGCAGACCAGCAGCAGCACCCAGGTCAGCGTGGACAGCGGCTTGTCTATGTCGGCCAGCGGCTTGGCGACCGAGATGCCGAAGACGGGGGCGCCCGGCTGGGCCTGCGCCTGGAAGGTGTAGACGCGCATGCGGGTCCCGGAGGCGGTCTGCACGTCGTGCAGCACGTTCGCCCGCTGCCGGGTGGCGACGTCCCGGTCGGCCTCCACCACCGGCAGGTCGGTCCGGCCGCCCACCCAGCAGTGCGTGCCGTTCGGCAGGACGATCTGCACGGTCGCGTTCAGGTTCCCGGCGATCTCGCGGGCCGGCCGGGCGGGCCCGGTGACGCAGACCCTGTCGTTCAGGGCCCGTACGACCTCCGCGTCCGGGTTCGTGGCCACCAGCGTCCGGTCGAGCTGCTCGCGCAGCTGCGTGCGCACCATCACCCACGACACGGCGGCCACGGCCGCGACGGCCACCGCCACCGCGACCGCCACCAGCAGGGCGAGCCGGGAGCGCAGCGGCAGCCCGCGGAACCGGGCGGCCGGGCTCACTCAAGCCCCCCGGAATCTCCGGCTCCGGCCGTGCGCAGGACGTATCCGACGCCCCGTACGGTGTGGACCAGGCGGGTTTCGCCGCCGGCCTCGGTCTTGCGGCGCAGGTACATCACGTACACGTCCAGGGAGTTGGAGCTGGGCTCGAAGTCGAAGCCCCACACGGTCTTGAGGATCTGCTCGCGGGTGAGGACCTGCCGGGGGTGGGCCAGGAACATCTCCAGCAGCGTGAACTCGGTCCGGGTCAGCTCCACCGGGCGCGCCGCCCGGGTCACCTCGCGGGTCGCGAGGTCCATCCGCAGGTCCCCGAAGGCGAGGTGGTGGTCGGGCTCCGGGGCCGGGCCGGGCACGGGGACGGCGTACGCGCTGCGCCGCAGCAGGGCCCGGACGCGGGCGAAGAGCTCGTCCAGCTCGAACGGCTTGACGAGGTAGTCGTCGGCGCCCGCGTCGAGGCCGGTGACGCGGTCGCCGATGGTGTCGCGGGCGGTGAGCATCAGGATCGGGGTGGTGTTCCCGGCGGCGCGCAGCCGGCGGGCCGCGGTCAGGCCGTCCATGCGGGGCATCTGGATGTCGAGGACGATCAGGTCGGGGGCGTACGAGCCCGCCCGGTCGAGGGCGTCGAGCCCGTCGACGGCGGTCTGCGCCGCGTACCCCTCGAAGGCGAGGCTGCGGCGCAGGGCCTCCCGTACGGCGGGCTCGTCGTCGACGACGAGGATGCGCTGCAGGTCGTCCTCGACGGGCTTCATGCGGTCCCCCTGGGGTGGTGTGCGGCGGTGTGCGGCCGGCGGCGGGCGGCCGGCGGTGCCTTCCAGCGTCGCACGGTCCGCCGGCTAGAAGCCCGCGCCGAAGCCGTCGGCGGTGGAGGAGGGGGAGCGGCCGCTGCCGCCGGCGGAGCCGCTGCCGCTGCTGCCGCCGCCCTTGCGGAGGGAGTCCAGGTCGGCCTTGATCGTGTTGACCGGGATGGCGAAGCCGAGGCCGACGCTGCCGGCGGCGGAGCTGTCGGCAGCGGGCGAGTAGATCGCGGACGGCATTCCGATGACCTCGCCGTTCATGTTGAGGAGGGCGCCGCCGGAGTTGCCGGGGTTGAGGGAGGCGTCCGTCTGGAGGGCCTTGTACGAGGTGGTGTTCGAGCCGGGGTTCCCGTTGAACTGGCGGCCGTCGAACGAGAACGGCCAGCTGCCGTCGCCGCCGCGCTGCCGCTGCGGCGCCTGCTCCGACTTGGGTACGTTCACCTCGCGGTTCAGCGCCGAGACGATGCCGCTGGTGACGGTGCCGGTGAGGCGGTCCGGGGAGCCGATCGCGACGACCTGGTCGCCGACCCGGACGCCGTCGGAGTTGCCGAGCCGGGCCGGCTTGAGGCCGGACGCGCCCTGGAGCTTGATCAGCGCGAGGTCCTTGTCCGGGTCCGTGCCGACGGTCTTCGCGGGGAACTTCCGGCCGTCGCTCAGTGTGACCTGGATCTCGGAGGCGCCGCTGATGACGTGGTTGTTGGTGGCGATCTCGCCGTCGGCGGTGAGGACGAAGCCCGAGCCGGTGCCCTGGCCCGACCCGGTGCGGGTGTCGATGCGCACGACGGAGGGGCTGACCTGCTCGGCGACCCCGGCCACCGTGCCGCTGTTGGACTGCGAGACGACCGTGCCGTTGAAGCCGCCCGCGATGCCCGCCCCGTCGCCGAGCAGCTGCTGGACGAGCGTGGCGGTGCCGCCGCCGATGACCGCCGCGGCGATCGCGACCGCGGCGAGCAGCGCCACCGGGCGCTTGGCCCGGGCAGCGTGCGCCGGGCCGGCGGGGGCGGGGCCGGCGGGGGCGGCCGGGGGAAGGGCCTCGCCGGGGAGCACCGGGGGCTGGTGCGCTTCGAACCACCCGGGCGCCGGGTCGTCGGAGCCCGGCAGGTAGGCGGGCGGCGGGGGGTAGGAGCCGCCGAGAGGCGCGCCCTGGTACGTGCGGTTCTCCTGCGGGTACCCGCCCTCGCGGCGGAAGCTCTCGGTCATGTCCAAGACTCTGTCCGCGGATCATGAGAGCTTTCTGAGTGCCCGCTGAGAAGCGCGACAGAACCTCGTGGGCCCGATGCAATACCGCCCCCGGCCCCGCCGGACCCGCCCCGGCCCCGCCGGACGGACGGAGCCGGCCCGGGCGGGAGGGGAGGGGCAGGTCAGAGGCAGCCGCAGGAGCGCCGGATCACCAGCGCCGACGGGAACTGCTTGAGCCGCTCCCGGCGCGAGCCGGACACCCGCAGCCCGTCGTCGAGGACGAGGTCCACGGCGGCCCGCGCCATCGCCGGGCGGTCCGAGGCGACGGTGGTCAGCGGCGGGTCCGTCAGCGCCGCCTCCTTCACGTCGTCGAAGCCGGCGACCGCCAGCTCCCCGGGCACGTCGATCCGCAGCTCCCGGGCGGCCCGCAGCACGCCGATGGCCTGGTCGTCGGTGGCGCAGAAGATGGCCGGCGGGCGGTCGGGGCCCGACAGGAGCTCCAGCGCGACCCGGTAGGCGTCGTAGCGGTTGTACGGGGCCTCGATCAGGCGGCCCTCGACCGACCGGCCCGACTCCAGCATGGCCCGGCGCCAGCCCTCGACGTGGTCGGCGACGGGGTCGCCGACCGACGGGGTGTTCTCGATGCCGCCGATGCAGGTGACGTACGCGTGCCCGTGTTCGAGGAGGTGGCGGGTGGCGAGCTGGGCGCCGCCGATGTCGTCGGTGACCACCGCGACGTCGTCTATGGCCTCGGGCCGCTCGTGCAGCAGCACGACCCGGGCGTCCCAGGCCTCGATCTCGGAGGCCGCCCGCTCGCTCATGCCCTGGCTGACCAGGATCAGGCCGGACACCCGCATGCCGAGGAAGGCGCGCAGGTAGTGGACCTCGCGCTCGTCCCGGTAGTCGGAGTTCCCGACCAGCACCATCTTCCCGCGCTCGGCGGCAGCCTGTTCGACCGCGTGCGCCATCTCCGCGAAGAACGGCTGGCGCGCGTCCGGAACGATCATGCCTATGAGGTCGGTGCGCCGGGACGCCATGGCCTGCGCGACCCGGTCCGGGCGGTAGCCCAGCTCCTTGATCGCTGCGAGGACACGCTCGCGCGTGGCCGGGGCGACCGGCCGGGGTCCGTTGTTGATGACGTAGCTCACGACGGCGGTTGAAGTACCCGCAAGTCGCGCCACATCATCCCGCGTCACCTTGGCCACGCTGGGAGTCTACGCGGGGTGACCGGCCTCTGGGCAGGGCATCCTGTGGATGGACGGTCACACGGGCTTCCGCCGTCCGGGGGACGGCCCCCTACGCGTCGGCCGAGACCTGTGAGGGCGCCCGCTCCGCGGCCTCCGCCGCGGCCCGGTCGGCCTTCTCCGGCGTGACGAAACGGTAGCCCACGTTCCGGACGGTGCCGATGAGCGATTCGTGCTCCGGGCCGAGCTTCGCGCGCAGCCGCCGTACGTGCACGTCCACCGTCCGGGTGCCGCCGAAGTAGTCGTAGCCCCAGACCTCCTGCAGCAGCTGGGCCCGGGTGAAGACCCGGCCCGGGTGCTGGGCGAGGTACTTGAGCAGCTCGAACTCCTTGAAGGTGAGGTCGAGGACCCGGCCCTTCAGCTTCGCCGAGTACGTCGCCTCGTCGACCGACAGGTCGCCGTTGCGGATCTCCATGGGGGAGTCGTCGGCGCCCAGCTGCTGGCGGCCGGTGGCCAGCCGCAGCCGTGCCTCGACCTCGGCCGGGCCGGCCGTGTCCAGGAGGACGTCGTCGATGCCCCAGTCGGCCGTGACGGCCGCCAGGCCGCCCTCGGTGACGACGAGGATCAGCGGACAGCCCGGGCCCGTGGAGCGCAGCAGCTGGCACAGCGACCGCACCTGCGGCAGGTCCCGGCGGCCGTCGACGAGGATGACGTCCGCCCCGGGGGTGTCCACGAGGGCCGGGCCCTCGGCGGGGGCCACCCGTACGTTGTGCAGCAGCAGGCCGAGGGCCGGCAGCACCTCGGTGGACGGCTGCAGGGCGTTGGTCAGCAGCAGGAGGGAGCTCATGCCCGCCCCCCTGCCCGGGTCGGTCGGGTCGGTCGGTGGTGCACGGTTCGCTGGTCCGTCACGTCGGTTCCTCCTCGGTCCCGTCGAGGACTTTCGCGGTACTGCTTCGTACGGGTGCGTGCCGGGCGCGGCGCGGTGCCCCGCGCCCGGTCCCTGCGGGCGTCGGCCGGCCCCCGCGCCCCGGGGGGCCGGCCGGGCGCCTTTGTTCTCGTTCCGTTCAACGTACTGAAAGCACAAAAGGACCCGGGGGCAACGTTGCCCGGATCCTTCGCCAGCAGGATAGCCCACCTGCCGACGCCCGGCCGAGGCTTCCGGGAACGCGCTTCCTGTGGTTCGCGCCACCCCCGGAACCAGCGTATGCCCCGGTTTCGGATGATCGGCGGGCTTCGGGAGGGCCGCTGTGGGCCGTCCGGGTGCGCTCCCGCCGCACCCGGGGCAAGCGGAGACATACGGAGGCACGCGGGACCAGCGGCCGGAAGGGGCCATCATGGAGGCCGACGGTGGAGCCGACGAAGAGGAGCTGCAGTGGCAACCGGAACCATCCGCTACTGGGCGGCGGCCAAGGCCGCGGCCCATACGGCGGAGGAGCCGTACTCGGCGCGGACACTGGCCGAGGCGCTCGACGCAGTGCGGGAACGCCACCCCGGGGAGCTGACCCGGGTCCTGCTGCGCTGCTCCTTCCTCGTGAACGACGAGCCCGTGGGCAAGCGCCCGCACGATGCCGTCCTGCTGACCGAGGGGGGCACCGTCGAGGTGCTCCCGCCGTTCGCGGGCGGGTGAGCGGAAACCGATGAGCACTCCTGAGGAACAGCAGCGGCAGCAGGCCGCCGGACAGCAGCAGCAGGCCGGGCATCAGGCCGCCGGGCAGCAGGCCCCCGCCGGGCAGCAGGCCGCCGGGCAGCAGGGATACGCGCCGCAGGACCCGTACGCGACCCAGACCTGGCAGTCGGACACCTGGGACACGAGCTACCAGCCGGTGATGCGCGCCGCCGAGCCGGTGCAGCCGCAGCAGCCCGTGGCGCCCGAGGGGTGGTTCCGGGACGACGCCCCCGCCGCACCGGCGCCCGCGCCCGGGCCCGTGGCCCCGCAGGCGTCCGCCGGCCCGGCGGCCGTGCCCGCGCCGACTCCGGCTCCCCGTACGGGGGCGGGGACGGGGGCGGACTGGGCGGAGACCGCCTACCTCCCGCCGTACCCCGGCCCGGCCGACCCGCAGGCGCAGCACCGGCACCGGCCGCAGATGCCGCCCCAGGCGTACCAGGCGCAGCCGCAGGCGTACCAGGCGCAGCCGCAGGCGTACCAGGCTCCGGTCGCGCCCGACGGGTGGTTCCGGGACGAGGCCCCCGCCGCGCCCGCGCCCGCCCCGGCTCCGGCTGCCGCGCCGGTGCAGGACTGGGCCGCCGAGACGGCCTACCTCCCGCCGGTCCCGCAGCAGAACGCCGCCGCGGCCGAGACCGCCTACCTCCCGCCGGTCCCGCCGGTGCAGCAGCACAGCGCGGCCGCCGAGACCGCCTGCCTCCCGCCGGTGCCGCCGGTGCAGCAGCACAGCGCGGCCGCCGAGACGGCGTACCTGCCGCCCGTGCAGGAGGGCGCCGCCGCCGAGACCGCATTCCTCCCGCCCGTGCAGGAGGGTGCCGTCCCGGAGGGCTGGTTCCGGGACGCGGCCCCCGCGGCTGCGGCCCCCGCCCCGGCGGCTCCCGGCGCCTCCGCGGCTCCCGCCGAGTCCTGGGCGGAGACCACCGCCTACCTGCCGCCGCAGGCCGCCGGCGGGCCCGGGGCGGCGACGCCCGGGGCGGCGACGTCCGCGGCCGGTCCGGAGGCGGCGCCCGCTGCCGCCGCCGCGCCCGGCCGGCACGCCGCGCCCGCTCCCGGCGGGCCCGCCGACCCGGCCGGGGAGCCCGAGTGGTCCCCGGCCACCCTCGGCGGGAACACCATGCGCGCCGTCGACCCGGCCCAGGCCCGCGCCGAGGGCCGCTCGCCGATCATCGACCCCGGCCCGCAGTCGGCCGTGGTGACCAGCGCGCTCGGGCTGCTGCTCGCCGTCGCCGCCGTCGTCGGGGACCTCGTGCTGCTCCTGCCGCTGGTGGCGCTCCAGGGCCTCACCGCGGCCGGCTGGTTCCGGCTCAACGGCATGTGGCCGGCCCGCCAGGGCATCGCCCTCGCCTTCGCCGGAGCCCTCGCCGCGGACGCCGCGGTGCTCGCGGTGGACGACACGTACGCCGCCGGCGCGATCATCGGCACGCTCGGCGTGTGGGTGCTGCTCACGCTGGTCCTCCAGCTGCGCAGCCAGGCCGACCCGGACGAGCGCATGTACGGCCTGATGGCCTCGGTGGCCTCCGCAGCCCTGGCCATCGTGTGCGCCGGCTACCTGGCCGCCGACTCCGCGGCCGTCACCGTCGGCGCGGCGGCCGTCGCGGTCGCCGTGTTCGTCCGCGCGCTGCCCCTGCCGCCCCTGCCGTCCGCGGGCGTGTCGCTGGCCGCGGCGGCCGGTGCGGGCATCGCGGTCGGCGGGATGACCTCCGTCGGGGCGGGCGGGGCGCTGCTCGGCCTGGCCGCCGGGGTGTGCGCGCTGATCGGGCTGCGCGTGGCGGCGTACGACTACCCGTCGAAGTTCGTGCACATGACGGCCGGCGTGGCGCTGCCGCTGGCGGCCGCCGCTCCCGCCGTCTACCTGATGGGACGGGTGGTGGGCTGAGGCCCGGGCAGGAACCCTGAACACGCGGGGCGGAGGCCGTCGGCGACGCTGACGGCCTCCGTACGTATGTGCATGGTCAACTAGAGGCGGACGTACCGGTCTTTACAGGGGGGAGAGGCACGTGCGTTTCCTGCGTGTCATGGTGATCGTCGTCGTGGTGCTGGGCGCGTTGGCCGTCGGGGCCGACCGCTGGGCGGCCGGCTATGCCGAGGGCAGGCTCGCCGAGCGAATACAGGCGCGCCAGGGGCTCGCCGGGTCGGCCGAGGTGGAGATCCACGGCTTCCCGTTCCTGACCCAGGCGCTGAGCCACGAGCTCGAACAGGTCGACATCCGGCTGGACGGCGTCGACGCCGTCGCGGACAGCCGCAAGACGCGGCTCTCGCAGCTCCGGGCGAGCTTCCGCGGAGTGAAGCTGAACGGGGACTACAGCGGGGGCACCGCCCGGAACGCCGAGGGCTCCGCGCTGATCACGTACCCGGACCTGACGGAGGCCTCGCAGACCGGCGTGAAGCTCGCCTACGGAGGGGCGCCGGACAAGGTGAAGGTGACCGCGTCCGTGGAGATCATGGGCCGGACCTTCACCCGCAGCGTGGTGTCGACCGTCACGCTCGTCGACGCGAAGGACGGCGGGAACGGCGGGAACAGCGGGAACGGCAAGGGCGGCGGCAAACTGGTCCAGGTGCGGGCTGACGAGGTCCCCGGCGAGGGCATCCCCGGGATCGAGAGCGCAATCCGCAAGAAGACCGACTTCGAGCGGCGCCTCGACGGCGGGCTGCCGGGCGGGCTCCAGCTGACCGGGCTGACCGCGGACGAGGCCGGCGTACACCTGGTGCTGAGCGGTACGGACGTCTCGCTGGCCGGATCGTGAGACAGGACGGTCCGATCCGCAGAAGGACGGGCCGCCGACAGGCCCCGGCAGGGGGTCGGGGGGCCGTCCTGGCCGGATCGCATCCCGAGATTCGGACGTTCCTGTCTCGATATATGACACACCGGTGACAGGGCGGCCGGTTCGTCCCTACGATCCAGGCATGAAGCATCAGCAGGCGGACCTCACGAAGCGACGGGCAGTAGACCTGTGTCGCGTCGCCGCCATGCTCTGTCGATCCATGTGACCTGAGAGCGCATCCGCTCCACCAGTTCGGACGACCGCCCTTCCCGCGTGGCCGTGCGCAGCCGTCTCCTCCCTGTCCACTGGCGCCTCCCCGCTCAGTGCCCACGGGAGCGCCCTGCGCCGCCCGCAGCAGCCACCCGCACCGCCCCGCCGCACACTGCCCCGGAGGAGAACACCATGAGCCGCAGCGACGTCCTCGTTGACGCCGACTGGGTCGAGGCCCACCTGAACGACGCCAACGTCGTCATCGTCGAGGTGGACGAGGACACGTCCGCCTACGACAAGAACCACATCGCCGGTGCCGTCCGGATCGACTGGAAGAAGGACCTCCAGGACCCGGTCCGCCGCGACTTCGTGGACCAGGAGGGCTTCGAGAAGCTCCTGTCCGCCAAGGGCATCTCCAACGACGACACCGTCGTCCTCTACGGCGGCAACAACAACTGGTTCGCGTCCTACGCCTACTGGTACTTCAAGCTGTACGGCCACCAGGACGTCCGCCTCCTCGACGGCGGCCGCAAGAAGTGGGAGCTGGACTCCCGCGACCTGGTCGACGGCTCCGCGGTCCCGAACCGCCCGGCCACCGCGTACAAGGCCAAGGCCCAGGACTCCTCGATCCGCGCCTTCCGCGACGACGTCGTGGCCGCGATCGGCTCCCTGAACCTGGTCGACGTCCGCTCGCCCGACGAGTTCTCCGGCAAGCTGCTCGCCCCGGCCCACCTGCCGCAGGAGCAGTCGCAGCGCCCCGGCCACGTGCCGAGCGCCCGCAACATCCCGTGGTCGAAGAACGCCAACGACGACGGCACCTTCAAGTCCGACGAGGAGCTCAAGGCCCTCTACGAGACCGAGCAGGTCGACCTGGCGAAGGACACCATCGCCTACTGCCGCATCGGTGAGCGCTCCGCGCTGACGTGGTTCGTGCTGCACGAGCTCCTGGGCCAGGAGAACGTCAAGAACTACGACGGCTCGTGGACCGAGTACGGCTCCCTGGTCGGCGTGCCGATCGAACTGGGCGCCAACAAGTAATCCCGGGCACGCGACACCCGGCAGAACCACTTCTCGAGGACAGGACGACAGACACATGTGCGGAGCACAGATCGGCGGACCGGAGCTCGGTGCGCTCAAGCCCGGTGAGACGGCCATCCAGGGTCAGGTGACCAAGAACGGCGAGCCCGTGAGCGGCTACGTGCGGCTGCTCGACTCGACCGGCGAGTTCACCGCGGAGGTCCCGACCTCGGCGACCGGCCAGTTCCGCTTCTACGCGGCGACCGGCACCTGGACGCTGCGGGCGCTCGTCCCGGGCGGCCAGGCGGACCGCGCCGTGGTCGTGGCCGAGGCCGGCGGCGTCACGGACGTGGCGATCGCGGTCTGACCGGCCACCGGCACCGGCACCGGCACCGGCACCGGTACCGCCGGTAGCCCACGAACCGGCCGAAGGGCCGCACCCCAGGGGGTTGGACGCCACTGGAGCAGGGTGCGGCCCTTCGCGCCGTCCGCCGCCGTACGCCTTCGCGGCGCCGCTTCCGGACCTACGCTGGAAGCATGTACGCGCGCCGGCGCCGCATCTACTTCCTCCTCATGGGCGGATGTCTCTTCCTCTTCGTCTCCGCCTGGTCCTTCGTGCGCCTGCTCTCGGTCGAGGCGGCCGTGGCCATGTGCGTCGTCGCCATGGTCATCCCGCCGGTCGCCGCGATGATCGCGAACCGGCGCGGCCCGGACGACCGCTGGTGGGACGACCCCTCGGGCGATCCGCAGTCCGACGAGTGGTGGGACGAACTGGACGGGAAGCGGCGGCGCGACGAATGATTTTCCGCCAGCGCGAAACGTAATGCGTTTCCGTACAACCGCTCCCCTCCGGTACATGTCATGTCCACGCGGGTGATCATCCGCGTGGACAGTCCTGTGGGGGGACACTTCCTTGGAACATGAACAGACCGCTTCCGAGCTGCGGAAAGAGGGGGACCCGTCGGCGCCGGGCGCTCGCCGCCGGGGCCGCCGCACCGCCCTGCTGATCGCCGGCGGGGCCGCCCTCGGAATCCTCGCCGGCACCGTCGCCGGGTACGCCGTCCAGTACGGGCGCCCTCCGACGCCGCTCGCGCCGCTCGCCCAGCAGAAGCTGGACACCCCGAAGGCGCTCGCGCCCGACGCCGGCACGACGCGCGAGACCATCAACGCCAACCGCCGCCACAAGACGGACGGCGACCTCAGTGAGCTGCTGGTCGAGATGCCCGGCGGAGCGAAGGCCCTCGGCAAGGGCTACGAGAGCCTGGACGTCTTCTCGCTCAACTTCGAGGAGCCGGACAAGGCCCTGAGCGGCTTCGCGGAGGAGGGGGTCCGGCGCGTCGCCGCCACCACCTGGTCCCAGGACGACCGCGTCCTCGTCGACGTGCGCCTGATCCAGTTCCGCGACCGCGACGGCGCGGACGTCTACCAGCAGGAGCTGGCCCAGCTCATGCCGCAGAAGGAGTACGCCGGCAACCCCGGCGTGGCCATCCCGGGGATTCCCGAGGATCTCGGGCACGTGTGGGTCGACTCCAAGGCCCAGGAGCGGCGGGGGTACCACCCCCTGCGCGGAGCCCGTGCCATCGCCCGCCGGGGCGACATCGTCATGGAGATCGACTACATCGACAACCGCGGTCAGGTCGCGGAGGGCGATGTCATCGACCTGGCCAAGCGACAGCTGGAGCGACTGTGACCGAGCCGCTGAACACGGACACCCCGACGGCTCCCGAAGCGGGCGAGCCCACGGGCGAGCCCACGGGCGGGGCCGCGGCCGGGGCCGCGGCGGCCGGGACCGGGGCCGGGGTCGGGCCCCGGCGCGGGCGGAAGGTCGTGGCCCTGGTCGCGGGAGCGGTCGGCCTCGCCGTCCTCGCCGGCGGCGGGATCGCGGCGTTCGTCGCGCTGGAGAAGGCCGACCGGACCGCCCCGACCCGCTATTGGAGCGCGGAGGGCCAGCGCCCGGCGGAGCCCGCCGAGCCCGCCCCCGTCCCGGTCGGCGAGCTGTCCGGGAAGCTGCTGCCGGTCCCGTCCGACTTCACCCTCGGCCCCGACCTGGGGCAGGACAGCAACGACTTCTCCGTCGCCGGCGACAAGGCCGTCCAGGGCTTCAAGGACGCCCGCGGAGGGCTGTCCAGCGCCTCGCGGAAGCAGCGCGACGAGGTGCTGGAGGGCCTGAAGCTCAAGGGCCTCGCGGGCCGCAGCTACACCAGGCGCGGCGGCACCGCCGTCTACCAGGTCCGCATCATGCAGGCCGCCCCCCACGCCGTGGGCAAGTTCTCCGAGGTGTCGAAGAAGCTCCTGGAGCTGACGGGTGACGGCCGCGGCGCCCCCGCGGTGGAGGGGCACCCGGAGGCCAAGTGCGTGCTGCTGGCCATCGGCGAGGGGAAGCGGGAGAAGATCGACTCGATGGACTGCGTGGCGGTCCAGGGTGATGTTCTGGTCCACTTCCGTGCGTTCGGGCCCAAGCCCTTCTCGCCCAACGACGCCGTCTCCTTCTTCAAGAACCAGCTGAGCCACCTGAAGTCCCCCGGGGAGTCCGTGTGACCGAGCAGCACACTACCGACACGGCCCCGCAGGGCCCGGACCCGGCCGAGCAGCCGCCGGCCGCGGCACCGGAGCCGGCCGCGCCCGGGGGCCGGCGCCGGACGGGCACGGCACTGCGGTGGCTCGCCGCGGCCGCCGCCTTCGCAGCCTTCGGGACCGGGACCGCGTACGGGATCACCCGGGCGGAGCGCACCGACCTGCCCGGCCTCGCCACCGCCGGCGACGGCCGCTGGGACTACCCGGTCCTCGCCAAGCCCACCCTGGCCCCCGGCGCCCCGCAGCCCTTCGCCCCCGACAACAAGGACGGCATCCACTACGCCGCCCTGTTCCAGCTGCTCCTGCCGGCCCCGGCCGGGTCCGCCCCGGACAAGGCGTTCAAGGTGGAGCAGGACCAGAAGGTGTCCGAGGACGCCTTCCTGGAGGAGTTCGAGCCCACCGTGCGCGCGAAGATGAAGCGGGAGTTCACCGACGAGGGCCTGCGCCAGATCGTCGGCCGCGGCTGGATCATGCCCGACGGCACCCGTACCCGCGTCTACCTGCTGCGCTTCGCCTCCTCCGGGTTCGCCGAGAGCCGCGAGCGCTGCGGCATCAACATGAACGTGAACGGCGTGAACCGGATCGAGGAGGACGAGGACTGGGTCAAGGCGAAGCGCGCGCAGCCCCGGCCCGGGGACGGTGCGCCGCAGCTGTTCGCGGAGGCACGGCCCGTCGGTGACGAGGAGGTGCGGATCGGGTGCGTCCAGGCAGGCGACGTGCAGGCCGCGGTGTTCCAGAGCCGCAAGGGCTCGGTGGCGAGCGTCCCGTTCCACCAGACGGTGATCCTGCAGGGCCAGCTGCTCCGCTGAGGAGCCCCGGGGCACGCCGCGCCGCGCCGGAGGTGACGGCTGCGGCCTACCTCGCGGAGTGCGCCGGTCCCCAGGCCAGTAGGCTTGGGGACCGGCCCCGTACCCGCCACCCGAAACCTCCGAGGAGCACCCCGTGCTTGAGGCAGTCTTCACCTCCCTGCTGGTCCTGGTCTGCGTCGGCGTCCTCGCCTTCTCCGTCCTGGCCGTGAAGAAGCTGTACCAGGGCCAGCGCTGATCCCTCGCGGACCAGCCATCCCCCGGACCACCGGAATCCCCTCCCAGAGATCGCCTGAGCAGCCACCCATGATCCAGATCCCGTCCGACCTGAACCCCGGCCTCGTCCCCCTGGCCTTCCTCCTCGGCACCTGGGAGGGCGCGGGCGTCTTCGACTTCCCCGGTGAGGAGAAGTGCAACTTCGGCCAGGAAGTCGTCTTCACCCACGACGGCCGGGACTTCCTGGAGTACACCTCCCGCACCTGGGTCCTCGACACCGAGGGCAAGAAGGTGCGGCCGCTGGAGTCGGAGTCCGGCTACTGGCGCATCGACGACCACCGCAAGGTCGAGGTCGTCATGGTCCGCGACCAGGGCGTCATCGAGGTCTGGTACGGCGAGCTCGCCGACAAGAAGCCCCAGATCGACCTGGCCACGGACGCGGTCGCCCGCACCGCCGCCTCCGGCCCGTACAGCGGTGGCAAGCGGCTCTACGGCTACGTCAAGAGCGACCTGATGTGGGTCGGCGAGAAGGCCACCCCGGAGGTGGAGCTGCGCCCGTACATGTCGGCCCAGCTCAAGAAGGTCGTCACGCCCGAGGAGGTCGCCGAGATGGCGCGCAACCTCCCGGACATGCCGGACGACGGCATCGCGTTCTTCCGCTGAGCCGCCGAACGGGCCGATCGGACTGAACCGGCCGAACGGGTCGAGCGGACTGAACCGGCCGAACGGATCGAACCGTCCGTCCGGCCGGACGCGCACATCGGACAAGGGGACCGCAGGCCCGCCCGCGGTCCCCTTCCCGCGCTTACACTGGCCGGGTGGTGAGCGCCGAAAGCCCCGACCGTGCCTCGGGCACCGACTGGAAGAGCGACCTGCGGCAGCGCGGATACCGGCTGACCCCGCAGCGCCAGCTCGTGCTCGAAGCGGTCGACACCCTGGAGCACGCGACGCCGGACGAGATCCTCGCCCACGTGCGCAAGACGGCCTCCGGGGTCAACATCTCCACCGTCTACCGCACGCTGGAGCTCCTGGAGGAGCTGAAGCTCGTCTCCCACGCCCACCTCGGGCACGGGGCCCCCACCTACCACCTCGCCGACCGGCACCACCACATCCACCTGGTGTGCCGCGACTGCGGGGACGTGATCGAGGCGGACCTGGGCGTGGCCGCCGAGTTCACCGAGAAGCTCCGCGCCACCTTCGGCTTCGAGACCGACATGAAGCACTTCGCGATCTTCGGCCTGTGCCGCACGTGCGCCGCCGAACACCGTGCCGAACCCGCATAGCAGGGTCGTAGGCTTGGTCCCATGACCAGCCCTTTGCTGAACCTCCCCGGCGCCGTCCAGGCCGAAGGCCGTGACGAGGGTGTCGCCGCCCACTACGGAGAGCTCTACGGCGAACAGCGCGCCCTCGCCGACGGCCGCGGTTTCGTCGACCTCTCCCACCGCGGCGTCGTCGCCGTCACCGGACCGGAACGGCTGAGCTGGCTGCACCTGCTGATCACCCAGCACGTGACCGAACTCCCGCCCGGGCAGGCCACCGAGGCGCTGATCCTCTCCGCGAACGGCCACATCGAGCACCAGCTCTACCTCGTCGACGACGGCGAGACCGTGTGGGCGCACGTCGAGCCCGGCAGCCAGGAGGCGCTGATCGCCTACCTGGAGTCGATGAAGTTCTTCTACCGCGTCGAAGTCGTCGACCGCACCGCCGAGTTCGCGGTCGTCCACCTGCCGGCTGGCTCCATCGCCGAGGTCCCGAAGGAGTACGTGGTCCGGGAGACCCCGCACGGCCGGGACGTCTTCCTGCCCCGCGCGGAGCTGGAGGCCTTCGCCGCCGCGCACGGCCCGGCCGCCGGGCTCCTCGCGTACGAGGCCCTGCGCGTGGAGGCGCACCGGCCGCGGCTCGGCCTGGAGACCGACCACCGCACGATCCCGCACGAGATCGGCCTGATCGGCACCGCCGTGCACCTGCAGAAGGGCTGCTACCGCGGCCAGGAGACGGTGGCCCGCGTCCACAACCTGGGGAAGCCGCCGCGCCGCCTGGTCTTCCTGCACCTGGACGGCTCCGAGGTGCACCTCCCGTCGCACGGCGCGCCCGTCCGGCTCGCCGCGGACGGGGAGGAGGGCCGCCAGCTCGGCTTCGTGACCACCGCGGTCCGCCACCACGAGCTGGGCCCGATCGCCCTCGCCCTGGTCAAGCGGAACGTGCCCGTCGACGCGCCGCTGCTGGCCGGGAAGACGGCCGCCTCGCAGGAGGTCGTCGTAGCGCCCTGACCGGCCCCTGACCGGCCCCTGACCGGCCCCTGGTCGGCCCCTGGTCGGCCCCTGACCGGGCGTGGCCCGGGCGTGGCCCGGGCGCGGCCCGGGTGCCGTCCGGCCCCGACCGGCCCCCGTCCGGGTGCCGTTCAGACGTCGATGACGATGGTGAACGGGCCGTGGTTGGTGAGCGAGACCCGCATGTCCGCCCCGAACCGGCCCGTCTCCACCGTCGCCCCCAGCGCCCGCAGCTGCGCGACGACCTCGTCCACCAGCGGCTCGGCGACCTCGCCGGGCGCCGCCGCGTTCCAGGTGGGGCGGCGGCCCTTGCGGGCGTCCCCGTACAGCGTGAACTGCGAGATCACCAGCAGTGGCGCGGCCACGTCGCTGCAGGACTTCTCCCCCTCCAGGATCCGTACGGACCACAGCTTGCGCGCCAGCTGCGCCGCCTTCTCCGGGGTGTCGTCGTGGGTCACCCCCACCAGGACGCACAGCCCCTCGCCGACGATCTCGCCCACGGTCTCGCCGGCCACGACGACGCTCGCGCCGTCCACTCTCTGCACCACTGCTCGCATACCACCTGTGTACCAGGCGTGCACCCGTCCGGGGCCGATCGGGTGGACGGGGACTGCGCCGGCACCACGGACAGTGGCACGATGCACGCAGGCGGTGCTTCCCCCCGGCCCCACGGGCCGGGCGAGACCCCATGCACCGGTCGAGGGGACGGACACGTTCACATGAATACTTCTGGTACCTCCGTATCTGCGTTGGCCACATCAGCCGCTTCAATCGCTCCAACCGCTTCGGCCGCTCCGGCCGCTTCAGTCCCGTCAGCAGTGGCCGCTCCGGTGGCCGGCGCGGTCCGACCACCCGCGCAGCGCACCGCGGAGGAGCAGGCGCCGACCACGCCCGCCACCCCGCCCGCCACCGCGCTCGGACTGCCGGAACTGCGCACCCTGCGGCGCGAGGCCCAGCGCGACGAGGCCGACCTCAGCTACATCCGCAGACTCCTGCAGGGCCGGATCGACATCCTGCGGGCCGAACTGGCCCGCCGCAGCGACCCGGAGGCGCCCGTCACGCCCGAGCCGCCGGTGGTGGACCGGCTCTCGGAGATCCTCGCCGACGCCCCGTCCAGCCGCAGCGCCTCCGCCCGGCACGTCACGCTCGGGACCCCGCACGGCGAGGAGTACCGGCTGCTGGCCGCGGAGATGCTGGCCGACGTGGAGCTGTCGGACCTCCAGGCCCGGACGGACGGCGAACTGCACGACGCGATGGGCCGGTTGGTGGGATACGAGCAGCAGGTCTCGCGCCGCCGGCAGCAGTTGCAGCGCACGGTGGACGCCTGCACCGCGGAGATCACCCGGCGCTACCGGGAGGGCGAGGCACAGGTGGACGACCTGCTGACGTGAGCGGCGCGGCGGCGGAAATTGCCGCGACGCGGTGCGGACGGGCGCACTAGCGTGGCGAGTTATGAGTGCTGACGTGCGGCTGATCGTCGAATCCGAATTCCCCGCCTGGATGCGGGCCGTGAACACCGGCTTCCTGACCGCGACCCGGGTGACGGATTCCGACGTCGCCCAGCGCGCCAAGTACAGCGACCTCGACCGCGTGTGGGGCTCCTTCGACGCGGCCACCGGCGCCTGCGCGGGCACCCTGCGCTCCTTCCGGCAGGAGCTCACGGTGCCCGGCGGGGCGACGGTCACCGCCGCCGCGATCACCAACGTCGCGGTCATGCCCACGCACCGCCGCCAGGGCCTGCTGAGCCGCATGATGGCCGGGGAGCTGGCCGCCGCCGTCGAGCGCGGCGACGTGCTGTCGACGCTGATCGCCGCCGAGTACCCGATCTACGGCCGGTACGGGTACGGGCCCGCGGTGACGGTCGCGGAATGGGAGATCGACGTCAAGCGCACCGGGCTGGACCCGCGCTGGTCGCGGCCCGAGGACGGCGGCCGGATCGACATCGTGGACGCGGCCGAGGCGCGCCGGGTGGGCCCGGCCCTGCACGACCGGATACGGGCCTCCCGGCACGGCGCGGTCAACCGCGACGAGCGCTGGTGGAGCCTGGCCACCGGCCGGGAGGAGATGTCGTTCCGGCCGTACAAGGACAGGTTCCACGCGGTGTACCGGACGGCGGAGGGCGAGGTGGCCGGCCTGGCGGCGTACACCGCCGACGACCACTGGACGGACGCGAAGACCCCGCAGAACACCCTCCAGGTCACGGAGCTGCTCGCCGCCACCCCCGCCGCCGAGCGGGCCCTGTGGCACTTCCTGTGCTCCATCGACTGGGTGCTGAAGGTGCGCACCGGCTACCGCGCCCCCGACGACCTGGTCCCGCACCTGCTGCCCGACCCGCGCGCGGCCCGGCTGGTGACCTGCGCGGACTTCCTGTGGGTGCGGCTGCTGGACGTCGTACGGGCCCTGCGGGCGCGGACGTACGCGGTGCCCGGCGTCCTCGTCCTGGAGGTCGTCGACCCGGACGGCCCGGCCGCGGGGCGCTACCGGCTCGACGCGGGCACGGGGGAGTGCACGGCCACCGACGAGCCCGCGGACCTGCGCCTGGACGCGGCCGCGCTGGGCTCCCTGTACCTCGGCGACCAGTCCGCGGTGCGGCTCGGCGCGCTCGGGCGGGTGGCCGAGGAGCGGCCGGGCGCGCTGGCGCTGGCCGACGCGGTGTTCCGGACGGCGCGGCGCCCCTGGTGCCCGGACGTGTTCTGACCGGGACGAGCGCGAGAACGTGAAGGTGAAGGTGAAGGCGGACACGGACGTGTACGTGGACGAGGGCGGGGCTTTGGAACTGGAACTGGACATGGACGTGGTGGGGGCCCTGCGCGCGGCGGGCTGTGTCTTCGCGGAGGAGGAGGCGGAGCTGCTCGCGGCGGCCGCCGACGACACCGCCCACCTGGCGGCCCTGGTGGCCCGCCGGGCGGGCGGCGAACCGCTGGAACACGTCGTCGGCCGGGCGGAGTTCTGCGGGTTGAGCCTGCGGGTGGGGGCGGGGGCCTTCGTACCGCGGCGGCGTACCGAATTCCTGGTGTCCGAGGCGGTGGCCGGGGCGCCGGACCGGCCGGACCCGGTGGTGCTCGACCTGTGCTGCGGTGTGGGCGCGCTCGGTGCGGCGGTCGCGGCCCGGCTGGGCCGCGGCGCGGAACTGCACGCCGCGGACATCGACCCGGCGGCGCTGGCGTACGCGCGGCTCAACGTGGCCCCGTACGGCGGCCGCGTGCACGAGGGCGACCTGTACGGGGCGCTCCCCGCCGGGCTGCGCGGCCGCGTCGACGTGCTGGTGGTCAACGCCCCGTACGTGCCGACCGGAGAGATCCCGCTGCTGCCGGCCGAGGCCCGCGAGCACGAGCCCGCGGTGTCCCTGGACGGCGGCCCGGACGGGCTGGACGTCCACCGCCGGGTCGCGGCGGGCGCGCTGCCCTGGCTGGCGCCGGGCGGGCGGCTGCTGATCGAGACGAGCGAGCACCAGGCCCCGCTGACGGCGCAGGCGCTGGAGGCGGGCGGCCTCACGGTCCGGACGGCCGTGTCGGAGGAGTACTGGGCGACCGTGGTGATCGGCACGCGCCCGGCCTAGCGGGTGTGGTGCCTTCTCCCCCGGGCGGGGGAGAAGGCCGGTCAGGCCTCCGTCCGCGGGCGGTGCGGGCAACGGTTCCGCAGGTCGATGACCGGGCCCGAACCCGCCGACACGATGGTCTGCATGACGCATCGACAGCACGCCCCCGCCCCCGCCCCTGCTCCCGCCTCGACCCCTGCCCCGGCTGCGGGGGCGCCCCGCTGGGCGGTCCGCGCCGCGCAGGCCGTCACGCTGCTCACCGTGCCGTCCGGCATCTGGCGCCTGCTGCTCGTGGCGGGCCTGCTGGCGGGCTACACGGAGGCGGGGTACGCGGCGGCCGGCATCCCGGGGTGGGGCCGGGTGTACACGGCCGCCGTCAGCGTGGGGAGCGAGCTGCTGGCGCTGCTCGCTCTCGGGCTGGTCCGCCCCTGGGGAGAGGTGGTCCCGCGCCGCATACCGTGGCTGGGCGGCCGACGGGTGCCGGTGCGCGCGGTCACGGTGGTGGCGGCGTCGGCCGCCGCCCTGCTGACCGCCGTGTGGACGCCGTTCGCGCTGTGGTGGATGCTCCCGCACCCGGACATGACGCCGCTCGGCGCCGCCCTCGTCGGGTTCCTCTACCTTCCCCTGATCGCCTGGGGTCCGCTGCTGGGCGCGCTCACGCTGGCGTACCATCGCCGGCTCCGCGGGCGGGGCGGCCCGGCCCGGGCCTGAGCCGGGCGGCGGAACTCCAGCCCTGGGCGTGGAGGCGTGTGAAGCCGTCCGGGAGGAGGCCGAGGGCGAACCCGAACTCGTGGGTGTCGGACCGAACTTCGTCCTCGGCGCCGACACCGCGCTCGTGGCGTACCTGCTGTACCGCTCGCGGCTGGCGCCGCGGAGTGGGAGATGTTGCAAGCGGCTGCTTGCAATAGTTAGCGGGGTGGGGCAGGATGCGGAGCATGGCATCGCTCAACGTCGGGAATCTCGGCGAATTCCTCCGCGAGCAGCGGCGGCAGGCACAGCTCTCGCTGCGGCAGCTGGCCGACGCCGCGGGGGTGTCGAATCCGTACCTGAGCCAGATCGAGCGCGGGCTGCGCAAGCCGAGCGCGGACATCCTGCAGCAGCTCGCCAAGGCGCTGCGCATCTCCGCGGAGACGCTGTACGTGCAGGCCGGGATCCTCGACGAGCGGGACCGGGACGAGGTGGAGACGCGGGCCGCCATACTCGCCGATCCGTCTATCAACAAGCAGCAGAAGCAGGTGCTGCTCCAGATCTACGAGTCGTTCCGCAAGGAGAACGCGGCCGAGGCCGAGACGGCGGCCGCGGCAGCGCCCGCGGCCACCGCCGGGCCGGCCGGCGCGGACGACGAGAAGCACTCCACGAACTGAAACTGTGATCCGGGAGGACCAGCCACATGGCCATCGCCGATGACCTGAAGAAGACCCTCGCCGACCCGACCCCGCTCTACTTCGCCGCCGGCACCGCCGACCTCGCGATGCAGCAGGCGAAGAAGGTGCCCGGCCTCATCGAGCAGCTGCGGGCCGAGGCCCCGGCGCGGTTCGAGGCCGTGAAGAACACCGACCCGAAGGTCGTGCAGCAGAAGGCGCGCGAGGCGCAGGAGGTCGTCACGGCCAAGGTCGCCGAGGTCCTCGGCGCCCTCGACGCGAAGATCGACGCGAAGAAGATCGGCGAGCAGGCGCAGGACCTGGCGCTGCGCGGGGTGGGCGTGGCCGCCGAGTACGCGGTGCGCGCGAAGGAGACGTACGACCGGGTCGCCGAGCACGGCGAGCAGGCGGTGCGGACGTGGCGCGGCGAGGTCTCCGAGGAGATCGTCGACATCGCCGTCGCCGTCGAGCCGGCCCGCGAGGACGCGGCGGCCGCGGAGGGCGAGGACAAGGCCGCCTCCCGGAAGACCACCACGCGCAAGACCCCCGCGAAGAAGGCCGCGGCCGCCGAGCAGGGCGAGCCGGCCGAGGTGTGAGCCGGCGCGGGCCGGATCCGCGCAGCGGATGACGGCGGGTCGGGCACCGGAGGGGTGTCCGGCCCGTTGGGGTGGGTGAAGGCCGCTCTGCCGGTAGCGTGGAGGCAGAGGACATCAGGCGTGCCACGTGTGAGAAGGCGGTCGAGTCGATGTTGATGAACGGGTTCGATAACGGGGTGCTCCCGTTGCTCGGGTTCGCCATGCTGGCGCTCGCCGTCGTGGCTTTCGTCTTCGCCCTGCTGGCCCGCGAGGACGCGTACCGCGCCGCCGACAAGCAGACCAAGACGTTCTGGCTGGTCATCCTCGGTGTGACCGTGGTGGTGGACTTCTTCCTGGGCATGCTGTTCCTGCAGATCGCCGGCCTCGTGGCGACGATCGTCTTCCTCGTCGACGTCCGGCCCGCCCTCAAGCAGGTCTCGGGCGGCGGCCGGCGCAGGGGCGGCAGCAGCAGCGACGGCCCGTACGGCCCGTACAACGGCGGCCGGTAGCAGAGCAGGCTGCCCGGCTCCTCGCCCGGCCCTGCCCGGCCCTGCCCCGCCCGGTCCGCCAGGCCCTGCCCGCCCCGCCCGGTCCGCCAAGGTCCGGCTCCGGGGCGGTTGTCGCGGCTGCCGCGGCCGGCGGCCGGGTGTGTCCCGGCCGTCCTCAGGGCGTGCTGCGGGAGAGCAGGACCACGGCCACGTCGTCGGTGAGCTCGCCGCCGTTCAGGCGCCGGGCCTCGGTGACGGAGGCCTCCAGCAGGGCCTCGCCGCTCAGCCCGCGCTCCAGGTGCCGGTTGATCATCTCGACCATGCCGTCCTGCCCGAGCCGCTCCTTGCCGTCGCCGATACGGCCCTCGATCAGGCCGTCGGTGTAGAGCATCAGGCTCCAGGCCCCGCCCAGCTCCACCTGGCGGCGGGGCCAGCGGGCCTTGGGCAGCAGGCCGAGCGCCGGCCCGCTGTTCTCGTACGGCAGCAGCCGCGCCGGGCGGCCCGGCCGGGATATCAGCGGCGCCGGATGGCCGGCCAGGCACAGGCCGGCCCGGCGGCCGTCCGGGGAGATGTCCACGGTGCACAGCGTCGCGAAGATCTCCTCGCAGGGCCGCTCCACCTCCAGCACCTCCTGGAGGGTGGCCAGCAGGTCGTCCCCGCACAGCCCGGCCAGGGTCAGGGCGCGCCAGGCGATGCGCAGCTCGACGCCGAGGGCGGCCTCGTCCGGGCCGTGGCCGCAGACGTCGCCGATCATCGCGTGGACGGTGCCGTCGGGGGTGCGGACGGTGTCGTAGAAGTCGCCGCCGAGGAGGGCGCGGCTGCGGCCGGGCCGGTAGCGGGCGGCGAAGCGGAGGTCGGAGCCCTCCAGGAGCGGGGTGGGGAGCAGGCCGCGCTCCAGGCGGGCGTTCTCCTGGGCCCGCAGTTTCGATTCTGCAAGCTTGTACTGGGCGATGTCCGCCCGCTTCCGCTCCACCGCGTAGCGGATGGCGCGGCTCAGCACCCGGCCGTCCAGCTCGTCGCGGAAGAGGAAGTCCTGCGCGCCCACGCGGACGGCCTCGGCCGCGCGCTCGGCGTCCGCCTCGGCGGTGAGGACGAGGACGGCGTGGCGGGGCGCGATGCGCAGGACCTGGCGCAGGGTGTCGAGCTGGTCGGCCGTGTCCGTGTCCGAGGCGGCGCCTCCCGCGGTGCGGGAGGCCGCGCCGCCGTGCGGGAGGGCCAGGTCCAGCAGGATGCAGTGCACGTCCGGGGTGAGCAGGCGGGTGGCCTCGGTGAGGTTGCGGGCCGTGCGCAGCCGGATGCGGTGCCGGTCGGCGTCGAGGATCTCGGGAACGGTGAGACCGCCCGCGGGGTCGTCCTCGATCACCAGCAGGGTCAGGGACGCCTGCGGCAGTACGGCCTGGCCACCGCTCTCCGTGGCGGGGGTCTCCCTCTGCCGCGGTACGGGTACGGGCATCGTCTCCGGTTCCTTCCCTCCCCCCGAGGGTGCGTCGTCCGGGCCGACCCTAGCGGGCCGTGGCGGGCGAGCGGAATGGTGTTCCGCGCCAGGGACAGAGGCATATGCCATATCGCGGGGGAAATTCCGCCTCGCCGAATGATGAACGTCACGGCGGAGGACGGTCTCGTCCCCGTCGACGAGACGCCGACGGGGGCGCGGGAGGTTGCTTCCTCCCGCGCCCTGCCGGGGTTACACGTCGGGGCGGACCACTGCCTTGATCGGCATGGAGCCGGCGCCGGCGATCGTGATCTGCCGGCCGGGGCGCGGGGCGTGGACCATCGCGCCGTCGCCGACGTACATGCCGACGTGGCTCGCGTCGTCGAAGTAGATGATCAGGTCGCCGGGCCGCATGTCCTTGACCGCGATCTTCGGCAGCAGCCGCAGCTGCTCCTGAGAGGTGCGCGGGATGCCCCTGCCCGCAGCCCGCCAGGCCTGGGAGGTCAGGCCGGAGCAGTCGAACGAGTCGGGCCCCGTGGCGCCCCACAGGTACGGCTTGCCGATCTGCTGCGTGGCGAACTGCACGGCCTTCCTGCCCGCCTCGGTCGCCGAGCCGTTGACCTCCTTGAGGACGCCCGTCGACAGCCAGGCCGTCTGCGCCTTGTAGTGCGCTTCCTGCTCCAGCTGGATCAGCCGGGCCTTCTCCTCGGCCTCCAGCTTGTTCTCCAGCTCCTCCGCGGCCTTGATCTTGTCCTCGATCTCCTTCTTCGAGGCCTCCTTCTTGATGCGGTTGGCCTCGAGCTTCTCCCACTCCGCCTTCGCGTCCTTCGCGTACTGCTGGAGGTCGGTCTGGGTGCGGTTCATCTCGGAGAGCAGGTCCGTGGCGGCCTTCTCGCCGCGGCGGATCCGGTCCGTCCCGTCGAGGAACTGGCCCGGGCTGTTGCTCAGCGCGAGCCGGGCCCCGGCGGGCAGGCCGCCCGAGCGGTACTGGGCGCGCGCGGCGGCGCCGGCGCGGTTCTTCAGCGAGCCGATCCGCTCCTGGCCGGCGGCGACCTGCTTGGCGATCTCGACGATCCGGTCGGACTGCGCCTTGGCCTCGCTCTCGGCGAGGTTGTAGGCGTCCGTCGCCGCGCCCGCCTGGCGGTAGAGGCCCTCTATCTCCTTGCGCACCTGTTCCAGGGACTTGACGCCGGGCTCCGGCGCCGGTGCCGCCTGGGCCACGCCGCCCAGTGCCGTCACCGCGAGCAGGGCCGTCGCACACAGCAGCGTCAGGGCGTACGCGCCACCGCGCCGCCGCTTCGGCTCCACGGTTCCCATGGTCCCCCCAGGTACCCCGAGTCGGACCCGGTGTCAGACACCCCACCGAATCTGACTATCCATCAGTAACATTGACTGCTTTCCGGATGGTGCCACGACTCGGCGGATTCCAACACCCTCACGGGCGCACTCCCGATCTTGTCCACCGAGGCAACGGCCCCCACCCGTCCCACAGGCAGTCCCGACGGCTCAACGGGCCACCCCGGCAGCCGGTTCCCCGCCCGCGCGGATTCACCCCGCCGGGCGCAGCGCCTCCCAGCGCACCGTCAGTTCCCCCTGGCGCCACCGCACCGGACCGTCCGTCAGCGGCCAGTCGACCGCCAGCGCCCGCGCCGTCCGGATCCAGCGCTGCCGCGCCCCGTACGAGGCGTACGGGGCCGCCGCCGCCCAGGCCCGGTCGAAGTCGCGCAGGAACGCGTACACCGGCTCCCCCGGCACATTGCGGTGGATCAGCGCCTTCGGCAGCCGCTCCGCCAGATCGGACGGGCGCTCCAGGGAGCCCAGCCGGGTCGCGAACGTCACCGTGCGCGCCCCCTCGGGCCCCAACGCGACCCACACGTGCCGCCGCCCGATCTCGTCACACGTCCCCTCGACCAGCAGCCCGTCCGGGGCCAGGCGGGCACACAGCCGCTCCCAGACCGCCGCCACCTGCTCCTCGTCGTACTGGCGCAGCACGTTCGCCGCCCGGATCAGCGCCGGGCGCTCCCCGCCGTCCAGCGGCACCTCGAACCCGCCGTGCCGGAAGCCGAGCCCCTCCCGCTCGTACGGCTTCGCCGCCGCCACCCGCGCCGGCTCGATCTCGATGCCGACCACCCGCACCCCCGGCGCCGCCCCCCGCAGCCGCGCCAGCAGCTCGACCGCCGTCCACGGCGCGGCCCCGTAGCCCAGGTCCACCGCAACCGGAGCCTCCGCCCGGCACAGCGCCGGCCCGTGCACGGCCGCGATCCAGCGGTCCATGCGGCGCAGCCGGTTCGGGTTCGTCGTTCCGCGGGTCACCGTGCCCACGGGGCGCGACCGGCCGCCGGACCCACCGCCGGGACCACCGCCGGAACGGCCGGCTCCGGCGGGGCCGCCGGCACGGACGGAGGGCAGGGGAGGGCGCTGGGACATGGGCCGAGGGTAAGCGGAGGGCCGCCGCCGGAGGAAAAACCGCCCGGAGGCGGAGGAAAATCGCCGGCTCCCGGAATGCGGCGGGCAGCCATCCGGGTTGCACTCCTTGAGGGCGCCGGGTGCGCTCCCTCCGGCATGCCCGCCGACGCCGCCGAGCAGCCGCCCCAGCACCACAGCACGGCCGTGCCCCCCGCACGGCGCCGTCCGAGTCGTCCGAGCGAGATCGGTCCGAGCGAGAGGAACTGCTCCCTTGAGCCAGTACGTGTCCCGCATCGGCGGCAGCATCGGCGGCCGGATCGCCGCCGTCCGCGGCACCCGCCACGACGCGCCCCGCCTCCGCCTGCCCTCCGTCGGCCACCACCGCAAGCCGCGCCGCGTGGCCATGCTCAGCGTGCACACCTCGCCGCTGCACCAGCCCGGCACCGGCGACGCCGGCGGCATGAACGTGTACATCGTCGAGCTGGCCCGGCGCCTCGCCGCGATCAACATAGAGGTCGAGATCTTCACCCGGGCCACCGAAGGCGGCCTGCCGCCCGTGGTCGAGCTGGCCCCCGGCGTCCTCGTGCGCCACGTGGACGCGGGCCCGTACGAAGGCCTCGCCAAGGAGGAGCTCCCCGCCCAGCTGTGCGCCTTCACCCACGGCGTCATGCAGGCCTGGGCCGGCCACCGCCCCGGCTACTACGACCTCGTCCACTCCCACTACTGGCTCTCCGGGCACGTCGGCTGGCTCGCCGCCGAACGCTGGGGCGTCCCCCTCGTCCACGCCATGCACACCATGGCCAAGGTCAAGAACGCCGCCCTGGCCGAGGGCGACACCCCCGAGCCCGCCGCCCGCGTCATCGGCGAGACCCAGATCGTGGCCGCCGCCGACCGGCTCATCGCCAACACCGCCGACGAGGCGGAGGAACTCGTCCGCCACTACGACGCCGACCCCGCCAAGGTGGCCGTCGTCCACCCCGGCGTGAACCTGGACCGCTTCACCGTCGCCGACGGCCGGGCCGCCGCCCGCGCCCGCCTCGGCCTGCCGCAGGACGCCGTCATCCCGCTGTTCGCCGGGCGGATCCAGCCGCTCAAGGCCCCCGACGTGCTGCTCCGCGCCGTCGCCGTGCTCGTCGAGCAGGACCCCGCCCTGCGCCGACGGCTCTTCGTCCCCGTCGTCGGCGGCCCCAGCGGCAGCGGGCTCGCCAAGCCCGAGGGGCTCCAGAAGCTCGCCGCGAAGCTCGGCATCACCGACCTGGTGCACTTCCACCCGCCGGTGGTCCAGGACCGGCTCGCCGACTGGTTCCGGGCGGCGTCCGTCCTCGTCATGCCCTCCTACAACGAGTCCTTCGGGCTCGTCGCGATCGAGGCGCAGGCCACCGGCACGCCCGTGCTGGCCGCCGAGGTCGGCGGGCTGCCCGTCGCCGTCAACGACGGGGCCACCGGCATCCTCGTACCCGGCCACGACCCCGCCGACTACGCCCGTGAGCTGCGGCGATTCGTCGACGACCCGCAGCTCACCGCCCGCATGGGCGCCGAGGCCGCCCGGCACGCGCAGTTCTTCGGCTGGGACACGGCCGCGAGCGGCACGGCCGACGTGTACACAGCGGCCATGCATGATCACCGCCGTCGCGTACGCTCCCACCATGGCTGACACCGCCGCGATCATCGAGAGCGCGCTGAACGGCGCGGAACTGAGCTGGGAGAGCCCCCAGCCGGGCACGTACGTCGTCCAGCTCCCGGGCACCCGCAAGCTGTCCACGACCTGCTCCCTCAAGGTGGGCCGGCACTCGCTGTCGGTCAACGCCTTCGTCATCCGCCACCCCGACGAGAACGAGGCCGGCGTCCACCGCTGGCTGCTGGAGCGCAACCTCAAGCTGTACGGGCTGGGCTACGCGGTCGACAGCCTCGGCGACATCTACCTGGTGGGCCGGCTCCCGCTGTCCGTGGTGACCCCGGACGAGCTGGACCGGCTGCTCGGCACCGTCCTGGAGGCCGCCGACGGCGCCTTCAACACCCTGCTGGAGCTGGGCTTCGCCGGCGCCATCAAGCGGGAGTACGAGTGGCGGGTCTCGCGCGGCGAGCCGACCTTCAACCTGGACGCGTTCCGCCACCTGACCCGGCCCGAAGGCGAGTCCGGCGGGCCGACCGGCTGACGCACCGCGCCGAACGGGGCGCCGCCGCGCGCCGGCGGGTGTGTCGGCCCGCCCGGCGGCGCCCCCGCCCGGCACCGTGACGGGATGAGCGGGACCACACCTGACGCCCTCATGTACGCCTGGTTCGCCCTGGCCCTCCTGGCCGCCGCCTACGTCGCGGTCGACGCGTTCACCCGGAACCCAGAGCTCACGGTGATGAAGTGGGGCTGGGTCCTGGTGACCCTGTGGACCGGCCCCGTCGGCGGGGCGCTGTACGTGCTGTCCTGCAAGGAGCCCCGGCCCGGGGCCCACGAGCGGTTCGTGGCACCCCTGTGGAAGCAGGCGCTCGGCTCGACCGTCCACTGCGTCGCCGGAGACGCCACCGGCATCATCGTCGCGGCCGCCGTGGCCTCGCTGCTGGGCCTGCCGCCGTGGGCCGACAGCCTGCTGGAGTACGCGGTCGGCTTCGGCTTCGGGCTGCTGGTCTTCCAGGCGCTGTTCATGCGGGACATGCTCGGCGGCAGCTACTTCCGGGCCGTCCGGTCGACGGTGTACGCGGAGTGGCTGTCGATGAACTGCGTGATGGGCGCGATGGTCGCGGTGAACGTGATCGTCCGCAGCCATGTGCCGGCCGCCCGCGACGTCGGCGACGTGCGCTTCTGGGCGGTCTTCTCGCTGGCCGTGCTGGCCGGCCTGGCCTTCGCCTATCCGGTCAACGTCTGGCTGGTGGCCAACCACCTGAAACACGGCATGGGAACGGTGCGCGTACTGGGCGAAGGCGGCGAACCGCTGCCGACCCCGGCCCCGGCCGCCCCGGCCGCCGTGTCCGCCGCCGCGGAGCACGCGGGCATGGCCATGCCGGAGCCGGACGTGACCGGGGCGCAGAAGGCCGCGATGGCGACGCTGACGGTCCTCTTCCTCGCGGCCGGAGTCCTGCTGGCCGCGATCTACGCCGGCCTCGGCTGACCCGGCGGGGCGCCCTGCCTGAGGCCCCGCCGGCAGTGCGGTCACGAAACCGCGGGCCGGTGGGGGCCGGCCGCGCAGTTCCCCGCGTCCCTGTGGGGCGTGGTATCCGCGTCCCTGCGGGGCTCAGGCCGCCGGGGCGGGGTCCGCGGTCGGAGCCGTGGCAGCGGGCGGTGCGGGCCGCTCCTCCGCCGCGGGCGCGTCCTCCCGCGGCAGCCCCCGCATCAGCACCCAGTACCCGAGGGCGGCCACCGTGCCCAGCACCGCGGTCGAGGCCCACAGCCAGTCCGCCCCGTACGTGTCGATCACATGGCCGGCCAGCAGCGGGGCCAGCACCGCCGCCACCGACCAGGACAGGGTGTACATGCCCTGGTAGCGGCCGCGGCCGTGCAGCGGGGAGAGCCGGACGACCAGGCTCATCTGGGTCGGCGAGTTGATGATCTCCGCGAGGGTCCACACGCACACCGTCAGCGCGTACACCCCGAGCGACCCGGCGAACGCGGTCATCGCGAACCCGTACCCGGCCAGCAGCGCGGAGGCCACCAGCAGCTTCTGCGGGTCGCGGTGCTCGATGAACCGGGTGACCGGGATCTGCAGCGCCACGATCAGCACGCCGTTCACGGCGATCGCCAGCCCGTAGTCGGCCGCCGAGAAGCCGGCCTGGGCCATGGCCACGGGCAGCCCGACCGAGGCCTGCGTGAACAGCATGGAGATGAGGAAGGACAGCACCACCACGCTCATGAACCGCCCGTCGCGGAGCACCGTCCCGAGCCCGATCTCCTCGTCCACGGCCTTCCCGGAGCCGGCGGCGTCCGGCTCGGGCCGGGACTCGGGCAGCTTGATCCACACGAGCACCGCGCAGGCCAGCGTCAGCACGGCCTCGACGAGGAAGCCCGCGAGGTAGCTGTGCTCGGCGATCAGGCCGGCGGCGACCGAGCTGACCGCGAAGCCGAGGTTGATGGCCCAGTAGTTCAGGGCGAAGGCCCGCACCCGGTCCTCCGGGCGGACGATGTCCGCCATCATCGCCTGCACCGCGGGCCGGGAGGCGTTGGAGGTGAAGCCGACCAGCATGGCGCCCGCGGCGAGGGCCGCCGGGTCTTCGAGGAAGCCGAGCAGCGCCACCGCGAAGGCGGTGGAGGCCTGGGCGGCGAACAGGGTGGGCCGGCGCCCCAGCCGGTCCGTCATCACCCCGGCGACCAGGGAGGAGACCACGCCGCCGAGCCCGTGCAGGGCGACCACCAGGGCGGCGAAGGAGGCCGAGTAGCCCCACTTCTGGGTGAGGTACAGGGTCATGAAGGTGGCGACGAAGGCCCCGAGCCGGTTGATCAGCGTGCTCGTCCACAGCCACCAGAACGCCCGTGGCAGACCCGACACGCTCTCGTGCACGGCACGTCTCAGACTTCCCACGGACATACGGAATCCCCCCGGCGATGTAAGTGGCCCAATGGCTCTACGCACCCTACGATCACGGCCGTTCCGAGGCCACTCGATTGACACGGACCGTCAATCCGCCGCCCCGGAAACCCCGTTGGAAAACCCGTCGGACACCTCCCCGGACACCACCCGGACACCGGCCGGAGGGCCCGCGCGGCGGCCCCGGCGCGTCCATTAGGCTCGTACGCATGGCCGACGCACCGTACAAGCTGATCCTGCTCCGCCACGGCGAGAGCGAGTGGAACGCGAAGAACCTGTTCACCGGCTGGGTGGACGTCAACCTCAACGAGAAGGGCGAGAAGGAGGCGGTCCGCGGCGGTGAGCTGCTCAAGGACGCCGGCCTGCTCCCCGACGTGGTCCACACGTCCCTCCAGAAGCGCGCCATCCGCACGGCGCAGCTCGCGCTGGAGGCCGCCGACCGCCACTGGATCCCCGTCCACCGCTCCTGGCGCCTGAACGAGCGCCACTACGGTGCGCTCCAGGGCAAGGACAAGGCCCAGACCCTCGCCGAGTTCGGCGAGGAGCAGTTCATGCTGTGGCGCCGCTCGTACGACACCCCGCCGCCGGCCCTTGAGGACGGCACCGAGTTCTCCCAGTCGGGCGACGCGCGCTACGCCTCCATCCCGCCGGAGCTGCGTCCGAAGACGGAGTGCCTGAAGGACGTCGTCCAGCGCATGCTGCCGTACTGGTACGACGGCATCGTCCCGGACCTCCTCGCCGGCCGCACCGTCCTGGTCGCCGCGCACGGCAACTCCCTGCGCGCCCTGGTCAAGCACCTCGACGGCGTCTCCGACGCCGACATCGCGGGCCTGAACATCCCGACCGGCATCCCGCTCGCCTACGAGCTCGACGCCGACTTCAAGCCCCTCAACCCGGGCGGCATCTACCTCGACCCGGAGGCCGCCGCGGCCGCCATCGAGGCCGTCAAGAACCAGGGCAAGAAGAAGTAGTCCTCCTCGCGAGGCAGCCCCCTCCCCGTGGCTCATCCCACCGGAAGGGGGCTTTCGCGTGTGCGGGGCCGCCCTCGGTCTGCTCCCTCCCGTCAAGCCACGTCTTTTCGTGGCATGCGGCATATTTCGCCGACGCGCCTACTTGACGTGCGGCCGCGCCGGAACGC
The DNA here is from genome assembly GCF_044769385.1 of Streptomyces sp. NPDC090445. Taxonomy (NCBI): domain Bacteria; kingdom Bacillati; phylum Actinomycetota; class Actinomycetes; order Kitasatosporales; family Streptomycetaceae; genus Streptomyces; species Streptomyces sp. NPDC090445. The sequence goes on along the minus strand of NZ_JBIVXV010000018.1, from coordinate 97,304 downwards.
GGCGTGGCCGGTCGGATCCGGCGGGTTCCTCCCGCCGGACAGCACTTCAAGGAGCAGACATGTCCCACGACCTTCACCCCGCACCCCGCAAGCGGCGCATCGCGCGCCTCGGGATGTGCGTCACTGCGGCGGCCTTCGTCTCCGGCGCCGTCGTGGTGCCGGCATCCGCGGCGGTCGCGTCCCCGGACCGGTCCCCGGTCACGAGCATCCGCGCCGATGATCCCAACCGTCAGCCGGGCAGCAACCAGTGTCAGCCGGGGTATGTGTGGCGTGACGGTTTCGAGGGGGACGGCCTGTGTGTCACGCCGGCGGAGCGGGATGCGGCGCATGCCGCGAACCCCAACCGTCAGCCGGGCAGCAACCAGTGTCAGCCGGGGTATGTGTGGCGTGACGGTTTCGAGGGGGACGGCGTGTGCGTCACGCCGGCGGAGCGCGACCGGGTCCATGCCCTGAATCCGAACCGCCAGCCCGGTGGGGGCGCGTGGGGTCCGCTCACGTGCAAGCCGGGTTACGTGTGGAGCGACGCCTATGAGGGCGCCTCCGAGTGCGTCACGCCGCAGGAATCCCAGGAACTCAAGGACGCGATGGCCAAGGCCAAGGCCAGGACCAGGCCCCCGCTGATCGACAACGGCCGCACCTGAAGGGCCTGCCGGGAAGTGACCGGATCGGATGGGGCCCCGTCCCGGTGGACGGGGCCTTTCGCCGTGCGTGGGCCGGGTGCGGCGGGTCAGCCGCCGCACTGGCAGGGCGCGCCGGACTGGCAGCCGCAGCCGCAGCCCGAGCCGCAGCCGCAGGCCGCGAGCAGGGGCAGGCGCAGCGGCTCCGGCTTCGGAAGCTGCTCCTGCTCCGGTGTGACGGGGACGGGGGAATCTGGCATGGATCCTCCTCGGAGGCGGGGTACGGGCTGGCGGTCGTACGTGCCTTCGCCCTCATTCATGCCCAGCGGTACCGGCGCGTCAACGGCGCATTGGGGCTCGCGGCCCCGATCCCCGGCCGCCGCTCAGACGGGCTCGATCGGCGGCTGCAGCTCGTCCGCGTGCTCGCCCGTCACCAGGTACACCACGCGCTTGGCCACCGACACCGCGTGGTCGGCGAAGCGCTCGTAGTACCGGCCCAGCAGGGTCACGTCCACCGCGGTCTCGATGCCGTGCTTCCAGCGGTCGTCCATCAGGTGCTGGAACAGCGTGCGGTGCAGCTGGTCCATCTCGTCGTCGTCCGTCTCCAGCTGCATCGCCAGGTCGACGTCCTTGGTGATGATGACCTCGGCCGCCTTGGCCATCAGCCGCTGGGCGAGCTGCCCCATCTCCAGGATGGTCGCGTGCAGGTCCCGCGGCACCGCCGACTCCGGGAAGCGCAGCCGCGCCAGCTTCGCGACGTGCTGTGCCAGGTCGCCCGAGCGCTCCAGGTCGGCGCTCATGCGCAGCGAGGTCACCACGATCCGCAGGTCGGTCGCGACCGGCTGCTGGCGGGCCAGCAGGGCGATGGCGCGGGCCTCCAGGTCGTGCTGGAGGTCGTCGACCTTCTGGTCGGCGGCGATGACGCTCTCGGCGAGCTTCAGGTCGGCGTCGAGCATGGACGTCGTGGCCCGCCCGATCGCGGAACCGACCAGCCGGGCCATTTCGACCAGGCCCTCCCCGATCGAATCCAGTTCCTCGTGGTACGCGTCACGCATGGGTGTCCCTCTCTTGGCCTGTTGCGCTGCTGCCCCTGGCACGGGCGGGTGGGTGCGGCCTCGTGCCCACGTTGACACGTTCGGCCGCAAACGCGTCCGACTCCGGCATCCCAAGTGAATCAACCCCGTCGCCACGGTGAACTCTGGGCGACGACTGTTCGAGGCGCCACCCGAACGGCTGTGGAAGTGCCATTGCGCCTGCTTAACCTGGATGCATGGACGTGAACGCGGCGGTCGCCGCAGCTGCAGCGATCGCCGGTGCGTGCACCGGTGTGGTCGCGACGCTGGCGTTCCGCTGGAGTGAGCGTGACCAGGCCCGCCCCACCCGGAGCTCCATGCGCCCGGACATCAACGCGGTGCTCCCACCCGGAGTGGACACCGTACTGTCCGTCCTCCGCTCCTCCGCCGTCGTCCTCGACGAGGGCGACGCGGTGGTCAAGGCCAGCTCGGCGGCGTACGCCCTCGGGCTCGTCCGCGGCGGAAAGCTGGCCGTCGAGCCCATGCTCCACATGGCCCGCGACACCCGCCGGGACGGGGAGATACGGCAGGTCGAGCTCGACCTGCCCCGGCGCGGCACCGGCCGCGGCGAGGCCCTCGCGGTCTCGGCGCGCGTCGCCCCGCTCGGCTCCAGGCTCGTGCTGCTGCTGGTCGAGGACCTCACCGAGGCCCGCCGCATCGAGGCCGTACGGCGCGACTTCGTCGCGAACGTGTCGCACGAGCTGAAGACGCCGGTGGGCGCGATCTCGCTGCTGTCCGAGGCCGTCATGGACGCCGCGGACGACCCCGAGGCGGTCAGCCGCTTCGCCGGGCGCATGCAGATCGAGGCCACCCGGCTGATCAACCTCGTGCAGGAGCTCATCGACCTCTCGCGGGTGCAGAACGACGAGCTGCTGGAGGACGCCGAGCCGGTCCGCGTGGACACGCTCGTGGCGGAGGCGATGGACCGCTGCCGCCACACGGCGTCCGCCAAGCAGATCACCATGGCCGCGGGCGGCACCTCCGACCTGTTCGTCTGGGGACACCGCGGCCAGCTCGCGGCGGCCCTGGGCAACCTGGTCGAGAACGCCGTCAACTACAGCCCGGCCCGCACCCGCGTCGGCATCGCCGCCCGCAAGGTGGCGGCACCCGGCGGCGACATGATCGAGATAGCCGTGACCGACCAGGGCATCGGCATCCCGGAGAAGGACCGCGAGCGGATCTTCGAGCGCTTCTACCGCGTCGACCCGGCCCGCTCGCGCGCCACCGGCGGGACCGGTCTCGGCCTCGCGATCGTGAAGCACGTCGCCGCCTCCCACGGCGGCGAGGTGTCCGTGTGGAGCTCGGAGGGCCAGGGCTCCACGTTCACCCTGCGGCTGCCCGAGGCCGCCGCACCGTCGTCCCACCACGCCTCGTCCGCCAACCGGGCCGCCCCCGCCCCCGGCCACCCGACCCCAGCCTGAACCAGAGAACCAGCCATCCCAGCCCCGGAGGTCCTTCCGTGACCCGAGTGCTCGTCGTCGAGGATGAGGAATCCTTCAGCGACGCCCTGTCCTACATGCTCCGCAAGGAGGGCTTCGAGGTCGCCATCGCCGCGACCGGGCCCGACGGGCTCGACGAGTTCGAGCGCAACGGCGCCGACCTCGTCCTCCTCGACCTGATGCTCCCGGGCCTGCCGGGCACGGAGGTCTGCCGGCAGCTGCGCGGCCGCTCCAACGTCCCCGTGATCATGGTGACCGCCAAGGACAGCGAGATCGACAAGGTCGTCGGGCTGGAAATAGGAGCCGACGACTACGTGACCAAGCCCTTCTCCTCGCGGGAGCTGGTCGCCCGCATCCGCGCGGTCCTGCGCCGCCGCGGAGAGCCGGAGGAGGTCGCCCCGGCCGCGCTGGAGGCCGGCCCGGTGCGCATGGACGTCGACCGGCACGTCGTCACCGTCGCCGGGGCCAAGGTGGACCTCCCGCTGAAGGAGTTCGACCTGCTGGAGATGCTGCTGCGCAACGCGGGCCGGGTCCTGACCCGCATGCAGCTGATCGACCGGGTGTGGGGCGCGGACTACGTCGGCGACACCAAGACCCTCGACGTGCACGTCAAGCGCCTGCGCGCCAAGATCGAGCCCGACCCGGGCGCCCCGCGCTACCTGGTCACCGTCCGCGGCCTCGGCTACAAGTTCGAGCCGTAGGCCCGGACCCCGGTCACGGGCCTCAGGACTCGGGCTTCGGGACTCGGGACTCGGGCCTTAGGCCTCGGGCCTCGGGAGTCGGGACGCTCGGGCTTCGCCCGAGGGGCAAACGGGAAGGGCCCCGTCCGCAGCAGCGGACGGGGCCCTTCCCGTTCGTACGGGGTGCTCGGCGCGTCAGTGGCCGGCAGAGCGCGAGGCCGAGGCCGACGGGGACGCACCCGCGGCCGGGGAGCCCGAGGCGGCGCCCGACGGGGTGGCGGCCGGGGAACCGGACGGCGAACCGGACGGGGCGGCGGCCGGGGAGCCCGACGGAGCGGCGGCGGGGCTGCCCGAGGCGGTCGGGCCGGCGGCGGGGGCCTCGGTCGGGCCGAAGGGGGCGAACGCGCCGGTGTTCGGGACGACGAACGCCTCCAGCGGGATGTCGCCGGTGCTGCTCATCTTGAAGACGAGCTCCTGCGCGGCACCGTTCTTCACGGCCTCGCTGGGGCCCTCGATCACGGCGGAGGCGTTGCCCTTGCCGCCGATGACGACGGAGCCGCCGGAGGGCACGACGACCTTGCCGGCGCCCTCGGCGGGCTTCAGCACGACCTTGCCGCGGCCCGGGAGGGAGATCGACTCCAGGACTTCCGGCTTCATGCTGTTGTTGAAGAGCGTTGCCGAGACCACGGCCCCGCCCGTGCGCTCCTTGGTGCCCTGGGTGATCACCAGGGCGTTCTGGATCTCGATCTCGCCCTTCGAGGCGGAGGCGTTGTCCGGCTTGATCTGAAGCGTCTGCGCGTCGTTGCCCGCACCGCAGGCGGCCAGCGAGGCGATCGAGAACACGACGGCGGTGGCGGCGAGGGCGCCGCGTCGAAGGCTGCGGCTCACGGCGGCGGCAACTCCTTGGACGTACGGAACGGAAGGACGGCGGTATGTCGGACGGCCGAGGTAAAGCCGCCCTAAGGGTGTGTCAGCGGGCTTAGGTTACCGAGCCGCCGCCCCGCCCCCGCACCCGACCCTCCGCAGCGCGCGCGGGGCCCCTCGCCCACTCCGCGATCTTGCATTCCGCGCGCCCTTCGCATGCCGTTCACGTGCTGTCCGCTATATCGCCCGGAGACGCTCCTGTGATCAATTCCGGGATTCCTTCGAACGGCTCTCGGTGATCAATTTCAGGATTGGGCCTGAACCACTCCGTACGGGTGGCCTCCAGTCGAGTGGAGTGGCCCCGTTTCCCGCCTTCGAAACCGGCAAAACGGGACGTACGTCACACTGGTGAGGCTGCCGCTCCGCTGTAACGTGGCCGTTTCGCCCGGTCCGCACAGCGCCTCCGACCTGCGAATACCCCCTTCCGCAAGGCCGCCGCAGCACGTTCCTGTCGTGGTTGTCAAGCCCCGAGATGCGCTCTGACCTGCGAAAACGCCATTCATAACGGTCAGTTCTCGTGTTACCCTGGATAGCCACGGAAGGGGTACCTGTCACATGACGTTCAAGGTTGGCGACACCGTGGTCTATCCCCATCACGGGGCCGCGCTGATCGAGGCCATCGAAACTCGCCAGATCAAAGGCGTGGACAAGACCTACTTGGTGCTCAAGGTCGCCCAGGGCGACCTGACGGTTCGTGTGCCTGCCGACAATGCAGAGTTCGTCGGCGTCCGCGACGTAGTCGGCCAGGACGGGCTGGACCGGGTCTTCGAGGTCCTGCGCTCGCCGCAGGTCGAGGAGCCGACGAACTGGTCCCGTCGCTACAAGGCAAATCTGGAGAAGCTCGCTTCTGGCGACGTCATCAAGGTCGCCGAAGTGGTGCGCGACCTGTGGCGGCGTGAGCGCGAGCGCGGTCTGTCCGCGGGCGAGAAGCGCATGCTCGCCAAGGCGCGCCAGATCCTGGTGAGTGAGCTCGCGCTCGCTGAGAACACCAACGAGGACAAGGCGGAGGCCCTCCTCGACGAGGTTCTCGCGTCCTGACGCGACAACCCCGTACACAGCCGTGCCGCGGTGCCCGATGACAGCCCTCTCCTCCACGAGGGGGCCGTTGCCGGGCGCTGCGGCATGTCTGTACCCGCCCTGAACACCCCGGGCACACAGATCCCGGGCAATGAGACCCGGGCACGGAGACCCAACGGGCAACTGACACCCACGCCACTCACGACTCACGCCGTACCGGCCGTACCGCGACCCAAGACCCACGCTGTGCCGGGCCCGGGCAGCCGGCTCGACCGGTCGTCACGGAAGGGGGCGAGGGCGTCGCACCCGGCACTCCCCAGGGCCATACCCATGTCGGCCGAAGTCACAAACCTGGCTCGGAGCTACAACACATGTCTGACCAATCGCGCCCCCACCGCACCGCCGCGGTGATCCCGGCCGCCGGCCGCGGGGTACGCCTCGGCCCGGGCGCCCCCAAGGCCCTGCGGGCCCTGGGCGGCACGCCGATGCTCATCCACGCCGTCCGCGCGATGGCCCGCTCCCGGGCCGTCTCCCTCGTGGTCGTCGTCGCCCCGCCCGACGGCGCCGCCGAGGTCCGCAGCCTGCTGGACGAGCACCCGCTGCCCGAGCGCACCGATCTCCTCGTCGTCCCCGGCGGCGACACCCGCCAGGAGTCCGTGGCCGCCGGCCTCGCCGCGCTCCCCGCGGACGTCACCTCCGTCCTCGTCCACGACGCGGCCCGCCCGCTCGTCCCGGTCGACACCGTCGACGCCGTGATCGAGGCCGTCCGCTCCGGCGCCCCGGCCGTGGTCCCCGCGCTGCCGCTGGCCGACACCGTCAAGGAGGTCGAGCCCGGCAGGCCCGGCGAGCCCGAGCCGGTCGTCGCCACGCCCGAACGCGCCCGGCTGCGCGCCGTCCAGACCCCGCAGGGCTTCGACCTCGCCACCCTCCGGCGCGCCCACGAGACCGTCGCCGCCGTCGGCGAGGGCGCCACCGACGACGCCGGGATGGTGGAACAGCTCGGCACCACCGTCATGGTGGTCCCCGGCCACGAGGAGGCCTTCAAGGTCACCCGCCCGCTCGACCTGGTCCTCGCCGAGGCCGTACTCGCCCGCAGGAGGGCCACCGATGCCTACTGACCCCACCGCCCCCGCCGCGGCCCCCGCCGCCCCGCTGATCCCGCAGGTCGGCATCGGCACCGACGTGCACGCCTTCGAGGCCGGCCGCGAGCTGTGGTGCGCCGGCCTGCTGTGGGAGGGGGAGGACGGCCTCGCCGGGCACTCCGACGGCGACGTCGCCGCCCACGCCGCCTGCGACGCCCTCTTCTCCGCCGCCGGTGTCGGCGACCTCGGCGCCCACTTCGGCACCTCCCGCCCCGAGTGGTCCGGCGCCGCCGGCGTCACCCTCCTGGCGGAGGCCGCCCGGATCGTCCGCGCCGAGGGCTACGAGATCGGCAACATCGCCATCCAGGTGATCGGCGTACGCCCGAAGATCGGCAAGCGGCGCGACGAGGCGCAGAAGGCGCTCTCCGAGGCCGCCGGCGCGCCGGTGTCCGTCTCCGGCACCACCACCGACGGGCTGGGCCTGACCGGCCGCGCCGAGGGCCTCGCCGCGATCGCCACCGCCCTCGTCTACCGGACGAACCGGGGCTGAGCATCCCGAACCGCTGCAAGGCGGTCGTCACACATGCCGCCGCTTCGGCGGCAAAGCGGCCCCGCTCCCCGAAAGGGGTCGCGGGGCACTGCCGACGGCCCACTACCCTGGATCCCGTGACTATTCGCCTGTACGACACCAGCGCCCGGCAGATCCGCGACTTCACCCCCCTCACACCGGGATGTGTCTCGATCTACCTCTGTGGTGCCACCGTGCAGGCAGCCCCGCACATCGGGCACATCCGCTCCGGCCTCAACTTCGACATCATGCGCCGCTGGTTCGAGTACCGCGGATACGACGTCACCTTCATCCGGAACGTCACCGACATCGACGACAAGATCATCACGAAGGGCGGCGAGCAGAACCGCCCCTGGTGGTCCATCGGTTACGAGAACGAGCGCGCCTTCAACACCGGCTACGACGCCCTGGGCTGCCTGCCGCCCACGTACGAGCCCCGCGCCACCGGCCACGTCACCGAGATGGTCGAGATGATGCGCGGCCTCATCGAGCGCGGCCACGCCTACGAGGCGGACGGCAGCGTCTACTTCGACGTGCGCTCGTACCCCGATTACCTGAAGCTCTCCAACCAGGAGCTGGACAACCTCATCCAGCCGACCGAAGAGGGCATCAGCGGCAAGCGCGACCCCCGCGACTTCGCCATGTGGAAGGCGTCGAAGCCCGGCGAGCCCGACTGGGAGACCCCGTGGGGCCGCGGCCGCCCCGGCTGGCACCTGGAGTGCTCGGCCATGGCGCACAAGTACCTGGGCAGCGCCTTCGACATCCACGGCGGCGGCCTCGACCTGATCTTCCCGCACCACGAGAACGAGATCGTCCAGGCCAAGGCCTTCGGCGACGACTTCGCGCAGTACTGGGTGCACAACGCCTGGGTCACCATGTCCGGCGAGAAGATGTCCAAGTCCCTGGGCAACTCGGTGCTCGTCTCCGAGATGGTCAAGAACTGGCGCCCCGTCGTCCTGCGCTACTACCTCGGCACCCCGCACTACCGCTCGATGATCGAGTACAGCGAGGAGGCCCTGCGCGAGGCCGAGTCGGCGTTCGCCCGCATCGAGGGCTTCTGCCGGCGTGTCGTGGAGAAGGCGGGCAAGGCCGTCGAGCCGGCCGCCGAGGTCCCGCCGGCCTTCGCCGAGGCCATGGACGACGACCTGGGCGTCCCGCAGGCGCTCGCCATCGTCCACACCACCGTCCGCCAGGGCAACAGCGCGCTCGCCGCCGACGACAAGGACGCGGCCATCGCGCGCCTGTCGGAGGTGCGGGCCATGCTGGGCGTGCTCGGCCTGGACCCCCTGGACGAGCGCTGGTCGGAGGAGACCGACCGGGGCGCCGAGCTCCACGGGGCCGTCGACACGCTCGTCCGGCTGGTCCTGGAGCAGCGCGAGTCGGCGCGCGCCCGCAAGGACTGGGCCACCGCCGACGCCATCCGCGACCAGCTCCAGCAGTCGGGCCTGGTCATCGAGGACAGCCCGTCCGGGCCGCGCTGGACGCTCGGCCCGCGCTGACCGGACCCGGCCTGACCGGCCACGTTGTGCCGCCCGGGGTCCCGGGCGGCACACTCTTCATACGTACATAACGCAGCACCAACGAAAACAGGTAGAGGTCATGGCCGGGAACAGCCAGCGCAGGGGTCGCCGCACGTCCAACAAGAAGGGCGCGACGGTCGGCAGCGGTGGTCAGCGGCGCAAGGGCCTGGAGGGCAAGGGCCCCACGCCCAAGGCCGAGGACCGCAAGGGCCACAAGGCGTTCCGCATCTCCAACGCCATGGCCAAGCAGGCCGCGAAGCGCCGTCCCGCCCCCCGCCGCGGCGGCCCCAAGGGCCAGAGCGAGATGGTCGTCGGCCGCAACCCGGTCTTCGAGGCGCTGCGCGACGGCGTGCCCGCCACCACCCTGTACGTCCAGCAGTTCATCGACAACGACGAGCGCGTCCGCGAGGCCCTCCAGCTCGCCGGCGCCCGCGGCAACATCAACCTGATGGAAGCCCCGCGCCCCGAGCTCGACCGGATGACCGGCGGCCTCAACCACCAGGGCCTCGTCCTCCAGGTCCCGCCGTACGAGTACGCGCACCCCGAGGACCTCACCGAGGCCGCCCACGACAGCGGCGAGCAGCCGCTGATCGTCGCCCTCGACGGGGTCACCGACCCGCGCAACCTCGGTGCGATCGTCCGCTCCGTCTCCGCCTTCGGCGGCCACGGCGTGGTCATCCCCGAGCGCCGCGCCGCCGGCATGACCGCCGGTGCCTGGAAGACCTCCGCCGGCACCGCCGCGCGCACCCCGGTCTCCCGCGTCACCAACCTGACCCGCGCCCTCCAGGACTACAAGAAGGCCGGGCTGACCGTCGTCGGCCTCGCCGCCGAGGGCGAGCACAGCGTCGCCGACCTCGACGCCCTGGCCGGCCCCGTCGTGATCGTCGTCGGCTCCGAGGGCAAGGGCCTCGGCCGCCTCGTCGGCGAGACCTGCGACTACCTCGTGCGCATCCCGATGCCGGGCGGCGCCGAGTCGCTCAACGCCGGTGTCGCCGCGGGTGTCGTCCTGTACGAGGCGGCCCGCCGCCGGGGCTGAGCGCCGCGGGGGCCGAGCGCCGCCGGGCCCTACCGCCCGTCCGGAGCAACGCCCTTGATCCACTTGGCTCGCGGAGAATGACCCGTGAGCGTGCCACCCCGCCCGTTTCGGGCGGGGTGGCTTGATCTTGACGCGTCTCGGACACATCCCTGCTGTCAAGGCAGTGTCCTAAACACTGATCACTCGGTTAGATGAGTGTGGACACCAGAACGTCAGGGTTCGACGACCAGCCCGCGCTGAGCATGGTCAAGGTGCCGTGCGACCCCGCACAGGTCATCGTCAACCACGCCAGCTTCCGCGTGCGGCTCGCACCGAGCCCGAGCGCGCGTTCCAAGCCCGCGAACACCCCCGGCCGGATGCCCGTCCTCGGCGGCGCCGTCACCGCCGCCGCCGGAGCCGCCGCCCGCCGTCGCAGGGCCCCCGTCGTCTGGAGCGGCAAGTCCGCCCCCGGCGACACCGCCGCCATGGGCGGACTGCTCCAAGCCGTCCGCCAACACGGCCGCGGCCACGACGACCACGACTACGACCACGACTACGAGTACGGCGGCGCCGACGCCGGCGCCACCCAGGTCATCCCCCGCGTGGACCTCGCCCACGGCCCCGGCGACGACACCGTCCCCACCCCCACCGTCATCGGCCAGCGCCGGTACGGCGACCCGGACGAGACCCGCTCCTTCGCCCCCGTACGGGACCTGCCCCACGGCGGGCCCCACGGCCCCGGCGGCCCGCCCCCGTACGACACGGGACCCGGCCAGGACGCCGCCCGCCGAGCCGCCTCCGACAGCCGCGGCCACGCCTCGTACTACCCCGGCCGCCGCATGAACCTCGGGGTCGTCCTCCTCCCCCTGCGGGTCTTCCTCGGGTTCATCTCCATCTACGCCGGCATGGGCAAGCTGTGCGACCCCGTCTACTTCGACGGCGGCGAACGCGGCTCCATGGTCACCTGGCTGCGCACCCTCGAACCCTGGGCCCTGGCCGAACCGCTGCGCGACTTCGCCCTCGCCCACCCCGTCGGCGCCGGCCTCAGCGTGGCCTTCCTCCAGGTCCTCGTCGGCGTCCTGACCGTCCTCGGGCTCTGGCAGCGGTTCGCCGCCTGCTTCGGCGCACTGCTGTCCGCCGCCCTGCTCATGACCGTCAGCTGGAAGACCGTCCCCGCGTACGACGCGCCGGACATCATCTACCTCGCCGCCTGGAGCCCGCTGATCATCGCCGGCGCGCCCGTCTACTCCCTGGACGGACGCCTCGCCGGCGAGGCCTGGCGCACCCTCGGCCCCCGCTCCGACCTGTGGGAGCTGCGCCGGCGCGTGCTGCGGCGCGGCGCGATCATGACCACCCTCGTCTGCGGGCTCACCCTCCTCATCGGCTCGCTGCTCGGCGGCGCCGTCCGCTCCAGCACCGTCGTCACCGTGCCCGGCCCCGGCCAGGCCCCCAGCAACTACCTGCCCGGCTCCCCGCTGCCCGTGCCGCCGCCCAAGCAGCAGCGCCAGCAGCAGCCGCAGCAGCCCGCGTCGCAGCAGCCGTCGAAGCCGGCGGAACCCGTCGCCAGCGCCACCCCCTCGACCAAGCCCAGCAGCCGTACCGGCTCCACGGCCCGCGAGACCGCGGGCACCGGCTCGCAGCCGCCCGCCGCCACCCGCGGCACGGGCAGCGGCAGCGGCAGCGGCAGCGGCAGCGGCCAGAGCAGCACCGGCACCGCGCCGAAGCAGTCCGCACCGAAGACCTCGTCCTCCACGACCACCCGCAGCAGCGGCAGCACGAGCAGCGGCGGGGACACCCCGTCCAAGAAGCCCGGTCTCGTCGGCGGCCTCCTCGGCTGACCGGCCCGACCCGCGGAACCCCGGGGCCCGGCACGCATCCCGCGTGCCGGGCCCCGGGCCGTTCCGTACGGGGGAGTGTGACGTGGCGCTCGATTCGGCGCGCGGCCACCGCTCACCGGGGCGCGATCACGGCCGCCACCGGGGAAGATCGCAACGTGAGACGTACGGCCATGGAATCCGACGGCGAGAGGGATCGGCATGCGGACCGGCATCGTCATGACGGCACGCCCGGGTCTGGAGCGCCTGGCCGCCCGCGCGGAGGAACTGGGCTTCAGCAGTTTCTGGGTGTACGACACGCCGATGGTCCACGGTGATCCGTTCGTCGGCCTCGCGCTCTGCGCCCGGTCCACCAGCCGGATCAAACTCGGTATCGGGGTCACTTCACCGGCGCTGCGCTCCGCACCCGCCGCGGCGGCGGCGCTCGGCAGTCTCAACGCCCTCGCTCCCGGCCGCATCATCTGCGGGGTCGGCACCGGCAACACCGCACGCCGCACGCTGGGCATGCGGCCCGTGAAGACGGCGGAGCTGGAGTCGTTCACGGCCGCCCTGCAGGATCTCACCGCCGGCCGCGAGACGGACTACCGCGAGGGAGCCCGGACCAGCAGGGTGCGCTTCCTGCACGTCGGCGGCCACGTCAACACCGAGGACCCGGTGGAGTTCGTCGTGGCTGCGTTCGGCCCGAAAGTCGCCGCCGTCGCCGGCCGCCTGGGTACGGGAATGATCTCCTTCGCGCTGCACGCCCCCGCGGCCTGGTCCGCGCTCGGCCAGGCCCGCCGGGCGGCGGCACGGGCCGCGGGCAACAGCGAGAAGACGCATGCGTACCTCATCTCCTCCCTGTACGTCCTCGCCGACGGCGAGGACCGGTACGGCGATGCCGTCAAGGACGCTGTGGGGCACATCGCGGTGAGCGCACTGGTCCTCGCGGTGGAGGACCCGGCCTTCCGCGCGGCCCTGCCCCGGGAGGAGTCCGCGGCCGTCGACCGCCTGCTCCACCTGCGCGGTACCACCGCCACCGACCCCGACCGCCACCACACGCTCTACCGCAACTACCTCGGCCCGCTGTCCACCGAGGACCGCGATCTCGTCGTGCCGTCACTGGTGGACACGTTCGGTCTCGTCGGTACCAGGGACGAGATCGGACGGCAGATCGACGCGCTGGAGGAGTCAGGGGTCGACGAGCTCGTGATCCAGCCCGTGGCGGACCCCGAGGCGGAGATGGCCGAGCTCGCGCGGCTCCTGCTCTGATGCTGCACGGCCACGGCATGCTGCACGGCCACGGCCACGGCCACGCCCAGCCGTCAGGAGGCTCTCTGTGCGGCCAGTTCGCGCGCGGCCTCGGTCAGGTCCTTCGCCGTGTCGATCGCCCGCCAGTACGCGCCCTGCGGGAGCGGGAAGCCGGCCAGTCGCCGTTCCCGCGCCAGCCGCGGGAACGTGGTGCGCTCATGGTCGCCCAAATCCGGGAGCAAAGCGGTGAATTCGGGCGAGAAGACGTACACGCCCGCATTGATCAGGTATGGCGACGGCGGCGCCTCGATGAAGTCCAGCACCTGCCCGAACTCGTTGGTCTCCACCACACCCCACGGGATGCGCGGCCGCGCCAGCGCCAGCGTCGCCGTCGCCGCCCGCTCGGCATGGAACGCGGCCATCTCCCGCAGCGAGAACCGGGTCCAGATGTCCCCGTTCGTCGCGTACCACGGCCGGTCCGGATGCGGCAGGTGCCGTGCGGCGTACTTCAGCCCGCCGCCGCGCCCGAGCGGCTCCTCCTCCACCACCGTCGTCACGCGCAGCGGGAGGTCGGCCGCCGCCAGCCACTCCTGGAGCACCTCGGCGAGGTGCCCGCAGGAGACGACGGCGTCGGTGACCCCCTCGGAGGCCAGCCAGTTCAGCTGGTGCCCGATGATCGGCACCCCGGTCCCCGGGATCTCGACCATCGGCTTGGGCCGGTCGTCCGTGTACGGGCGCAGCCGCGACCCCTGGCCGCCCGCCAGGACCACCGCCTGGGTGGGCGCCTGGGTGAGGGAGGCCGGGATCGCGGCCGCGGAGACAGCGGTGTGAGGTGCGGGAGGTGCGGGGGGTACGTCGGTCATGGCCGCCAGCGTAGAGCCCGGCCGGGGCCTCGGCCCGGAGAGCGGCTCGGGAGTCGGCCAGGAGACCGGCCCGGGGTCAGCCCATGGAGGCGACGCCGGACGCGTACGCGGTGTCGCAGACGGGACGCGCGAAGGACTGGGCCTTCGTCGGGCCGTACGCCTCGACGGCGGCCCGCCCCAGGGCCCGCGCGATGCCCACGCAGTGGCCGGCGAGCGAAGGCCGCTTGTCCACCTCCTGCTGCAGGTGCGTCAGGACGTCGCCCGGCATCTCGCCCTGCTGGAGCTCGGAGATGAGCTTGTCGCGCAGCAGGTCCTGCGGGGCGTGCGGCTTCGCGGGGACGGAGACGTCCTCGGCGGAGGCGGTCAGGATCCGGGACGACGAGTTGTCCGCCCACGGGACCATCGTGACCGCGAGGGTCCCGGACAGGACCAGGACGACGGGCAGGACCAGGGCGAGGGATCGGCCGATACGGCGGGCAGTGTGGGTCACGAGGGCGAGAGTAGCGCTCGGTGAAAGTTTGGAGACAGTTAGTCACCCGGTCGGGGGATGGTTCGACGTGGGTTTTCGAATAGCCGGTTGACGGACGCGGCGAAAGCCGCCCCGCATGCCGGAGGGGCGCTCCCGCGGGTGGGAGCGCCCCTCCGGTGCGGACGGCGTCAGCCGGAGAGGCGCTCGCCGGAGGACGTCGAGAAGACGTGGATCTCGTCGGGGCGCGGCACGACGTGCAGGCTGGAGCCCTTCTCGGGCACCTGGCGGCCGCCGACGCGCACGACGATGTCCTGGCCGCCGTCGGCCTTGGAGGTGCGGCCGTAGACGTAGCCGTCGGCGCCGAGCTCCTCGACGACGTTGACCGTGATGGTCAGGCCGCCCTCGGTGCCGATGTCGAAGTGCTCGGGGCGCACGCCGACGGTGACGGTGCGGTCGCCCGCGTCCGCGGCGGCGGCGATCGCCTCGCGCGAGACGGGCACGACGCTGTCGCCGAACTTCACGCCGCCGTCGGTGATCGGGACCTCCACCAGGTTCATGGCGGGCGAGCCGATGAAGCCGGCGACGAACAGGTTCGCCGGGCGGTCGTACATGTTGCGCGGGGTGTCGACCTGCTGGAGGAGGCCGTCCTTCAGGACCGCCACCCGGTCGCCCATCGTCATGGCCTCGACCTGGTCGTGGGTGACGTAGACGGTGGTGATGCCGAGGTCGCGCTGGAGCGCCGCGATCTGCGTACGGGTGGAGACGCGGAGCTTGGCGTCGAGGTTCGACAGCGGCTCGTCCATCAGGAAGACCTGCGGCTTGCGCACGATGGCGCGGCCCATGGCGACGCGCTGCCGCTGGCCGCCGGAGAGGGCCTTGGGCTTGCGGTCCAGGTACGGGGTGAGGTCGAGCATCTTCGCCGCGTCCTCGACCTTGCGGCGGATGGTCGCCTTGTCCTCGCCGGCGATCTTCAGGGCGAAGCCCATGTTGTCGGCGACGGTCATGTGCGGGTAGAGCGCGTAGTTCTGGAACACCATTGCGATGTCCCGGTCCTTCGGCGGCAGGTGGGTGACGTCGCGGTCGCCGATGCGGATGGCGCCGCCGTTGACGTCCTCCAGGCCGGCGAGCATGCGCAGCGAGGTGGACTTGCCGCAGCCGGAGGGGCCCACGAGGACGAGGAACTCGCCGTCCTCGATCTGCAGGTCGAGCGCGTCGACGGCGGGCTTGTCGGCGCCGGGGTAGAGGCGGGTAGCCGCGTCGAAGGTGACAGAAGCCATGGGGATGCATCCCTTCTACCGGCAGGAACGTGCCGGACGATCCGAGTGGAAGGAAGTGGTGGTCGGCCCACCGCAGTGGACTTCCGCCCGACGCTACCCGGCGGGGGGCGTTCTGTCAGTACCCGTCCGGGGGTGACGTACGACGCGCCGGCGGGCGGCCCGGGCCTCTTCCCGGTGGGGCGGCGCGTCGGCACGGGCCGGAATAGCCCTTCGCGAGCGGGCCTGTCGGCTGTGTAAAGTGAAGGCGATTGGCGTGCGCGCAGCGCCACAGGCCTCCTTAGCTCAGCTGGCCAGAGCACCGCTCTTGTAAAGCGTAGGTCGTCGGTTCGAATCCGACAGGGGGCTCCGTTCCAGGTCAGAGGTAGTTCGGGCCATGGAATTCGTGCAGAGGTGAAAGGCTCCGGAGTTTGCTCCGGGGCCTTTTGCGCGTCCGGTCGGGTTCAGCGGCGTCGGCCTCGCGGGGGCGGGGCGGGGCGGGCTACGGTCGGGGAGTGGTGGAGATTCCGGAGGGGCTCGTCGAGGCGCAGCTCCTGTTCAACGGGGAGGCGGGGCGGGAGTTCCTCGCGGGGCTGCCGGCGCGCACGGAGCGGTTCCTCCAGGAGTGGGCGCTGCGGCCGGCGGGTCCTGTGATGCACGGGATGACCGCGCTGGTGGTGCCCGTGCAGCGGGCGGACGGGACGGCGGCGGCGCTGAAGCTGCTGCTGCCCGACGAGGAGAGCGCGGGGGAGCCGCTCGCGCTGCGCGCGTGGGACGGGCGGGGCTCCGTACGGCTGCTGGAGCACGATCCGGGGACGGGGACGCTGCTGCTGGAGCGGCTCGACGAGCGGCGGCCGCTGTCGGGGCTCGCGGAGCGGGATCCGCGGCAGGCGGTGCGTGTGGTGGGGGAGTTGCTGGCGCGGCTGACGGCGGTTCCGGCGCCGGCCGGGGTGCGGGGGCTCGGCCCGGTGGCGGCCCGGCTGCTGGAGCGGGCGCCGCGGGCGCTGGCGGGGATCCCGGACGCGCGGGCGCGGGGGCTGGTGGCGGACTGCGCGGCGGCGCTGGCGGAGGTGGCGGGGGAGCCCGGGGACCGGCTGCTGCACTGGGACCTGCACTACGACAACGTGCTGGCGGGCGGCCGGGAGGCGTGGCTGGCGATCGATCCGAAGCCGCTCGCGGGTGATCCGGGATTCGAGCTGATGCCGGCGATCCGGAACAACTTCGCGGCGGACCAGGTGCAGTGGCGGTTCGACCTGCTGACGGAGGCCCTCGGGCTGGACCGGGAGCGGGCGCGGGCCTGGGTGCTGGGGCGGGTGCTGCAGAACTGCCTGTGGGACGTGGAGGACGCGCGGGGCGGCGTACCGGACCTGGACGGGGAGCAACTGCTCGTCGCCGAGCTGGTGTTGGGGCGGGCTTAGGCTGCGGGCATGATCCGTAGCGCTGTCGCCGGGGACGTCCCGGTCATCCATGCCATGATCCGCGAGCTCGCGGAGTACGAGAGGGTGCCGCACGAGGCGCGGGCCACCGAGGAGCAGCTGCGGGAGGCGCTGTTCGGGGAGCGGCCGGCGGCGTTCGCGCACCTCGCGCAGACGCCGGACGGCGAGCCGGTCGGGTTCGCGATCTGGTTCCTGAACTTCTCGACGTGGCGCGGGGTGCACGGCGTCTACCTGGAGGACCTGTACGTGCGCCCCGGCGCCCGCGGCGGCGGGTACGGGAAGGCGCTGCTGGCCGGGCTGGCGCGGATCTGCGTGGAGCGCGGGTACGAGCGGCTGGAGTGGTCGGTGCTGAAGTGGAACGAGCCGACGATCGCCTTCTACGAAGCGCTGGGCGCGCGGCCGCAGGACGAGTGGACGGTGTACCGGCTGACCGACGAAGCGCTGCGGAGCCTCGGCACGCCCTGACGCGCCCCGACGCCCGGACGGCCGGGTTGTCGGTGCCGCGGGGCAGGATGGGGGTATGGCGCGGAACGGGCAGCAGGGGTCGGGCAGGGCGCAGGCGGTGAAGGCGGCGCGGCGGCCGCAGGCGGGGCTGCCGCCGGAGCTGATCCCCTGGCAGGGCGGCGGGCTGGAGCCCGACGGGGACTACGACGGACTGGAGTTCGCCGACCGGGACCTGTCCGGCCAGGAGGGCGTCGGGGCGCGGTTCATGGACTGCGCGGTGCGGCGCTGCGTGCTGGACGGGGCGGGCCTGGCCAAGGCGCGGATCCTCGACTCGCTGCTGGAGCAGGTCCGGGGGGTCGGCACGGACCTGGCCGGGGCCTCGCTCCGGGACGTGGAGCTGGTCGATGCCCGGCTGGGCGGGACGGCGCTGCACGGGGCGGTGCTGGAGCGGGTCGAGTTCCGCGGCGGCAAGATCGACTACTTGAACCTGCGGCAGGCGCGGCTGCGGGACGTGGTCTTCGAGGAATGCGTACTGGTGGAGCCGGACTTCGGCGGGGCGGTGCTGGAGCGGGTGGAGTTCCGCGGCTGCGTCCTGCGGGCGGCGGACGTCACCGGGGCCCGGATGACGGACGTGGACCTGCGGGCCGCGGCCGAGCTGGACTTCGCCCGCGGTGTGGAGGCCCTGGCCGGCGCGGCGGTCACGCCGGCCCAGCTCCTGTCCCTGGCCCCGGCCCTGGCGGCGCACCTGGGGCTGCGCGTGGTCCCCTGACCCTGCCCATGACGCCGCGGGCCGTGTGCGGCCAAGCGCTCCGCGGGACGTGCGGTACGCAGGCTGCGGGCCGTCTGTGGCTGATCGCGCAGTTCCCCGCGCCCCTTACGAGGCGCAGTTCAGGCCGGGACGCGGGGGAAGCGGGCCTGGAGGGTCCAGATCGCCGGGTTGTCGGCGAGGCCCTCGTGCATGTCGATGAGGTCCGCGATCAGGTCGTGCAGGAAGTCGCGGGCCTCGCGGCGCAGCATCTTGTGGCTGAAGGTCAGCGGGGCCTCCTCCGCGGGCATCCAGTCGGCCTCGACGTCGACCCAGCCGAAGCGGCGCTCGAAGAGCATGCGGTCGGTGGACTCGGTGAAGTCGAGTTCGGCGTACTGCCGGTCGGCGGAGCGGCTGCCGCGCGGGTCCCGGTCGAGCCGCTCGACGATGTCGCAGAGCGCCCAGGCGAAGTCCAGGACGGGCACCCATCCCCAGGCTGTGGACACTTCCCGGTCCGACTCGGTGTCGGCGAGGTAGACGTCCCCGCAGAACAGGTCGTGGCGCAGGGAGTGGACGTCCGCAGTCCGGTAGTCGGTCTGCGGGGGGTCGGGGAAGCGCCGGGAGAGGGAGTAGCCGATGTCGAGCACCCCCCGATGGTCCCACGCCCGCCGCGCCCCGCCGGCGCCGCCCCGGCCCCTGCCCCCGGGGCTACGGGAGGAGGCGCTGTTCCTTGGCCACCGAGACGGCGCCCGCGCGCGTGTCGACGCCGAGCTTGTCGTAGATGCGGCCCAGGTGGGTCTTGACCGTGGCCTCGCTGATGAACAGGGCGCGGGCGATCTCCCGGTTGCCGAGGCCGCGGGCGAGCTGGCCGAGGATGTCGAGTTCGCGGTCGGTCAGGGTGGGCCGGGAGCCCCGCATGCGGGCCATCACGCGGCTGGCGACCGGCGGCGACAGGGTGGTGCGTCCGGCCGCGGCGGCGTGGATCGCGGCGAAGAGCTCCTCGGGCCGCTCCGCCTTGAGGAGGTAGCCGGTGGCGCCCGCTCCGATGGCGCGGGTGATGTCGGCGTCGGTGTCGTACGTGGTGAGGACGAGGACGTGGGGCGGGTGGGGGGAGGCGGTGGTGATCCGGCGGGTGGCTTCGACGCCGTCGATGCCCTCGCCGAGCTGGAGGTCCATCAGGACCACGTCGGGCCGGAGCCGGGCGGCCAGGGCGACGGCCTCCTCCCCGCTGCCCGCCTCGCCGATCACCTCGATGTCGGGGGCGCTGCCGAGCAGGGCCAGCAGGCCGGCGCGGACCACCGCGTGGTCGTCGCAGAGCAGGAGCGTCGTCGTGGCGGTGGTCATGGCTGCGGCTCCAGGGGGATGGCCGCGGACAGGACGGTGCCCTCGCCCTCGGCGGATTCGATCGTGAGCGTGCCGCCGAGCTGGTCGACCCGGGCGCGCATCGCGGGGAGGCCGTGGCCGCGTTCCTCGCCGCTCGCGCGGGGCGGCCGGGTCCCGTCGAAGCCCTCGCCGTCGTCGGCGATGTCCAGGACGACCTGGTCGCCGAGGAAGCTGAGGGTGAGGGCCGCGGTCCGGGCGCGCGCGTGTTCCCGTACGTTCGCCAGGGCGCCCTGGGCGACGCGCAGCAGCGCCGACTGGACGCGGTCGGGCAGCGGTACGGGGGCGCCCTCCAAGTGGAAGCGGACCTCGATGTCCGGTCCGGCGTCGAGGGCGCGCAGGGCGTCGGCGAGGCCGGCGCCGCCGGCGAGTTCGGGCGGGGCGAGGTCGTGGACCAGGCGGCGGGCCTCGGCGAGGCCGCGGGCGGCGATGCCCGTGGCGGTGCGGACGTGTGCGCGGGCGGTGGCCGGGCTGTCGTCCCAGACCCGGTCGGCGGCCTGGAGCAGCATCTGCTGGCTGGACAGGTGCTGGGCGAGGGTGTCGTGGATTTCCATGGAGAGCCGCTGCCGTTCGGCGAGGGTGCCTTCGCGGCGTTCGGTGGCGGCCAGTTCGCGCCGGGTGCGGATGAGGTCGTCGATGAGCGCGCGCTGTGCCTGGGCCTGGCGTTCCATGTGGACGAAGACGGCGGTGGACAGCGCGGCGATGGCCGGCGGGGCGAGCAGCAGGTTCGGGTCGAACTCGCGGGACAGCTTGAGCTGGGCGGCGACGACGAACACGGTCAGCAGGGCGACGAGGACGATGGCGGCGCGCGGGGGCAGGGTCCGCAGGGCCGTGTAGAAGAGGGGGACGGCGCACCAGGCGAAGCTGGGGGCGAGGACGACGAGCACCACCCACACGCCGACGACCAGCCCGAGCCAGGCCAGCCGGCGTGCGGTGGGGGCGGCGCCGAGGGCCGGGCCGAGGACGTACAGCAGGGCGAGCGCGGTGCCGAGGGCGATGATCCAGGGGGTGTCGGGCGAGCCGGGGTGGCGGAGCAGGTAGCGGGCGACGGAGGCGGCCAGGAGCAGGAAGAACGCCGTGTGCATGACCGCCGCGAGCATCCGGGTGTCCGTGTCCGCCCTGTCCGCCCTGTTCCCCCTGCCTCCCCTGTCCCCCTTGTCCTCCTTGAGCGACGGCGCTCGGCTGAGGTGGCTCACGGCGGGCTCCCGGTGCGGATCGGCTGTTCGGCTCCATCGTGCCCGGTCGCGGGGGATGGCGCTGACCAGCCAAGCCGTATCCGCGGCCGGTGCGCATCAACCGATCGGACGACCCCGGGGTCAACCGGTGCGGCAGCCGTCGCGAGCCGGTACGGGGACGGGTGGGCGGGGGTTCCGGCCGCAGGCTGGAAGCACGACGCCGGGCCGCTGGAAACGGGCCGGCGAACGATCCGGTGCACGGCATTCGGCCGACGGCCACCGGCGCCCAGCCCGACGTCCAAGGAGCAGCAGCATGAAGACCCGCACCCGCGTTCTCACCGGTACCGCCCTCGCCGTCGCGCTCGGCGCCGGCACCTTCGGCGCGGTCAGCGCGAACGCCGCGCAGGCCGAGGTGCAGGCCGCGCCGGCCGCCGCGGCCGCGAAGAAGGAGGTGGGCGCGAAGAACTTCACCACCTCGACCCACCTGACCGTCGACGCCGCCACCCGCGCCGCCCAGGGTGCGCTGGAGGCCGCCCGCAAGGAGAACCAGAAGGTGACGGTCGCGGTCGTGGACCGCAACGGCAACACCATCGTCACCCTGCGCGGCGACGGCGCGGGCCCGCAGTCCTACGAGTCGGCTGAGCGCAAGGCCTTCACCGCGGTGTCCTGGAACGCGCCGACCTCGGTGCTCGTGGGCCGCCTCGCGCAGGCCCCGAACCTGAAGGACATCCCGGGCACCCTGTTCCTCGGCGGCGGCGTCCCGGTCCAGGCGGGCGGCGCGCCGGTGGCGGGCATCGGCGTGGCCGGCGCCCCCAGCGGCGACCTGGACGAGAAGTTCGCCAAGGCCGGTGTCGAGGCCCTGGAGCAGTAGTCGGACGGGGGTGGGCGGGCCCGCGTCACCGGTCGTATCAGACCGTAGTGCGACAAGATGCCCCATAGGATCGACTGCGTGGAAACCCGCGCCGTCCCCCGCCCCGCCGATCGCTCCCGCCTCTCCCGCCTCTCCCGTATGACCCGCCTCGCCGTCCCTGCCGTCGCCGCCCTCCTCGCCCTCACCACGGCGTGCACGGGCAGCACGGTGCAGGGGCGGCCGGGCGCGTCGGGCCTGCGCGACCCGTACTTCCCGAAGGCGGGCAACGGCGGCTACCAGGTCGACCACTACCGGCTGGACCTGGCGTACGACCCCGAGGACGGGGTGCTGCACGGCAAGGCGGTCATCACGGCCCGGGCCGAGCAGGGGCTCAGCTCGTTCAACCTCGACCTCAGCGGCCTGAAGGTCGAGGGCGTCACGGTGCAGGGCGCCGGGGCCCGCTTCAACCGCACCGGCAGCGAGCTGACCGTGCGCCCGGCCGAGGACCTGCGGACCGGGGAGGTCTTCCGCACGGAGGTCGAGTACAGCGGCGAGCCCAAGGCCCTCTCCGATCCGGACGGCTCCGAAGAGGGCTGGATCCCCGTCGAGGACGGGGCGTTCGCGGTCGGTGAGCCGGTCGGGTCGATGACCTGGTTCCCCGGCAACCACCACCCCAGCGACAAGGCCGCGTACGACATCACCCTCACCGTCCCCAAGGGCTACGAGGCGGTGTCCAACGGGCTGCTGCGCTCGCGCACCGACACCGGCGACGGGCGGACCGCGTTCGCCTGGCACAGCGCGGAGCCGGTCGCGAGCTACCTGGTCACGGCGGCGGTCGGGAAGTTCAAGGTGGCGACCGGGCAGACCCCGTCCGGGGTGCCGCTGTACACGGCGGTGGCCCCCGGGGAGCCGGAGGGCGGCGGGCCCGCGCTGGCGCGGCTGCCGGAGATGGTGGAGTGGGGTGCCGCGCGGTTCGGCCCGTACCCGTTCGCGGCCGCGGGTGCGATCGTCGCGCCGTCCGAGACCCTCGCGTACGCGCTGGAGACGCAGACCCGGCCGGTCTTCTCCGGTGCCCCGGCCGACGAGGACCTGGTCCTGCACGAGCTGGCGCACCAGTGGTTCGGGAACTCGGTGTCGCCGAAGTCCTGGAAGGACATGTGGCTCAACGAGGGCTTCGCGACGTACGCGGAATGGCTGTGGGACGAGGAGCACGGCGGGCCGTCCGCCGAGCGCCGCTTCGACGCCTTCCTGGCCGGCGACACCTCCGTCGACGAGGGTGCGGGCACCGACTGGGACGCGTTCCCGCCGGCTTCCCCGCCCGGCCCGGAGGAGATCTCCGCGGGCCCGGTGTACTACCGGGGCGCGATGGTGCTGCACCGGATCCGGCAGGAGGCCGGCGACGAGAGGTTCTCCGCGCTGCTGCGCGGCTGGGCCGCCGACCACCGGCACGGCAACGCGAGCACGGCCGACTTCACCGCCTACGCGGAGCAGAAGACCGGCATGGACCTGTCGAAGGTCTGGGACGCCTGGCTGTACGGCAGAAAACCCATCCGCTGACCGGGGTGTGGCGAAGCCCCCTGCCCGGACGGCCGGGAGGGGGCTTCGGGCCGGGGTGGCTCAGACGTTGACGCCGAAGTCCTGGGCGATGCCGACCAGGCCCGAGGCGTAGCCCTGGCCGACCGCGCGGAACTTCCACTCGGCGCCGTTGCGGTAGAGCTCGCCGAAGACCATGGCGGTCTCGGTGGCCGCGTCCTCGGAGAGGTCGTAGCGGGCGATCTCGGCGCCGCCGGTCTGGTTCACGACGCGGATGTACGCGTTGCGGACCTGGCCGAAGTTCTGCTGGCGGGTGTCGGCGTCGTAGATCGAGACCGGGAAGACGATCTTGTCGACGTCGGCCGGGAGGCCGGCCAGGTTGACCTTGATGGCCTCGTCGTCGCCCGCGCCCTCGCCGGTGCGGTTGTCGCCGGTGTGCACGATGGTCTGGTCCGGGGTGGACTTGTTGTTGAAGAAGACGAAGTGGCCGTCCGAGACGACCTTGCCCATCGCGTTCACCGCAATGGCGGAGGCGTCCAGGTCGAAGTCGACACCGGTCGTCGTCCGCGTGTCCCAGCCGAGGCCGACCGTGACGGCGCTGAGGCCCGGGGCCTCCTTCGTGAGCGAGACGTTGCCGCCCTTGGACAGGCTTACTGCCATTGTGACTGGTGTCCCTTCCTTCGTCGCTGACCGCGAGATGTGCGGTCAAGGTACCGCTGACCTTCATAACGCGGGGAGGGGCCTCGCAGGTTCCAGCCTGCCGATTTCCGCTTGGATTTCCCCCGCGGGGCCCGCAGGGCCTTTCTCCTGTGGCTTTCCCTTCCGACGGTACGGAAATACGGGTGACGGGGGCGTAAGCGGGGCGGGATCATGGGGCCATGCCTGGTCCCTATGTCATCCGCGGCTCCGTCGTGCTTCCCGAGGCGGAGCTCTCGTGGCGGTTCTCGCGTTCCTCCGGGCCGGGTGGCCAGCACGTGAACACCTCGGACTCCCGGGTGGAGCTGCTGTTCGACCTCGCGGCGACGAAGGCGCTGCCCGAGGTGTGGAAGGAGCGGGCGCTGGAGCGCCTGGCCCCGCGCCTGGTGGGCGGGGTGCTGGCGGTACGGGCCTCCGAGCACCGCTCGCAGCTGCGCAACCGGGAGATGGCGCTGGTCAGGCTGGCGTCGCTGCTCGCGGAGGCGACGGCCCCGCCGCCGAAGCCGCGCCGCGCGACGAAGATCCCGCGGGGGATCAACGAGCGGCGGCTGCGGGAGAAGAAGGCCCGCGGCGAGACCAAGCGCGGCCGCTCGGCCCGCGACTGGTAGCGCCCGCCGACCGGACCCGCAGCCGGCAGGCAGGCGAGCCCACGGCCGGCGGCGCCCCCGCGCTACGGCGCCAGCCTGCGGTAGCGGCCGCGGAAGTATGCGAGCGGCGCGGCGTCGGGGGCCGGCAGCGACGCGGCGAGCACGCGGCCGATGACCAGGGTGTGGTCGCCCGCCGGGACGCGCTCCTCGGTGCGGCACTCCAGCGTGGCCAGCGTCCCCGCGGGCAGCGGGGCCCCGGAGACCTCGCCGCGTACGTACGGCAGGTCGGCGAAGAGCAGGCGGTCGCTGATGCGGCCCTTCATCGAGAAGCGGCTCGCGATCTGCACCTGGTGGTCGGCCAGCAGCGAGACCGCCCACAGCGGCTGCTCGGCCAGCAGGTCGTCCATCCGCGACCCCTCCCGCAGGCTGATGAGGACCAGCGGCGGGTCGAGGGACACCGACAGGAAGGCGGTGGCCGTCATCCCGACGTCCTCGCCGCGCGGGCCGTCCTCGGTCAGCGGTGGCTCGTGTGCGGTGACCAGGCAGACGCCCGCCGCCAGTCGGGACAGGGCGGCGCGGAACTCGTCGTGGCTCACACCTTCAGGATGAAGGCTCGCGGTGGTCGGTACGGGTACAGAGGTCGTTTTCGGCACGCCGGGAACGCTAGTCTCGCCCTCCCCCGGCGCACATCGGGCCCGAGGCCGAGCCGTGTCCCGGACCCTTGGCCTAGGCCTCACGCGTATCGTGAGCCGCCGGAAAGACGGGGGAGCGCCCCAGGGCGCAGAAGCCGTCAGCCGGCGCCTTAATTCATCTGATGTGACTTAAGTCACAGAGGGCAAGATTTGTTGACCCTGTGTACCTGCCGCACAGCTCACTGTGATTCAGTGGACGGGACACCGCAACGAAACGCCGATGACAAAACTGGAGTTGCTGTCGAGGTCTCGGGGAGAGCGAGCAATGGAGACCGAGTCAGAGCCGTACGTCCGTCTTGCGACCCTGCGGCAGCTGCACCGGGTGGTGGCCGAGCTCAACACGGCCAGGAGTCTGGCCGACACCCTGCAGACCGTCGTGGACGGCATCGTCACCGGCCTCGGCTACGAACTCGCCTGTGTCAACCTCGTACGCCCTGACGGCGACCTCGTCGTCGCCGCCTTCGCCGGCGACCCCGCCGCGGAAGCCCTGATCACCGGCCGCGTCGGCTCCCGCACCTCCTGGGAGCGCCGCCTGACCATGGGCGAGAACTGGGACGGCCTGCGCTTCATCCCGCACACCGAGGGCTGGGTCCTGCTGGAGGACGACGTGCCCCAGTGGCACACCGACGGCCCCGACCCCCGCTTCGAGGACGAGTGGCACCCCGAGGACCGGCTCTACGCGCCCATGTACGCGTCCGGCGGGGAACTCCTCGGCGTCATCTCCGTGGACCGGCCGCGCAACGGGCGCCGCCCCGGCGCATGGGGGCGCGAGGCGCTCCAGATGTACGCCTCCCAGGCAGCCATCGCGATCAGCAACGCCCGGCTCCGCGCGAACATGCAGCGCGCCCTGGTCCGCCTCGAACGCGAGCAGCAGGCCCTGCGCGCCAGCGAGGAATCCTTCCGGCAGGCCTTCGAGTACGCGCCCAGCGGCATGGCCATCGCCGAGATGGGCGGGGACCAGCACGGCCGGCTGCTGCGCACCAACGACGCCCTGTGCCGGCTGCTGGGCCGCCCCGCCTCCGTCCTGCGCCGGTACTCCTTCTCCGACCTGGTCCACCCCGAGGACATCGGGACCCTGCTGCGCACCTCCGCCGAGGGCGGCCGCGCCGAACTGCGCCTCGGGCGGCGCGACGGCACCTACGTGTGGGTCTCGCTGCGCAACTCCGTCGTCGCCGACGCCGCCGACGGTCCGCGGTTCCTGCTCACCCACGTCGAGGACATCGAGGAGCGCAAGCGGCACGAGCTCCAGCTCGCCCACCGCGCCAGCCACGACTCCCTCACCGGCCTGCCCAACAGCGCCGAACTCCGCGCCCGGCTCTCGGCCCGGCTGTGCCGCATGCCGCAGCAGTCCGTGCGCTCCGCCGCCGTGGAGGCGCTCGACGCCGCGTACGAGGGCCGGGGCGCCGACACCGCGGCCGTCGCCGCGGCCGTCCCGGGCGGCCCGGCGGGCTCCGGCGACCCGGGCGACCCCGGCTTCCGGTACGACGCCTTCCCCGAGCCCTTCGACCTCTCCGGCGGGGTGGACCCGTACGACCACCACGTCCACGCGGTCGCGCCCGCCTCCGAGGTGGACGACGGGACGAAGGGGCTCGCGGTGCTCTTCTGCGACCTCGACGGGTTCAAGTCGATCAACGATCGGTTCGGGCACCACACCGGCGACGCGGTGCTGATCGAGGTCGCCCGCAGGCTGACGACGGGCGTACGCGACGGTGACACCGTCGCCCGGCTGGGTGGTGACGAATTCGTCGTCCTCGCCGACGGACTGGGCGCCGCCGACGCCGCCGACCTCGCCGTCCGGCTGCGCAACGCGATCATCCCGCCGATCCGGGTGGACGGCCGCGCCGTGCGGGTCGGCGCCAGTTTCGGCATCGGCTGGGCCAGCTGCGGCATGTCGGCGGACGAGGTGCTGCGCTCGGCCGACCAGCGGATGTACATCGAGAAACGGTCTCGTTCCAAAGCACATCGCAGGGCCGGCTGAGGCCGTCGGCCGCCCGGGGGCGCACGTGTTCGGGGTAGGCTCCCCGGGATGGAAAGGAGTGACCTGCGATGACGACGCCCGCGAACAACGGCCCGAACAGCGGGGCGAACAAGCCCGAGGACGACGATCCGTTCGGCTACCTCTACGCGGACGGTCAGGCAGCTGCGGAAACCGGGCCCGGAGCGGCGCGCGGTGTACCCCGCACGTCGTACAACCAGGTGCGCACGGTCGGCGAGCGGACGTACGGCGGCCAGCGCGGCCAGGTTCCGCCCCAGCAGCAGCCCGGCTACCAGGCCCAGTACCAGGCCCCGGAGGCGCTGCAGGCGGGCGGCTACGGCGTGCCCCAGCAGCAGCCCCACACGGCGTCGATGCAGGCGCAGAACGGCGGTTCGGGCGGCCGCGCCGCGCGCGGCGGACGCGGCGCAGGCAGCAGCAGCTCCAGCCGGCGCGGCATGCTCATCGCGGCCGTCGCCGTCGTCGCTGCCGTCGCGATCGGCATCGGCGCGGCCCTGGCCTTCGGCAACAAGGACGCGGGCAAGGACAACACCGCCGACAAGGGCGGCCAGACGCAGAACCAGCAGCAGCCGCAGCCGCAGAACCCCGGCGGCTCGGAGGCCCCGAGCCCCGCGGCCTCCCCCGAAGTGCCGCTGCCGAAGGGCGACGCCGCGGGCGCGGGCATGGCCCTGACCGGCGGCGCCCTGCTGCAGAACGCGGTGCCCGGCGGGAAGGGGGCCGGCGGCCAGTACGTCGGCAACTTCAACCAGGGCGGCGCGGCGCTGACCTGGACCGCGGACATCCCGACCGGCGGCGACTACACGCTCTTCGTGAACTACTCGGTGCCCGGCAAGGACGCGAAGGTGACCCTGACCGTCAACGGCCAGAACCCGACGCAGTCCCTGAACCTGGCGAACTTCGCCAAGGCCGAAGCCGGCGCCTGGGACAAGGGGTGGACGCGCACCTACGCGTTCATCAACCTCAAGAAGGGCACCAACACGATGAAGATCTCGTGCGAGGCCGGCAACCAGTGCGATGCGATCTTCGACCAGCTCTCGCTGGGCCAGGGGTGGGTCAAGCGCTGATCCGCCGACAGCGCCGACCGCAATGAGTCTGGCCCCCGCCGCATACGCGGCAGGGGGCCAGCGGTGTTTTCCGGCCGAGGCATGCTGACGGCACTTCGGCTGACCCGGCTCGGCTGGCTGACCCGGCTCGGCCGGGCGGGATCGGTGGGATCGTCAGGTGCGGCCGGTGACCGAGACCGTCCGGCGCAGTTCCTCGTAGGTGCGGGGGTCGAACTCCCCCGCCGCCGGGGCGAGGACGGTGGCCGCGGACAGGGCGACCGCGCGGGCCAGGCGGCCCGGCCAGTCCATGCCCTCGACCAGGCCCGCCAGCAGGCCCGCCACAGCGGAATCGCCTGCTCCGGTCGGGTTGCCGGCCAGGGCCCGCGGCGGGGCCGCCTGCCAGGTGCCCTCGGCGGTGGCGGCCAGCAGGCCCTCCGGGCCGAGCGAGGTGACCACGGCGTGCGCGCCCCGGCGCCGGGCGTCGCGGCTGGCCTGCACCGGCTCGCGGGAGCCGGTGAGTTCGGCGAGTTCGACGGCGTTCGGCTTGACCATCTCGGGCCGGGCGGCGATCCCGCGGCGCAGGGCCTCGCCGCTGGTGTCCAGGAGCACCGGCACACCGGCCGCGCGGGCGGCGCGGACGAGGACGGCGTACGCGCCCACCGGCAGGCCCGGCGGCAGGCTGCCGCACAGGGCCACCGCCTCGGCGCCGGCGAGCAGGTCCTCGTACCGGTCCAGGAACTCCGCCCACTCCCCGGAACCGATCAGCGGGCCCGGCTCGTTGAACTGCGTGGTGTCGCCCGAGGACTCGTCGACCACGGCCAGGGTGCGGCGCGTGGCGCCCGCGCAGGGGACCAGAGCGTCGGTCACACCGGGGCAGTCGGCGAGCAGTTCGCGTACGACCGCGCCCGTGCGGCCGCCCGCGAAGCCGGTCGCCGTCACCGGTCGGCCCAGCGCGGCCAGCACGCGGGCCACGTTGAGGCCCTTGCCTCCGGGCCGCTCGGTCACGGTGGTGACCCGGTGCGTGGTGTGCGGAGTCAGCCTCGGTACGCGGTGGGTGACGTCGAGTGCGGTGTTGAGCGTCACGGTCAGGATCATGGTTTTTCGGGTCCCGGTCTCGGTGTGTGCCGGGATCATGTCAAAGACGGGGCGGGCGGCCCAGTCCTGCAGGCCGTCCGCCCCCGCCTCCGTCGCCGGGTACCCCCGATCGGCGGCTCACCGCCGCACCGCACGCACCGCTAGAGCGGGTTGACGATCCATTCGCCGCGCCGCATGACGCCCTTCAGGTCGAACGAGGCGTCGAGGACGACCAGGTCGGCGTACTTGCCCGGCTCCAGCGAGCCCACCCGGTCGTACAGGCCGAGCAGTTTGGCCGGATTGGCCGAGATCGCCTGGACCACGGACTCGACGGGCAGCCGGTCCAGCGTCACCGAGCGCTTGAACGCCGTGTCCAGGGTGAGGGTGGAGCCCGCGATCGAACCGCCCTCGACGAGCCGGGCCACGCCCTGCTTCACCTCCACCTCCAGCGGCCCGAGGTGGTAGATCCCGTCGCCGAAGCCGGCCGCGTCCATCGCGTCGGTGATCAGGGCGACGCGGTGGGCCCCGGCGTGGTGGAAGGCCAGCTCGAGCATCGCCGGGTGCAGATGGGTGCCGTCGTTGATCAGCTCGACGGTGACCCGCTCGTCCTCCAGCAGCGCGGCGATCGGGCCCGGCGCCCGGTGCTCCATGGCGGGCATCGCGTTGTACAGGTGGGTGGCCACGGTGGCGCCCGCGTCGATCGCCTGGCGGGTCTGGTCGTACGTGGAGTCGGTGTGCCCGATCGCGGCGATCACCCCGTGCTCGGCGAGCAGCCGTACGGAGTCCAGCCCGCCCGGCAGCTCGGTGGCGAGGGTGACCATGCGGGCGGCGCCGTGCGCGGCGTCGACCAGCTTGCGGACCTCGGCCGGGTCGGGGTCGCGCAGCAGCTCCTCCTTGTGCGCGCCCTTGCGGCAGGGGTTGATGAACGGGCCCTCGAAGTGGATGCCCGCGATCTCGCCCTGCTGGGTCAGCTCGGCGAGCAGCCCGGCGCGGCGGGCCAGTTCGTCCAGGCCGCCGGTGACGGTGGAGGCGACCAGGGTGGTCGTGCCGTGCTCGCGGTGCGTCCGCACGCCCTTCAGCACCTCCTCGGCGGTGCCGGAGGTGAAGGAGGCGCCGCCGCCCCCGTGGTTGTGCAGGTCCACGAAGCCGGGGACGAGCCAGTGCCCGGACAGGTCGGTGACGGTCGCGTTCTCGTGGGCGCTGCCGGCGATCCGGTCGCCCTCGACGATGACGCGCCCGCCTGCCACGATGCCGGTGGGCAGCACCACCCGGGCGCCGGAGAGAACGGTGCTGTGTGCGCTTCCGGCCATCAGGCGGGTACCTCCGTGGCGAGTAGGTCCCAGGCGAGCAGCCCTGCGCCCAGGCATCCGGCGGTGTCCCCGAGGGCCGCCGGGACGATGTCGGGAAGCCGCTGGAACGTCACCCGCTCCTCCACGGCCGCCCGGAGCGGTGTGAACAAGGTTTCCCCCGCCTCGGCGAGCCCGCCACCGATGATCAGCGTGCCCGGGTCCAGCAGGGTGATCGCCGTGACCAGGCCGTCGGCGAGCGCGCCGACGGCCGTGAGCCACACCTCCCGGGCCGCCGCGTCGCCGGACGCGACGGCCTTGGCGCAGTCCGCGGCGTCGGCGTCCGGGGCGCCGCTGGCGGCCGCCCAGGCGCGGCTCACGGCGGAGGCGGAGGCCAGGGTCTCCAGGCAGCCGCGCTGCCCGCACCCGCAGGGCAGGCCGCCGGGCCGGACCACGACGTGGCCGATCTCGCCGGCGTACCCGTGGGCGCCGGCCTCGATGCGGCCGGCGATGCCGATGGCACCGGCGATGCCGGTGCCGAGGGGGACGAACAGGAAGCGGTCGGCGCCCCGGCCGGCCCCGATCCGGCCCTCGGCGAGTCCGCCCGTGCGGACGTCGTGGCCCAGGGCCACGGGGAGGGCGCCGAGGCGGCTGCCCAGCAGTGCGCGCATCGGCACGTCGCGCCAGCCGAGGTTGGCCGCGTAGACAGCGGTCCCGCCCTCGGCGTCGACGATGCCGGGCACGGCGACGCCGGCCGCGGAGGCGGCCGTTCCGAAGCGCTCGCGGCCGAGCGCGTGCAGCTCGGCGGCGAAGTCCAGGATCGTCTCGACGACGGCGTCCGGGCCCCGGTCGCGGCCGGTGGCGCGGCGCGCTTCATGGAGCAGGGAGCCGTCCTCGCCGATGAGGGCGGCCTTGATCCCGGTGCCGCCCACATCGAGGGCGATGACGTGTTTCACGGGTTTCACAGTCGACAGTCTCGCTCGCTCGGTCGGGAAAGGTCTAGTCCATTGGAGGGGATTGTTGAGCTGCCATACAAATCCGGCCCCGGGGCGGCTCCGAATGTGGAAGAGAGGCCAAAGTGGTGTAGACCTTACGTGGATCGTACGTACAACCTTGGGTGGATCGAGAACTGTGAAAGGCCGTTACCTGCGTCTGGCCGCAACCGGAACCGCACTGAGCCTGGCCGCGGCGGCACTGACCGGATGCGGAAGCGTCACCGGGGACAACGAGGTGACCCTCCGGGTCGTGGCGGCCGACTACGGGGACAATCCGCAGAACTCCTCCGCGTCCTGGTGGAAGGAGCTCGCGGCCGGCTTCGAGAAGGACCACCCCGAGGTCAAGGTCGAGGTCAGCGTCTACAACTGGTCCGAGGTCGACGCCAAGGTCGCCGAAATGGCCAAGGCCGGCAAGGCCCCCGACATCGCCCAGATCGGCGCCTACGCCGACTACGCGGCCGCGGGCAAGCTCTACACGGCCGAGGAACTGCTGTCGGTGAAGACCGAGGCCGACTTCCTCGCACCGCTCGCGGACGCCGGCAAGATCCGCCGCACCCAGTACGGCATGCCGTTCGTCGCCAGCACCCGCCTGCTCTTCTACAACGAGAAGCTGTTCGCCGACGCCGGGATCATCCCCAAGGACGCCAAGGGCGCCTGGCAGCCCAAGAGCTGGGCCGACCTGGAGGCCGCCGCGAAGAAGCTCAAGGGCACGGGCGTCCCCACCCCGTTCGCCCTGCCGCTGGGCCGCGAGGAGGCGCAGGCCGAGACGATGCAGTGGCTCCTCGCGGGCGGCGGCGGCTACACCGACAACGAGGAGGAGTACGCGATCGACGCCCAGGCCAACGTCAAGACCTTCGAGTTCCTCCGCGACAAGCTGGTCGGCCAGGGCCTGACCGGGCCGACCGAGCCCGGCAAGACCGACCGGCAGGCCGCCTTCGACGCCTTCGCCCGCGGCGAGGTCGGCATGCTCAACGGCCACCCCACCCTGATGAAGCAGGCCGCGGCCAAGGGCGTGAAGGTCGGCATGGTGCCGCTGCCGACCGTCGACGGCACCGACCAGCCGGCGATGGGCGTCGCGGACTGGGTGATGGCCTTCAAGAACGGGCACCGCACGCAGACCGGCAAGTTCCTCGACTACCTCTACGAGTCGAAGAACCAGACCACCTTCACCCAGAAGTACGACCTCCTGCCGGTCACCACCAGCGGCTACCGGGCCGTGGAGGCGAGCAACGGCGGCTCCGCGGCACAGATGAAGACCTTCCTCACGGCGCTGCCGAACTCGCGGCTGTACCCGGCCGGCAAGAAGTCCTGGGCCGGGGTGAGCGAGAACATCAAGCAGAACATCGGCCGGGCCGTACAGCCGAACGGCCAGCCCAAGCGGGTCCTGGAGGAGATCGCCTCCAAGGCCCGCACGGCGGACACCCGCTGACCGGCACCCGCTGACCGGCACCCGCTGACCGGCACCCGCCGGCCGCGACGGCCGCGACGGCCGGCGGGGCCCCCGACCCCCGCCCCCGACACCCACCCGAGCTTGGCGGCCCCGTGGGTGTCGGTGGGCGGCGTTAATCTGGCCGTATGACGGACGACGGGCAGCTCACGGCCACCGAGGCCGCGGTGCTCGCGTACGAAGGACGCACCTGGCCCGGGCCCGGGGCCAAGGAGCGGGCGATACGCGAAGGGCTGGGGATGACCCCGGTCCGCTACTACCAGCTGCTCAACGCACTGATGGACGATCCGCGGGCCCTCGCCCACGCCCCCGGCACCGTCAACCGGCTCCGCCGCATCCGCGAGG
Organism: Streptomyces sp. NPDC090445; assembly: GCF_044769385.1. Lineage (NCBI taxonomy): Bacteria > Bacillati > Actinomycetota > Actinomycetes > Kitasatosporales > Streptomycetaceae > Streptomyces > Streptomyces sp. NPDC090445. The sequence goes on along the minus strand of NZ_JBIVXV010000018.1, from coordinate 64,001 downwards.
CACAGCGCGCCCGCCGCTGACGGGCCCCGCCGAGGGCCGCTGCTGACAGCCGCCGCAGACAGCCGCCGCTGAGGGCCCCCGCTGACGGCCCCCGCCGAGGGTCGGCGCTGGCGCCCGGTCCCGGCTGGCGCCCGGCGCGCGCGTCCCCGTGCGCCGTAGCCGTCGCCCGCCCGGGCCGTTAGGGTCGTGCCCATGGGGAGCCATCCGCACGACCTGCCGATGCCCGTCACCGCCGCCGGCCGCGAGGGACTCGCAGCCCTGCTCCGCGCACCGCGCCGCAGCGTGGTCGCCCTCGACTTCGACGGCACCCTCGCCGAGATCGTCCCCGACCCGGACCAGGCGCGCGCCCACCCCACCGCCGTCCCCGCCCTCGCCGCCCTCGCCCCCGAGGTCGCCTCGGTCGCCGTGATCACCGGCCGGCCGGCGGGCGTCGCCGTCCGGCTGGGCGGCTTCGCCGGCGTGCCCGGCCTGCAGCACCTCGTCGTACTCGGCCACTACGGCGCCGAACGCTGGGACGCCGTCTCCGGCATCGTCCACGCGCCCGCCGAGCACCCCGGAGTGGCGGCCGTACGGGCCGAGCTGCCCGGATTCCTCGACTCTATCGGCGCCTGGCACGGCACCTGGATCGAGGAGAAGGGCCGCGCCCTCGCCGTCCACACCCGCCGCGCCGGGGACCCCGCCGCCGCCTTCGCCGCGCTGCGCGAGCCGCTGGCCGAGCTGGCCGCCCGGCACGGGCTCATCGTCGAGCCGGGACGGGCCGTACTGGAGCTGCGGCCGCCCGGCATGGACAAGGGCGTCGCCCTCACCGAATACCTCGACGAGACGGGCGCCGAAGCGGTGGTCTACGCCGGGGACGACCTCGGGGACCTCGCGGCGTACGCGGCCGTCGAAAAGCGGAGGGCCGAGGGCCTGCCGGGTCTTTTGGTGTGCAGCGGCTCGGAGGAGGTCCCGGAACTGGCGTCCCGGGCCGACCTGGTCCTCCCCGGCCCCGCCGCCATCACCACGTTCCTGTCCACCCTGGCCGCCGCCCTCCGCGCCTGACCCCGGGCGCCCGCCGCTCCCGCTGCGCGGAGCCGTTCCCCACCCCGCCCCTTCCCGAAACCGGGGGCTCCGCCCCCAGCCCCCTGCGCCTCAAACGCCGGCGAGGCTGGAACAGCCAGCCCGCGCTGGGGGCACCTCCCAGCGGTAGCTGGGGGAGTTTGAGCGCACCGGGTCCGGGCGGAGCCCCGCCACGCGGCGGAGTCGCATATCCGGTACGGCGGGAAGGGGCGGGACTGGGGTCAGGAGGGGGCGGTGGCGCGGAGGGCGGCCAGCTGGGCCGTGAACCACTGTGCCGGCGGAAGGGCGGTCGCCGCCACAGCCAACCGCTTCATCCGCTCCAGCCGCTCCCCACCCGGCATGGACAGCGCGGCGTGCAACGCCTCGGCGGTCTCCGTCACGTCGTACGGGTTCACCGTCACCGCATCGCCCCGCAGCTCCCCGTACGCCCCCGCCCCGGTGGACAGCACGAGCGCGCACCCCTGCTCGGACACCACCGGGATCTCCTTGGCGACGAGGTTCATCCCGTCCCGCACCGGGTTGACGAGCGCCACGTCGGCCAGCCGGTACACCGCCAGGGACCGGGCGAAGTCGTCCTGCACGGACAGCAGCACCGGCTGCCACTCCGCCGTGCCGAATTCCGCGTTGATCTCCGCGGCCAGCTCCCGCACGGCCGCCGTGTACGACCGGTAGACCTCCAGGTCCTGCCGGGAGGGGTACGCGGAGGCCAGGTGGACGACCCGGCCGCGCCACTCCGGGTGGGCGGTGAGCAGCTCCCGGTAGGCGAGCAGCCCGCGCACGATGTTCTTCGACAGCTCGGTCCGGTCCACGCGGGCGATGGTCCTGCGGTCCCCGATCTCGGCGCGCAGCCCGGCCAGCCGGTCGTCGACCTCCGGCCGGTGGGCGAGCCGGCGCAGCTCGTCGCCGTCCACGCCGAGCGGGTACACGGCGACGTCGGTGCGCCGGTGCCGTACGGGCCCGAGCATGGCCTTGCGGACGTACCGTGCGCCGTCCGCCTCCGCGGGGACGAGCGGCTCGGCGGTGCCCCGCTCGTCGTCGAGGCGGGCGCAGTCGAGGAAGGCGTGCGCCCAGGCCCAGGTGTGGAAGCCGAGCAGGTCCGCCCCGAGCATGCCCCACAGCAGCTCCCGCCGGATGCCGTCGGGGAGCATGGCGAGGAACTCCCACGACGCCCAGGGGGTGTGGGTGAAGTGGGCGATCCGCAGGTCGGGCCGCAGCTCGCGCAGCAGCCCGGGCACGAGTGCCAGGTGGTAATCCTGGACGAGCACGCAGGCGTCCTGGGTCGCCTCCTCGGCCAGGGCCCGCGCGAAGGCCCGGTTGTAGGCGGTGTACGACTCCCACTGCCGGCGGAAGGCCGCGTCGAAGACGGGGGTGCGCGGGATGTCGTACAGGTGGTGGTGGGTGAACCAGAGCACCGAGTTCGCGATGCCGTTGTAGGCGGCGTCGTACACGGCCGGGTCGATGTCCAGCATGCGCACGCCGGGTTCGGCGATGCCGCGGCGGACGGCCTCCCGGTCGGCGTCCGACAGGGCGGCGCAGATCCACAGGGCGTCGGGCTGCTCGGCGAGCGCGGCGGACAGGCCGGAGACGAGGCCGCCCCCGCCGCGCCGGGCGCCGAGGGTGCCGTCGGCTTCGAGGGCGTAGGAGAGCGGACCGCGGTTGGCTGCGACGAGAACGTGGGAAGCCATGCGGCGAACCTAGCCCGGCCCGCCCCGCCTCAAACGTCCGTTCTCACCCCCGGCGTGCCCCTGACGCGCCCCTGACACGGCCTTGGCGCGGCCCTGGCACCGTCATGCGACGCGCCGGACCGCGTACTCCTCGATCTCCGCCATCGGCGGCCGCTCCTCGGTGTCCACGGCATGCGTGCGCGGCTCGAACCCCTCCGGCCCGCGCTCGAACTGCGTCAGCACGGGCCGGACGAGGTGCCCGCGCGACAGTCGCAGCTGCGCCGTCCGGTAGATCGCCGCGGCCATCCGGCCGAGCGCCTGCCCGTCCTGGTGGCGGTGGAGCCGTACGCCGACGTCCACCTGGGCGAGGGCGTCCAGCCCGACCGTGTGCAGGGCGTCGACCAGCAGGCCCAGCTCGACGCCGTAGCCGACGGGGAAGGGCAGCCGCTCCAGCAGCGAGCGGCGGACGGCGTACTCGCCGCCCAGCGGCTGGACGAAGCCGGCGAGCTGCGGCCAGTGCAGGTTGAGCAGGGGCCGGGCGACGAGCTCGGTGACCCGGCCGCCCTGTCCGGGGGCGTCGCCGAGCGGGCGGTCGTACATGGCCTTGACGAACTGCACGTCCGGCTCGGTCAGCAGCGGGCCGACGATCCCGGTGACGAAGGCGGCCGAGAAGTCCCGCAGGTCGGCGTCGACGAAGCAGACGATGTCGCCGGTGGTGGCGAGCAGGGAGCGCCACAGCACCTCGCCCTTGCCGGGCACGGCCGGGATGCGGGGCAGGATCCCGTCGCGGTGGACGACGCGGGCGCCGGCCTTGGCCGCGACCTCGGCGGTCCGGTCGGTGGAGCCGGAGTCGACGACCACCAGTTCGTCGACGAGCGGGAAGGCCGGCCGTTCGATGAGATCGCGCCGGATGACCTCGACGATCGCGCCGACCGTCGCCTCCTCGTCGAGCGCGGGCAGGACGACGCTGACCGTGGTTCCCGACGCCCGTTTCGCGGCGAGGAGCTGGTCGAGCGGTCGGTCGGCAACGGACCAGGAGCGGTCCGCAAGCCAGCGCTCCACCTCTTCCAGCACGTTCGGCACTCCCTGTTTTCTCGGCTGCTTGCCCGGCTGTTCCGGCCGAAAAGCGATCCATCTCGCGCATCGGACAGCCGTCTCAACTGCCCGATCCTTCGGTTACAGTCTTGAACAACGCGATGGACCGCCGCATGCCGGGGGTCCCGCGGACAAACGCGTCGGCGCGCCACGAGCGCGCGGATCGGCGCCATACCGCTCATCCAGAGGGGCAGAGGGACACGGCCCGTTGAAGCCCCGGCAACCCTCCAGTCGGTTTCCCGCGACTGCGTGCAGCAGCAGCGAGGTCCCCGGCTAGGGAAGGTGCCAATTCCGTCTCATGGCGAAATGCGCCATGGGGAAGATGAGGAGAAAGGGCCTCGCCATCATGGCTGCACAGACCGTTGCCACCCCTGCCGCCGTACCCTCCGCCGGTGCGCCCGCCGTCGACCTCGGACCCGCCTCGGCCCTGTCGTGTCGTGAGTGCGGCACCCGTTTCGAGCTCGGTCCGATCTTCGCCTGCGTCGAGTGTTTCGGCCCGCTGGAGGTCGCGTACGAGCTCCCGGTCGGCACTGGGTCATCCGAAGACGTCGAGGCCCTGCGCGCCGCGATCGAGGCCGGTCCGAACAACATCTGGCGGTACGCGCCGCTGCTGCCCGTCCCCGCCGACGTGGCCGGCAAGCCCAGCCTGAACCCGGGCTTCACCCAGCTCGTCGACGCCGAGAACCTGGCCAAGGAGCTCGGCGTCACCGGCAAGCTGTACGTCAAGGACGACTCCGGCAACCCGACGCACTCCTTCAAGGACCGCGTCGTCGCGATCGCCGTCGAAGCCGCCCGCGCCTTCGGCTTCACCACGCTCTCCTGCTCCTCCACCGGCAACCTGGCCGGCGCCGTCGGCGCCGCGGCCGCCCGGGCCGGCTTCCGCTCCTGCGTGTTCATCCCGCACGACCTGGAGCAGGGCAAGGTCGTCATGGCCGGCGTGTACGGCGGCGACCTGGTCGGCATCGAGGGCAACTACGACGACGTGAACCGCTTCTGCTCGGAGCTCATCGGCGACCCGCTGGGCGAGGGCTGGGGCTTCGTCAACGTGAACCTGCGCCCGTACTACGGCGAGGGCTCCAAGACACTCGCCTACGAGATCTGCGAGCAGCTCGGCTGGCGGCTGCCCGACCAGATCGTCATCCCGATCGCCTCCGGCTCCCAGCTGACGAAGATCGACAAGGGCCTGCAGGAGCTGATCAGGCTCGGCCTCGTCGAGGACAAGCCGTACAAGATCTTCGGCGCGCAGGCCGAGGGCTGCTCCCCGGTGTCGACCGCCTTCAAGGCGGGCCACGACGTGGTCCGCCCGCAGAAGCCGAACACGATCGCCAAGTCCCTCGCCATCGGCAACCCGGCCGACGGCCCCTACGTGCTGGACATCGCGCGCCGCACCGGCGGTTACGTCGAGGACGTGACGGACGAGCAGGTCGTCGAGGCCATCAAGATCCTGGCCCGGACCGAGGGCATCTTCGCGGAGACCGCGGGCGGCGTGACCGTCGGCGTGACGAGGAAGCTCATCGAGAACGGGCAGCTCGACCCCGCGCTGACCACCGTCGTCCTCAACACCGGTGACGGCCTGAAGACCCTGGAGGCGGTGGCCGCGGACAGCGGGCAGACCGCCACCATCCGCCCGAGCCTGGACGCGTTCCGCGCCGCCGGCCTGGCCTGACCATCCCCCCGCTCTACCGGAAAGGCAGTAGCGCCATGAGCGTCAACGTCCGCATCCCCACCATCCTGCGCACCTACACCGGCGGTCAGGCCGAGGTCCCGGCCGAGGGCGCGACCCTCGCCGAGGTCATCGCGTCGCTGGAGCAGAACCACCCCGGCATCGCCGCGCGCGTCCTGGACGACCAGGGCAAGCTGCGCCGCTTCGTGAACGTCTACGTCAACGACGACGACGTGCGCTTCGAGGGCGGCCTGCAGGCGGCGACTCCGGACGGTGCGGGCGTCTCGATCATCCCGGCCGTCGCCGGCGGCTGCTGATTCGTCGTACACGAATTACTCCCTCCGGCATTAAGCGGAGGGGGTAATTCTGCTTGGTTGGGCGCGGTAGAGTTGGGGAAGCCCCCTCCGTCGTTCTTGCCCGCCGCATATGAACGGGCCCGCCGAGGGGTGACATTGAGTCAATGTGCGTGCGCGGTATGGGGCTTTGGCGCGATATGCCGGGTCCGAGTTGCCCGGGAATATGGCCAATTTTCGGCCTATTTCGCGTTTTCGGTGTGACCGGAATTCTCGTCGGATTGACCTGTTGCAGACAGCACCGGTGCGGATACATTCAGCCGCGGTCGAGGCGTTCCGGCGCAAGTTCTGACCCGGGATCGCGAAGTGCGGTCCTGCGCAAGGGCCAGTAATAGGGGAGTTAGGCATGGCTCAGGGCACCGTCAAGTGGTTCAACGCGGAGAAGGGCTACGGCTTCATCGCGGTCGACGGTGGTGCGGATGTGTTCGTCCACTACAGCGCCATCCAGATGGACGGGTACCGCACCCTTGAAGAGGGTCAGCGGGTCGAGTTCGAGATCTCGCAGGGCCAGAAGGGCCCGCAGGCGGACATGGTCAAGCTCGCCGTCTGAGACCGGCGCGACCGGCACGACCGGCCACCGACGCGTACGCGAGGGTCCGCACCCGAGGAGGGGTGCGGGCCCTTCGTGCGTCCCGGCCCGGGAGCGTCCGGCGGGCGTCCGGCGCCCGGCGGCGTCCGGCGGCGGCGTCCGGCGCTGTGGCCGGGATGCCCGAAGCCGCTTGCACTCGCGGGGGTCGAGTGCTAATCATTGGCGTTAGCACTCTCCACTGGAGAGTGCTACTACACGGGACCGGGTCGGTGAGGCCCGCAGCGTCCGGCGGGAAGGAACCGCCGGGCACCGCAGGCCGTCCGTCGCGGGCGCAGGCGCGGTCCGGAGCAATCCACCCTCCCCGCGCGCCTGGCGGCGCAGGGGGAACCCCAGTCCTGGAGGACCACTTCAGATGGCCAAGATCATTGCGTTCGACGAGGAGGCCCGGCGCGGTCTCGAGCGCGGCATGAACCAGCTCGCCGACGCCGTCAAGGTCACCCTTGGCCCCAAGGGTCGCAACGTCGTCCTTGAGAAGAAGTGGGGCGCCCCCACGATCACCAACGATGGTGTCTCCATCGCCAAGGAGATCGAGCTCGAGGACCCGTACGAGAAGATCGGCGCCGAGCTGGTCAAGGAAGTCGCCAAGAAGACGGACGACGTCGCGGGCGACGGTACGACCACCGCCACCGTCCTGGCCCAGGCGCTCGTCCGCGAGGGTCTGCGCAACGTGGCTGCCGGCGCCAACCCGATGGCCCTCAAGCGCGGCATCGAGAAGGCCGTCGAGGCCGTCTCCGGCGCCCTGCTGGAGCAGGCGAAGGATGTCGAGACCAAGGAGCAGATCGCTTCCACGGCCTCCATCTCCGCCGCCGACACCCAGATCGGCGAGCTGATCGCCGAGGCCATGGACAAGGTCGGCAAGGAAGGCGTCATCACCGTCGAGGAGTCCCAGACCTTCGGTCTGGAGCTGGAGCTCACCGAGGGCATGCGCTTCGACAAGGGCTACATCTCGGCGTACTTCGCCACCGACATGGAGCGTATGGAGGCGTCGCTCGACGACCCGTACATCCTGATCGTCAACTCCAAGGTCAGCAACGTGAAGGACCTCCTTCCGCTGCTGGAGAAGGTCATGCAGTCCGGCAAGCCGCTGCTGATCATCGCCGAGGACGTCGAGGGCGAGGCCCTGTCGACCCTGGTCGTCAACAAGATCCGCGGCACCTTCAAGTCCGTCGCCGTCAAGGCCCCGGGCTTCGGCGACCGCCGCAAGGCCATGCTCGGCGACATCGCCATCCTCACGGGCGGCACGGTCATCTCCGAGGAGGTCGGCCTCAAGCTGGAGAACGCCGGCCTGGACCTGCTGGGCCGCGCCCGCAAGGTCGTCATCACCAAGGACGAGACCACCATCGTCGACGGTGCCGGTGACAGCGACCAGGTTGCCGGTCGCGTCAACCAGATCCGCGCCGAGATCGAGAACTCCGACTCGGACTACGACCGCGAGAAGCTGCAGGAGCGCCTCGCGAAGCTGGCCGGCGGCGTGGCCGTCATCAAGGCCGGTGCCGCGACCGAGGTCGAGCTCAAGGAGCGCAAGCACCGCATCGAGGACGCCGTCCGCAACGCGAAGGCCGCCGTCGAGGAGGGCATCGTCGCCGGTGGTGGCGTGGCCCTGCTGCAGGCCTCCTCGGTCTTCGAGAAGCTGGAGCTGGAGGGCGACGAGGCCACCGGTGCCGCCGCCGTCAAGCTGGCCCTCGAGGCCCCGCTGAAGCAGATCTCCGTCAACGCCGGCCTTGAGGGCGGCGTCGTGGTGGAGAAGGTGCGCAACCTGACCCCGGGCCACGGCCTGAACGCCGCGACCGGCGAGTACGTCGACATGATCGCCGAGGGCATCATCGACCCGGCGAAGGTCACCCGTTCCGCCCTGCAGAACGCCGCGTCGATCGCCGCGCTGTTCCTGACCACCGAGGCCGTCATCGCCGACAAGCCGGAGAAGGCCGCCGCCGCTCCGGGCGGCATGCCGGGCGGTGACATGGACTTCTGATCGGCCCCGCGCTGATCGGCTGTTCTCGACCGAGGGCGGCACCCCCTCCATCCGGAGGGGGTGCCGCCCTCGGGCGTTTCCGCCCCGCCCGGTGGCTGCGCCCGGCGCCCGCCGCCGTCAGGCCGCGGGCCGCGCGACGAAGGACACCTCCTCGCGGTCCCCGTCCAACGCGATGGTCGGCGACGCGTCAAGCGCGTGCGCGAGACGGCGCAGCAGCGGCAGGGTCGGCACGGCATCGGCGCCCTCCACCCGCGAGACCTTCGCCTGGGTCAGCCCGGCCCGCTCGGCCAACTCGGCCCGGGACGGCCTGGGACAGTCCCAGCGCCTTGCGGCGCTCGTACACGGCCCGGGCGAAGGCCATGGCCAGGCGGATCTCCGCCCGGCCGGCCGCCGCCTCCGGGGGGCTCGGCGTACCCCTGCGCCACCGCCTTCTCGCGGGCCGGCTTCCAGCGGGCGTGGTTCACGTCGCCTCCCCTTCCTCGCGGCGACCTCAGGGGGTGCGGAGGCCGGCTGTGTCGAGGTCGAAGCCGAAGGGCTCCCCGATGGCCAGAGGCTTGCCGAAGGACACCGTCTGCCGGGAGCGGTAGCCGTGCGGCGAGGGGTCGCAGAAGCAGGTGACCTCCGCGTCCTGCATGTCGACGACCAGGTAGACCGGGACCAGGCGGCCGTACACCTCCAGCTTCTCGGCCCAGTCCGCGTCCTTGGTCGAGACGGAGGTGAACTCCGCGACCAGGGAGAGGGCGGCCCCGTCCGCACTGCGGCCATCGGCTTCAAAAACCGCCTCGTCGGCCACGAAGAGGGAGGGCCCGTAGGCGCGGCCGGCCGACGGGAACCGGAACAGGAACGGGGCGGCCTCCGCGAGGTGGCCCTCCGGGGCATGGGCCCCGAGCTGCCGACGCAGCGCACGCAGACAGAGCGCGGAACGCAGCCCCGGCCACGGTGACACGATGATCTTCCCGCGGATCGGCTCGGCCTTGAAACCGTCCGGCGTGTCCGTCTCCTCGACGGTGTGCAGGAGACTCTCGGACGCCGCCTGTGACAGGCCCTGCATGGCGGCGTCCCGCTCGGTCATGATCGTCACCGTTGCCTTCCGGATCCGGGGAGCGTGTGCCCTGGGCGTGCGCTGCCCAGGCTCACATGTTTCCTTCGGGCCAGGGGCGGAGCCGCACCCGTGCCCGGATGCGGGCGGAGCGCCACCCTTGGGGCGGCGCTTCGGAAGGTGTGGTGGGGTGGCTCAGGCGGGGAGGGGCTTCAGGAAGTGGACGTCCTCGTGGTTGCCGGGGAAGCCGGGGACGCGGGTGGTCTCCTCGTAGCCGTGGCGGGCGTAGAAGGCCGGTGCCTGGAAGGTGAACGAGGACACCATGATCGTGCGGCAGCCGCGGGCCGCGGCCTCGGCCTCCGCCGCGGCCAGGAGCTTGCCGCCCCAGCCGTCGCGGCGGCTGTCCTCCCGTACCCACAGCATCGCGATGCCCGCACGGTCGCCCCAGGTCCAGCCGCTGAGTCCGGCGACGAGCCCGCCGTCCGCGTCGTTCACGCGGACCGTGAACTCGGCGGGGGCGATCCCTCCGGCCGCCTCCTTGTTGAAGGCGTCCAGCTCCTTGCCGAGCCGTTCGTCGAGGCCGGAGTCGGGGCCGCCGGTGGTGAGGGTGTGCGTGCCGTGCGCGGTGTCGGTCATGGCACCCAGTCTTCAAGATCGCCCCGGCCGGGGCACCGCAATTTGTTTCACTGGGGGCATGAGCGACCTCTTCGTGAAGATCTGCGGTCTGAAGACCGCGCACGACGTCGACGCGGCCGTGGCCGCCGGCGCCGATGCCGTCGGCTTCGTCTTCGCCGCGGGCAGCCCCCGTACGATCGGCGCGGCCGAGGCGCGGGAGCTGGCAGCGCGGGTCCCGGCCGGGGTCCTCACGGTCGGCGTGTTCCGCGGCCAGCCGGTGGAGGAGGTCCGGCGGCTCACGGAGGAGAGCGGGGTCCGCGGCGTGCAGCTGCACGGGGACGAGGGCCCGGAGTACTACGGGGCCCTGCGCGCCGAGGGCCGCACCCTGCTGCGGGCCACCGCGCGGCGCGTGGAGCGGTGCGGGGAGTACGGGGAGGACCTGCTCCTGATCGACGCCCCCGACCCCGGCTCCGGCAAGCCGTGGAACTGGGCCGCCGCGGAGTTCACCGCCCCCCGCGGCCACTGGCTGCTGGCCGGCGGCCTGAACCCGGACAACGTCCGCGAGGCCGTGGAGACCACGGGCGCGTGGGGCGTGGACGTGTCCAGCGGCGTCGAGCGGGAGCGCGGTGTGAAGTCCCCGGACCTGATCCGCGCCTTCGTGGCCGCGGCCCGGGGCCGCTGACTCCCCGGCGGGCGTCCACGGACCGTGACGACCGCCAGCTCCAGGCCCCCGGCCCCAGGCCCCCGGCCCCCCGGCCCCCCGGCCCCCCGGCCCCGCCGTCCGGGGCGGCGGCCGGAGCACTAGGCTGCGGGCCAGGGGGGATCATGGACGACAGACTGCCGCCGCTCGTGAAGCGGCTCCGGGACCACGCCGTGCTGGCCGCTGCCTGCGCGGCCACCGCCGTCACCGTGCTGTACGCCGTCCTGTACGTGAAGGTGTCGAGCGTCGACGCAGTCAGCGACGTGTGCAACAGCACGGACTGCCCCCGCGGCCTGGGCCGGCTGCTGCTGTTCACGCTGGCGTCCGGGCTCGTCGCGGCAGTCCTGTGGGTGGTCGCCCGGCGCGGCCGCCCCCGGCGGTCCGCTGCCGTCCGGACCGTGGCCGTCGCGGTCGCGCTCGCCGCGCTGTGGCCCGCCTGGAACGGCTTCTCGTGGATGCGCGGCCCGCACATGGAACTCTTCGGCTACCAGGCCCCCGAGGGGTCCGGCGCCGGCAAGCCGCTCGGCTCCTGGGCCGGTGAGCGCCACTCCGAGCAGGTGGTCCGGATCCGCGAGGACGGCCTGACCGCCTACGACGGTGGGGGCCGGCGCAGCTGGGGCCGCGGAGCGCCCGAGGGCACCACGGTGTGCGGGATGAGTGCCGACACCCCGTCCGGCACCGGCGTCCTCGCCTACGCCACGGCCGCGCCGGGCGGCGGCCCGTGCGGGATCCGGCTCGCGGCGGTGGACCTCACGAACGGCGAGGAGCTCTGGTCGAAGGACGTCCGGGACCCGGTGGGCACGGCGACGGGGACGGTCACGGCCGGCGGCTCGCTCGCGGTGTCGGCCACGGCGCGGGCGGCGGTCCTCGCCCATGACCTGCGCGGGGGCGCCGAACGCTGGCGCGCCCCGCTGACCAAACCGGGCGCCGCCGTCCAGGACATCGCCGCGGGCCCCGACCGGGTCCTGGTCACGGTCCGGTCGGACGAGGGCCGCGAGCTGCTCGCGCTGGACGCCGGTACCGGCGCCGTCACCTGGCGGGCCGCGCTCCCGGCCGGGCCCGACCGCCCGCGCATCGTGTCGGCCGGACCGGTCGCGGTCGTCGTGGACGAGCGGCTGCTGCTGTTCGACGACGCCGGGCGCCCGCGCGGGGCCGACGGTGCGGAGCCGCCGTACGTCGCGGCCGAGGGCGGGCAGCGGAGGGTCGTCGGCGACGTGCTGGTCATGGCGGTCCCGGAGCGGGAGAAGCGAGAGGTGCTGGAGGCGTTCTCGCTGGTGGACGGCCGCCTGCTGTGGCGGCGCGCCTTCGACGACGACTGGCTGGTCCGCGCGCTCGGCGTCGGCCGGAGCGGCCGGCTCGCGGTGGTGACGCAGGGCGCGTTCACGCACCTTTGGCATCTGGATCCGCGTACGGGGGCGCCGTCGGGGGAGTCGACGGTCCTCCGCGACCTCCCGATGGGCGAGTCGATCGCCGTCTACGGCAGGACGTTCGTCAATCTGGACCCGGGCGGGCGCCTGCCCCCGATCTTCGACGTGGCCCCGACCTTCGGGTGGTGACGAACTCTCGGCCCAGGCGCGCTAGCTGGCGAATTCCTTCAAGGCGTCGGTGTTGAGGGCGATACTCACGGGGGCCGGGATCTTGACGGTTTCCCCGTAGGGGAAGGACGGGCTGCGGAGGTAGGAGCCGCCCCCGGGGGCGCTGTGGACGGTCACCGTGCAGCTCTCCCGGTCGATGAGGACGTAGACGGGGATGCCTGCCGTCGCGTACCCGTCGCGCTTCTCGGTGCGGTCCCGTCGGTCGGTGTCGCTGTCGTGGGAGGCCACCTCCAGCACCATGAGCACGCCTGCCGGGTCGGCCCACTCGCCGGCGCCGGCAAAGGTGCCGACCGGCGCGAGCGCGCCGTCCACACGGGCCCGGCCGGCGCGGTACCGCTCCACCTTCAGGCCGCGCTCCGGGTACAGCGCCAGTTCCGGCGCTGCTGCATGCACTGCCGCAACACCCACATGATGATCTCGTCGTGGTCGCCGTCGGGCACGGGCTTGACCTCAAGCTTTCCCTGGATGAACTCAAGGGTCACCGTCTCCGGAGCCGCCCGGGCGATCTGCTCGAACTCCTCGACCGTCATTTGCTGGTGCTCGGCAAACCTTGGGGTCATGGCGTCGCCTCCTCGACACCATGGTGCCCGGTGAGCCCACCTTCGGATCGACTGAAGCGTCATTCGCGGCTCCGTTCGGGTGCGGATTACGCATACGCTGGGGGCATGTGACGGTGTGCACCCGACCGGAGGCGCAGGGTTAGCCCGGCCGGGTGAACCCGCTCAGAGGGGGCGGACGAACACGGCCCGGGCGGCTGCGCCGAGTCGGCCGATGAGCGAGTCGCTGGCGAACGGCGGTTCGGCGCGTGCTGCTCGGGTCTTCCCCGCCCGCTCTCGGGTGGTGCGTGGTTCGGCATCGAGCATCGCCGGGGTCTTCCTGTCGCGGGTAACTCCCGCATCAACGGGTGCGGTTGTTGACGGGCCGTCGTTGAAAGGCCGGCAGTGCGGGCCCTGCCTCACGCGCCGGTCGGCGACTGGCCGAAATTCGACGATCCGAGGTACGTGCCGATCAAAGCCGATCCGCCGACCGGGTGCACGTGTCGAGGAGATCGGCGGCCGCTTCGCGCTGCGCTGTGGGCGGCCCGGGGCGCGGCTGCCGGACGCGGTGGCGGGGCTGTGCGGGGAGGTGCGGGCCCGGTACGGGTGGTTCCCGTCCGCACTCGGGATCGTGAAGGCCGGGGAGTGGTCCGCGGAGGGCCCGACGGGTGGGGGCGGGGAAATCGCAGGTCAGGCGGCGTCGCGGAAGTGGGCCAGGAGGGCGTCCGCCTCGGCGGTGTTGCCCGAGACGGTGTCGAAGGCCAGCTCTTCCGGTACGGCCCGGCCCCACAGCCAGCCGTGGTGGCAGCTGAAGCAGAAGATCAGCTCGAACAGGGGCTCGTGGGTGGCGCCGTACGCCCGCAGGCCCCAGCCCGGCGCGAAGCACAGGCGGGGGTCGCCCGGCGGCATGGACGAGATCAACTCAAGGGAGTCGGTGGCCTGTCGGCCGGTCCAGCGGGAGATGACGGGGCCGCTCATGGGATCGCCGTAGCGCTCGGGACGGGTGGTGAGGCGCACGACTTCTACGACGGCGGTGGCGGCGACGGCTTCGGCGGGGAGCTGCATGTCGGCAGTGTCTCCGCCGGATCCACATCTACGCCATAGCCGGCTGCGTGGCCGGTGGGGCCGTGGCCGGAATTGCACCCGGGTCGGCGTTCAGGTCGGTCAGCATCTGCCGGGTGAAGCCGAAGAAGTACGTGGCGAGGAAGCCGACCAGGTAGCCGACGGCGAGGCCGCCCGCGTAGATGGCGATGGTGAGGCCCATGCCGGAGCGGCCGTCGAGGAGCGGGAAGAGGGCCCATCCGGACGGTCCGATGGCGGTGGAGCCGAAGGCGACACCGAGCTGGTTGAACAGGCCGATGAACGCGCCGCCGGCCGCTCCGCCGACGCAGGCGGTGACGAAGGGGCGGCCCAGCGGCAGCGAGACCCCGTAGATCAGCGGCTCGCCGACCCCGAGGAAGCCGGCCGGGAGCGCGGACTTGATCGTCGTACGCAGGCTGCGGTTGTGCGGGAGGCGGCAGTAGACGGCGACGGCGGCGCCGACCTGGCCCGCGCCGGCCATGGCGAGGATGGGGAGCAGGACGGTGTAGCCGGTCTGCTCGATGAGGGTGGTGTGGATGGGGATCAGGGCCTGGTGCAGGCCCAGCATCACCAGCGGGAGGAAGAGGCCGCCCAGGACGAGGCCGGCGAAGGAGCCGCCGGTGCGCAGGAGCCAGGTGGCGAAGGCGCCGATGGCGGCGGAGACCTCCCCGGCGACGAACATCAGGCCGAACAGGGCGACCAGGCCGGCGACGAGGACGGTCAGCGTCGGCGTGACCAGGTTGTCGAGGGCCTCCGGGACCCGGCGGCGGCACCACTTCTCCACCTGGACGGCGAGGAGGGCGGCGGCCAGCGCGCCGAGGACGCCGCCCTGGCCGGGGGAGAGGTGGTGGCCGAAGGCGTCGATCTTCGCGACGCCGGGGAAGACGATGATCGCGGCGACGGCGCCGCCCAGGACGGGCGTGCCGCCGAACTCCTTGGCCGTGTTGTGGCCGACGAACACGGCGATCAGGGACATGAAGCCGGAGGCGATCGCGGCGAGGGCCGGGACGGCGCCGGGCAGCCAGCCGGTGTTGACGAGGAGGCCGTTCAGGCCGGCGATGATGCCGCAGCCGATGAGGGCCGGGATCAGCGGGACGAAGATGTTCGCGATGCGGCGCAGGGCCAGTTTGACGGGGGTGCTGTTCCTGGCCTTCCGGGCCTGTTTGAGCGCGGCGCCCCGGTCGGCGAGTTCCGCGGCGGTGACGGCGCCGCCCGCGGTCGGCGGGGCGGCGGCCGTGGGAGTGGTGGGAGTGGTGGGAGCGGCGGCCGCGGGGGAGACCTGGCGGGCCTGCGCGACGAGGGCCTCGAACTCGGGGGTGATGCGGGCGACGGCCCCCGGCCCCAGCACGATCTGGTACGTGTCGTCCTCGACGACGCCGAGGACCGCGGGCAGCGCCTTCAGGGCGTCGTCGTCGACGAGGGAGCGGTCGCGCAGGCCGATGCGCAGGCGGGTCATGCAGTGCGCGATCGAGGTGATGTTGTCCGGGCCGCCGACCAGGGGGAGGATCGCGGCGGCTGTGGCGCGGTACTTGTCTTCGGGCATGGGCGGTCGCCTTGCGTCGTCGGGGACGGGAGGTGCGGGCGGTCGGCGGGGGTGACGTCAGCGGGCGGTGTCCGCGGAGACGGGGGCGGCGGCGGTGCCGGCGGTGCCGGTGCCGGCGGCGGCCTCGGTGAGGGCGACGCGCAGGTGGCCGCGTGCGGCGGACAGCAGCCGGGCCGCGGCCGGGCCGTCGACGCCGCCGAGGATGACGAGGATGGCGGCCTTCACCTCGCCGCCGGTGGCGGTGAGCGCGGCTTCGACCTCCCCGTCGCCGGCTCCGGTGGCCAGGGCCACGATGCGGCGGGAGCGGGCGCGCAGCTTCTCGTTGGAGGCGCGCAGGTCGACCATCAGGTTCCCGTACGTCTTCCCGAGCCGGATCATCGTGATGGTCGAGATGAGGTTCAGGACGAGCTTCTGCGCGGTGCCGGCCTTCAGGCGGGTGGAGCCGGTCAGCAGCTCCGGCCCGACGACGACCTCGATGCCGTGCTCGGCGGCCGCGGCGAGCGCGGAGCCGGCGTTGCAGGACAGGCCGACGGTGAGGGCGCCGCGGGCGCGGGCGAACTCGACGGCCCCGACCGCGTACGGGGTGCGGCCGGAGGCGGAGATGCCGACGACGGTGTCGTCCCTGGTCAGCGTGAGGGCGGTGAGGTCGGCGGCGGCGAGTTCGGCGGAGTCCTCGGCGCCCTCGACGGAGCGGAGCACGGCGGCCGGGCCGCCCGCGATGAGGCCGACGACCTGGCCGGGGTCGGTGTTGAAGGTGGGCGGGCACTCGCTGGCGTCCAGGACGCCGATCCGGCCGGCGGTTCCGGCGCCGGCGTACACGAGGCGGCCGCCGCGGGCCATGCGTGCGGCGACGGCGTCGATCGCGGCGGCGATGCGGGGCAGCTGGGCGGCGACGGCGGCCGGGACGGCGGCGTCCCCGTCGTTCATGGTGCGGGCGATTTCGAGGGTGGTCCGGCGGTCGATGCCGGCGAGTTCGGGACGGAAGGCCTCGGTGGTCAGCCCGTCGAGCTGGGTGCGCAGCGCGGTACGGGTGTGGTCGGCGGTGGCGGTGGCAGCGTCGGTGGGGGCGTCGGCGGTCACGGGCCGGTCTCCTGGCGGGTGGGTGCGGGCGGGTCGGTGGCGCGGTGCCGCGCGCGCAAGCGCTCCGCTGGAAGTCCGGTCGTGGAACCGCGGGCCGGTGGGGGCTGGTCGCGCAGTTCCCCGCGCCCCGTGCGGGGCGCGGTACCGCACCGGACTTCGCTGAGCCCGCTTGGTGCCCGGTCGCTCATGCCCGAAATGTATTTTCGGGCCCGGAACAGGGTCAATACGCCATAAGGCTCCTGAACTGGTGGAAAACCAAACAATCCAGAGCGAAGAGGGTCTTCGCCTGTGGGCCGGTCGGGGTTCACAATGGGCGCATGGACCACGCAACACCCCTGGAACAGGCGTTGCACGCCGCCCGTGCCCTCGTCCTCGCCGATCTCGTCGCCGGCCAGGTCGCCGAGGCCGATGTCGTCTCCCTCGTCGAGGACTCGGTCACGCACCGCCGGTGGTGGGTGGAGCAGTGGCCCGAGGGGGTCGACTACCTGGCCGGGCTCGTCGCCCAGGACGTGCAGGACGCGCTGCTGGAGAAGTACGGCCGCTGGCCCCTGTGCCCGGTCTGCTCGCACGGCGACCCGCACGCGCTCGACGTGGAGCCCGAGTTGGGGCCCGACCCGCACTGGGTGTGCGCCAAGGCGGGCGTGAAGGTCGCCGCGGTGGGCGGCCTCGGGCCGGTCATCGGCCCGGGCGGCTTCGGCGGAGGCCTGTGAGCCGCCGGTGACGCTCTACATCGACCCGCCGACCTGGCCGGGCCACGGCCGCATGTGGTCGCACTTGATCAGCGACGTCTCGTACGAGGAACTGCACGCCTTCGCGGCGTCGATCGGCTCCCCGCCGAGGGCCTTCGACGGCGACCACTACGACGTGCCCGAGTCCCGGTACGCGGACGCGGTCCGGGCGGGCGCGGTGGAGGTCGGCAGCAAGGAGATCGTCCGCCTCCTGGTGAAGGCCGGCCTCCGCCGCCCGAAGGGCCGCCCGGCGTAGCCCCGCCGCCGACCATGGCCGACGATGTGATGATCTGTCATATGCCGTCAGTCCGGAGGGATTTGCTGCATTAGGATGACCGCCGTTTCGTCTGTCCGTCGACTTGCTGCGGCCTGAGGGGGATCGTGCGTCGGTCAGTGCTGTTCGTACACGGGACGGGAGTGCGGGAGGCCTCGTACAAGGAGAGCCTCGCCGCCGTCCGGGACAACCTCGACCGGATCCGGCCGGGGCTGGAGGTCCGCGGCTGCTTCTGGGGAGCCCGGCGAAGTGGCTGAACGTCTACGACGAGCGGGATTTCCTCTCCTACCGGGCCGAGAAGGTGTTCCCGGGCCGTGTGTACGACCGGAAGGTCGACAACCGGCAGCCCTTCCTGGAGTCCCACACGACGTACTGGTCCAACCCCGAGGTCTGGGACGCCGTCGGCACATGGCTGAGCTGAGCGCCTCCGACCCGGCGCGCGTTCACGCCGTCGTGGTCGGCATCGAGCACTTCGACCGGGTGCCCGGTCTGGACTGGGACCTGCGCGGCGCCGCGTCCGACGCGATGCGGTTCACCCGCTGGCTGCGCCGGCGCGGGGTGCCCGGAGCGAACATCACGCTGCTGCTGGCGCCCGTGCCGGAGGCGCAGGCCGCCTTCAACGCGGAGGCCCGCGCCCTGGGCATCGACGTCCGGTTCGTCGTGTCCCGCGACCACATCATGGACGGCTTCAGGGCGCCGGCCGATCCGTCCGAGGGCGATCTGCTGTACGTCTACTGGGGCGGCCACGGCGTACTCGACCACGGAGACCGCCGGCTGCTGCTCTGCCCCGACGCCAGCGACGCGGACCAGCGGTGCATCGACCTGAACCATCTGCGGGAGTACCTCACCCGATGGGACGTCGCGCGGTGCGGGCAGCAGGTCTTCCTCGTCGACGCGTGCGCGACCTTCCTGGAGGAGAGGCGGCCGGACTCCGGGCCGGCGGTCGCGGCCTTCCCGTCCGGCCCCCGGTCGGCGGTCGACCAGTTCCTGCTGCTGGCAGCCGCGGCCGGCCAGGTGGCGGTGCACGACGAGGACCGCAGCACCGGTGCGTTCTCGAACGCCGTCATGGACTGGCTGGAGGAGAACTCGCCCGGCCTCGCCCCCGATCTCGCGGCCCTGACGGCCCACATCGAAGAGCACTTCCGGGACGTCGGCCTCGGCGGTGGATCACTTCAGACCCCGGTGACGCTGGACTTCCGCGGCCCCGGCGGCAAGGCGAAGGTGATCACGCTGTCCCCGCACCCCGCGGCTCCGGCGGCCGCCCTGGCCCCGGCGGCCGCCCTGGCCCCGGCGGCTGCCCCGGCTCCGGCGGCTGCCCCGGCTCCGGCGGCTGCGCACGCCGCGGAGGCGGCCGGGGCTGCCGACCAGCGGGCCGGCCGGCCGGCGAGGCGCAGGCGGGCCGCGCTGTGGGGCGGGGTCGCCGCTGCGGCGGCGGTGGCCGCGGTGGTGGCGGCCGTGGCGCTGAAGGGGCTGCAGGGCGGAGGCGGCGGGGACGGGAAGTCCTCGGCGGCCGCTTCGGGGGCGGCGGGGGTCTCCGGGGCACCTTCTGCGCCCGCATCCGCATCCGCGTCGCCGTCGCCGTCGCCGCCGAGCGCGGCGGGATCCGGCAGTCCTTCGGCGGCGGGTTCACCGGCGGCGCCCGGTACGCCCTCGCCGTCAGGGCAGGGCGGGGCGCCCGCCTCCGGTCCCAAGGGGTCGTGCGCCGGCACGTACGGCACGTACGCGGGCGAGCACGTCACCGCGAGCCCCTGCTACGTCCTCGACGGCGGGAAGGTCACCATGGTCGCCGAGGTCGCCGCCACGACCCCGACGGACGTGACCGTGTACCTCTGGCTCAGCACCAAGGCGGACAACACGTACCTGTATCCGGCGGGCGGGCCGAAGACGTGGACGTTCAGGGCCGATCCGTCGGGCGAACGGCTGACGGAGCAGGTCGGCATGCCGCTCGGCTCCGGTGCCTACTACGACGTGCACGTCGCCGTCACCCGCAAGGGTGCCAACCCGCCGCAGATCGTGACGAACTCAAGGGTCACCGGGCGCTCGCAGTCGTTCAAGTACCCCTGACGGTCAGCCCGCGGTCGGCGTGTACTCCGCGGCGGCCGGGGCGGCGGTCGGGTGGGGCGTGGCCGACGAGGCGACGACGCGGGTGGTGCGGGGCGGCGTACGGCGGTCCAGGCGGAGGGCGATCAGGCCGAGGGCGATCGCGGTGACGGTCATGGCGGCGCCCGCCCAGGCGGTGGCGGCGACGCCGTGGCCGGCGTCGATGACGGTGCCGCCGAGCCACGGGCCGCCCGTGTTGCCGAGGTTGAACGCTGCCGTGGTCGTCGCCCCGGCCAGGGTCGGTGCGGCGCCGGCGACGTTGAACATGCGGGCGTTGAGCGCGGGCGCGGTGAAGAACGTCGAGAACCCGAGCAGGAAGGACAGGGCGACGGCCGCCGCGGCCACCGGGGCCAGCAGGGCCAGCGCGAGGAGGAAGGCGGTCGAGGCGGTGATGCCCCACAGCATCACCCCGAAGAGGCGCGCGTCGGCGTACCGGCCGCCGGCCGTGGTCCCGGCCAGCGCGCCCAGCCCGAACAGGACGAGCACCCACGGCACCCAGCCGGAATCCAGGCCGGCGACGTCGGTGAGCAGCGGCGACAGGTAGCTGAAGGTGCAGAAGACACCGCCGGCGGCGAGGGCGGTGATGCCGATGGCCAGCCACACCTGCCGGTCACCGTAGATGCGCAGCTCCCGCCGGAGGCTGGGCCGCCCGGCGGGCAGCGGGATCCGCGGGACGAGGGCCAGGATGCCGGCCAGGGCGACCGCGGAGGCGGCGCCGACCGCCCAGAACGCGGAGCGCCAGCCGAGGTGCTCGCCGAGGAAGGCGCCCAGCGGGACGCCGAGGACGTTGGCGATGGACAGCCCGCCGATCATGACGGCCATGGCGCGGGCCCGCTGGTCCTGCCGGACCATCGCGATGGCGACGGCCGCGCCGACCGCCCAGAAGCCGGCGCAGGCGAGGGCGGAGACGACGCGGGAGGCGAAGAGCAGCTCGTACGTGGGTGCGAGCGCGCCGGCGACCTGCCCGAGCCCGAAGAGGCCGATGAGGGAGATCAGGGTGGTGCGGCGGGGGAGCCGCAGGGTGGCCACGGCCAGCAGCGGCGCGCCGACGACCATGCCGATCGCGAACGCGGAGATGAGCAGGCCCGCCTGCGGGATGGTCACGCCCATGTCCTCGGCGATGGGCGGCAGGAGGCCCGAGAGCATGAACTCGCTGGTGCCGAGGGCGAAGACGGACAGGCCGAGGACGTACACGGCGACGGGCATCCGGGTGCCGGTGCTGGTACTGGTGTGGGGGCGGGCAGGGGCGGGTGCGGGGGCTTCGGGCATGTCCTTCTCGAACCGGGCCGAAGTGGATCTCATTCCCCGCGCGGGCTCAGTCCGTGGACGCCGGGTCCGTCAGGTCGGCGAGTTCCGCGGCCAGGTTGCGGCGGGCCCGGGCCTCCCAGTGCGCGGTGCCGTGCGGGGTGCGGAAGAGCCGGGGCAGGTCCAGCAGCTGGCGCAGGACGGCGGCCCGGCCGGTGCGGAAGGCGTCCTCGGGGACGAAGCCGTACTCCTCGCGGACGGCGGCGACGTAGGCGGCGTACGCGTCGGGGTCGCCGGCGAGGACGGCCAGGTCGGCGTCGCAGAGCACCTCGCCGTTGGTGTCGCCGGGGGCGGGGTCGTGGGTGACGGTGAGCCGGACGAGGCGGGCCGCCTCGGCGGTGCGGTGCTCGGGCAGGCCGAGTTCGCGCAGGGCGCGTTCGGCGAGGGCGGCGCTGCGCTCCTCGTTCTCGGAGCGGTCGGGGCGGTAGACGGCGTCGTGGAACCAGGCGGCGAGCTCGACGGCGGCGGGGTCGGCGGCGTGCGGGGCGAGGACGTCGATCCGGTCGAGTACGTCGGCCAGGTGCGCGGTGGTGTGGTAGCGGCGCTGCGGCTCCGCCCAGGCGGCGAGGAGGCGGTCGGCGTAGGGGGCGGGGTCCCGGTCGGCGGGGGCGCCGGCCGAGACGGCGGTCGCGTGCCAGCGGCTGCGCAGCCGGGCGGTGGCGGCTTCCCCGCCTGCGCCCGGGCCCGGGCCCATGTCCGTGTCGATGTCCATGCGGACATTGTGGGGTGGCGTGAAGGTGCTGGTGAAGGGTGGGAACGGCCCGTACCCTGGATATTGGACTAGACCTATTTTTCCGATCAGCAGCTTTCCCGAACCGAGGAGTGGGACCGATGAGCAACCGTGCAGTCCTGGAGGTGATCGCCCTCGACGTGGAGGACGCGGTCGCGGCCCAGGCCGGTGGGGCGGACCGACTGGAACTGGTCAGCGACATGGCCGCCGACGGGCTCACCCCGTCGCGCGAGACCTTCGCGGCGATCAGAGCGGCGGTCGGCATCCCCCTGCGCGTGATGCTCCGGGCGGCGGACGGCTTTTCGGCGGGCTCGGCGGAGGACGTGGACCGGCTGGCCGCACAGGCGCGGGCGCTGCGGGCCGAGGGCGCGGAGGAGTTCGTCCTCGGGTTCCTGGCCCCGGACGGCAGCCCGGACCTGGCCGCCGTCGAGGCGGTCACGGCGGAGCTGGCCGGCTGCCGGTGGACCTTCCACCGGGCGATCGACCGGGCCGCCGACCGCGACCAGCTGCGCAAGGCGCTCGCGGACCTGCCCGGGCTGGACACCTACCTGACCGCCGGGTCGGCGGCGGGCGTCGAGGAGGGCCTGCCGGTGCTGCTGGCCGAGGCGGCGCGGCGGGGCGAGCCGGGGTACGGGGCGCGGCTGCTGGTCGGCGGCGGGCTGACGCTGGAGCACCTGCCGGTGCTGCGCGAGGGCGGCATCGACGGCTTCCACATCGGCGGTGCGGCCCGGCCCGGCGGGTGGGAGCGCCCGGTCTCGGCCGCCGCCGTCGAAGAATGGCGCACCGCCCTGTCCTGACCGGCCGGCCGCACCTCCGAAGCCGAGGCGGCGCATCCCGCCCCTTCGAAGCCGGGGTTCGGCAATTCCAGCCTCGCCGGCGGTTGAGGCGCGGGTCCGGGCAGAGCCCGGTGCCCGGCGGAGCCGGGTTTCTTGGGGCGCCGCCCCAGACCCTGGGGGGCCCAACCGCCCCGGGCGGGGC
>NZ_JBIVXV010000018.1:0-41295 GCF_044769385.1 Streptomyces sp. NPDC090445 | reverse complement strand
CGGCCCCCCCCCCCCCCCCCCCCCGCGCGCCCCCCCCCCCCCCGGGGCGGGGGGGGGGGGCCCGCCCCCCGGGGGGGGGGGGGGGGGGGCGGGGGCGCCGGCCCCCCCCCCCTGCCCGGCGGAGCCGGGTTTCTTGGGGCGCCGCCCCAGACCCTGCGCCTCAAACGCCGGCGGGGCTGAGAACACCTGCCCGGAGGCGGAGGCGGAGGCGGAGCCGGGTTTTCTGGGGCGTCGCCCCAGACCCCGCGCCTCAAACGCCGGCGGGGCTGGATTTTGCCGGACCCCGGCTTCGAAAGTGCGGAGCCCCGGTTGGGCAGACCCGGGCGGCCGGGTGGGGCAGGCCCGGGCGGCCGGGGCGGCCCGGCCCGGTCCCGGCGGCTGGGGCAGGCGGAGCCGACCCGGCGGCCGGGTCAGGTGGTCAGGGTCGGCGGGAGGGGGGCGGCGTGGAGGGCGGTCAGGCCGGAGACGGCACGGGTGAGGCACACGTACAGGCGGCGCAGCCCGGTCCGCTCGTCCGGTTCGCCCGCGACGATCGCGGCGGGCTCGTCCAGCACGACGTAGTCGTACTCCAGGCCCTTCGCGAGCGACGCCGGAACCAGCGTCAGCCGGGTCCGGGCGGTGGTCTCCTCGCCCGGTGACAGCCAGGCCAGCCCGGCCGCCTCCAGGGCCGAGGCGAGGTCCGGGATCCGGGCGTCGGCTGCGATCAGGCCGATCGATCCCTCCCGCTCCAGCGAGTCCCGGCAGGCGGCCACCACCGCGCCGGTCAGCTCCGCGGCCTCCGGCACCGGCGTCACCGCCAGCGACCCCGGGGTCTCGCGGACCGAGGAGACCGCCGCCAGCCCGGGGGAGATGGCCGGCAGCAGCCGGGAGGCGTACGCGATCACCTCGCGCGGCACGCGGAAGCCCGCCGTCAGCTCCTCCAGCGCCGCCTCCGGCTTGCCCAGGTGCCCGAGGGCCTCGGCCCAGTCGCGGGTCGCCCACGGCGTGGTGCCCTGTGCGAGGTCGCCCAGGACGGTCGCGGAGCCGGTGGTGCAGCGGCGGCCGACGGCCCGGTACTGCATGGGGGACAGGTCCTGGGCCTCGTCGAGGACGACATGGCCCAGCGAGGGCGTGCGCTCCACCAGGTCCGCGGCCTCGTCGATCAGGACCAGGTCGGCCGGCGACCACTTCGCCGACTTCGTGCTCCGCGCCGGCTTGGCCCACAGCAGGAGCTCCTGCTCCTCCGCCGAGAGGATCCCGTCCGCGTGCGCGGCGAGGAACTCCGCGTCGGACAGCAGCCGCAGTACCAGCTTCGCCGGGTCCACGGCCGGCCACACGGCCTTGACCAGGGCCTTCACGGCGGTGTTCCGTGCGACCGCGTCCTGCACCCGGTCGTCGGGCGCCTCGCCCGCCTGTTCCATCCGTACGAGCACGGCGTGCGCGACGCGCTGTGGCAGCGCGTCGCGGGCGGCCCCGTAGCGCATGTCCCGCTGCTGCAGCTCCGCCACGATCTCCTGGAGCTCGTACGCCGGGACCCGCCAGCGGCGCGAGCCGCGGACCACCATCAGGGGCTCGGCGGGCTCGCTGACGTGCGAGCGGACCGCGCGGCGCAGCACCTCGGCCATGCGGGCGTCGCCCTTGACGACGGCGGTGGCGGCGTCGTCGGCGCCGCGGACCTCCAGGCCGTCGCGGGTGACCAGGTCCTCGACGGTGGCCTGCTTGACCTCCAGCTCGCCCAGGGCGGGCAGGACCTGCTCGATGTACTGGAGGAAGGACCGGTTCGGGCCGATGACGAGGGTGCCGGTGCGGGCGAGCCGCTCGCGGTGCGCGTACAGCAGGTAGGCGACGCGGTGCAGGCCGACGGCGGTCTTCCCGGTGCCGGGGCCGCCCTGGACACAGACGGAACCGGACAGCCCGGAGCGGACGATCTCGTCCTGCTCGGGCTGGATCGTGGCCACGATGTCGCGCATCGGGCCGACGCGCGGCCGCTCGATCTCCTGCTGGAGCAGCTTGCTGACGGCGGCGGTCTCGGCGGGGTCGGAGAGGTGCTCGTCCTCGTACGCGGTGAGCTCGCCGCCGGTGTAGCCGAAGCGGCGGCGCAGGGCGACGTCCTGCGGGTCCTTCTTGGAGGCGCGGTAGAAGGGCTGGGAGACGGGGGCGCGCCAGTCGATGACCATGGGGTCGCCGTCGGCGTCGTGGACGTGGCGGCGGCCGATGTAGAACTGCTCGCCCTCGGCGCCCTCGGCGAGCTCCGCGCCGGGGGCGTGCAGGTAGTCGAGGCGGCCGAAGAAGAGGGGCGTGTGGGCGAGGTCGGCGAGGGCCTTGATGCGGTCGTCGATCTGGGCCTGGAGGACGATCGCGTTGACCCAGTTCGCGGTGACGTCGCGGATGTCGAGGGCCTCGACGTCCGCGCGCATGGCGCGCAGGGCGGCGCGGGAGGAGGCGAGGTGGGCCTGCTCGCGGGCGAGGGGGTGGCTTGCCTCGGCGGCCGGGGCGGGGGCCGACATCGGGGCGGGGGTTGACACCGTGGCGGGGGACGGGGCGGGGGCCGGTACCGGGGCGGCGGGGGCGGCGGGCTCGGGGGCGTGCGCGGGCACGGGACTGCCTCCAGCGGCTGGTCTGCGGGGTCGGTGGCGTGATCGGTTGCGCGGCCGGCGGGGCCACGCGTGCCCGCCGGTTCCGGCCGGTGGGCGCTCTCCCCGATACGGCGGCGGGAGGCGGCAAGAGCGGAGATTGTAGTCAGGGGTCCCGGGCGGCGCGAACGGTTTTCCCTGGCCTGCGGTTCCGGGCGGGAGGTTCCGGGTGGGCCGTCCGCCGTCCGGGTGTCGTACCCGGGGGTGTCAGACCTCAGGGTGGGCCGCGGGGGGCGGCATGGGACGTCAGTCGTAGGCGGGGGCCCTCGGGATTCCGCCCCGGGAGCGATGCGCGGGACGGGGTTGTGAACGCACCATGGAGACATGAGCACCGCAACCTTCATCCCGGTCCACGGTGGCCGCCCGAGCGGCGCCACTGCCACTTCCGACAACCGCCGCCACCACCACGTCGTCGGCAACGTCCTGCATGCCGTGAAGGTCTTCGTCGCGGCGGCCGTGAGCGTCGTCGTCCTCGGCGAGTACGGCGAGGACGCGGGCGTCATACGCCGCTGACCGGACGGCGGCGGCCGGCCCGGGCGCCGCCTCCGGAGCGCCGTCCGCCGCATCCGCCGTCCGAGCCGGTTCCGCTTCGGCGCATCCCGGCCCTCCGGCCCGGCAGCCTGCCGGGGCCGGCCCGCTGGCCGGATACCGGTGGGGCCCCGACGTTGATCCATTAGGGTCACGCCCGTGATCCGGCGTCTCCACCCCCTCCACCCTCTCCATCACCCGGCCTCGCCGTCGCCCCTGGCCGGCGTGCTGGTCACGGGCTCGCTGCTCGCCCTGGGCGTGCTGTGCATCGTGCTGCGCATTCCGGTTGCCGATGCGCTGGTCGAGGCCGTCACCGGGGTTTCGGGAACCGAGTGGCGTCCGCCCGCCGCCTACCCGCCCTTCGCCGGGATCCTGTTCACGCCGGCCGCGTGGCTGCCGCCCGGTGTCCTCAAGGCCGTCTTCGTGCTCGGCAACGCCGGCCTGCTCTCCCTGCTGATCCTGCTGTCCTGCCGCCTCGCGGGCCTGCGGCCGCGGCCCGGCCCGGTCCTGGCCGCCACCATTGCCGGGCTGTGGGTCGAGCCGCTGTTCCAGGGGCTGCTGCCGGGGCAGGTCAGCCTGGCGCTCGCCTGCCTGGTCCTGTGGGACCTGGGCCGCCGCGAGGCCGCCCTCGGCAAGGGGTTCGCCCTGGGCACGGCCGCCGGGATCACCCTGACCCCGGCGGTGTTCATCCCGTACCTGCTGCTGACCGGGCGGGTCCGGGCGGGGCTGACGGCGCTGGCCGCGTTCACCGGGACCGGGCTGCTGGGGCTGCTGGTGCTGCCGCGGGAATCCGCCGAGTTCTGGGATCACCTGCTGGGCGTGGCCGGCCCGGGCCTGCTGCTGTACTGGCCGCACCTGTGGGTCTGGGCCGTGCCCCTGCTCGCCTTCCTGACCCGGGCGATCCGCGCGCTCGTACCCGTACCGGCGGCCGCACGCGTACCGGCGGGCGGGCCCGTACAGGCGGGCGGGTCCGGCCGGGCGGGCGGGACCGCGCCCCGCGGCGTCCGCCCGCCCGCCCCGCCGCCGGTGCAGCCGGTGCCGGTGCAGCCGGTGCAGCCGCAGCCGGTTCAGTCGGCGGCGAGGAGCTCGTCGGCGTCCATGATCCGGTAGGCGTAGCCCTGCTCGGCCAGGAACCGCTGGCGGTGCGCGGCGAAGTCCTGGTCGATGGTGTCGCGTGCGACGACCGAGTAGAAGCGGGCCTCGTGGCCGTCCGCCTTCGGGCGCAGCACGCGGCCGAGGCGCTGGGCCTCCTCCTGGCGGGAGCCGAAGGTGCCGGACACCTGGATGGCGACGGTCGCCTCGGGCAGGTCGATGGAGAAGTTCGCCACCTTCGACACCACCAGCACGCTGATCTCGCCCTCGCGGAAGGCGTCGAAGAGCTTCTCCCGCTGCGCGTTGGAGGTCTCGCCCTTGATGACGGGCGCGTCCAGGTGCGCTCCGAGCTCGTCGAGCTGGTCGATGTACTGCCCGATGACGAGGGTCTGCTCGCCCAGGTGCTTGCGCACCAGGGCCTCGGTCACCTTCCGCTTGGTCGCCGTCGTCGCGCAGAAGCGGTACTTCTCCTCCGTCTCGGCGGTCGCGTACGCGAGCCGCTCCGACTCGGTGAGGTTCACCCGGACCTCGACGCAGTCCGCCGGGGCGATGTAGCCCTGCGCCTCGATCTCCTTCCACGGCGCGTCGAACCGCTTCGGCCCGATCAGCGAGAACACGTCGGACTCCCGGCCGTCCTCGCGGACCAGGGTGGCGGTCAGGCCGAGCCGGCGGCGGGCCTGCAGGTCGGCGGTGAACTTGAACACCGGCGCCGGCAGCAGGTGCACCTCGTCGTAGAGGATCAGGCCCCAGTCGCGGGAGTCGAAGAGCTCCAGGTGCGGGTAGACGCCCTTCCGCTTGGTGGTGAGGACCTGGTAGGTGGCGATGGTGACGGGCCGGATCTCCTTGCGGGTGCCGGAGTACTCGCCGATCTCGTCCTCGGTGAGCGAGGTCCGGCGGACCAGCTCGTGCTTCCACTGGCGGGCCGAGACCGTGTTGGTGACCAGGATCAGCGTGGTCGCCTTGGCCTTGGCCATGGCTCCCGCGCCGACGAGCGTCTTGCCGGCGCCGCAGGGCAGCACGACCACGCCCGAACCGCCGTGCCAGAAGCCCTCCACGGCCTGCTGCTGGTAGGGGCGCAGGGCCCAGCCGTCCTCCTCCAGCTCGATGGGGTGCGCCTCGCCGTCGACGTACCCGGCGAGGTCCTCGGCGGGCCAGCCCAGCTTGAGGAGGGTCTGCTTGATCTGGCCGCGCTCGGAGGGGTGCACGGCGACGGTGTCGGCGTCGATGCGGGCTCCGACGAGCGGGGCGATCCGCTTGGACTTCAGGACCTCCTCCAGCACCGGCCGGTCGGTGCTGGTCAGTACCAGGCCGTGCACGGGGTGCTTGGAGAGGGTGAGGCGGCCGTAGCGCGCCATGGTCTCGGCGACGTCGACGAGCAGGGCGTGCGGGACGGGGTAGCGGGAGTACTCGACGAGCGCGTCGACGACCTGCTCGGCGTCGTGCCCCGCGGCCCGGGCGTTCCACAGGCCGAGCGGGGTGATCCGGTAGGTGTGGATGTGCTCGGGCGCCCGCTCCAGCTCGGCGAAGGGCGCGATGGCGCGCCGCGCCGCCCCGGCGAGCTCGTGGTCGACCTCAAGGAGGAGGGTTTTGTCGCTCTGGACGATGAGAGGCCCGTTCACAGACGTCCCTTTCCGGCGTCGGGTGGCCGCCCGGTCGCGGACGGCCAAACCTCCAGTCTGCCGTATCGCTGCGCGGCCTGGGTGTGTCGCGGGCGGACGGGGGCGTGGGACACCCCGCCGGGCGCTCGTGGAATCCCGGGGGATTCGGTGGCGGCGAGTTCGGTCGTGGAACCGCGGGCCGGTGGGGGCTGGTCGCGCAGTTCCCCGCGCCCCTGCGGGGCGCGGTACCCGGCCCGTTTAGGGTCGGGGCATGAACGATCAAGGGGCTTTCGTACCCGATGACTTCGACGTGCCCCTGGAGCTGGCCGGGGAGGGATTCCGGCTGGAGCCGCTCGGGGAGCAGCACAACGAGCGGGACCTCGCCGCCTGGGGCGGCAGCATCGCGCACGTGCGGGCCACGCCCGGGTTCGAGGGGCGGGGGTGGCCGCCGCCGGAGGGGATGTCCGCCGAGGACAACCGGCGCGACCTGGCCCGGCACGCGCGGGACTTCGCGGCCCGGACCGGGTTCACGTACAGCGTCCTGGACGGGGACGACGTGATCGGCTGCGTGTACATCTACCCGGCGAAGGAGGGCGGCAGCCCGCGGCCGGTGCACGTCAGCTCCTGGGTGCGGGCGGACCGGGCGGCGCTGGACGGGCCGCTGTACGAGGCGGTGTCCCGCTGGCTCGCGGAGGTCTGGCCGTTCGAGCCGGAGCGGGTGGAGTACACGGCCCGCTGACCACGGGCGGGCGACGCGATACGGATGCAACGGCCGAAGGGGCCCGGCACGCTGTGGCGTGCCGGGCCCCTTCGGGGTGTCGTTGCGGTGCGGATCAGGCCTGGGAGACGGCCTTGCGGCGGCGGGCGCCGAGCCAGACCGCGGCGCCGCCCGTGGCGACCAGGGCCGCGGCGAGGGCGGAGTACAGGCCGGTGTTGGAGTTGGCGCCGGTGTTCGCGAGGGAGCCCGAGCCCGTGGTGGTGGTGCCGGTGGTGCCCCCGGCGGCCGCGGTCGTCGACGCGGAGGCCGACGGCGAGGCGGACGCGGAAGCGGAAGCCGAGGCGGACGGCGACGGGGAGGCGGACGTGGTCGGCGACGGCGACGGGGACGACGTGCCCTGCGCCGGGGCGAGGTCGATCTTCCCGCCCCGGATCCCGGTGAAGGGGTGGGTGTTGCCCTCGTTGAGGAAGACGTCCGTCGCCACGGTGAACGCGGTGGTCTTCGTCAGCTTCGACTTCGGGCCGAGCTTGATCTGGATGCGGGTGGAGCGCTCACCGGAGGCCGCGCCGAAGTTTTCCTTCGAGATGACCGGCAGGGTGAACTTGCCGGAGTCGGCCTTGGCGTCCTGCCACTTGCCGTCGACCTGAGCCCGCACCTGGAGGTCGGCCGAGTCGAGCTCCGGGGAGTCCAGCACCAGCCGGGAGCCAAGCGCGGTGTTGAACGTGCCCTCGCCGGTGGCGACGTACTTCACGTTCAGCTCGCGGCAGTCGGGCGCCGCGCTGCCCTCGCAGGTGCCGACGCTGGCGATCCAGGTCTTGAACTCGCCCACCTTGACGGCCGGGTCCTTCTTGAAGGTGAGGGAGGCCTTGCCGTCCTTCGCCAGCTCGGAGGCGGGCGCCGACGACGCGAGCAGTTCCAAGTCGCCGAGGTTGGTCGGGTAGCTCGCGCCGAGGCCGACGGTGACCTTCCAGGTCAGCTTACCGCCCGCCGGTACCTCGAAGCCGCCGGTCTTGCCCGTCGGGCGGAACACGCGCTCCCAGCTGCTGCCCTGCTGGACGGCGAAGGACTCCGATGCCGGGGTGTCGCCGACCGGCTCGACCTGGAAGGTCACGTCGTTCTGCTGGAGCGGGCTCGGGCCCTTGGGAATGCCGCTGATTGACGGGTGGAAGGCGCGGACCTTGTCCGAAGGGTTGTTCACCATCAGCTCGAAGGTCCCCGGCGTCCCGCCGGGCTTCAGCTGGCCGCTGGGCGTCGGGGCACTCATCGTGATCTTCAGAACGCCGTCGTCCTCGGCCGGGGCGGCGTACGCCGACAGCGGCATGAGGGCGGTGCCGGCGACGGCGGCGACCACGGCGGTGGCGGCAGCGGCGCGGACGGGGCGGCGGGCGGCGGTGCGAGCGGGCATGTGCGGATTTCCCCCAAGGAACCAAACGGGCAGGCGCTCCGTGCGGAACGGGCGCCGGCGGGAAGGCGACGGCGAAGTGCGCGCAACGGCCGCGGCAGAGTGCCGGGCCGGCCGGTGAGGCGGTGCGGGTGGTGCAGGTGGTGCGGGTGGTGCGCGGTCTCGTGTGCGGGCCGCTACTGCGAAGTACCGATCTTCACACAAGCTGTACAGGCGATGCATCCCTCATGTGTCACCGCTGTGCCACAGAACCCCGGGAGCCATTCCCCTCCCTCCCGACCTGCGCTAACAGGTATGAGAGGCTCCGCTTCCGGCCCGGCCCTGCGGCCGCCCGACGGCCGCCCGACTACGTCCCGAGGTGCGCCAACGAGCCCGCCGGATACGGCGTTTCCGCAGGCAGCAGGGCGCGCGCCGCGGCCTCGTCGCCGGCCCGCACCAGGGCGTGGATCTCCCGCGCCAGCGGCGTGACATCGCGGATGGAGACCGTCCACTCGTCGGCGTACGCCCGCGAGGCCGGCCCGGACAGGCCCAGCTGGAGCGAGCGGTACGGCAGCGGGTTCAGGTGCAGGTCCCGCTCGGGGTCCCACTGGACGCGGGCCGGGGAGTCGCGCAGGGACCGCTGCCAGCCCTCACGGTCGGCGTGCGTGCCCGGTTCGTAGTGCGACAGGCAGGCGCGGCGCAGGGCCTCGTCGAAGCCCTCGCGGGTGATCTCGACGGCGAGGACGGTTTCCTGGTCGGTCTTCGTGGCCCAGCCGCAGCGGTACATCATCCACAGGAACGACGGCTTGATCCAGGTCATGCGCTCCCGCTTCCAGGCGGGCGGGAACCGGCCGTCGCGTGCTGCCGGGAGGCCGAGGTGGGGTGCGTACGCCTGGTAGACGGTGATGGTGGTGTCGGTGTGGGCGGCGCGGATCTGCCGGTGGGGCGCCGTGTGCGCCTCCGGGGCCCGCGAGGGCGTGCTGTCGGACATGGAGTCAGCCTCTGTGAGGTGCAGCGCTGTTGGCCAGCGGATTTCGCGGGCCCGCGGTGCCACGGCGCTAGAGGTGCTCCTCCTCCAGCTCCGCGACGCCGGTGATCCGGTGCAGGGCGTACGTCCGCACCTCGTCGGCCGTGTGGTCGTAGCCGGTGACGAAGCCGCCCTCGACCCGCACCGGGGCGATGACCCGCTGGCTCGCCGCCCCCTCCGCGTTCACGTAGCCGATCCACACCGACGACCCCGTCAGCGCGGCCGCCTGCACCGTGGCCAGGGTCTCCGCGGCGCTGGTGCGCGGGAGTTCGCCCGGCGCGGGCGCCGCCGCGGACCCGCCCCCGGAGTCGCCCGCGGCCGCGCCCGCCGGCTCCTTGCGGACCGCCGTCGCCGCGTGGTCGCCCGCGCGGATCGCCCGTACGGCCGCCCCCAGCAGGGTTTCGTCCGGTACCGGCGGCCCCTCCGGCACCGGTACGGGCCTCGCGCGCGCCGGGGTGCGGTGGGCGTCGGCCCGGGCCACGAGCACGTCGCCGGTGTGGGATTCGGCGGCCGGGGCGTAGCCCATCGCCCGCAGCCCGTCGAGCAGGGCGGTCGGGTCGGCCTGCGCGGCCAGCACGGTCGGGGCGAGGCGGCGCAGGCCCAGCCCGGCGGACCGCTTGTCGGCCAGGATCTCGTTCAGCATGCCGTCGTCGTCGCAGCGCACGTACGAGGACGCGGCGCCGACCCGCAGGTGGCCGTGGCGCCGGGCCACGTCGTCGATCAGGTACGTCAGCGGCTGCGGGACCGGGGTGATGCTGTGCTCGCCGAGGAAGGCGTGCAGGTCGGCCGCGGTCCGCCCGGCGTCCAGGGCCCGCCGGACCGAGCCGGGCGTGAAGCGGTAGACGGTCGCCCCGCCCTTGGACTCGACCTCCGCCAGCACCGCCAGCACGTCGCCGAGCGGCCGGCGCAGCGGCCCGGGCGCCACCGCCGTCAGGTCGGCCTGCAGCAGCACGTGGTCGACGGGTTCGGGCAGCAGCGGGGCCAGCGGCGGCGCCGGGTCGCGGTGTTCGAGCAGGGCGCGGCCGGGCGCGGAGAGCGCGCCGCGGCCGGTGACGCCCAGCACCTCGGCCTCGGTGAGCGTGAACCGGGCCAGGCGGGCCCGCAGTTCGCTGGTGCCGCGGACGGGCCGCTCCCAGGCGAGCCGGTCGAGGAGGACCTCCGGGTCGGGGGCGCCGCCCTCGGGGAGCGCGGCGAGGAGTTCCAGGACCCGGCGGCGCACCTCGGGCGCGCCGGACCGGTCGAGGCCCGGGCCGAGGACGGCGAGGGTGCGGCCCTTCGGGTCCTGCTCGCCGACCGTGCCGGCGGTGCGGGTGGCCGGCAGCCAGGCGGTGGCGAGGGCCGACCAGCGTTCGGCGGGCGGGAGTTCGAGCCAGTCGTCGAAGGCGGGGGTGGGTGCGTACCGCTCGTCGGCCTCGCCGTCGCTGGCCAGCAGGCCGGCCGCGTAGGCGAGTTCGACCCAGAACGCGGCGGTCGGCTCGTCGGTGTCCAGGGCGGCCGCGGTCCGCTTGAGGTCGCGTACGGACAGTCCGCCCGCGCGCAGCACCGCAGGGCCGACGTGCTCCCAGGACTTCACCAGCTCCTCGACGGTGGCGAGGGCCGCCAGGGCCTGGCCGGCCGCGTTGGCGTCCACAAGCTGTGGACGGTGCTCGCGCTGTGCCGCCACCGGCGGAGCGAGCGGCTCCGGGGTGCGGTGCGCCAGACCGCCCCGCAGGTACAGGGCCACCTCGCGCGGCAGCACCACCGTCCGCGGCGACGCCGGCAGCAGCAGGCCGCGGTCCCGCAGCCAGCGCACGGGCGGCGCCGGGTCCGGGGTGACCTCCCCGTACGGCGGCCCCCACACCAGCCGGTCCAGCACCTGCCGGGCCTCCGGCGGAGCCGCCCCCAGCAGAGCCGCCATCCGCTCCGGATCGGTGAACAGGCCGGTCAGCGCGGCCACCGCCGACACCGGATCGTGGGTCGCGGGCAGCCCCGCCGCCGCGACGATCTCCTGGATCCGGGTCGGGGACATCCCGGCCGTGGCCTCGGCGACGGTCGGGCCCAGGCCGGTCGGCGAGGGGCGCGCGGCCGCCGGTGCCAGGAGCTCGCGGGCGGTGCGGACCAGGCGCAGCCGGTCGTCGTCGCCCCATACGAGGGCCTGGTCGCGCAGGGCGGTCACGGCGCGGGGGAGCTCGGCGCGGGTGCCGTTGTCCGCGGGGGCGGTCGGGGCTCCGGTGCCGCCCGGGTCGGGGGTGCCGGCCAGCAGGGACTCCAGCACCCCGTACGGGCACGGGTCGGGGGCCACCGCGAGGGCCTCCGCGGTCTGCAGCGCGAACCGGTCGAGCCGGTCCAGGGCGCGGACCACCGAAGCCCGTGTCCCGGCCCGGGTCGCCAGCTGCGTCACGTCCCCCGGCACGGGGCTCAGCAGATCCGGGCGGGCGTGCAGCAGGGCGGCGAGCGCCGCGTCGTCCCGGGCGCGCAGCGCCTCGGCGAGGGAGCGCGGGGCGCTGCTGCTTGCTGTGGCGCTGCTCGGCTCAGGCACGGTCGCCTCCTGGTCGTCGGCCGGTCCCCATCCGGCCAACGTTATCCGCTGCGCCCTCGGCGGCTCCACGGGCCGCACGCGCTACCTTTCGGGAGGGCGGTACGGGGCGGTACGGGAGGAGCCGGGCATGGGGATCGAGAGCGACCACCTCGTCTACGCATATCTGAGCCGTGTCGGCGACCTGGCGCAGCAGCGGCAGATGCCGTCCGGTGACCGGATGCGGCTGGTGGCGGGGCTGCGGGACGAGATCGACCGGCGGCGCGCCAAGTACGAGCCGGAGACGCCGGACGCGGTCCGCGGCATCCTGGAGCGGATCGGCACCCCGGAGGACGTCCTGGACGGCGCCGGCGCGCCCCCGGCGGAGACCGCGCAGCCGCAGGCGCAGGCGCAGGCGGGGGCGGGGGCGGGGGCGGTCCCGGCCCAGCGCGGCCCGCGCCGCCACCGGCCCGCGAAGGGCGCGGCGGGCGCGGACGAACCCGACTGGTGGCGGATCCCTGCGAGCCCGTACGGCGGCGGAGGGATGCGGGGCGGCGGGATGCGGGGCGGCGGGCCGCAGGTGGAGGGCTTCACGGGCGGCATCGAGATCCCGGAACTCCTCGCCCGCCCGGAGGACCTCGACGACGCGGCGACACCGAAAGCCCCGGGGGACACACCGGAGGCGGCCGCGAAGCAGCAGACCCTCGTCCGCTACCTGCGGGACCGCCGGCGCGCGCGGAGGCCCGACGCGGAAGCCCCGGCCGACGCCCCGGCGAAAGCTCCGGCGGCTGCGGCCCCCCGCGCGAGGCCGCACCTGTTCCTCCTCCTGGCCGCCGGCGTCCTGGTGGCCGGAGCCGTGGCCGGCTCGTGGCTGCTGCTGATCGGCGGCTGGGTGCTGGCGTACGCGTCCCGGGTGCTGGGGCCGACCGAGCGGAAGGCGGTCGTCTTCGGGGTGCCGGGGGCGGTGTTCGCCGGGGCCGTGGTCTGGCTGTGGGGCCGGCTGGACGGGCGCTGGGGCGCGCCGCTGACGGACGCGGGGCTGGGCGGCGTCTTCCAGGGCATGTGGCCCTGGCTGGCCCGAGCCGCGGCCCTGGCCTCGGCCGCCTACCTCGCCTGGCGCTCCCGCCGCCGCTGACCACCCCGCCGGGGCGGCCTGACGGGCACGAGGCGCGGGGCGGAGCCCCCGGAGCGGCGGGGAGTCCGAGTGCGGGGCGGGGGGATCCGGCCCCACGGGCGGGGCCGGGTGTTCGGCCGGGGTTCGGGGCGGGGTCGTGGGGGGTTCAGGTTCGGCGGGGGCGCGGTCGGCAGAATGGACGGTATGACCTTCGAGACCTCCGCGCCCGCTCCGGGCTCCGCCGCGCCGCTGACCGTCGGGTTCGATCTCGATATGACGCTCATCGACTCCCGTCCCGGCATCAAGGCCGCCTACCTGGCGCTGTCGGCGGAGACGGGGACGTTCATCGACGCCGACGAGGCGGTCACCCGGCTCGGGCCCCCGCTCGACCAGGAGCTCGCCCACTGGTTCCCGGAGTCGGAGATCGAGGCCATGGCCGACCGCTACCGGGCGCTCTACCCCGCGTACGCCATCGAGTCGACGCCGGCGATGCCCGGTGCCCGCGAGGCGATCGAGGCCGTCCAGGCGCTCGGCGGCCGGGCGATCGTCGTGACGGCCAAGCACGAGCCGAACGCCCGCCTCCACCTCGACCACCTCGGCATCCGCGCGGACGCGGTCGTCGGCTGGCTGTGGGCCGAGGCCAAGGCGGAGGCGCTGCGCGCGTACGGGGCGCAGGTCTACGTCGGGGACCACGTGGGCGACGTACGCGGCGCCCGGACCGCGGGCGCGCTGTCGGTGGCGGTGCCGACCGGTCCGTGCCCGGAGCCGCAGCTGCGGGAGGCGGGCGCGGACGTGGTGCTGCCGGACCTCACGGCCCTGCCGGACTGGCTGGCGGAGTACGTCCGGAGCGGGCGGACCACCGTGCCCGCGCAGGTGCGCTGACCCGGGCTCAGCGCTCCGACGGGGGTGTCGTCGCGCGGGCTGCCCTGCGCTGGGCGGCCGCGGAGCGGAGCACGCCGGCCGCGGAGATCGCGAAGCCGACGCCCATCAGCATGCACATGGCCCACGCGTACGACGGGAGCGGCTCGGTGTGGAGGAACAGCGGGGCCATGGTCGCCAGCGTGGCGACGGCGCCGAGGATGAAGACGATGCCACCGGCCCGCACGAGGCCGTCGCCGGCCCGCGGTTCGTCGGTGTGAGGAGTAACAGTCACCCGCCCAGGGTAGTTCCCTGGCCTGAGCAGCCGACAGCGAAGAACCGGCGAAGGACCGGGGATCGTCTTGTCGCCTGCCCACCGCCCACTAGCCTGGAGCCGGCGGGTCACCCATGACCCGCTGCGCTGTTGTCCGGAGCCGCTGCGGCGGCCGCCCGGACCCGACGAGCAAGGACAGAGGACAGACGTGCCCACCGGCAAGGTCAAGTGGTTCAACAGTGAGAAGGGCTTCGGCTTTCTCTCCCGAGACGACGGCGGCGACGTCTTCGTCCACTCGTCGGTACTCCCGGCGGGGGTCGACGCACTCAAGCCCGGCCAGCGCGTCGAATTCGGCGTCGTCGCAGGCCAGCGGGGGGACCAGGCCCTGTCGGTGACGGTGCTGGACCCGGCGCCGTCGGTGGCTGCCGCGCAGCGGCGCAAGCCGGACGAGCTGGCCTCGATCGTGCAGGACCTGACGACCCTGCTGGAGAACATCACCCCGATGCTGGAGCGCGGCCGCTACCCCGACAAGGTCCACGGCACGAAGATCGCCAACCTGCTGCGCGCGGTTGCCGACCAGCTCGACGTCTGACGTTCCGCAGCGTGTCACCGTGCCCCGCCGCTCTTCCGAGTCTTCCGAGTGGCGGGGCACCGTCGTTCCCGCGTCCGGTCTACGGGAAGGCCAGGGCGTCCGGTGCGATGGCCGGGACCAGGCCCTCCGCGGCCGCCCGCGTGAGCAGCCCGCGCACCGCCGCGTAGCCGTCGTCGCCGAGGTCGGCGGTGAACTCGTTCACGTACAGCCCGATGTGCTGGTCGGCGACGGCCGGGTCCAGCTCCTGCGCGTGCGCCCGTACGTACGGGCGGGAGGCCTCCGGGTCGTCCCAGGCCATCCGGACCGAGGTGCGGGCGGATTCGGCCAGCGCCCGCAGCGTCCCGGCGCCCAGCGACCGCCTGGCGATGATCGCGCCGAGCGGGATCGGCAGGCCGGTGGTGTCCTCCCAGTGCTCGCCCATGTCGGCGAGGCGGTGCAGCCCGTAGTCCCGGTAGGTGAACCGCGCCTCGTGGATGACGAGCCCCGCGTCCACCCGGCCGTCCCGCACCGCCGGCATGATCTCGTGGAACGGCAGCACGACGACCTTGCCGACGCCGTCCGGCAGCACGTCGGCGGCCCACAGCCGGAACAGCAGGTAGGCGGTGGAGCGCTCGCTGGGCACCGCGACCGTCCGCCCCGCCAGGTTCAGGCCCGGCTCCCGGGCGAGGACCAGCGGCCCGCAGCCCCGCCCCAGCGCCCCGCCGCAGGGCAGCAGCGCGTACTCCTCCAGCACCCACGGCAGGACCGCGTACGACACCTTCAGCACGTCCAGCTCGCCGCGCTCGGCCATGCCGTTGGTGAGGTCGATGTCGGCGAAGGTGACGTCGAGGGCGGGGGCCCCGGGCACTCGGCCGTGCGCCCACGCGTCGAAGACGAAGGTGTCGTTCGGGCAGGGCGAGTAGGCGATGGTGAGCGGGTGCTCCCCGTCAGGATGCGCGGCCGCGCTGCTCGGGTCGCTGCTCAGGTTGGTGCTCATGGCGTTCTCCCCAGTGGACGAGTACGGGCCCCAGCGCGCGGAATCCCGCGGTCAGGGCGGCCAGCGCGTCCCCGATGCGCCAGGCGGCCCGGTCCCGCGGCCCGACGGCATTGGACACGGCGCGGATCTCCAGGACGGGCAGCCCGTGCGCGGCGGCGGCCTCGGCGACCCCGAAGCCCTCCATGGCCTCGGCCCCGGCCTGCGGGTGCCGGGCGGCGAGCTCGGCGGCGCGGGCGGCGCTGCCGGTGACGGTGGAGACGGTCAGCACGGGCGCGAGCAGCGCCCCGGTGGCCTCGGCGGCGCGGGCGGCGAGCTCGGCCGGCGGCAGGTGGGCGGTACGGCCGAAGCCGAGCTCCTGCACGGTCCGGAAGCCGTCCGGGGTCTCGGCCCCGAGGTCGGCGGCGACGATCGCGTCGGCGATGACGAGGGAGCCGGGCGGGGCGGCGGGCTGGAAGCCCCCGCCGATGCCGGCGGAGACGACGAGCGTGTAGTCGGCCAGCGCGAGGGCGGTGGCCGTGGCGGCCGCGGCCGCGGCCGGGCCGACACCGGCGACGAGCACGTCGGCGGCGAGGCCGGGCAGATCACGGCGGGCGAGGAGGTAGCCCCCCGGGAGCGCGCGCGGCTCCGGCGTGGCGGGGTCCGGGTGGGGTATGAGTCCGGTGGCGACGGAGTCGGCCTCCGCCGCCACCGCGGTCACGATGAGCGCGCGCACGGTCGCCTGCGCGGGGTTACTTGAGCTTGACGTTGAAGGCCCAGACGGCGAGCGGCTTGCCGTCCGCGCTGACCTGGACGATGTTCAGCTTCTTCGAGGACGGGGCCTCGCCCTGGCCGCCGGTGGCGAAGATGTCGGCGCCGGGGAAGCTGCGGTAGGTGTTGGCGGACGGCTCGGTGATCGGCTGGCCGTCCAGGACCGCCTGCCAGCGGTTGCCGTCCTCGACGACCTCGGGCTCGACGCCCAGCCGCAGGGTGTCACCGCGGCCGTACTCGATGGTCTTGGCGTCCTTCGCCTCGGTCAGGCACTCCTGGACCTTTTCGATGGACAGCTCCGCGCTGTCCTGGCAGACGGCTTCGGCGGACACCGACGAGGTGCCGACCGTCACGGTCGCCAGCGGCGTCGGCTTGTCGCAGGCGGAGAGGACGAGGAGGCCGGCGGACACGGCTCCGAGGGCCGCGACGCGGCGGCGGCCCTTACCCGAGATAAGCGGTGCGGTCATGAGCCGAAGGCTATCGGGCCCATGGGCTCCCCCGCCGCACGGGGTCCCGCCGACCTGCGGCGCGCCGCCCCGCACCCACCCGCCCGACCCCCACCCGGCCCTCCGGGGTGCGACCCGCCCGGCTCCCGCCCCGCCTCGCGGTCGTGGCCCGCCCGGTCCCCGTCAGGCCACGCGGGGGCGGGGGGTGCCCGTGTGGTGGTGGCGGGGGGCCGACAGGAGGCCGCGTACGGCCATCGTCGTGCCCGCGGCGACGATCGCGGCGGCCACCGCCATCCCCAGCGCCCCGTCCAGCGGCAGCACGATGCCGATCGCGCCGCCCAGCACCCATGCCATCTGCAGCAGCGTCTCCGACCGGGCGAACGCCGAGGTCCGCACCGCCTCCGGCACGTCCCGCTGGATCATCGCGTCCAGCGACAGCTTCGCCAGCGCCTGGCAGAACCCGGCCGCGGTCCCCAGCACCGCCACCATCAGCCCGCTGAAGAACACCGCGGCGAGGATCGCGACCACGAGGGTCAGCGAGAGCACGGCCGCGATGATGCCCTCCGGGGCGCGCGCCTTCAACCACGCGCCCACCGCCGTTCCGCTTGCGTTCCCGATGCCCGCGCAGACGCCGACGATGCCCAGCGACACGGCGGCGCTCTGCCCGGCGAGCGGCTGCTCCCGCAGCAGGAACGCCAGGAAGAAGATCAGGAACCCGGACAGGCCGCGCATGGCCGCGTTGGCCAGCAGGCCGCACAGCACGGACCGGCTGACCGTGCGCAGCCCCGGCCGCTTCGAGTGCGGCTCGTGCGTGGACAGCCGGGCCCGCCGCTCGCCCTTGGCCTCGTCCACCTTGTGCGGCAGGGTGAACGCCGCGAACGTACCCCCGAGGAAGATCACGCAGGCCCCGTACAGCGGCCACTGCGGCCCGACCGTGTTCAGCCCGGCCGCGACCGGCGCCGCCGCACCCGTCGCGAGGAGTCCCGCCAGCGTGACCCGCGAGTTGGCCTTCACCAGGGAGAACGCCGGCGGCAGCAGCCGCGGCACCACCGCGCTGCGCACCACCCCGTACGCCTTGGACGCCACCAGCACGCCCAGCGCCTCCGGATACAGCTCGATGCCGCCCGTGGCCACCGCGCCCGACATCAGCAGCGCGAGCACCGCCCGCGCCAGCATCGCGGCGGCCATCGCGGCGCGCCGTCCGTGCGGCAGCCGGTCCAGCAGCGGCCCGATCACCGGCGCCAGCACGGCGAACGGGGCCATGGTGATGGCCAGGTAAAGGGCGACCCTGCCGCGTGCCTCGTCCGTGGGGACCGAGAAGAACACGGTGGACGCCAGCGCCACGGTGATCATCACATCGCCGGCGCCGTTGACGGCGTGCAGCTCGATCAGCTTGCCGAGGCCCGACTCGCCCGCCCCGTGCGCGTGCGTCGCCCGCCGGATCCCGCGCGCCGTACCCGTGACGGGAAGGTGCAGGGCACGCCCGACCGCCCGGCCGGCCCGTCTGGCCGGTCCCGAGCCGTCACGCGACGACCGTGCGGGTGCCACACTCGACATAGTGCCCCACACGCCTGCCCCGGTCCCGTCCCGGCGCGCTCCGGAACGCTCCCGGGACGGCCGTGACAGGAGCCCGGAACCGCGTTCCGGTTACGGTCGCGGCGCAGGGTTGTCCGCGAATCGGACCTTGCATGTGGGCGACGGGCGTCGGAGGAGGTAGCGTGCGTAGCGCGCCACCGGCGGTTGCTCTTGGCCGCGCGCCTCTTCGCGATCCCGCAGAATGGATTGCAGGTGGGTGTGCCCGAGGCCGATCGGGCGCGGACGTCGACGCGGCCCTCAGGTCCGCTCCGCTCGCGCCACGTACGGACAGGACCGACGGGTCGTTGTGGACGACAGTACGGACGGCGCACTCGTGAGACGGCGTAGGAGAGAACGAGACCTGTGAGTGCTGCGACGACGCGAAGCCGTACCCCCGACCGCCTGTGCGCCGAGGCGGTGGACCTCGCCCGCGAGGCGGCCGAGGAGCTTGCCGCGCCCGGAGCCGTGGGCGAGCACGTGGCCGTGATCACGGAGGGTGACCGCGTCGTCACGCACTTCTTCGAGTGCACCGACCTCGGCTACCGGGGCTGGCGGTGGGCCGTCACCGTCACCCGCGCCTCCCGCGCGAAGAACGTCACCCTCGACGAAACGGTGCTCCTGCCCGGCACCGACGCCCTCCTCGCCCCCGAGTGGGTGCCGTGGAGCGAGCGGCTGCGCCCCGGCGACCTCGGCCCCGGCGACCTGCTGCCCACCGACGCCGACGACCTGCGGCTGGAGCCCGGCTACTCCGGCGAGGACACCCCGCCGCCGAACTCCCCCGTCTCCCACGAGATGGCCGAGCTCGTCGAGGCCGAGGACGCCGACGTCACCGACCGCCGCACCGTCGTCCCCGCCCGCGGCTCGATCACCGCCGTCGCCGAGGAACTCGGCATGCGGCGCGCCCGCGTCCTGTCCCGCTACGGCCTCCACACCGCCGCCGACCGCTGGGACGAGGGGTACGGCGCCAAGACCCCGATGGCGCAGGCCGCGCCCGCCTCCTGCGTCTCCTGCGGCTTCCTCGTCGCGATCGGCGGCTCCCTCGGCCAGGCCTTCGGCATCTGCGCCAACGAGTTCGGCCCCGCCGACGGCCACCTGGTCTCCCTCTCGTACGGCTGCGGCGGCCACTCCGAGGCCGCGGTCATGCCGAAGCCGCTGCGGCCCGCACCGCCCGTCCTCGACTCCATGGCCGCGGACGAGTTCCCGCTGCGCCCCGCCCCCGACACCGGCTCGGTGCCCCCGGCAGACCTCCCCGCCGCGGACCTCGGACACTCGTAACCCCCGGCCCCGCCCGGGGCGCCCACGGCATCCCCTCTGGCGCACCGGCCCCCACGGCGTACCCTCGGCGCATGGGGGCATCGTGGGGAACGTGATCGTGGGGGACATGGCGGGGGACGAGGAACGCGGCATGGTCGGGCGCGAAGGCCGCGTCACCGGCACGGTCGGGCCCGGCCTCGTGGGCGAGGTCATCGTGCGGATCCGGGGCGGTGCCGAGCACTTCCTCGCGTACCCGGCACCCGGGACGCGCCGGCTGCCGGTCGGCACGATGGTCACGGTGGTCGAGTACCAGCCGCCGCGCACCGTGTACGTGATGGCGGCATACGGAAATTGAGCGCGCACCAGGGCAACGCCCTTTGCGGCTCTGTGTGACTCCGTATCAAGACGGCGACAACACCGCGCAGACCCCTTCTGCCCCGAGCCGGCGCGGGCGCACACTCGCACCCTCGGCAGTGCCGAACGGCACTGCGCCAAGGGGGGAGTTGCCGATGCACATCGGCGTCATCGCAGGAATCGCCCTCGCTGCCGTCCTTGCCCTGATCGGCCTGTTCAAGCTCATGTGGCGGGTGGCCGAACCCAACGAGGCACTGGTCATCTCCGGTTCGGCGCACAAGACCGAAGGCCTCGGCGACGGCATGGGGTTCCGGATCGTCACCGGGCGCGGAACACTGGTCGTTCCGGGCGTCCAGGCGGTGCGGAAACTGTCGCTCGACCTGAACGAGACGCAGCTGTCCGTGGACTGCGTCACCCACCAGGGCATCCCACTGCGGGTGAAAGGCGTGGTGATCTTCAAGATCGGCGACGACCTGGTGTCCATCGCCAACGCCGCACGCCGCTTCCTGGACCAGCAGAAGATCATGCCGGAGCGGGTCCACATCGTCTTCGCCGGCCATCTGCGCGCCATCGTCGGCGGGTTGACCGTCGAGGACATGATCCGCGACCGGGAGAAACTGACCGGGCAGACCCGGGCCGCCTGCGGAACGGAGATGGAGAAACTCGGCCTGATCGTCGACTCGCTGCAGATCCACGAGATCGAGGACCCGACCGGCTACATCAAGAACCTGGCCATGCCGCACGCCGCCGCCGTACAGCGGGACGCGCGCATCGCCCAGGCCGAGGCGAACCGGCTCGCGACCGAAGCCGAACAGACCGCCTCCGCGCGGATGGCAGAGGCCACCCGCGACAGCGAGATCCTGCAGGCCGGCTACCAGGCCGAACGGGACAAGGCCGCCGCCACCGCCCGGCAGGCCGGCCCGCTGTCGGAGGCAGCCGCCCGGCAGGAGGTCGTCGTCCAGGAGACACGCGTCGCAGAGCTGGAGGCGTACCGGCGCGAGCAGCAACTCCAGGCCGACGTCCGCAAGCCGGCCGACGCGGCGGCGTACGAGATGCGGACCCGCGCCGAAGCGGAACGCGACGCCCGCATCTCCGCGGCCCAGGCGCAGGCGCGGGAAACCGAACTGGCGGCGGCCGCGGAGGCCACACGGGTGACGACCGCGGCCAAGGCGGACGCGGCCGCGACCGAGGCGCGGGGCATGGCGGCGGCGAAGGCGACCCGGGTCACGGGTGAGGCGGAAGCCGCCGCGACGGAGGCGAAAGGCCTCGCGGAGGCGGCGTCCGCCCGGGCGAAAGGCCTCGCCGAGGCCGAGGGGATCAAGGCGCGGGCCGCCGCGCTGGCGGAGAACCAGGAGGCCGTCGTCGCCCAGCAGCTCGCCGAGAACTGGCCGGCGATCGTGCAGGCGGGCGCCGGAGCGTTCGAGAAGGTGGACCACATGGTCCTGCTGAACGGGGCCGAGGGCATGTCGGAGATGTTCACGAAGGCCCTGACCATGGGCGGCGCCGGGCTCGGCCTGGCCCGCCAGCTCCTGACCACGATGACCCCGCCCCCGCCGGCGGACCCGACCCCGCCGACCTCCGTCCCCATCGCCGACGCCTGACCCCGGGGCAGCCGCCCACCACTGCTCCGCCGCGGCCCGCAGCCGACCAGCGGCGGTCCGCGGGCAGAGCGGGACCGGCCCGGGCCGGGGCGGGGCCAACGGGCCGGGGCGGGGCCAACGGGCCGGGGCGGGGCCAACGGGCCGGGGCGGGGCCAACGGGGCCGCGGGCGGGCCCGGGGTGGGCCGGGCCGGCGGGACCCCCGGCGCGGGGGTGTGCCGGGGCGGTGGGGGTGTGTCTACGCTCAAGACATGAGGCTCTTCGCCGCCGTCATCCCACCCCCCACCGTCCTGGAAGAACTCCGCCGGGCCGTGGACCCCCTCCGCGACCGCCGCCTCCGCTGGACCGCGGAGCCGGCCTGGCACTTCACCCTCGCTTTCATGGGCGAGGTCCGCGACGAGCTCCTCCCGGACCTCCACGCC
Source organism: Streptomyces sp. NPDC090445 (assembly GCF_044769385.1). Lineage (NCBI taxonomy): Bacteria > Bacillati > Actinomycetota > Actinomycetes > Kitasatosporales > Streptomycetaceae > Streptomyces > Streptomyces sp. NPDC090445. Next base: position 19,634 of record NZ_JBIVXV010000018.1, on the reverse strand, counting down.
CGCCTGGCCCGCGCCGCGCACCGCACGGACGCGTTCCCGCTCCGCCTCCACGGCGTCGGCCATTTCGGCAACCGCACCCTGTGGACCGGCGCCGCCGGCGGGATCGACACGATGCGGCTGCTGGCCGAGCGGGCCGATGCGGCGGCCCGCCGGGCGGGCGTGCCGATGGAGGAGCACCGCCGGTACACCGCCCACCTCACGCTGGCCCGCGGCTACGGCACCACCCCGATGCGCCCGTATCTGGACGCCCTCGCCGGCTTCGAGGGCACGCCCTGGCAGGTCACGGAGCTCAGCCTGGTCCGCAGCAACCTGCCGGTGGGCGGGGTGCCGGGGGAGCGTCCCCGCTACGAGGTCGTCGGGGCCTGGCCCCTGGGCGGGGCTCCCGCCGACTGACCCCGCCGCCCGCTGCCGCCCCCTCCGTGCGGGGAGCGGCGGCGGTCGCGTTACGCTCGACGGGTGGATCCCAAGACCCGTAACCGTGTGATGGCCGGTGTGCTCGTGCTGATGTTCGTCGTCGTGGCCGTGGCGGCCGCCGTCGGTCAGTAGCCGGCGGCCCCGGCAGCGCCTCCGAGCGGCACGGGCGCGACGGTGCGCGCTGTCGTGTGAACGGGTGGCTTCGGGGGCGGCTCTTGCCTGGAGTGGGCTCGAAGCAGTTGGCTTGTGCCCCATGAAGTACACGCAGCTCGGACGCACCGGACTCAAGGTCAGCCGACTCGTCCTCGGCACGATGAACTTCGGTCCGCAGACAGACGAACCGACCAGTCACGCCATCCTGGATGCCGCGCTCGACGCAGGTCTGAACTTCGTGGACACGGCCAACGTGTATGGCTGGGGTGCGAACAAGGGCCGTACCGAGGAGATCATCGGTACCTGGTTCGCCCAGGGCGGCGGCCGGCGCGAGAAGACGGTCCTCGCCACCAAGGTCTACGCTTCCATGTCCCGTGAGGGCGACACCTGGCCCAACGAGGACCGGCTGTCGGCGCTGAACATCCGACGCGCCGTCGAGGCCAGCCTCAAGCGGCTCCAGACCGACTACATCGACCTCTACCAGTTCCACCACATCGACCGCCGGACCCCCTTCGAGGAGATCTGGCAGGCCGTCGACGTGCTGATCCAGCAGGGCAAGATCCTCTACGCGGGCTCGTCCAACTTCCCCGGCTACAAGATCGCCCAGGCCAACGAGACGGCCGCCCGCCGCGGCATGGTCGGCCTGGTCAGCGAGCAGTGCCTGTACAACCTCGCCGAGCGGCGCGCCGAGATGGAGGTCATCCCGGCGGCCCGGGAGTACGGCCTCGGGGTCATCCCCTGGTCCCCGCTCCACGGAGGCCTGCTCGGCGGCGTCATCAAGAAGGAGGTCGAGGGCGGCCGGCGCGCCGAGGGCCGCTCGGCGGACGCGCTGGCCAACAGCTCCGTACGGGCCCAGGTGCAGGCGTACGAGGACCTCCTCGACAAGCACGGCCTGGAGCCCGGCGAGACCGCCCTGGCCTGGCTGCTGACCCGGCCCGGCGTCACCGGCCCGATCGTCGGCCCGCGCACGGCCGGGCAGCTGGAGAGCGCGCTGCGCGCGCTGGAGCTGGAGCTGAGCGAGGAGGTGCTGGCCGGGCTGGACGAGGTCTTCCCCGGACCGGGGCCGTCCCCGGAGGCCTTCGCCTGGTGATCCGGCGGTGCATCGGCCGTCGCCCCTTCCCGTTCCCGTGGGGGCGGCGGCCCTCGCGTCACGTCACACAGGCGAAGGGCGTGCTGCGGGCGGGCCGTTAAGCCGGGCCCGCGGGGCGGTAGGGGCCGCCGATGCCCCAGGCCTGGTGCAGGACGGCCGCGAACTCCCCGGCCAGGCGGTGCTCGCCGGAGGCGTTGGGGTGGGTGCCGTCGTAGGTGTCGCGGTGGATGTCGTACGCGTCCGGGCGCGCTCCGAGCAGGATCGGCGAGGCGTCGGTGGACAGGTCGGCGACGGCCTTGGCGAGGAGCTCGTTGAACCGGGCGACCTCGGCGGCGAAGAACTCGTCCTCCTCGGCCCGGCTGTTCGGTATCACCGGCAGCAGGACCATCCGTATGCCGGGGCGGGCGGCGCGCGCCCCGGCGACGAAACGCCGCATGTTGGCGGCGGTTTCCTCGGCGCCGGTGTAGAAGCCGAGGTCGATGAGGCCGAGGGAGACGAGCAGGACGTCGGCCCGGTCGGCGGCGACGGCGGGGCCGATGACGGGCGCCATGTGCTGCCAGCCCTCGCCCCAGCCGGCGAGGTGGCGGCGGGCGCGTTCGGGGAAGCCGGGGTCGGCGTACGCGTGGCTGGTCGGCGTGTCCGTGTGGGTGTCGTACAGCTCGCAGCGCGGGCCGACGATCCGGTACGGGCCGCCGAGGGTGGCGTTGAGGTGCTGCCACATCCGGTAGCGCCAGGTGTAGTCGCCGGCGCGTCCGATGGTCATGGAGTCGCCGACGAACATGAAACGCATCCGGTCATCATCGCGGATCACACGCCGGACGCCCCTGTGACGCCGGACACGCGGGCCCCTTTGGCAGGCTGGGTGCATGCGCCTGTCGTTGCCGTCGTCATTCACTCCCGCTGCTGCCGCTGCTGCCGCCGTTCTCATCGCGCTGCTGCCGTCCGGCGCGGCTGCCGCGCCCACCCCCGCGCCGGCGCCCGCGCCCGCGCCGACCGGGTTCACCCTCACCGATCCGCGGATCAAGGAGTCGAGCGGGCTGGCGGCGAGCCGGAGCCATCCCGGCGTGTACTGGACGCACAACGACAGCGACGACGGCCCGTACGTGTACGCGGTGGACTCCGCGACCGGGAAGACCGTGGCGCGCTTGACGCTGACCGGCACCGGCAAACCGCGCGACGTCGAGGCGGTCTCGGTGGGGCCCGACGGGAAGGTGTACGTCGCCGACATCGGCGACAACCGCAACGGCACCTGGGACCACGTGTGGATCTACCGCTTCCCGGAGCCGAAGCAGCTGGCCGACGCCACGGTCGAGGCGGAGCAGTTCACGGTGAAGTACGCCGACGGGCCGCGCAACGCGGAGGCGCTGATGGTGCATCCGGTGACCGGCCGGGTGTACATCGCGAGCAAGAGCGAGGACAAGGGCGGGCTGTACGAGGGCCCGGAGCGGCTGACCGCGTCGGGGACGAACGTGTTCCGGCGGGTGGCGGACGTGCCGTGGGTGACGGACGGGGCGTTCTCGCCGGACGGCACCCGGCTCACGCTGCGCGGCTACTTCTTCGCGCGGACGTACCCGTGGAAGGACGGGCGGCCGGAAGGCGAGGGCGAGCGGGTGGACGCGCCCTGGCAGGGCCAGGCGGAGTCGGTGACGTACTCGCCGGACGGGTCGACGCTGCTGTTCGGGGCGGAGGGGGAGGGGAGCCGGGTGGTCGCGGTGCCGGTGAAGCCGGCGGCGGGGGGCCCGGCCGGGTCCCCCGGGCCGGCGGCCCCGAGCCCTCCGGCGGGTGCGGTGGCTGCCCCGCCGGGTGAGGGGGGCGGCGGTTTCACCAAGGGAGCGGCGGTCCTGGTGCTGGGCACGCTCGTGGTCCTGGCGGCCAAGCGTCTGCTCCGCCGCCGCCCTTCCTCCTGACGGCCCCGGGGCCGCCCGCCGACACCCGCCCGCGCAGTTCCCCGCGCCCCTGGAGGGGGCCGCCCCCCTCGGCGCGACGGGTGCGGGTCGCCTGTGGCTGTTCGCGCAGTTCCCCGCGCCCCTGGCGGGGCCGTCTCCCCGGCGCGACATGTGCGGGTCGCTTGTGGTTGGTCGCGCAGTTCCCCGCGCTACTGGGGGCATTGGCCGGCCCGAGGTGCGGAGGCCCCGGCTCTGTTGTGAGCTGCCGGGCCGGGGGCTCCCGCTCAGGGGCGCGGGGAACTGCGCGAGGCCGGAGTGGTGGCTAGGCGGCCCTGACCAGGGCGGGGCTGCCCGGCCGGGACGGGACGAAGGTCACTCCGTGGCGGCTGACGCTCAGCCGGAGGTTGCCGACCCGGGACAGGACCACCGCGATACCGGCTGCCGCGGCCAGCGACACGGCCCCGCCGGCGGCCATGCCGATCCGCGGTCCGTACGTGTCGGTGACCCAGCCGACCAGCGGTGCGCCGATCGGGGTGCCGCCGGTGAACACCATCATGTACAGGGCCATCACCCGGCCCCGCATCTCGGGGTCGGTGGCGGTCTGGACGCTCGCGTTGGAGGTGACGTTGACCGTCAGCCCGAACATCCCGATCGGCACGAGCAGCGCGGCGAACAGCCAGAAGCCGGGCGTGAACGCGGCCACGACCTCCAGGACGGAGAACAGGACCGCCGCCGCGACCAGCAGCCGCAGCCGCGAGGCCCCGCGCCGCGCCGCGAGCAGGGCTCCGGCCAGGGAGCCGGCCGCGAGCAGGGTGTTGAGGAACCCGTACGTGCCCGCGCCCCCGTGGAAGACGTCGCCGACGAAGGCCGACAGCCAGATCGGGAAGTTGAAGCCGAAGGTCCCGATGAACCCGACGAGCACGATCGGCCAGACCAGCTCGGGGCGTCCGGCGACGTAGCGCAGGCCCTCCCGCAGCTGGCCCTTGGCGCGCGGCTGCGGCCGGACCGGGTGCAGTTCGGCGGTCCGCATGAGCAGCAGGCCGGCGACGGGGGCGGCGAAGGACAGCCCGTTCAGCAGGAACGCCCAGCCGGAGCCGACGGCGGTGATCAGCACACCGGCGAGGGCCGGGCCGACCAGCCGCGCGGACTGGAAGTTGGCGGAGTTCAGGCTGACGGCGTTGGCGAGCTGTGCGGGGCCGACCATCTCGGAGACGAAGGTCTGCCGGGCGGGGTTGTCGACGACCGTGATGAGGCCGAGCAGGAGCGCGGCCACGTACACGTGCCAGACCTGGACGTGTCCGGCGAGGGTGAGCGCGGCCAGTGCGACGCCGGTCAGGCCCATCAGGCTCTGGGTGGCGATCAGCAGCGGCCGCTTCGGCAGCCGGTCGGCGAGGACGCCTCCGTAGAGGCCGAGGACCAGCATCGGCAGGAACTGCAGCGCGATGGTGATGCCGACGGCGGAGGCCGAGCCGGTGAGGGACAGGACCAGCCAGTCCTGGGCGATGCGCTGCATCCAGGTGCCGGTGTTCGAGACGGCCTGTCCCGTGGCGAAGAGCCGGTAGTTCCGGATCTTCAGCGAGCCGAACATCGAGTTCCGTGAGGTTCTCGGGGCCCGGCCCGCGGCGCGAGCGGTGCGAGCGGTGCCCGCAGTGCGCGTGGTGCTCGCGGTGCGCGTGGTAGGGGTGGGTGTATGGCCGGGTGCGGAGGATGCTCCGTTTCCCGTACTCAAGGGCGTTCGCCTCCTGGCGTGGTTCCTATAGGTGGGCGAGCTTTTCGAGGACGGGCGCGGCTGCGCGCAGCTTGGCCCATTCGTCCTCGGTGAGCCCGGCCGCGAGCCCGGCCAGGAAGGCGTTGCGCTTGCGGCGGCTCTCTTCGAGCATCGCCTCGGCTTCTTCCGTCTGGCTGACCACCTTCTGGCGGCGGTCGTCGGGGTGCGGTTCCAGCTTGACCAGTCCCTTTGCCTCCAGCAACGCGACGATGCGCGTCATGGACGGCGGCTGGACGTGCTCACGGCGGGCGAGTTCGCCCGGGGTGGCCCGGCCGCACCGGGCGAGGGTGCCGAGGACCGACATCTCGGTCGGGCTCAGCGATTCGTCGACGCGCTGGTGCTTCAGGCGTCGGCCCAGCCGCATGACGGCGGAGCGCAGGTCGTTCACGGCGGCGGCATCGTCGCCATGGGTGAGGTCAAGCATGTCTTTAGAATAACTCATTACTCTGGCTAAGTAACAACGGTTTATCGTCGGGCCCCGTCGCGGCCGCGTCGTGTCCCTGTCACGCCCGCATTGCGCCCGCATCGTGCTCGCGTCGCGCCGGCGTCACGCACGCGTCTCCCGACACTCGTACGCGTCACCCGACCATCACTCGTACGGGTGAGGAAGCCGGGAAAAGCGACACGCGGCCACGCCCTGTGCCAGGACTCTGTCCGCATGGGGACACAGGTGCTCAGCATGCGCATAGACGGGGAGCTGCTCGACCGCCTCCGTATCCACGCCGCCAAACGCGGAATGAGCGTCCAGGACTATGTCGTCCGGACGCTCATTCGCAGTGACTTCGACGAGCGCTTCAAGGCGGCCGTCGACGAGACGGAGAAGTTTTACGGGGTCACATGAGGCCCAGGGCGGGCATCGCGTAGTAGAAGAGGAACACCGCCGAGACCGCGTACATGGCCGCGGGGACCTCCCGGCCCCGGCCGGTCGCCAGCCGCAGCGCGCTGAAGGCGATGAAGCCGATGCCGATGCCGTTGGTGATCGAGTAGGTGAACGGCATCATCACCATGGCCAGGAAGGCCGGGACGGCGATGGTGAAGTCGCTCCAGTCGATGTCCTTCACCGAGCCCGCGAGGATCAGGAAGCCGACCGCCACCAGGGCGGGGGTGGCCGCCTGGGACGGGACCATCGTGGCGAGCGGGGTGAGGAACAGGGCCACGGCGAAGAGGCCGCCCGTGACCACGTTGGCCAGGCCCGTGCGGGCGCCCTCGCCGACGCCGGCCGTGGACTCCACGAAGCAGGTGGTGGCGGAGGAGGAGGTCGCGCCGCCGGAGGCGACGGCCAGGCCGTCCACGAGCAGGACCTTGTTGATGCCGGGGAAGGTGCCGTCCTTCTCGATCAGCTTGGCCTCGTCGCCGACGCCGAGGATCGTGCCCATCGCGTCGAAGAAGCAGGACAGCAGCACGGTGAAGACGAACAGGCAGCCGGTCAGCAGGCCGACCTTGCCGAAGCCGCCGAACAGGCTGACCTGGCCGACGAGCCCGAAGTCGGGAGCGGCCACCGGGTTGCCGGGCCACTCCGGGACGGTCAGGCCCCAGCCGGCGGCGGGCAGCTTCAGCACGGCCTGGACGACGGCGGCGACCACGGTCATGGCCACGATGGAGATCAGGATCGCGCCGGGCACCTTGCGGATCAGCAGGGCGAGGGTCAGCAGCACGCCGACGGCGAAGACCAGCACGGGCCAGCCGTGCAGCTGGCCGCCGGTGCCGAGCTGGAGCGGCACGGTGGTGTGTGCGGCGTCCGGGATGCGGGTGACGAAGCCCGAGTCGACCAGGCCGATCAGCATGATGAACAGGCCGATGCCGATCGCGATGCCCTTGCGCAGGCCGAGCGGGACGGCGTTCATGACCCGCTCGCGCAGGCCGGTCGCGACCAGCAGCATCACGACGAAGCCGGCCAGGACCACCATGCCCATGGCGTCGGGCCAGCTCATGCGCGGGGCCAGCTGGAGGGCGACGACGGTGTTGACGCCGAGGCCGGCCGCCAGGGCGATCGGGACGTTGCCGATGACACCCATGAGGAGGGTGGTGAAGGCGGCCGTCAGGACGGTGGCGGTCACCAGCTGGCCGCCGTCGAGCTGGTGGCCGTACATGTCCTTCGCGCTGCCCAGGATGATCGGGTTCAGCACGATGATGTAGGCCATCGCGAAGAACGTGGCGAAACCGCCGCGGACCTCGCGGGCGACGGTCGAGCCGCGCTCGGTGATCTTGAAGAAGCGGTCCAGGCCCGACTGGGGGCCGGGGGCCGGGGGCTGCGCGGCCGGCGTGGTGGCCGGGGCGGGGGCCGACGTGCTCATGCGGTCCTCGGAAGCGGGAGCATTGGGATGTGGGAGTGCGGTTCGTATGATCGAACGATCAAAATGGGTCTGGCCCAGAACCGTTTCAGTATGAACACATGAACGAAAGCCCGTCCATCTCCGCGCGTAGACCTTGAATTCCGCCGCCTAGACTTGTGGGCATGGCGAAATGGACTGCGCAACACGAGGCTCCCGAGCCCTTGGAGGGCCCGGTCGTCGCGACCATCACCGGTGGCACGATCGTGTGGTTCGCCCTGTTCCTCGTCCAGCTCCCCTTCTACGGGTGGTTCGCCGACCGGGACCTGCTGTGGTGGGTCTGGTGCTGCGCCGCCGGCGGCGGCCTCGGCCTGATCGGCATCTGGTACGTCCGCGGCCGCGACGCCGCACTCAAGCGCCACGCCGCCGAGGCGGCCGGGCAGGCCGAGGCCGCACCGCACGCCGGATAGGGCACCCCGCACGCCGGATAGGGCGTGCCGCACGCCGGATAGGCATGTCGACCAGAGGACGATTTCCCTCATCCCGAAGTCGGATCTTCCCCCTTCTCGGCGGGTGAATGGCAGATTCCGCCTTTACCGTCGAAAACATGACGCAGCGGGCGAAGATCGATTCGAACGGTCCCGAGCCGGGCGCCGGACAGGCCCCCGGACCCCCGGCCGGCCATCCGCCCGCACCCCCGTTCAGGCCCGGCGGGCTGACCACCGCCGAGGTGGCCGAGCGCGTCGCGCGCGGAGCCGTCAACGACGTCCCCGTCCGCTCGTCCCGCTCCACCGCCGACATCGTCCGCGCGAACGTCTTCACCCGCTTCAACGCGATCATCGGCGTCCTGTGGGTCGTCATGCTGATCGTCGCACCGCTCCAGGACAGCCTCTTCGGCTACGTGATCCTTGCGAACACCGGCATCGGCATCATCCAGGAGCTCCGCGCCAAGAAGACCCTCGACAGCCTCGCCGTCATCGGCGAGGCCAGACCCAGCGTCCGCCGCGACGGACGCACCGCCGAGGTCTCCACCTCCGAGATCGTCCTGGACGACGTCATCGAGCTCGGTCCGGGCGACAAGGTCGTCGTCGACGGGGTCGTCGGCGAGGCCGACGGCCTGGAGATCGACGAGTCCCTGCTGACCGGCGAGGCCGACCCGGTCCTCAAGAAGCCCGGCGACCCGGTGATGTCCGGGTCCTTCGTCGTCGCCGGCGGCGGCGCCTTCACCGCCACCAAGGTCGGCCGCGAGGCCTACGCCGCACAGCTCGCCGAGGAGGCCACCCGCTTCACGCTGGTCCACTCGGAGCTGCGCTCCGGCATCTCCACCATCCTCAAGTACGTCACCTGGATGATGATCCCGACCTCCATCGGCCTCATCGTCAGCCAGCTGGTCGTCAAGGACAACAACCTCAAGGACTCCATCGCCCGGACCGTCGGCGGCATCGTCCCGATGATCCCCGAGGGCCTCGTCCTGCTGACCTCCGTGGCCTTCGCGATCGGCGTGATCCGGCTCGGCCGCCAGCAGTGCCTCGTGCAGGAGCTGCCCGCCATCGAGGGCCTCGCCCGCGTCGACGTCGTCTGCCTCGACAAGACCGGCACTCTCACCGAGGGCGGCATGGACGTCACCGAGCTGCGCCCGCTCGGCGGCGCGGAGCCCCCGTACGTCCGGCAGGTCCTCGGCGCGCTCGGCGAGTCCGACCCGCGCCCCAACGCCAGCCTCCAGGCGATCATCGACGCCTACCCGGACAGCGCGGACTGGCGCTGCACCGAGTCGCTGCCGTTCTCCTCCGCCCGCAAGTACAGCGGGGCCAGCTTCAGCGAGGGCGACGGGGAGAGCTCCACCTGGCTGCTCGGCGCCCCCGACGTGCTCCTGCCGACCGGCGACCCGGCCCTCGACGAGATCAACGAGCTGAACGAGCAGGGCCTGCGCGTCCTGCTGCTCGCCCGCGCCGCCCGCGAGCTCGACGACGACGCCGTCGCCGCCGGCGCCCGGCCGACCGCGCTGGTCGTCCTGGAGCAGCGGCTGCGCGCCGACGCCGCGGACACCCTGCGCTACTTCGAGGAGCAGAACGTCCGCGCGAAGGTGATCTCCGGCGACAACGCGGTGTCGGTCGGCGCGGTCGCCGGCAAGCTGGGCCTGCCCGGCGCGGAGGAGACCGTCGACGCGCGCCGGCTGCCCGCCGAGCAGGACGGGATGGCCGAGGAACTCGTCCGGAGCACGGTCTTCGGGCGGGTCACCCCGCAGCAGAAGCGGGACATGGTCGGCGCGCTGCAGTCCCGCGGCCACACGGTCGCCATGACCGGGGACGGCGTCAACGACGTGCTCGCCCTGAAGGACGCCGACATCGGCGTCGCCATGGGCTCGGGCTCCGAGGCCACCCGGGCCGTCGCCCAGATCGTCCTGCTCGACAACAGCTTCGCCACCCTGCCGTCGGTGGTCGCCGAGGGCCGCCGCGTCATCGGCAACATCACGCGCGTCGCCACCCTCTTCCTGACCAAGACCGTGTACTCGGTGCTGCTGGCGATCCTGGTGGTCTGCTGGCAGGTGGAGTACCCGTTCCTGCCGCGGCACCTGACGCTGCTGTCGACGCTCACCATCGGCGTCCCGGCGTTCTTCCTGGCCCTCGCCCCGAACAAGGAGCGGGCCAGGCCGCACTTCGTGCGCCGCGTGATGCGGTACGCGATCCCGGGCGGGGTGGTCGCGGCGGTCGCCACCTTCGCCACGTACCTGGTCGCCCGCCACCACTACACGGGCGCGGACGCCCTGAACGCCGAGACGAGCGCGGCGACGCTGACGCTGTTCCTGACCTCCATGTGGGTCCTGGCGATCATCGCCCGCCCGTACACGTGGTGGCGGCTCGCCCTGGTCGCGACGATGGGCGGGGCCTTCCTGCTGGTCCTGGTCGTCCCCTGGCTGCAGGACTTCTTCCAGCTGAAGCTGGTGGGCGCGCAGATGCCGTGGGCGGCGGTCGGCATCGCCGTGGCGGCGGCCGCCCTGATCGAAGTCACCTTCCGCTGGGTGGACCGCCGCTTCCCGGCGTGACCGGGCCCTGGCCGGGGCCGGACCGGGGTCCGGCCGGCCGCGGCACGAAACCGCGGGCCGGTGGGGGCCGGTCGCGCAGTTCCCCGCGCCCCTGAGAGCCGGGCCCGCTCAGTCGAACCAGCGGTCCCGTGCGAGTTCCGCCGTGCGGGAGGGGTCCTCCAGGAGGGCCGCGACCTCGAAGCGGCGCGGCCACTGGCCCGCCGACCAGGCCAGGCCCGCCGCCACGCCCTCCAGGGTGGAGGCGTGCAGCACCCCGTCCCGGGTGAGCCGCCAGTCGAGCTCGACGCCGCCCGCCACCAGCTCCTCGTGCTCCAGGTACGTGTGCGGGGTCGCCGGGCCCAGCAGGATCCGTACGGCCTCCGGGACCTCGTGCTCCTCGCCCGGCGTGGTGACCTCCGCCGGGACCGTTTCCGACAGCCGGCGTACCTGCAGCAGGTCGGCCAGGTCGGCCGCGCGGGCCGGGGCCACCGGCAGCAGCGGCAGGCCGGCCGTCAGCGGCAGCAGGTCCGGGGCGTCGGCGATCACCGCGTCGGGGGCGTCGACGACGACGAGCTCCCCGTCCGCTACGGCGCGCAGCTCGTCCGGGAGCGTGACCTGCTCGGGGTCCAGGTAGGCCAGGGCCCCGTACAGGGCGTGCAGCTGCCGGTCGGTGACCGGCCGCTCGGGGTCGGCGAGCCGGCCCAGCAGCTCCGCGGCGCCGCCGGGCTCGTCGAGGAGCGCGGCCACGGAGGTGCGGACGCCGAGGGCCCGCAGGACCTGCTCGTCCTGGAAGCCGGTGGCGTCCGCCGAGGTGTACAGGCCGGCGAGCAGCGGGTCGGTGCCCGCCGCGCGCAGCCCGGCGGGGCGGCGGCCGTCGAGCACGGGGTGGTCGCGCAGCCACCAGGCGGTGTACGGGCGCACGGACCGGGTGGTGCCGTCGGGCAGCAGGATCCGCACCGGCTGGGTGAGGGCGTCCCGCAGCGGCGGCTGGGCCAGCATGGCCAGGGCCTGCGGCCAGCAGTCGTCGTCGACGAGGTCGAGGTCGCGGACGGCGACGATCTCGGTGGCGACGGGCGGCAGCGGGGTGTCGGGGAGCTGGTCCAGGACGTCCTCGCACCACACGTCGACGGCGTCGAGGAGGCCCACGTCGTCGGGCTCGGCGTAGTCGCCGTCGCGGGGTTCGAGCTCGTCCGGGTCGAGGACGACGTCGGTGGCGCGGACCAGCTGGAAGCCGGCGAGGACCCCGCAGGCGGTCAGCGGCTGGGCGCCCCACCGGGCGGCGAGGTCGGCGTCGACGTACGGCACCTCGTCCTCGCGGATCACGGCGGCCAGCGGGGAGCCGGGCAGCAGCAGCTCGCCGGCCGGGGCGAGCTCCCCGTCCTCGTCGGGCAGGGCCAGCGCGCCCAGCCACGGCTCCTCGCCCGGGGCCAGGTCGGCGTCGCGGACCAGGCCCAGGACGACCTCGGCGAGCTCGTCGGCGTCCAGGGCGGCCTCGTCCTCGTCCCAGACCTCGCCCGCGTCGAGGGAGGCCGCCACCGCGGCCCGTACCTGCGGGGTCGTCAGGATCGCGCGGGGCGTGGCCGGGAGGGCGCCGAGCTTCTCCAGCAGCGGGTGCGCCGCGTCGGGGTGGGCCACCTTCAGGCCCAGCCGGGCCAGGTCCTTCGGGGTGTCCGCCTCGGGCAGCAGCACGTGGCGGGGGCCGATGGTGGTGCGGCCGTCGGCGAGCGGCACGGGCAGGCCGGAGAGCCGGTCCGGGTCGACGCCGGCCAGGGTGTCGTAGAGCCGGTGCCACCACTCGGGGGTGCGCTCGATGCCGGCGATCCGCTCGATGGCGTCACCCAGCGGCAGCCGGCCCACCCCGAGGGTGCGCAGCTCGGGGCGGCGCTCCAGCCCGGCGGGCAGCAGGGTCGGGAGCACCTCGGCGAGGACGCGTACGGTGTCGGCACCCGCGCCCTCGACGACCTCGGCCTCGAAGGGGCGCAGCGCGGCCCGCTCCCCGGGCTCGGCGGTGTCCCCGGCGGGGGCGGCGGGGGCGAGGAAGGCGGTGCGGGGGAGCCGCTGGAGGACGGCGGTGCGCAGGGCCCCGTCGAGCAGGCCCTTGCCGAGCGGCCCGGGGACGAGGTCCACGAGCGCGGGGGCCACGGGCTCCCAGGCGGCCAGCAGTTCGGCGTACGCGTCGGCGGCGCGCTCGACGAGGAAGTCGGTCAGCGGCCCGGGCGCGGGGTGCCGGCGGGCGGTGTCCAGCGGCAGGGTCGCGATGAGCAGGGCGGGGATGCCGAGGGGTTCGTCGGTCGGGGTCGGGGCGTGGACGACGGGGGCGGTGGCGGGGCGTACGGGCGCGCCCGCGGTGTCGACGGGCACGGCCCAGGACACGGTCCAGGAGGGCCGCAGCCGCTCCTCGACGGGCCGGTCGGCGAGCAGGGCGGGCTCGATGGGGCCGGTGTGGCGGACGGTGCGCCAGCGGCGGGTCTGCCCGGCGGTGCCGGCGGTGCCGGGGGCGCCGGGGGCGGCGACGGTGCCGGGAGCGGCGAGCGTGTCGGCGGCGTCGCGGGAGTCCTCGATGACGGTGTACGGGCCCTCGGCGGTGCGGCGCAGCGTACGGGTGCCCCCGGCCGGGGTGTCGACGGTGATCTCGTGCAGGCCGGGCAGGGTGAGCAGCAGCGCGTCGTCGATGCCGGCCAGCAGCCGCTGCACCAGGTCCTCGGCGGCGGGGTCGCGCAGCGGGAGGACGACGACGGTGTCGTACCCCTCGGGCGCGGTGCCCTCGGCGGGCAGCGGCAGGCGCAGCAGGGGGACGTGGCCGTCGCGGCGGCGCAGTTCGTCGCCGAGGCCGGGGCTGAAGGCGGCGGCCTCCCGGGCCAGCTCGCGGGCCTCGGCGAGGGACCAGCGCACGCCGCCGTGCCGGCCGAGGACGGCGGGCTCGTCGGACACGGCGAGGACGGCGGCGAAGCCGACGCCGAAGCGGCCGACGGTGTCGCCGGAGGCGGTGGACTCCCGCTTGGCGGAGGCGCGCAGGGTGCTCAGCGACTCGACGCCGGTGGCGTCGAGCGGGGCGCCGGTGTTGGCGGCGGCGAGGACCGGCGGTTCGCCGTTCCCGGCGTGCAGGGTCAGCCGGAGCCGGCCGGGCACGCCCGCGCGGGCGGCGGCGTCGGCGGCGTTCTGGGCGAGTTCGACGACGAGCCGGTCGCGGTAGCCGCCGAGGGCCAGATCCTCCTCGGCGTTGGCGTCCTCGCGGAAGCGGGAAGGCCCCGCCGCCCAGGAATCGATGACCCCGCGCCGCAGCCGGGCCGTGCCGAAGGGGTCCGTGCCGTCCTGCGCCGCCGTCACTCGCACGCTCACGCCGCTTCCTCCAAGAATTGCCGAGGTCTTGAAGGTATCGCGTGCGGCGCCCGCCCTCTCCCGACACCGGGGGCAGGGCGGGCGCCGCACGGATCAGAGGCTACGGATCAGAGGTTCTCGATGACGTGGTCGATGCAGGCGGTGAGGGCCTGCACGTCCGCCGGGTCGACCGCCGGGAACATCGCGACGCGCAGCTGGTTGCGGCCGAGCTTGCGGTACGGCTCGGTGTCCACGATGCCGTTGGCGCGCAGCACCTTGGCGACGGCGGCCGCGTCGATGTCGTCCGAGAAGTCGATCGTGCCGATGACGGAGGACCGCTTCTCGGCGTCCACGACGAACGGGGTCGCGTACTTCGACGCCTCCGCCCAGCCGTACAGGGTGCGCGCGCTGGCCGCCGTACGGGCGGTGGCCCACTCCAGGCCGCCCTGGCCGTTGATCCACTCCAGCTGCTGGTTCAGCAGGAAGAGGGTGGACAGCGACGGGGTGTTGTACGTCTGGTTCTTCAGCGAGTTGTCGATCGCCGTCGGCAGCGAGAAGAACTCCGGGATGTGCCGGCCGGACGCGTGGACGCGCGCCGCCCGCTCCAGGGCCGCCGGGGAGAACGCCGCGAGCCACAGGCCGCCTTCGGAGGCGAAGGACTTCTGCGGGGCGAAGTAGTAGACGTCGGTCTCGGTGATGTCGACGGGCAGGCCGCCGGCGCCGGAGGTCGCGTCCACGAGTACGAGCGAGCCGGCGTCGGCGCCCGCGACGCGCTTGATCGGCGCCGCGACACCCGTCGAGGTCTCGTTGTGGGTGTACGCGTACACGTCCACGCCCGCCTCGGCGACCGGGTCGGGGTGCGTGCCCGGCTCGGAGGAGATCACGGAGGGCTCGTCCAGCCACGGTGCGAGCTTGGCGGCCTTGGCGAACTTCGACGAGAACTCGCCGAACGTGAGGTGCTGGGACTTCCGCTCGATGAGACCGGCGGTCGCGATGTCCCAGAAGGCGGTGGAGCCGCCGTTGCCCAGGACCACCTCGTAGCCCTCGGGCAGCGAGAACAGGTCGCGGATGCCCTGGCGGACGGAGCCGACCAGGTTCTTGACCGGGGCCTGGCGGTGGGAGGTGCCGAGCAGGGAGGTACCGGTGGCGGCGAGGGCGTCCAGCGCCTCGATCCGCACCTTGGAGGGGCCCGCGCCGAAGCGTCCGTCGGCGGGCTTGATGTCAGCGGGAATCTGGATCTCAGCCACGAGCGGAGCGTATCGGGTCGGGGACGCCGAGCCGGAGGCGCGTCCACCCGATGAGACGGACGTGACCGGTGGGAAGGTGGGCAGGTGAGTGACTCCGGGGACCTCGAACGGACATTGCGGGACGGACTGAGCGGGGAGGTGGACTTCGGGGCCGCCGCACGGGCGTTGGTGACGATGGACGCCTCCAACTACCGGCGCGTCCCGCTCGGCGTGGTCGCCCCGCGCGACACCGCCGACGTGGCGGCCGCCCTGCGGATCTGCGCCGCGGCCGGGGTGCCCGTCGTGCCGCGCGGCGGGGGCACCTCCATCGCCGGACAGGCCACGGGGACGGGCGTGGTGCTGGACCTGACCCGGCATATGGACGCCCTCGTGTCCGTGGACCCCGCGGCCCGCACGGCCGTCGTCCGGCCCGGCCTGGTGCTCGGCCGGCTTCGGGAGGCGGTGCGCCCGTACGGGCTGACCTTCGGGCCGGACCCGTCCACCCACTCCCGCTGCACCCTCGGCGGCATGATCGGCAACAACGCGTGCGGGGCCCACTCGGTGGCCTGGGGCACCACCGCGGACAACGTGGCCGAGCTGGAGGTCGTCGCGTACGGGGGAGCCCTGCACCGGATCGGCACCGGCTGGGCAGGGGCTCCGGCGGGGCTGCGCGAACTGGTCGCGGGGAACCTGGAGGTGCTGCGGACGGGGATGGCGGGCGGCGGGCCGGGGAGCGCGGGCGGCGTGGGCGGGCCCGGGGTTCCCGGTGGCTCCGGCGGTCCCGGCGGTCCCGGCGGTCCCGGCGGGCTCGGTGGCTCCGGCGGTCCCGGCTTCACGCGGCGGATCTCCGGCTACGGGGGCCTCGACGCACTGCTGCCCGAGCGCGGCGTGCAGCTCGCCCGGGCCTTCTGCGGGAGCGAGGGCACCCTCGGCGTGGTCACCGAAGCGGTGGTCCGCCTCGTGGAGCCGCCGCCCGCACCCGCGCTCGCGGTGCTCGGCTACGCCGACGAGGGCGCGGCCGCCGACGCCGCGGCCGGCCTGCTGCCGCACGGGCCGCTGACGGTCGAGGGCATGGCCGAGGACCTGGTGCCCGGCAGCGCGGCGGGCCTGCCGCGCGGCCGGGCCTGGCTGTTCGCGGAGGCCCGGGACGAGGAGGCGGCCCGGGCGCTCGTCCGGGCGGCCGACGCGCTGGACGCGGCGGTCGTCACCGACCCGGCGGCGCAGCGGGCCCTGTGGCGGATCCGCGAGGACGCGGCCGGCACCGCGACCCGGCTGCCCGGGGGCGCGATGGCCTGGCCCGGCTGGGAGGACTGCGCGGTGCCGCCGCACCGCCTGGGCGCGTACCTGCGGGAGTTCCGCGCCCTGCTCGCCGCACACGGGCTGCGGGGCACCCCGTACGGGCACTTCGGCGAGGGCTGCGTGCACGTGCGCATCGACTTCGACCTGGTCACACCGGCGGGCGTGGGACGCTACCGGGCCTTCTCGGCGGAACTCGCCGACCTGGTGGTCGCGCACGGCGGCTCGCTGTCCGGGGAGCACGGGGACGGGCAGGCGCGGGCCGAGCTGCTGCCGAGGATGTACGGGCCGCAGGTGATCGACCTGTTCGGCGCGTACAAGGACGTGTGGGACCCGCAGGGCGGCATGAACCCGGGGATCCTGGTCCGCCCGGCCCGCCTGGACGAGAACCTGCGCTTCGAGGTGCTGCCCCGGACCGGGCCGGCGGGGGAGTTCGCCGCGGAGGTCGCCCGCTGCGTCGGCGTCGCCAAGTGCCGGACGGCCCGGCCGGGCGGCCCGGCGGTGATGTGCCCCTCGTACCGGGTCACGGGCGAGGAACGGCACTCCACCCGCGGCCGGGCCCGGCTGCTGCACGAGATGCTGGCCGGGGAACTGCTGACCGACGGCTGGCGCTCCGCGGAGGTCGCCGAGGCGCTGGACCTGTGCCTGGGCTGCAAGGGCTGCCTCAGCGACTGCCCGGTGGGCGTGGACATGGCCACGTACAAGGCGGAGTTCCTGCACCGCCACTGGGCGGGCCGCATCCGGCCCCTGGCCCACTACACGCTGGGCGGCCTGCCGGACTGGCTACGGTTCCTCGACCGGCTGCGCCTGACCCGCGCGGCCGGCGCCCTCACCCGGCTCCCCGGCGCGGCCCGCCTGGCCGGCCTGGACCCGCGCCGCCGCCTCCCGGCCCCGGCCGCGCAGCCGTTCAGCCGCTGGTGGCGGGGCCGCCCGGCCGCCACCCCGCCACCGGCCGGGGCGGGGGCCCGGGTGCTGCTGTGGCCCGACACGTTCACCGAGTACCTGGCACCCGGGGCCGGGCGGGCGGCGGTCGAGGTCCTGGAGGCGGCAGCACTCCGGGTGGACCTGGCGGGCACGGGCACGGGCACAGGCACAGGTACGGGCACAGGTACGGGTACGGGCACGGCGGGCTCGGGGGACGGGCGGGGAGCCCGGACCGGGCGGCGGGTGTGCTGCGGGCTGACGTACCTGTCCACCGGCCGCCTCGACCGGGCCCGGGCCGTGCTGCGCCGCACCCTCGACGCGGTGGGCGACACCGGGGACCCCGTCGTCGTCCTCGAACCCAGCTGCGCCGCGGCCCTGCGCACCGACCTGCCCGCCCTGCTGCCCGACGACCCCCGCGCGGCCCGCCTCGCCGCAGCCGTCCGCACCTTCGCCGAGGCCCTGGAGGAGTACGCCCCGCACTGGCGGCCGCCCCGCCTGGACCGCCCGGCGGCCGGGCAGACCCACTGCCACCAGCACGCGGTCCTCGGCGACACGGCCGACCGGCGGCTGCGCGAGCGGGCCGGGCTGACCGGCGGGCTCAGCGGCGGCTGCTGCGGCCTCGCCGGGAACTTCGGCTTCGAGCCGGGCCATTACGAGGTGTCCGCGGCGTGCGCCGAGGAGCAGCTGCTGCCGTCGCTGCGCCGGGCCCCGGAGCAGGCGGTGGTGCTGGCGGACGGGTTCTCCTGCCGGACGCAGATCGCGGAGCTGGCCGGGGTCCGGGCCCGGCACCTGGCGGAAGTGCTGGCCGAGGCCCTGCGGGAGCGGCCTTGGCAGGTGTGAGGGAGCGTAAGGGGCTGTAAGGCAGCACAAGCTGCGACGGTCCTTACGTACGCCTTAGTCTGGCCATATGTCCGCACCACCCGCCAGCACCCCCACCCCCACCCCCACTCCCACCCCCACTCCCGAGTCCACCGCGCTGACGCGCCCGCCCACCGGGACGACCGGCCGCCGTGCGCTCCTCGGCCCGGTCTCGCTGGTGATCGCCGCCGGTATCTCGGTGCAGTTCGGGGCCGCCCTCGCAGTCATGATCATGCCGAGGGCGGGCGCGGCCGGTGTGGTCACGCTGCGGCTGGCGGCCGCCGCGCTCGTGCTGCTGGTCCTGTGCCGCCCGCGGATCCGCGGCTACTCGCGGAGCGACTGGGGCACCGTCGTGGCCTTCGGCGTGGCCATGGCCGGCATGAACGGGCTCTTCTACCAGGCCGTCGACCGGATCCCGCTCGGCCCGGCCGTCACCCTGGAAGTGCTCGGCCCGCTCGTGCTGTCGGTCGTCGTCTCGCGCCGGCTGGTGAACCTGCTGTGGGCGGTCCTCGCCCTGGCCGGAGTCGCCCTCCTGGCCGGACACGGCGGGGCCGGCTTCGGCGGCCTCGACCCGCTGGGCGCGGCCTTCGCGCTCGGAGCGGGCGCGATGTGGGCGGCGTACATCGTCTTCAGCGCCCGGACCGGCCGCCGCTTCCCGCAGGCGGACGGGCTGGCCCTGGCCATGGCGGTCGCCGCGGTCATCTCGCTGCCGCTGGGCGTGGCCGAGGCCGGCTCCGCACTCCTGGTCCCCGGGACGCTCGCGCTCGGCGCGGCCGTCGCGGTCCTGTCCTCCGTACTGCCGTACACCCTGGAACTGCTGGCGCTGCGCAGGCTTCCCGCGCCGACCTTCGCGATCCTGATGAGCCTGGAGCCGGCGATCGCGGCCACGGCGGGCTTCCTCGTCCTCGACCAGGCCCTCTCGACACAGGACGCCCTGGCCATCGCCCTGGTCATCGCGGCCAGCATGGGCGCAGTCCGCTCCCAAACCAAGCCCACCTGACCCTCCCTGCCCGCCCCACCCCGTCCTGACATCCTCCCCGCTGCGCATCGGCACTTCCTGCCGCACGTTCGGAGCCGAGGCCAGTCAAAGTCCGGCCATGCCGCACGTTCGGAGCCGAGGTCCGGCAACATCCAGCCCCGCCGGCGTTTGAGGCGCGGGTCCGGGCAGAGCCCGGTGCCCGGCGGAGCCGGGTTCCCGAGGCCCCGCCCGACCGCACGGCGCCGCCAGGCCCGGGGTACCGCCCGGCCGGGGGGGTGCCCCTATCTGTTTGGTCAACCCGTCAGGGTCGCTTCGTGGGGGTTAATCCTGGTTTCCGGGAACGTCCCGCGAAGCGGGACGTTCCCGGCGGATCGGGTGCGTGATGGGCAGCCCGGCTGCCGGCAGGCCGGGCCGTGGCTGTGCCGGTGGG
>NZ_JBIVXV010000017.1:128928-166981 GCF_044769385.1 Streptomyces sp. NPDC090445 | reverse complement strand
CAAGGAACGGACGCTTCCTTTGTACTCACCCTCTCGGGCTTTCCTCCGGGCTTTCGTTCTTGCGTTTCCCACTCTATCAGAGTGTTTCGCGCTTCACTTTCCGGGTTCTTCGCTTTCGCGTTTTCCCTTTCCGGCGATTCCAACCTTACCAGATTCTCTTCCGCGCCGTTTCCGGTCCGGATTTGAATTCAGTGGCCGTTGGAGGGCCTTTCCCTTTCGGGCGGATCAGACCGTATCAGGTATTCCTGGGTTCCGATTACCACCCGCTCGCACGACGAGTCCGGGCACAGGAGTGTGCCCGGGTTCGGTGCGAGGTGGAGCCGTAAACGTACTGGAGCGGGGCCCCCGATGCAAATCCGGTTGCCCCGCTCCGGTGACACGGCTATGCCGGGTCTCAGACCTCCACGACGACCGGGAGGATCATCGGCCGGCGGCGGTAGCCGTCGGAGACCCACTTGCCCATCGTCCGGCGGATGAGCTGCTGGATCTGGTGCGGCTCCGCGACGCCGTCGGCGGCCGCCCGGGCGATGGCCTCCTCGATCTTCGGCAGGACCGCCGTGAACGCGGAGTCCTCGATGCCGGAGCCGCGGGCCTGGATGTTCGGGCCGCTCACGACCTTGCCCGTGGTGCTGTCCACCACGACGTAGACCGAGATGATGCCCTCCTCGCCGAGGATCCGGCGGTCCTTGAGGGAGGTCTCCGTGACGTCGCCGACCGAGAGGCCGTCCACGTACACGTAGCCGGCCTGGACCTTGCCGGAGATGCGGGCCTTGCCGTCGATGAGGTCGACGACGACGCCGTCCTCGGCGATGACGATGCGGTCCTTCGGGACACCCGTCATCGCGCCGAGCTCGGCGTTCGCCCGCAGGTGGCGCCACTCGCCGTGGACCGGCATGAGGTTCCGCGGCTTGCAGATGTTGTAGAAGTACAGCAGCTCGCCCGCGGACGCGTGGCCGGAGACGTGCACCTTGGCGTTGCCCTTGTGCACGACGTTGGCGCCCCAGCGGGTCAGGCCGTTGATCACGCGGTAGACCGCGTTCTCGTTGCCCGGGATCAGCGACGACGCCAGGATCACGGTGTCGCCGGGGACGATCCGGATCTGGTGGTCCCGGTTCGCCATGCGGGACAGGGCCGCCATGGGCTCGCCCTGGGAGCCCGTGCAGACCAGCACGACCTCGTCGTCCGGCAGGTCGTCGAGGGTCTTCACGTCCACGACGAGACCCGGCGGGACCCGCAGGTACCCCAGGTCACGGGCGATGCCCATGTTGCGGACCATCGAGCGTCCCACGAAGGCCACCCGGCGCCCGTACTCGTGCGCCGCGTCCAGGATCTGCTGGATGCGGTGGACGTGGCTGGCGAAGCTCGCCACGATGATCCGCCGCTGCGCGCCGGCGAAGACGCCGCGGATCACGTTCGAGATGTCGCGCTCCGGCGGGACGAAGCCCGGGACCTCGGCGTTCGTCGAGTCCGACAGGAGGAGGTCGATGCCCTCCTCGCTCAGCCGGGCGAACGCGTGCAGGTCCGTCAGCCGGTTGTCCATCGGGAGCTGGTCCATCTTGAAGTCGCCGGTGGCGACGACCAGGCCCGCGGGCGTGCGGATGGCGACCGCCAGCGCGTCCGGGATGGAGTGGTTGACCGCGATGAACTCGCAGTCGAAGACGCCCAGGTTCTCCCGGTCGCCCTCCTTCACCTCAAGGGTGTAGGGGCGGATGCGGTGCTCCTGGAGCTTCGCCTCGATGAGGGCCAGCGTCAGCTTCGAGCCGATCAGCGGGATGTCCGGCTTCTCCCGGAGGAGGTAGGGGACGGCGCCGATGTGGTCCTCGTGACCGTGCGTGAGAACGATGCCCTCGACATCGTCGAGCCGGTCCCGGATCGACGTGAAGTCCGGCAGGATCAGGTCGATGCCCGGCTGCTCCTCCTCGGGGAAGAGCACGCCGCAGTCGACGATCAGCAGTCGGCCGTCGAACTCGAAGACGGTCATGTTGCGGCCGATCTCGCCCAGGCCGCCCAGCGGGGTGACCCGCAGGCCGCCCTTGGGAAGCTTCGGCGGCGCGCCGAGCTCAGGGTGCGGATGGCTCAAAAGTCTCTCCTCACCATGCGCGCCACGTGCCTCGTCCGGCACGTGGCGCGCATGTCAGTCGTGCATTCGTGCACTTGCATGTGTCTGGTTCGGTTCTTGCTATTCAGTTGTGAAGTCTGTTGTCAGAGCTGTACCCCGCCGGCAGCAAGATCGATCTTGAGCTGGGCGGTCTCCTCGGGGGTCAGCTCGACCAGCGGGAGCCGCAGCGGGCCCGCGGGCAGGCCCTGGAGGTTCAGGGCGCCCTTCGTGGTGATCACGCCCTGCGTGCGGAACATGCCGGTGAAGACCGGGAGCAGCTTCTGGTGGATCTCGGTGGCCTTCTGGACGTCGCCGTCGAGGTAGGCGTCCAGCATGGCGCGCAGCTCGGGGGCGACCACGTGGCCGACGACGGAGACGAAGCCGACGGCGCCGACGGACAGCAGCGGCAGGTTCAGCATGTCGTCGCCGGAGTACCAGGCGAGGCCGCTCTGGGCGATGGCCCAGCTGGCGCGGCCGAGGTCGCCCTTGGCGTCCTTGTTGGCCACGATGCGCGGGTGCTCGGCCAGGCGGACCAGGGTCTCGGTGTTGATCGGGACACCGCTGCGGCCGGGGATGTCGTACAGCATCACCGGGAGCCCGGTGGCGTCGGCGACGGCCGTGAAGTGCCGGTAGAGGCCCTCCTGCGGCGGCTTGTTGTAGTACGGGGTCACGGCCAGCAGGCCGTGTGCGCCGGCGCGCTCGGCCTGGCGGGCGAGCTCCAGGGTGTGGCGGGTGTCGTTGGTGCCGATGCCGGCGACGACGTGGGCGCGGTCGCCGACCGCTTCCAGGACGGCTCGTACGAGCTCGCTTTTCTCCGCGTCGGTGGTGGTCGGGGACTCGCCGGTGGTCCCGTTGACGATCAGGCCGTCGTTGCCTGCGTCCACCAGGTGGGCGGCGAGCCGCTGCGCGCCGTCGAGGTCGAGTGCGCCATCCGCCGTGAACGGCGTGATCATGGCGGTGAGGACCCGCCCGAAGGGGGTCTGCGGAGTCGAGATCGGAGCCATGGGTAACACGCTACTCGCTGCTCGCTGCCACGCCCACGGTGACCCCTCGGGGGACGTCAACGCAGGTGCGCCTTCCCGCGGCGGCCGGGAGGGGCCTTGGAGCCCGGCACTGCCTGCTCGGGGGTTCAAGCAGTGCCGGGTCCGTTTGATCAGCCTAGATGAACTTTACGAAACGCCGCAATACGGACACTTCGGACTTGGTTCCGTACATCTGTGCGGATCAGGCGCATGGGTGTTTGCCGGGCCTTCCGCCGCCCTCCCCGTTTACGGGGCGACGCGGCCGTTCGCGTTGAAGGCGGCGTACGTGAGCGGCATCAGCCTGGCCCAGTGCTGCTCCATCTTCTCGCCCACCATCTCGATCTCCCGCTGCGGGAAGGACGGCACCTGCGCGAGCTCGTGCTGGGTGCGCAGCCCCAGGAAGTGCATCAGCGAGCGGGCGTTGCAGGTGGCGTACATCGAGGAGAACAGGCCGACCGGCAGGACCGAGCGGGCCACCTCGCGGGCCACGCCCGCCGCCAGCATCTCCTGGTAGGACTCGTAGGCCTGGCGGTACGAGTCCTCCATGATCCGGCCGGTGAGCTCCAGCTGGGCCTCGGTGCCCTCGACGAAGACGTACTTGCCCGGACGGCCCTCCTGGACCAGCTTGCGCTCCGCGTCCGGGACGTAGAACACCGGCTGGAGCTCCCGGTAGCGGCCCGACTCCTCGTTGTACGACCAGCCGACCCGGTGCCGCATGAACTCGCGGAACACGAAGATCGGGGCGCTGATGAAGAAGGTCATCGAGTTGTGCTCGAAGGGGCTGCCGTGGCGGTCCCGCATCAGGTAGTTGATGAGGCCCTTGGAGCGCTCCGGGTCCTTCTGCAGCTCGTCGAGCGACATCTCACCGGCCGTCGAGACCCGGGCGGCCCACAGCACGTCCGAATCGGCGGCGGTGTGCTTGACCAGTTCCACCGTCACATCACTGCGGAAGACGGGTTTCAGGGCGGGGGCGGCGGACTCGCTCACCGGGGATCCTTCCGGACGACCTACAGGGGGCGCGCCCACTCTACGGCGCCCGTGACGGCGCTCCTTGCACGTCCCCCCGCGGCGGCCGGTCGCCCCCGGGGCTGACGGACCGCCATGGAATCTTCCCCGTTGTCCCGAATTCCGGCACCAATCGGGCGGCTCGTACGTCCATACCGGTAGCACCCCCCTGTCCCCCCGCCGCCCCGCACCGGGGCCCCGACCGTGAGGAGAGCCGCCCCATGCCCCTCCCCCAGCTCCCGCTGGGCACCTCCCGGCGCGAGCCCGTCCCGTTCGCCTTCGTCGCCGAGGCCGACCGCTTCCGCAGCAACGTCGCCCCGCCGCCGCGCGAGCGCCTGGGCAAGACGCAGTTGGCCGCCCGTACTCTGGTCGGTCTGACCGTGGTGGCGGGGCTCGTCGGCTCCCTGCTCTTCGGCGTTCCCGCACTGCAGCCCCACTCGGCGCCCGCCACGTCGCAGCAGTCGCAGGCCTCCGACGGGCGGTAGCCTCACGGACAAGCCCAACCGAACGTGCATGTGAGTGAGGTCCAGCCGTGCCCCTGCCCTTCCTGACGGCCGACGGCGCGTTCGACGCGCAAGAGGAAGACGTCCCCCTCGCCCACGACGACCACGACCGCTGGCGCCGCCCCTACCGGCCCGGGCCCTGGCGCGTGGCAGGCTCCGCGCTGCTGCTCCTGCTCGCCGCGTTCATGCTGCTCGCCACGATGATCATCGCCTTCGCGGGCACCTGGGCCGGGGCGGCCGTCTGCCTCGCGGCCGCGCTCAGCGTCGTCGGCACCGCGGTGCGGATGCTGATGACGGGCGTGTGGGTGAGCCGTTCGGGGCTGCGCCGGGTCGGGTTCTTCGGCGCCCGCTCGGTCGCCTGGGACGACATCACGGAGATCCGCACGGTGCAGCAGCCCGTGCGCTGGCTGGGGCTGCCGAGGACGGTGCAGGGCCAGGCCCTGACGGCGGCCTGCCGGAACGGTGTGGAGCTGCCGGCGCTGCTGACCGACCACAACCCCGACTTCCTGTCCCGGTCCGAGGCCTTCGACCGGGCCGCCGACACGGTCGAGGCCTGGGCCGACGAGTTCCGGACGGTGCGCGCCGCCGCCTGAGGCTGCGCGGCGCGCACGGGAAGCCCGTACGGGGATCAGACCTGTACGGGCTTCTTGTCGTGCAGGGCGATGGCCCGCTGCATGGCCTTGCGCGCCCGCGGGGTGTCGCGGGCGTCGTGGTAGGCGACCGCCAGGCGGAACCAGCTGCGCCAGTCCCCCGGCGCGTCCTCGGTCTCGGCCTTGCGGCGCGTGAAGACCTCGTCGGCGGAGTCCCGCAGGATCCGCCCGTACTGGTCCCGCTCCAGCTCGTCGACGGGCAGCCCGCCCTCGGCCTCCAGCTCGGCGGCGAGCTGGTTGGCCCGGGTGACGAACCGGGTGTTCTTCCACAGGAACCAGACGCCGATGACCGGCAGGATCAGCACGGCCGTGCCGAAGGCGACCGTCAGCCAGGTGCCCTGCCTGATCAGCAACAGGCCCCGGCTGCCGACCAGGACGAAGTAGACGACCAGGACGGCGGCCGTGATGAAGTAGGTGATCTTCGCGCGCATGGGTGATACTGCCTGATCGTCAGCCGAGGTCGAGGAAGTTTTCCAGGCCGAAGGTGAGGCCCGGGGTCTGCACCACGCGCCGCACGCCGAGCAGGATGCCCGGCATGAAGCTGCTGTGGTGCAGGGAGTCGTGACGGATGGTCAGGGTCTCGCCCTCGCCGCCGAGCAGCACCTCCTGGTGGGCCAGCAAGCCGCGCAGGCGGATCGCGTGCACCGGGACGCCGTCGACGTCCGCACCGCGGGCGCCGTCCAGGGCGGTGGCGGTGGCGTCGGGCTGCGGGGCGCAGCCGGCCTCGGCGCGGGCGGCCGCGATGAGCTGGGCGGTGCGGGTGGCCGTGCCGGAGGGGGCGTCGACCTTGTTCGGGTGGTGCAGCTCCACGACCTCGACGGACTCGAAGTAGCGGGCGGCCTGGGCGGCGAACTTCATGGTGAGGACGGCGCCGATGGAGAAGTTCGGGGCGATGAGCACACCGGTCTCGGGGGATCCGGCGAGCCAGCCCCGCAGCTGGCCGAGGCGGTCCTCGGTCCAGCCGGTGGTGCCGACGACGGCGTGGATGCCGTGGCGGATGCAGAAGTCGAGGTTGCCCATGACGGACGCGGGGGTGGTCAGCTCGACGGCGACCTGGGCGCCGGTCTCGGCCAGCGTCTCCAGCTTGTCCCCGCGGCCGAGCGCGGCGACCAGCTCCATGTCCTCGGCGGCCTCGACGGCCCGGACGGCTTCGGATCCGATGCGCCCCTGGGCACCGAGTACCGCGACACGCAGCTTGCTGCTCATGCGTACTTCCTTCGCTTCCACTGGTCGTGGCGGCCAGGCCGCCGGGGGTGCGGGCGGGGCGGCGGCCGGCCGTCCCCGAAGGGCGGCCGGCCGTCTCCCCTGCCGCGCATGGCTCAGGCCACCGCCTCGTCGAGGCGGGCGGCCTGCTTCTCCTTCAGCGGGCCCATCACCGCGAGCGACGGCCGCTGGGCCAGGACGTCCTGGGCCACCGAGCGGACGTCGTCCGGGGTCACGGCCGCGATCCGGGCCAGCATGTCGTCGACCGACATCTGGTCGCCCCAGCACAGCTCGCTCTTGCCGATCCGGTTCATGATCGCGCCGGTGTCCTCCAGGCCGAGGACGGTGGAGCCGGACAGCTGGCCGACGGCCCGCTTGATCTCCTCGTCCGTGAGGCCCTCCGCGACGACCTTCTCCAGCTCGCCGCGGCAGATCCGCAGCACGTCGTGGACCTGGCTGGGGCGGCAGCCCGCGTACACGCCGAACAGGCCGGTGTCGGCGAAGCCGGAGGTGTACGAGTACACGCTGTAGGCCAGGCCGCGCTTCTCCCGGACCTCCTGGAAGAGCCGGGAGGACATGCCGCCGCCGAGGGCGGTGTTCAGCACGCCCAAAGCCCAGCGGCGCTCGTCGGTGCGGGCGAGGCCCGGCATGCCGAGGACGACGTGGGCCTGCTCGGTCTTGCGGCCGACCAGGTCGACGCGGCCGGAGGTGCGGATCCGCTTGGTGCCGCCGCGCGGGCCGATCGGCTGGGCGTCGGTGCGGCCGAGGGCGCCGGCCTTCTCGAAGGCGGCGCGGACCTGGCGCACGACCTTGGCGTGGTCGACGTTGCCGGCGGCGGCCACGACCAGGTGGGTGGGGTCGTAGTGCTTCCGGTAGAAGCGGTGGATCCGGTCGGCGCCGAGGCCGTTGATCGTGTCGACGGTGCCGAGGACGGGGCGGCCCAGCGGGGAGTCGCCGAACATGGTGTGCGCGAACAGGTCGTGCACGCAGTCGCCCGGGTCGTCCTCGGTCATCGCGATCTCTTCGAGGATGACGCCGCGCTCGGCGTCGACGTCCTCCTCGCGGATCAGCGAGCCGGTGAGCATGTCGCAGACGACGTCGATCGCCAGCGGCAGGTCGGTGTCGAGTACCCGTGCGTAGTAGCAGGTGTACTCCTTCGCCGTGAAGGCGTTCATCTCGCCGCCGACCGCGTCGATCGCGGAGGAGATGTCGAGGGCGCTGCGCTTGCCGGTGCCCTTGAAGAGGAGGTGCTCGAGGTAGTGCGTGGCGCCGTTGAGCGAGGGCGTCTCGTCGCGGGAGCCGACGTGCGCCCAGATGCCGAAGGTGGCGGAGCGTACGGAGGGCAGCGTCTCGGTGACGATGCGCAGTCCGCCGGGGAGGACGGTGCGCCGGACGGTGCCGATGCCGTTCTCGCCCTTGAGGAGGGTTTGGGTACGGGCGACGGCCCGCCCCTCCGAAGAGGGGCGGGCCGTCACACGGGAACTACGCGACGTCACTTGTCGGAGTCGTCCTTGTCGGCGTCGGCGGCGTCCTCGCCCTCGATCACGGGGATCAGGGAGAGCTTGCCGCGCTGGTCGATCTCGGCGATCTCGACCTGGACCTTGGCGCCGACCGCGAGCACGTCCTCGACGTTCTCCACGCGCTTGCCGCCGGCGAGCTTGCGGATCTGCGAGATGTGCAGCAGGCCGTCCTTGCCCGGGAGCAGGGAGACGAAGGCACCGAAGGTGGTGGTCTTGACGACCGTGCCCAGGTAGCGCTCGCCGACCTCCGGCATGGTCGGGTTGGCGATCGAGTTGATCGTGGCGCGGGCGGCCTCGGCGGCCGGGCCGTCGGCGGCACCGATGTAGATGGTGCCGTCGTCCTCGATCGTGATCTCGGCGCCGGTGTCCTCCTGGATCTGGTTGATCATCTTGCCCTTGGGGCCGATGACCTCGCCGATCTTGTCCACGGGGATCTTGACGGTGATGATCCGCGGGGCGTTCGGGGACATCTCGTCCGGCGTGTCGATCGCTTCCATCATCACGTCGAGGATGTGGAGGCGGGCGTCGCGGGCCTGCTTGAGGGCCGCGGCCAGGACGGAGGCCGGGATGCCGTCCAGCTTGGTGTCGAGCTGGAGGGCGGTCACGAACTCCTTGGTGCCGGCGACCTTGAAGTCCATGTCGCCGAAGGCGTCCTCCGCACCGAGGATGTCGGTGAGGGCGACGTAGTGGGTCTTGCCGTCGATCTCCTGGGAGATCAGGCCCATGGCGATACCGGCGACGGGGGCCTTGAGCGGCACACCGGCGTTCAGCAGCGACATGGTGGAGGCGCAGACGGAGCCCATGGACGTCGAACCGTTGGAGCCGAGGGCCTCGGACACCTGGCGGATCGCGTACGGGAAGTCCTCGCGGCTCGGCAGGACCGGGACGATGGCGCGCTCGGCGAGGGCGCCGTGGCCGATCTCGCGGCGCTTGGGGGAGCCCACGCGGCCGGTCTCGCCGACGGAGTACGGCGGGAAGTTGTAGTTGTGCATGTAGCGCTTGCGGGTCACCGGGGAGAGGGTGTCCAGCTGCTGCTCCATGCGGAGCATGTTGAGGGTGGTGACGCCCAGGATCTGGGTCTCGCCACGCTCGAACAGGGCCGAGCCGTGCACGCGCGGGATGGCCTCGACCTCGGCGGCCAGCGTACGGATGTCCGTGACGCCGCGGCCGTCGATGCGGACCTTGTCCTTGATGACGCGCTCGCGGACCAGGGCCTTGGTCAGGCTGCGGTAGGCGGCGGAGATCTCCTTCTCGCGGCCCTCGAAGGCCGGGAGGAGCTTCTCGGCGGCGAGCTCCTTGACGCGGTCCAGCTCGGTCTCGCGCTCCTGCTTGCCGGCGATGGTCAGGGCCTGGGCCAGCTCGCCGCGGACGGCCTGCTCCAGGGCGGCGAAGACGTCGTCCTCGTAGTCCAGGAAGACCGGGAACTCGCCCTCGGGCTTGGCGGCCTTGGCGGCGAGGTCCGACTGGGCCTTGCACAGGACCTTGATGAACGGCTTCGCGGCCTCGAGACCGGCGGCCACGACCTCCTCGGTCGGCGCCTCGGCGCCGCCCTTGACGAGGGTGATGGTCTGCTCGGTGGCCTCGGCCTCGACCATCATGATCGCGACGTCGCCGTCCTCCAGGACGCGGCCGGCGACGACCATGTCGAAGACGGCGTCCTCGAGCTCGGAGTGCGTCGGGAAGGCGACCCACTGGCCCTTGATCAGCGCGACGCGGACGCCGCCGATCGGGCCGGAGAAGGGCAGGCCGGCGAGCTGGGTGGACGCGGACGCGGCGTTGATCGCGATGACGTCGTACAGGTGGTCCGGGTTCAGCGCCATGACGGTGGCGACGACCTGGATCTCGTTGCGCAGGCCCTTCTTGAAGGACGGGCGCAGCGGGCGGTCGATCAGGCGGCAGGTGAGGATCGCGTCCTCGGAGGGGCGGCCCTCGCGGCGGAAGAAGGAGCCGGGGATCTTGCCGGCCGCGTACTGCCGCTCCTCGACGTCGACCGTCAGGGGGAAGAAGTCGAGCTGGTCCTTGGGCTTCTTCGACGCGGTGGTGGCGGACAGCACCATCGTGTCGTCGTCCAGGTAGGCGACGGCGGAGCCGGCGGCCTGGCGGGCCAGACGGCCCGTCTCGAAGCGGATCGTGCGGGTGCCGTAGGAACCGTTGTCAATGACGGCCTCGGCGTAGTGGGTCTCGTTCTCCACTAGCGTTTTCTCCATTTTCGTCGTCTCCGTCCGCGGCCCGTGTGGCGGCGGACGGCTGGAGAAGCGCTCCTTGCGTGCGGGCCGGTCTTCGATCGAAGTACCCGGTTCGGCGCCCGTGGGGCATTTCCGGGTACCACTACCGAGGACCGGCGGCGTAGGAGGGCGCTCCTCCCTCTTCAGTTGTGCACCGCAGTGCGACGCGCACGTGCGTCCAGACTACAAAGCGTCCGGTACGTCCCGCACGCAGAGCGGGCGCACGGCACGTACGGCAAAGGGAGCGGTCCCCCTCATCGTGGGAACCGCTCCCTTTTTCAGCGTCTTACTTGGCGCCGGCCGCACCGCGGCGGATGCCGAGGCGGTCGACCAGCGTACGGAAGCGCTGGATGTCCTTCTTGGCCAGGTACTGCAGCAGGCGGCGGCGCTGGCCGACGAGGATCAGCAGACCACGGCGGGAGTGGTGGTCGTGCTTGTGGGCCTTCAGGTGCTCGGTCAGGTCCGAGATACGGCGGGAGAGCATCGCGACCTGGACCTCGGGGGAGCCGGTGTCGCCCTCCTTGGTACCGAACTCGGCCATGATCTGCTTCTTCGTGGCGGCGTCGAGCGACACGTTTACTCCTTTTGGGTGATTCGTGGCCACCGAGTGCCTCAGGTCGTCGTCTCTGGGGCTTCTGTGACTCGGGTGGCGGGTCCGCTGGGCGCAGTCCCCGGAGGGCTCCGGGGCCGCGTACACAAACGGCCGTCACACAGCGTACCAGGCCGCCGTAGCGGCGTGCCTCAGCCGGTGAGCGAGCGGGCCCGGGAGTAGACGTCGAGGACGGCCAGGGCCAGCGGGACGAGGCTGAGCAGGACGGCCGCCTCGGTGAGGTCGAGCAGCCGCCCCCAGAAGGGTGACAGACCCTTGCGGGGTATGACCAGCGCAATTCCGGCGAGGAGGGCGGCGCCGGCGGCGACCGCGGCGGACAGCCAGATCGTACGGAGGTCCAGGCCGCTGCGGTCGTGGTAGCGGATGAGCTCCACGAGCAGGTCGGCGGGCGGGCGCAGGGCCAGGCCCAGGATCAGCAGGGCGACGGCGGCCAGGCCTGCGGCCAGGGCGCACACGACCTGGGAGGTGTAGCGGAAGAGCCGGGCGCGCAGCAGCATGGCCAGCCCGGTGGCCAGGGCCAGGAGCCGGCCCCAGGTGTTGTCGGAGAAGCCGAGGACGGCGGCGGAGCCGACGGCGACCGCGGCGCAGCCGGCGACGAGGCCGAGCAGCATCTCGTGGCCGCGGCGGGCCTGGGTGGCGATGGCGTCGGCGTCGAGCGGGGTGCCGGCCTCGCCCTGGTCGGGGCCGGCGGCGGGGTCGCCGTACGGCTCGGTCTCGTAGCGCTCCGGAGTCTCGTAGACCTCGACGGCGCTCTGCGGGGCGGCGTAGCCGATGGGCAGCCGGGCGAAGCGGGCGGACAGGCCGGGCAGGAAGGCGACGAGGCCGATGGCGACGGGGGCGCAGCCGGCGGCGGTGGCCGTGGCGGAGGCCTCGGTGACGATGGCGAGGAAGGTGGCCAGGGTGCCGGTGGCGGCGAGGAAGGTGGCCGCGACGAAGGGGGCGTCGCCGTTCGGGGTGAGCGCGACGAGGGCGACGGAGGCGATCAGGACGCAGGCGCAGCCGAGGAGGAACTGCAGGCGGCCGGGGCCGTGGCCGGCGGCGGGGGCGATGATGCCGGAGCCGGCGATCAGCAGCTGGGGCAGGGCGCCGAGGCCGAGGGCGACGGCGGAGCCGCGGTCGCGGTAGACGCGGGCGCGGACGCCGGCGGCGGCGGTCAGCAGGAGGCCGACGGCGCCGGCGATGATGCCGGGCAGGCCGTGCATGTCGTGCCGGACGGGGTCGGCGTACCAGAGGACGAAGCCGAGCAGGAGGAGCAGGACGGCGGTGCCGGCCAGGCCCGCGCCGCGCAGCATGTCGTCGCTCCACAGGTGGCGGTCGCGGACGACGGCGGAGGCCACGGCGTCGGCGACGTCGTCGAAGACGGCGGGCGGCAGCGACTCGGCGAACGGGCGGAGGCTGAGCACCTCGCCGTCGAGGACCTGCTGGGCGGCGAGGGTGCGCGCGCCGTCGAGGACGGTGCCGTCGCGGCGGACGAGGTGGTAACCGGTGGGCGCGCCGACGGGCTGGGTCTGGCCGGTGAGGCGGAGCAGCTCGGGGTAGACGTCGGCGACGGCGATGTCCTCGGGGAGGGCGACGTCGATGCGGCTGTCAGGAGCCACGACGGTGACCCTGCAGAAGCCCGTCGCTGCGGCCGTACTCACCTGTGGGACCCCCTGGTTGGCGGAGCGGGTGCGCTCCGCGGCCGTCTCGTGATTCGCGGATGCGCATGCTGCGCGGGCCACCCTACCGGGAGTATGTGTGACAGTCGGCAAGTAGGATCGCCGTCGCGCGGGGAGAGCCCTTTCGCGCCCGCGACTTGGGGCGCAGCAGCAGCGTCCGGTCCGTTTTCGAGGGATTGATGCTCCGGTGAGTCAGATCGTCGTCAAACGCCCGCCGCGGTCCCTGCCGCCCGAAGTCCCCGCGGACGAACTGAGGCTTGAGGCTCCGCCGGAACTTCCCCGGGGGCAGCAGGAGGGCATGCTGATGCAGCTCCTGCCGATGCTGGGCATGGGTTCTTCGGTCGTCTTCTTCTTCATGCCGGGTGCCGCGCCGTTCATGCGCATCATGGGCGTCCTGATGCTGGTGTCGACCGTGGCCATGGTCATCGCCCAGCTGGTCCGCCACCGGCGCGGTACGCAGGGGCAAATGGCCGATGTGCGCAGGGACTACCTCAAGTACCTCGCGCAGACGCGCCGTCAGGTGCGCAGGACCGCGCGGGCGCAGCGCGACGCGCAGCTGTACCTGCACCCGGCTCCCGAGCAGCTGTGGTCGGTGGTGGCCGAGGGCTCGCGGCTGTGGGAACGGCGCATGGGCGACGCGGACTTCGGGCAGGCCCGGCTGGGGCTGGGCGTGCAGCGGCTGGCGACGCCGCTGGTGGCGCCGGACACGGCGCCGGTCGACGAGCTGGAGCCGCTGACGGCGGGCGCGATGCAGCGGTTCCTGAAGGTGCACTCCTCGCTGGACGGGCTGCCGGTGGCGGTGTCGCTGCGGGCGTTCTACCACGTGACGGTGTCCGGGGAGCCGGAGTCGGCGCGCGGTGCGGCCCGGGCGGTGGTGGCGCAGCTGGCGACGCTGCACTCCCCCGACGACCTGGCGGTGGCCGTGGTGGCCGCGCCGGGCGCGGTGGACGCGTGGGACTGGGTGAAGTGGCTGCCGCACACCCAGGTGCCGGGGCAGGTCGACGGGGCGGGCAGCAAGCGGCTGTTCGGCGACGACCTGACCGAGGTGGAGGCGCTGCTGGCGCCCCGGCTGGAGGGGCGGCCGCGGTTCAGCCGGGACACGTCCCCGGTGCTGGACCAGCCGCACCTGGTCGTCGTCCTGGACGCCAACTCCCGCGGCGGGCTGGTGCCGGCCGAGTCGGCGTTCGCGGCGGCCGAGGGGCTGCAGGGCGTGACGATCGTCGAGGTGATCGCGGGCGAGCTGGACGAGCCGCGCGGCGGGCTGTCGGTCGTGGCGCGGCCGGGGAGGCTGCGCCTGGAGTCGGGCGGCGGGGTCGCGTACGAGGGCGTGCCGGACAGCCTGTCGCTGCCGGCGGCGGAAGCGCTCGCCCGGCAGCTGGCGCCGCTGCGCACGGGCGGCGGTGACGACGACGAGCCGCTGCTGGCCAACCTGGACTTCACGGACCTGCTGAACCTGGGCGATGCGGCGTCGATCGACGTGGCCCGGACCTGGCGCCCGCGGTCGGCCGGTGAGCGGCTGCGCGTGCCGATCGGTGTCGGCGAGGACGGCTCGCCGGTGATGCTGGACCTGAAGGAGGCCGCGCAGGAGGGCATGGGCCCGCACGGGCTGTGCGTGGGCGCGACGGGTTCGGGCAAGTCGGAGCTGCTGCGCACGCTGGTGCTGGGCCTGGCGGTGACGCACACCTCGGAAACGCTGAACTTCGTCCTCGCGGACTTCAAGGGCGGTGCGACGTTCACCGGCATGGGGCAGATGCCGCACGTCGCGGCGGTCATCACCAACCTGGCGGACGACCTGACGCTCGTGGACCGCATGGGCGACTCGATCCGCGGCGAGCTGCAGCGCCGTCAGGAGCTGCTGCGCGCGGCGGGCAACTACGCGAACATCCACGACTACGAGAAGGCGCGCGCGGCGGGTGCCCCGCTGGAGCCGCTGGCCTCGCTGGTCCTGGTCATCGACGAGTTCAGCGAGCTGCTGACCGCGAAGCCCGACTTCATCGACATGTTCATCCAGATCGGCCGCATCGGCCGCTCGCTGGGCGTGCACCTGCTGCTGGCCTCGCAGCGCCTGGAGGAGGGCAAGCTGCGCGGGCTGGACACGTACCTGTCGTACCGGATCGGTCTGCGGACCTTCTCGGCGGCGGAGTCGCGCACGGCGATCGGCGTGCCGGACGCGTACCACCTGCCGTCGGTGCCCGGTTCGGGCTACCTGAAGTTCGGTACGGACGAGATGGTGCGCTTCAAGGCGGCGTACGTCTCGGGTACGTACCGCTCGGGCGGGCGGGAGCTGTCGGTGGGGCAGTTCCCGGTGGAGCGGCGGCCCGCGCTGTTCACGGCCGTGCCGGTGCCGGTGGTGTACGCGGCCCCGGACCCGGCGTACCTGGCGGCGCAGGCCGGCCGGGAGGACGACGCGCTCGCGGACACCGTGCTGGACGTGATCGTGTCCCGGCTGGAGGGGCAGGGGGTCCCGGCGCACCAGGTGTGGCTGCCGCCGCTGGACCAGGCGCCGGCGCTGGACCAGCTGCTGCCGGCGCTGGCGGCCTCGGCGGAGCGCGGACTGCACGCGGAGGGGTACACGCGGCCGGGCGGGCTGGTGGTGCCGCTCGGGCTCATCGACAAGCCGTTCGAGCAGCGGCGCGAGGTGCTGTACCGGGACTTCTCTGGTGCGGCGGGCCACATGATGGTGGTCGGCGGTCCGCAGTCGGGCAAGTCGACGCTGATGCGGACCCTGATCTCGTCGTTCGCGCTGACGCACACCCCGCGCGAGGTGCAGTTCTACGGGCTGGACTTCGGCGGTGGCGGTATGTCGTCGGTGGCGGAGCTGCCGCACGTCGGCGGGATCGCCTCGCGCCTGGACCCGGAGCGGGTGCGGC
Source organism: Streptomyces sp. NPDC090445 (assembly GCF_044769385.1). NCBI lineage: Bacteria > Bacillati > Actinomycetota > Actinomycetes > Kitasatosporales > Streptomycetaceae > Streptomyces > Streptomyces sp. NPDC090445. The sequence continues at coordinate 151,617 of NZ_JBIVXV010000017.1, read as the reverse complement.
GCACCGTCGCCGAGGTGGGCGGCATCCTGAACCGCCGCGAGGAGTTCTTCCGGGCGCACGGGATCGACTCGATCGGCACCTACCGGCGCAAGCGGGCGGCGGGTGAGCTGCCCGGCGAGGCGTGGGGCGACGTGTTCCTGGTCATCGACGGCTGGGGCGGCTTCCGGAGCGAGTACGAGGGCCTGGAGCAGGTGGTCACGGAGATCGCGTCGCGCGGTCTGGGCTACGGCATCCACGTGGTGATCACGGCGGCGCGCTACATGGAGGTGCGGGCCGCGCTGAAGGACCAGATGCTGGGCCGGCTGGAGCTGCGGCTCGGTGACGTCATGGACTCCGAGTTCGACCGCAAGGTCGCGGCGAACGTCCCGACGGGCATGCCGGGGCGCGGGCAGGTGCCGGAGAAGCTGCACTTCCTGGGGGCGCTGCCGCGGATCGACGGCTCGCACGACGTGGCGGAGCTGTCGGACGCGACGGCCGCGTTCGTGTCGGCGGTGAAGCAGAACTGGTCGGGGCCGGCGGCTCCGGGCGTGCGGCTGCTGCCGCGGCTGCTGCACGCGGACCAGCTGCCGGGCGGCGGGGAGTTCCCGGAGCGCGGCATCGCGATCGGCATCGACGAGACGAACCTGGAGCCGGTGTTCGTCGACTTCGAGACGGACCCGTTCCTCCTCGTCTTCGGCGAGAGCGAGTCGGGCAAGACGAACCTGCTGCGGCTCATCGCGCAGCAGATCGCGCACCGGTACGCCCCGGACCAGGCCCGGCTGGTCGTCGGCGACTACCGGCGCACCCTGCTGGGGGAGCTGTCGGAGGAGCACCTGCTGGAGTACGCGCCGATGGCGAGCTCCCTGCAGATGCACATGGAGGCGCTGGGCGGCGTGTTCGCCCGGCGGCAGCCGCCGGAGGACGTCACCCCGCAGCAGCTGCGGGACCGCAGCTGGTGGACGGGTCCGGACGTGTTCATCATCATCGACGACTTCGACCTGGTGGCGACGAGCCAGGGCAATCCGCTGGCGCCGCTGGTGGAGTACCTGCCGTTCGCCCGGGACACGGGTGTCCGGTTCATCATCGCGCGCAACTCCGCGGGCGCCTCGCGGTCGCTGTACGAGCCGTTCATGCAGCGCATCAAGGAGCTGGGCGCGCAGGGCGTGGTGCTCTCGGGCGACCCGTCCGAGGGCGACCTGATCGGCACCGTGCGCCCGCGGCCGATGCCGCCGGGCCGGGCGTACTTCTCCTCGCGGCGGCGGGGGACGTCGCTGGTCCAGCTGGGCCGGATGCCGGGGGCCTGAGTCCCGGCGGGCCGGCCCGGGCCCGGTCTTCCGGGGAGCGGAGGGTGATCAACCGGAAACGCTCCCCCGGTGCGGCCCCGAGCCCTGATAATCGGCAGCGTAGGACCGCCGAAGGAGAGGCCGCACATGGGCACCCAGCAGGAGAAGGACGAGCTGTACGCGCTCGACATCAGCGGCGTGGAGTGGGAGGGCCCGCCCGGGACCACCCCGGACGAGGAGCGGGTCGAGATCGCCCGCCTGCCCGAGGGCGCGGTGGCGATGCGGTCCTCCCTGGACCGGGACACGGTGCTGCGCTACACGGCGGCCGAGTGGGAGGCGTTCGTCCTCGGCGCCCGGGACGGGGAGTTCGACCTCGACCGCGGCCCGCACCGATGACCGGGACCGGAACGGCCCGGTAGGCAACGGAAGGGGCGCGCCCGCAGTGGGCGCGCCCCTTCCGTTGCGCAGCGGGCCGGTAGGGCCCGGGCGGCTCAGTAGGCCTCGGTGAACAGGCGGGAGGCCTTGACGTCGGTGGCGCGGTAGTCGCCCTTGCCGCGCTCGATCAGCTGGGCGACCTGCTCCAGCTTGTCCTTCATGTGCTCGGCCTTGCCCTTGTACCGGCCCTGGAGGTCGACGTACGAGGTGTGCGCCTCACCGTCCCAGGTGTCGGTGACGACCTTCAGGGCCCGCTCCATCTCCTCGAGGTCGGTGATGATCTTCTTGGAGACGACACGGATGCGGTTGGCCATCTCCTGGACGCTCTCGTACCGTACCCGGGTCGCCCCGTCGTTGGCTGCCATGATCTTCTCCTTCGCGCTGAGCTGGGCTTGAGTGGGGAACGACGCGGCCGGTCAGACGCCGTTGAGGCCGGAGGTGTTGTGCTTGCCCGAGTCGGACTGGATGGCCTTGAAGGCGGCGCGCACGTCGTCGTCCTGGGCGTTGCTCAGGTTCTTGGTCTGGGCGACCGCGTTGTGCAGGACGTTGAGCAGGCGGCGGATCTCGTCGTGGTCGTCGTTGACGGTGGTCTGGGCGGCGACGAAGCCGGAGGCGCCCACACCGGTCCAGCCGGCGCTCACCGTGGCGAGGATGTCGGCCAGCTCACGGGCCTGCTTGGTGACGGCGTTGGCCGTCATCTCGATCTTGTTCTTCGCCTGGACGACCGGATCGTCCGCAAGTCCGAAGTTGTTGCTCATCCGAAGCTCCTCACTTCTCAATTCGCCGGCAGAACCGGCGGACTGCGCAGCGGAGCGGACGTCCCGGTTGCGAAGGGTCCTCGCCCGCCGGGGAATTCCCCCTCCGCCTCACGCGATCCCCCGATCACAGTCGTGAAGCCTGGTGTCACTCTAGCCAGTTCATGTCACAGCCCCAACATCAGCGGCCTGCATCTGTCGATGAACTGTGACCGTTCACTGCAAACGGCTGCGGCGCCTGCGCGCGTCCCGGATGACGGTCGCGGTCCCGCCGATGACGGCGATGAGCACGGCGCCGGTCCCCAGAACGTACGTGCCGATCCGCTCGTCCCGCTCCTGCGCGGTCTCGGTCAGCCGCAGGGCCGCCGCCTCGGGCGCGGCCGCCGGGGGCGGACCCGGGTCGGGCACGGGGGCCTTGGGCCGCTCGTGGTCCTGGGTGACGGCGCGCACCGGGTCGACGACTCCCCAGCCGACGTAGTCGTCACGGCCGTTGACCGAGCGCTCGGCGGTGCCCTGGATCTGCCAGATCACCTCCTGCGGGGACCAGTCCGGGTGCTCGGCGCGCAGCAGGGCGGCGACACCGGCGACGTACGGCGCCGAGAAGCTGGTGCCGTTGTCGATGCACTGGCCGAAGCCGGGGACGGTGGAGACCATGTCGACGCCGGGTGCGGCGATCCCGACGAAGTCGCCGGGCTGGGAGAACACCGCCCGCTCGTTGTTGCGGTCCGAGGAGGCCACGGCGAGGACGCCGGGGAAGGCCGCCGGGTAGGTCCTGCGCTTCTGGCCGCTCGCGCCGTCGTTGCCGGCGGAGGCGACCACCAGGACCTTCGCGTCCACGGCCCGCTGGACGGCCTTGCCGAGCTCGGTGTCGGCGCTCAGGGGGACGTCGGTGTCCTGCGAGATGTTGATGATCTGGGCGCCCTTGGCGACGGCGTGGTCGATGGCCTGGCCGAGGGAGAGGGCGTTGCCCTTGCCCTGGCCGTCGTTCTGCCGGATCGGGATGATCACCGATTCGGGGGCGAGGCCGACGAAGCCGGTGCCGTCCTGCGGGCGGGCCGCGATGATCCCGGCCACCTTCGTGCCGTGGCCGACGGTGTCGGCGGTGCCGTCGCCGCCCTTGGCGTCGACGAAGTCCTTGCCCGCCCCCACGTCGAGGGCGCCGCCGAGCTGCGGGTTCACCCGGTCCACGCCGGTGTCGATGACGGCGACGCGGACCGGCTTGCCGTCCTTGTCCTTGCCTTTGGTCCCGGCCCAGAGCGTGTCGAGCAGGAGCCGCTGGAGGGCCCAGGGGCGGTCGGCGATCTGCTTCTTCATGGGGAAGGTGCACTCCCCCGCACCGTCGGGGCGCAGGACCGGGGACGCCGCGCCGGGCGGCGGGGCGGCGGGGCCGCCCGGGGTGGTGGCGGCCGCGGCGGTGGCGGTGCCCGTACCGCAGGCGGCGGCCAGGGTGACGGCGGCGGCGAGGAGCGCGCGGCGCCCGTACGGGGAGGGGGTCATCGGCGGCGTCCTCACGAACCCTGGGGCTGGCGGGCGGAGTTGGTGTCCAGGCGCGGGCCCTTGGAGAGGAACTCCGACCACGCGATGGGCACGAGGGCCGGGGTGACGCCGCCGTAGCCGAGACGTATCTGCGCCTGGCTGGCCTCGGGCCGGCCGCCGCCGGCCTCGGCGCCCTGCTGGTCCGGGGCCCCGATCTTCGACTTCTCGGCGTCGCTGTCCCCGTTGGCCTGGACGGCGTACCGCAGTCCGGTGTCGGTGACGAGGAACAGGGCGCCGCCCGCCGTGCTCTGCTTGCCCTGCAGCTGGGTGTACAGCAGCCCGGAGCCGGGGGTGACGTACGCGCTGGTGCCGCTGGCGGTGATGTCGACGGGGAAGCCGGTGCCGGCCCAGGTGCTGAGGGTCTGGTTGCCCTGGCCGTCGACCGAGCGCAGCACGTTGCAGACGGTGTCGCGCGCCCCGGCGCCCTGCGCGGCGGCCGTGTCGCCGGACGGGGCCTGGTTGATGCGGGCGGTCTTCTTCGACGGCCACCGGGTCTCGCCCTTGAACGGCGTCTGCTCCGGGTTGAGCGTCTGGAGGTCGACCTCGCGCGGCTTGCCGTGCATGTTGAGGCTGTCGGTGGCGGGCGCCGAGATCAGCAGCCAGGCCGTGAAGTCGGAGACGGGGGCGACCTTGCCGGGGAGCACCACGTAGTGCTGGGCGCCCGAGCCGGTCTGGGCCCGCAGCACCATGCCGACCTTGTTGTCGGCGGCGCCCAGGCCCGGCACGTCGGCCTTGTCGCCGGCCGTGCCGGGCAGCTGCGGGAAGGCCAGGTCGTCACCGGAGTTGAGGGTGGCCAGCCACTGCTCGGTGACCTGCTGCGGGGTGGCACCCGTGTTGCCGACCAGGGCGTTGGTCATCTTGCCGGCGTCGGCGCCGCCTTCGGGGAACTTGTACTTGGTGCCCGTGCCGTCGACGAGGTAGCGCTCCTTGGCCCCGCCGGTGCTCTGCACGTACAGCATCTGGCTGTCGGTGAGCCTGCGCGCGTCGTCCGTCATGCCCGCCTCGCGGTCGGCGAGGACGAAGGTGGCGGTCTGCACGCTCTTCCCGTTGCCGCCCGGCGCCTGGCACACGGCCCAGCGCTTGGCCTTGCCCGCGTCCTTCGGGGCGGGCAGCCGGTCGGGGGCGTACGGGATGCCGATGATGGGGCCGCGCGGCTTGCCCGCGTCCAGGATCTTGTCGTCGATCTGCAGGACCTTGAACTTCTGCGGGTCCAGGAGGAGCCGGGCGGAGGCGAGGTTCAGCACCGGGTGCAGGCGGGTCTGGTCCTTGCCGTTCACCTTCGTCGTGAGGACCACGTACCGGGTCGTCGACTGCTTGCCGACGAGCACCTTGGTACCGGCCTCGTCCCAGCCCTTGGGGGCCTGGGGCTTGAACATGCCCCAGGCGCCGAACCCGGCGAGGACCACCGCCCCCACCACGAGACCCGGCACGACCGCACGCAGGGGCCGTGGCGCGCCTTCCTCGGAGCCCGTCGCGGACGGCTGGAGAAACGCGGCCACCGTCCGCCGCTTCGCAAAGGTGTACGCGTTGAGTTCATCACGCCGTGATGCCATGACCGTCTGCTTCTCCCCGCACGACCCGGTCGGAGACTGCGGTCCCCGGGCCTCGTTTGTCGGACCGGGGACCTACTATGCCTCTTGATCGAAGGGGCGGGCGGTCCGGGTAGGGTGAGGCCGCCGCGCAGTGCCTTCCACAGCCCTCCATCCCGGGCGAATCAGGGCCTGTTGGGGCGGAATGGGGAGATTCCGGGGTCCCGCGGCAAGCACCGCGCAACCCCGGCACTCACGGGGTCTGGTGCCGGAAAGGGGAGGTGGGCGAATGACGGCCACCGCTACGGAGCCGCAGGCGGGCGCTCCCGCACCCGTACGCAGCGGGGTGACACCGAGTCCGAAGTCGAGCCCCGGCCGCTTCGGACCGTTCCGACTGCAACAGCTGGTCCTGCTCCAAACAGCCGCGGCCGCACTGCTGGTGGCCTGGGTGGTGGAACCGCTGCTGCTGGTTCCCGCCGGTGTCCTCGCGCTGGTCCTCGTGGTCCTCGCCGTCGTACGCCGCCACCAGCGCTCCCTGCCCGAGTGGATCGGCGGCGCGCTCGCGCTGCGCGCCCGCAAGCGCCGGGCCGCGGCGTTCACCGTGCCCGCGGGCACGGAGCCGGGGCTGGCGCCGCTCGTCGAGGCCGACCCGGCACTGCGGACCATGACGTTCAGCGACCGCGACCGGCGGCCCGTCGGCATGGTCGGCGACGGCACGTTCCTGACCGCCGTCGTACAGGTGGACACCGACGCCACCGCGCTGCGGCCCGAGCGGACGGCCCGGCCGCTGCCGCTGGCGCTCGTCCGGGACGTCCTCGACACGGACGGCATCCGCCTGGAGTCGGCGCAACTGGTGCAGCACACCCAGCCCGCGCCCGCCCCGCACCTGCCCCCGCAGTCGATGGCCACCCGCAACTACGCGCCGCTGCAGGCCCAGACGGGCACCCCGGCGGTACGGCTGACCTGGATCGCGCTGAAACTCGACCCCGAGCTGTGCCCCGAGGCGGTCGCCGCGCGCGGCGGCGGGCTCGCGGGCGCCCAGCGCTGTGTGGTGCGCGCCGCCGACCAGCTGACGAGCCGGCTCACCGGCGCCGGCTTCCGGGCCACCGTGCTCACCGAGCAGGAGCTGACGGCCGCGCTGGCCACCTCCTCGTGCGCGAACCCGCGGGCCATCACCCAGGCGGGCCGCTCGGCCGGCTCCGGCCGCCGCACGGAGGAGACCTCGCGGACCTGGCGCTGCGACGACCGGCGCCACACCACGTACTGGATCGGCCGCTGGCCGCAGCTGGGCGGCTCGGGGACGGCGTCCCTGCCTCAGTTCGTGGCGCTGCTGACCTCGCTGCCCGCGCTCGCGACCACGTTCAGCCTGACCGTGGCCCGGGCGGAGCGGCAGGGCGTCACCCTGACCGGGCACGTCCGCGTGACGGGGCGCAGCGACGAGGAACTGGTCGCGGCCCGCCGGGAACTGGAGCGGACGGCCCGCGGTGTGCGGGCCGGACTGGTCCGGCTCGACCGCGAACAGGTGCCGGGGCTGCTGGCCTCGCTGCCGCTGGGAGGTGCGCGATGAGGAACGCGGTCAGGGGCGGCTTCGGGCTCGTCGGCCCGCGCCGGGAACGGCACACGGTCCCCGCGGTGGACCTGGACGCCCTGGCGCTGCCGGTCGGCGACGACGGGGTCGTCATCGGCGTGGACGCGCACGGGCGGGCGGCGGTGCTCGGCATCAACCGGCCCACCCCGTACGAGGTGACGCTCATCGGCGGCGTGTGGACCGCCCAGGTGCTGGCGCTGCGCGCGGCCGCCACGGGCGCCCGGGTCGCGGTGGAGACCGGGCGGGCCCAGGTGTGGTCCGCGCTGGCCCAGGCGGCGGGCGGCGGCCAGCAGTGCGTGACCCTGCACGACGTGGGCCGCGTGCCGCCGCAGGGCGCGTCGGCGGGCAGCCCGGTGCTGGTCGTCCGCGACTGCGGGATGCGGCCGCCGCGCGGACGCGTGGTGGCCGCGCCCTGGCAGTCGGTGGTGACGCTGCTGCCGTACCTGAGCCCGACGGCGCTGCGGCTGCTGCAGCACTCCTCGCTGGCCGGGATCCAGCGGGTGTCCCCCGACGAGGCGGAGCAGATCGGCCGCCTGATGAACCTGCCGCGGCAGACGGTGGACTCGCTGCCGACGCTGGGGGACGGGGTCACCCTGTGGTGCACGCCGCGGGACCGGCAGTTCGTGATGACCCAGGGCACGGAGGCGGAGACGGGGCTCCTGGGCCCGAGCCGGCGCATCGACTGACCGTTACCTCCGGGGCGGGCGGCGGGCGGCGGGCCGGACGGTGACGGTGTCCCAGGGCGGCCGCGGCCGGTGGGCAGGACCGCGCGTACGGGCAGCGTGCCGCCCGGAGCCGCCCCGCGCCGTACCGACCCGCCGCTCTCCGGCCCGGCGCGACCCGGCCCGTGGCCGACGAGGGGCCGGCGATCGCCTGCGGGCCCGTTGTGGCCGGTCGCGCAGTTCCCCGCGCCCCGTCGGGGCGCTGCCGACTCCGCCACGGTCGCTTTGCGGGGCCGGCGGGGACGATGTGGCCCGGCGGAGGGCCGACACGGGTGTCCGCGCGCGATTAGGCTGAGCGTGGGCGTGGCGTCAAGGGGCGCCGGACCAGTGTTCGACAGACCAGGAGGACGGACGAGTGAGCGGCGATCGGAACGAGAGGCGCGGCGGGACGTGGGACGTCCCGACGGACGATCAGTCCGACGCGGAGCCCGAGATGACGGGCCAGTTCACCATCGACTACACGCCGCCGGCCTGGTACACGCAGAGCGCGGCGCCCGCCGCGCCGGTGCCGGCCCTGCCCGAGGGCAGCGGCTTCGAGCCCCACAGCCCGTCGGGCATCCCGGCCCCGCCGGCGCCGGGCCCGGCCGACCAGGCCACCGCCCCGACGCCTCCGGAGCCTGCCTCCGGGCTGCCGTCCTACCTGTCCCCGGCGGACATCGAGCCCGCGCCGCCGGCGCCCGCGATCCCGGCCGACGCGGCACCGGCCGTGCCTGCGCCGGAGCCTGCGCCCGGACTGCCGTCCTACCTCTCCGCAGCGGACATCGAGCCCGCGCCCGCGCCGCCGGCGCCCGTACCCCCGGCCGACGCGGCACCGGCGCCGGGGCTGCCGTCCTACCCGTCCGCAGCGGACCTCGAACCCGCCGCCATGCCTGCAGCACCGGCCGACGGGGCAACGGGCCTGCCTGCCCCGGGTGTCGGACCGGCGCCCGAGCTGCCCTCCTACCTGTCGGCTGCGGACTTCGAGCCCGCGCCGCCGTCCCCCGCGCTGCCGGCGCCTGCGCTGCCCGCGCTGCCCGCGCCCGCCGACACTCCCGTCGACGGCGTGCCCGTGCCCCCGTCCGGGGCGGGGTCCGGCTCCGGTGTCGTGCTGGGGAAGGCCTCCGCCGGAGCCTTCCCCCAGGACGCCCCGCCCGCGGTCCCCGCGCCGATGGCCGCGCCCGCTCCGGCCGACGCCTACCCCGCGGCCCCGGCGCCCGCGGAGCCCGTCAGCCCCGCCCCCGCTCCCCACCCGGCGGCGGAGGCCCCCGTCGCAGGGCCCGCCGGCGAACTGCCGCAGCTGCCGCCCGCGTTCCCCGTCCCGGACGGACCCCGGGCCGGGTACGGCTTCCCGCAGCCCCACGCCGCCCAGGCCCAGCCGCAGCCGGTCCCTCCGGCCATGCCGCAGGCCGGGTACGGCTTCCCGCAGGTTCCGCCCGCCAACGCGCAGCCGCAGGACGGCTACGGATTCCCGCCGGCCGCCCCCGCCCCCGTACCGGCGCAGCCGCAGCCGCAGGCGCAGGCGCCCGTGGACGCCGCCGGGTACACGGCCGGGTACGCGCTCCCGCCCGCCGCACCGCAGCAGGACGGCTACGGATTCCCGCCGGCCGCCCCCGGCCCCGTACCGCCGCAGCCGCAGGCGGCCCAGGCCCAGGCCCAGCCGCAGGACCAGGCACAGGCACAGGCACAGCCGTACGTCGATCCCCGTACCGGCGCCCCGTGGCCGGCCGCCGCCCAGCCGGGCCCGCAGCCCGGCCCGCAGCCGCACGATCCCCGCTACCAGCCCGGTGCCCCGGCCTCCGGCGGTGCGCCGCTCGGCTACACGGCGGCCGTCGAGCTGTCCTCGGACCGGCTGCTGCGCGGCAAGCAGAAGCCCAAGCCGCAGCGCACCGGCTTCCGCTTCGGCGGCAAGGCCGCCGAGGCCGACCGCCAGCGCAAGCTGGAGCTCATCCGCACGCCGGTGATGTCCTGCTACCGGATCGCCGTCATCAGCCTCAAGGGCGGCGTCGGCAAGACCACGACGACCACCGCCCTCGGCGCGACCCTCGCGACCGAGCGCCAGGACAAGATCCTCGCCATCGACGCGAACCCGGACGCCGGCACCCTCGGCCGCCGGGTCCGCCGCGAGACGGGCGCCACGATCCGGGACCTGGTCCAGGCGATCCCGTACCTGAACTCGTACATGGACATCCGGCGGTTCACCTCGCAGGCCCCGTCCGGCCTGGAGATCATCGCCAACGACGTGGACCCGGCCGTCTCGACGACGTTCAACGACGAGGACTACCGCCGCGTCATCGACACCCTCGGCCGCCAGTACCCGATCATCCTCACCGACTCGGGCACCGGCCTGCTCTACTCCGCCATGCGGGGCGTCCTGGACCTGGCCGATCAGCTGATCATCATCTCCACCCCCTCGGTGGACGGCGCCAGCAGCGCGAGCACCACGCTCGACTGGCTGTCCGCGCACGGGTACGGAGACCTCGTCTCCCGCTCCCTCACCGTCATCTCGGGGGTCCGCGAGACCAGCAAGATGATCAAGACCGAGGACATCGTGCAGCACTTCGAGACCCGCTGCCGCGGTGTCGTCGTGGTGCCGTTCGACGAGCACCTCGCGGCCGGCGCCGAGGTCGACCTGGACCTGATGCGGCCGAAGACCCGCGAGGCGTACTTCAACCTCGCCGCCCTGGTGGCCGAGGACTTCGTACGGGCCGCCCAGCAGGCGGCCCAGCAGAGCCACTGGGGAGCGCCCCCGCAGCAGCCCGCGCAGCCGCAGCACGCCCAGCCCCCGCACGGGCAGCCGACGTACGCCCAGCCGCAGCCGCAGCCGCAGCCGCAGCCGCAGCCCGGCCAGCCGTACGGGCAGCCCCAGCCCCAGTCGCCGTACCAGCAGCCCCCGCAGCCGTACGCCGACGGCCAGCCCTACCCGCAGCAGCCCGGCCAGCCCTGGCCGCAGCAGCCCCAGCCCCAGCCCGGGCACCCCGGGCAGCAGCCCCCGCGCGACCCGCGCCTGGGCTGACCGCCCGTCCGTCCTGCCGCCCGTTCCGACGGATGGCAGGACGGCCGGCAGGACGAGAAGAAGGGCCCGCACCGCCCCGGGGATCCCGGGGGCCGGTGCGGGCCCTTCGTTCCGTCAGGCCGCGGCTCAGCGCTCCACGCGCTCCGCGTCGTACGTCCGCGTCAGCTCCCGCGCGTGCTTCACGTCGTCCGCGATGGCCTCCAGCAGGCCCTCCAGCGACTCGAACTTGGCCATGCCGCGCACGTACGCGAGGAAGTCCACGGTGACGTGCAGCCCGTACAGGTCCAGCCCGACCCGGTCGATCGCGTACGCCTCCACGGTCCGGTCCGTGGCGTCGAACTGCAGGTTGGTGCCCACCGAGATCGCCGCGGGCATGCGCTCGCCGTTCGCCGTCAGCCAGCCCGCGTACACGCCGTCGGCGGGGACGGCGGTGTGCGGCGGGGTCTCCACGTTGGCCGTCGGGTAGCCGAGCTCGCGGCCGCGCTGCGCGCCGCGCACGACGATGCCCTCGACGCGGTGCGGGCGGCCCAGGACCTCGGCCGCGCCCGCCATGTCGCCCTCGGCGACCAGCTTGCGGGCGAGGGTCGAGGAGAACGGCACGCCGCCGCCGGCCGTACCGCGCTCGACCAGGTCGATGACGTCGACCTCGTAGTCGTACGTGCCGCCCAGTTCGCGGAGGAAGTCGACGTTCCCGGCGGCGCGGTGGCCGAAGCGGAAGTTGGGGCCCTCGATGACGGCGCGGGCGTGCAGCTTGTCGACGAGCACCTTGACGATGAAATCGGCCGGGGACAGCTGCGAGAACTCGGCCGTGAACGGCAGGACCAGCAGGGCGTCGACCCCGAGTCCGGCCATCAGCTCGGCGCGCCGGTCGTAGCCCGCCAGGATCGGCGGGTGGCTGCCGGGGCGGACGACCTCGCTCGGGTGCGGGTCGAAGGTGACGACGACGGACGGGACGCCGAGCTCGCGCGCCCGGGCCACGGCCCGCCCGATGATCAGCTGGTGGCCCCGGTGCACACCGTCGTACGAGCCGATGGTGACGACGCTGCGCCCCCAGTCCTGGGGGATGTCCTCCAAGCCACGCCAGCGCTGCACTGTGACCGCTCCTCGCCCGAACCGTGTAGGCCCTGTACTCGTTGCCGATTGCACGTCTAAGACTGCCATGCCCCCGCCCGGCGCCCCGCATCGGTATCGGGCTGCGGGGCGCTCTGTGTCACCTCGGCCGGAAGGCGCCGGGTAGCCCGGAGGGAGGGGCCGGCGCATCCGGGGCCCCCGGGCGGGCGGCCGAAAGCGGCGCGGCGGAAAAGCGCCCCCTTGTGCTCCCTCCAGTCACTCCGCGCGCCTGCTCGGACGGGTGAATACAGGCGCTCGACTGGATAGAGACCTACCCGAGGGGGGTGGTGGAGCGGTGAGCAGCGGACGATGCGCGCTCACCGCTCCACGTCAGAGCGGATCCCCGGGCCGCCGGGCCCTCGGGTCAGCGGATCAGCGGATCAGCGGATCAGCGGATCAGGCGAAGACGGCCAGCGACTTCGCCTTGCCGCCCTTGCTCTCCACGAGCGCGAGCAGCTGCCCCTGCGGCCCGAAGACCGCGACGGTCCGGCCGTCCTCGTACATGTCCGGCATCTCGATCCGCACGCCGTTGGCGAGCAGCGAGGCCCGCCGGGCGTCCAGGTCCCAGCGCGGGAACGCAGCGGCCGCCGCCTCGCCGATCGGCATGATGGTCAGCTCCTCCTGGAGCTGGTCCAGGGTGCGCGCCCGGTCGAGCTTGTACGGGCCCACCCGGGTGCGCCGCAGCGCGGTCAGGTGACCGCCGACGCCGAGGTCGGCGCCGAGGTCGCGGGCCAGGGCGCGGATGTACGTGCCGCTGGAGCAGACGACGGAGACGACGAGGTCGACGACCTTGGTGCCGTCCTCGGCCTCGGCCTCGCGCATGTCGTAGACCTGGAAGGAGGAGATCGTCACCGGCCGGGCCGGGATCTCGAAGTCCTCGCCGTCGCGGGCGCGCTTGTACGAGCGCACGCCCTTGATCTTGATGGCGCTGACCTTGGACGGGACCTGCATGATCTCGCCGGTCAGCTTGGCGATGCCCGCGTCGACGGCCTCGCGGGTGACCCCGGAGGCGTCCGCGGAGGAGGTGATCTCGCCCTCCGCGTCGTCGGTCAGGGTGTTCTGGCCGAGACGGATCGTGCCGAGGTATTCCTTCTCCGTGAGCGCGAGGTGGCCGAGGAGCTTGGTGGCCTTCTCGACGCCCAGGACGAGCACGCCCGTCGCCATCGGGTCGAGCGTGCCCGCGTGGCCGACGCGGCGGGTCTTGGCGATCCCGCGCATCTTGGCGACCACGTCGTGCGAAGTGAAGCCGGACGGCTTGTCGACGATGACCAGGCCGTCCGGCACCTTCCCTGCGTTGCTGCTCATTCGGCGGCTGCGTCCTCGTCGTCGCCGGGCTTCTTGTACGGGTCGGCCTCGCCGGCGTACTCGGCGCCCGAGGAGGCCTCGCGCACGGCGGCGTCGGAGTTCCGCGCCTTGTCGAGGAGGTCCTCGATCGTCCGCGCGTTGTCCGGGAGGGCGTCCGCCACGAAGGTGAGGGTGGGCGTGAACTTGGTGCCCGCCACCCGGCCGACCGCGGAACGCAGCACGCCCTTGGCGCTCTCCAGGCCGGCGGCCGCGCTGGCCCGGTCCTCGTCGTCGCCGTACACCGTGTAGAAGACCGTGGCCTCCCGCAGGTCACCCGTGACCCGGGTGTCCGTGATCGTCACGTGCGTACCGAGGCGCGGGTCCTTGATGCCTCGCTGCAGCTTCTGGGCGACCACCTCCCGGATGAGGTCCGCCAGCTTCTTCGCCCGCGCATTGTCGGCCACTGGTCCGTCTCCTTCTTTCCTTGCATTCAGTCTTCATCACCGTGGAGCCGTCGGCGCACCGACAGCAGCTCCACTTCCGGACGTGCCGCGACCAGCCGCTCGCAGCGGTCCAGTACGTCCGAGAGGTACCCCGTGTCCCCGCTCACCAAGGCGACGCCGATGCGGGCCCTGCGGTGCAGATCCTGGTCGCCCACCTCTGCCGCGCTCACGGAGAACTTGCGTTGGAGCTCGGCGACGATGGGCCGGACGACGGAGCGTTTCTCCTTCAGCGAGTGGACGTCGCCGAGGAGCAGGTCGAAGGACAGAGTCCCCACGTACATGCAGTTCCGGATATCCCGCCGGTCCGGGTTCGGTGGCCTGCCGGCCGACTGGCGGCAGGGTCACCAGAACCGTACACGCAACGGCCGGGGCCGATCGACGGAAATAATCCGCCGACCGGCCCCGGTCACGACACGGTGCGATGTGCCTCGCGTTTACACGCGCGGCTTCTCGCGCATCTCGTACGTCGCGATGACGTCGTCGATCTTGATGTCGTTGAAGTTTCCGAGGTTGATACCGCCCTCGAAGCCTTCGCGGATCTCGGTGACGTCGTCCTTGAAGCGGCGCAGACCGGTGATCGTGAGGTTCTCTGCGACGACCTTGCCGTCGCGGAGCAGGCGCGCCTTGGTGTTGCGCTTGACCTCGCCGGAGCGGATGAGGACACCCGCGATGTTGCCCAGCTTGGACGAGCGGAAGACCTCGCGGACCTCCGCCGTACCGAGCTCGACCTCTTCGTACTCCGGCTTGAGCAGGCCCTTCAGGGCCGCCTCGATCTCCTCGATGGCCTGGTAGATCACCGAGTAGTACCGGACGTCGACGCCCTCGCGCTCCGCCATCTGCGCGGCACGGCCGGCCGCACGGACGTTGTAGCCGATGACGATGGCGTCGGAGCCCATCGCCAGGTCGATGTCGGACTCGGTGACCGCACCCACACCGCGGTGCAGGACGCGGATGTCGACCTCTTCGCCGACGTCGAGCTGGAGCAGCGAGGACTCCAGGGCCTCGACCGCACCGGACGCGTCGCCCTTGATGATGAGGTTGAGTTCCTGGACCAGACCGGCCTTGAGCACGGAGTCGAGGTCCTCGAGGGACACGCGACGGACGCGCTTGGCGAAGTTGGCGTTGCGCTCGCGCGCAGCGCGCTTCTCGGCGATCTGGCGGGCCGTGCGGTCCTCGTCGACGACGAGGAAGTTGTCGCCGGCGCCCGGGACGTTGGTGAGACCCAGGACCAGGACGGGGGTCGACGGACCCGCTTCGTCGACGTTGTTGCCCTTGTCGTCGAGCATCGCTCGGACACGGCCGTACGCGTCGCCCACGACCATCGTGTCGCCGACGCGGAGGGTACCGCGCTGGACGAGGACGGTCGCGACGGCACCGCGGCCGCGGTCGAGGTGGGACTCGATCGCAATACCCTGGGCGTCCTGCTCGGGGTTGGCGCGCAGGTCGAGGGCGGCGTCCGCGGTCAGGACCACGGCCTCCAGCAGCTTGTCGATGTTCAGACCCTGCTTGGCGGAGATGTCGACGAACATCGTGTCGCCGCCGTACTCCTCGGCCACCAGGCCGTACTCGGTCAGCTGACCGCGCACCTTGGTCGGGTCCGCACCCTCGACGTCGATCTTGTTGACCGCGACCACGATCGGCACGTCGGCCGCCTTGGCGTGGTTCAGGGCCTCGATCGTCTGCGGCATGACACCGTCGTTGGCCGCCACCACGAGGATCGCGATGTCGGTCGACTTCGCACCGCGGGCACGCATGGCGGTGAACGCCTCGTGACCCGGGGTGTCGATGAAGGTGATCCGGCGGTCCTCTTCGTTGACGTTGGCAGCGACCTGGTAGGCACCGATGTGCTGGGTGATGCCACCGGCCTCGCCCGCGACCACGTTGGTCTTGCGGATCGCGTCGAGGAGTCGGGTCTTGCCGTGGTCGACGTGACCCATGACGGTCACGACCGGCGGACGCGGCATGAGGTAGTCCTCGCCGCCCTCGTCCTCGCCGAACTCGATGTCGAAGGACTCGAGCAGCTCGCGGTCCTCCTCCTCCGGGCTGACGATCTGAACCTGGTAGTTCATCTCGCCCGCGAGGAGCTGGAGGGTCTCGTCGGAGACGGACTGCGTGGCAGTGACCATCTCGCCGAGGTTCATCATGACCGCGACCAGCGACGCCGGGTTGGCGTTGATCTTCTCCGCGAAGTCGGTGAGGGACGCACCGCGCGACAGGCGAACGGTCTCGCCGTTGCCGCGGGGCAGCATCACGCCGCCGACCGACGGGGCCTGCATGGCCTCGTACTCCTGGCGCCGCTGCCGCTTCGACTTGCGGCCGCGACGGGCCGGACCGCCGGGACGGCCGAAGGCACCCTGCGTACCGCCACGGGCACCGGGACCGCCGGGACGGCCGCCGAAGCCGCCGGGACGACCGCCGCCGGCACCGGCCGGGCCGCCGCCGAAGCCGCCGCCACCCGGACGCGGGCCGCCGAAGCCGCCACCGGCCGGACGGGAGCCCGGACCGGCCGGACGGCCGGCGAAGCCGCCGCCGGGACGACCGGCACCGCCGGGACGCGGACCGCCGGCACCGGGACGGCCGGGGCCGCCGCCGGGACGCGGGCCGGGACCGCCGGCAGCGGGACGCTGCGGCATCATGCCCGGGTTCGGACGGTTGCCGCCGGGAGCCGGACGGGGGCCGCCCTGCGGACGGGGCATGCCGCCCGGGGTCGGACGCGCGCCGCCGGGAGCCTGCGGACGCGGGGCGCCGGGACCGGCCTGCGGACGCGGAGCACCACCGGGGCCGCCGGCGCCGGGGGCACCGGGACGGGGGCTGCCGCCCGGACGGGGCGTCTGCGGGCGCGCCATGCCGGTGGAGCCGCCGGAGGTGAACGGGTTGTTGCCCGGACGGGGACCCGCCGGACGGCCGCCCGGACGCGGAGCCTGGGCACCGGGCCGCGGGGCCTGGGCACCCGGGGCCTGGGCACCCGGACGCGGAGCGCCGGGACGCGAGCCCTGACCGGGGGCCGCGGGACGCTGCTGCGTCGGACGCGGGCCGGGGGTCGCGGCCGGACGCGCCGGAGCCGCCGGAGGCGCGGTGAACTCGGTCGCCACGGGCGCCGCCGGAGCGGGCTTCGGGGCGGCCGGAGCCTTCGGGCCGGGACGCGGGCCGGGGGCGGCCGGAGTCACCGGGGCAGGCGCTGCCGGAGCCTCGGCTGCGGCCGGCTTGGGGGCCGGTGCGCCGGGCTTCGGGGCGGCGGGACGTGCAATGGCACCCGGGGTGGGAACCCCGGGCTTGGCGGGGGCGGCCTTGCGAGGCGCACCCGGCTTCGCAGCGGACTTGCCGGCGCTGCCGCCGGGCCCCTGCAGTGCGTCAGTCAACTTGCGCACAACCGGCGCCTCGATCGTCGAGGACGCCGAACGGACAAACTCACCGAGTTCCTGGAGCTTGGCCATGACGACCTTGCTCTCTACACCGAACTCCTTGGCGAGTTCGTATACCCGGACCTTAGCCACTTCGCTCCTTTTAGGTCCGGGTTGCGCCGGACCGTCGCTACTTCATGGGCGTACTCATCGCGTACTCATCGAGTGCTCATCGCAATCTCGACCTACTTCCAACTCGCGAGGTACCTGACCGCACGGGGAATCCGTGCCGTTGTGCTACTTACGGTGTCGCCTCGGCCTGTGCGGCCACGGCTCTGCTCAGCCCGGCCGTGTCGAGTGCTCCCGGGGACCGCAAGGCCCGGGGGAACGCTCTGCGGCGGACCGCCTTGTCGAGACAGACCTCGGCAGGGTGCACGTACGCACCCCGGCCGGGCAGCGTACCGCGTGGATCGGGGACGCATTCGTCCCCGATCGCCACGATGCGCAGCAGTTGGCTCTTGGCCGCTCGCTCCCGGCACCCCACACAGGTGCGTTCGGGGCATGCGCGGGCTTGCGTCCGGCCAGACACGCCTCAGTCTACCTCCCCGTACCGACCTCACCCCTTCGGGCGAAAAATCGAACGGAC
This sequence comes from Streptomyces sp. NPDC090445, assembly GCF_044769385.1. Taxonomy (NCBI): domain Bacteria; kingdom Bacillati; phylum Actinomycetota; class Actinomycetes; order Kitasatosporales; family Streptomycetaceae; genus Streptomyces; species Streptomyces sp. NPDC090445. Next base: position 133,914 of record NZ_JBIVXV010000017.1, on the reverse strand, counting down.
GTTGTCGCGATCTGCTGTCTTGATCTGTTGCCTTGAACCTGCGTACCGGGCGACAGATCTGTTGCCTTGAACCTGTGTACCGGGCGACAGCGCCGCCCGGTACCGGTTTTATTCCCCGCCCTGATCCGAGGCGTGCTCGGTGTCGGGGCGGATGTCGATGCGCCAGCCGGTCAGGCGCGCGGCGAGGCGGGCGTTCTGGCCCTCCTTGCCGATGGCCAGCGACAGCTGGTAGTCGGGCACGGTCACCCGGGCCGAGCGGGAGTCCCAGTCGACGACCTCGACCTTGCTCACCCGGGCGGGCGACAGGGCGTTCGCGACCATCTCCGCCGGGTCGTCGGACCAGTCGACGATGTCGATCTTCTCGCCGTGCAGCTCGGCCATGACGTTGCGCACACGGGCGCCCATCGGGCCGATGCAGGCACCCTTCGGGTTGAGGCCCGAACGGGTGGACCGGACGGCGATCTTGGTGCGGTGGCCGGCCTCGCGGGCGATCGCCGAGATCTCCACGCTGCCGTCCGCGATCTCCGGGACCTCCAGCGCGAAGAGCTTCTTCACGAGGTTCGGGTGGGTGCGCGACAGGGTCACGGACGGGCCGCGGACGCCCTTCGCCACCCGGACGACGTACGCCTTGAGGCGGAGGCCGTGCGGGTACTCCTCGCCGGGGACCTGCTCCTGCACGGGCAGGATGGCCTCCAGCTTGCCGATGTCGACCAGGACGTTCTTCGGGTCCTTGCCCTGCTGGACGACGCCGGTCATGATGTCGCCCTCGCGGCCGGCGAACTCGCCGAACGTCATGTCGTCCTCCGCGTCGCGCAGACGCTGCAGGATCACCTGCTTGGCGGTGGTCGCGGCGATCCGGCCGAAGTCCGACGGAGTGTCGTCGAACTCCTTGGCCTCCTGCCCCTCCTCCAGGTCCCGCGGGTCCTCCGTCGCCCAGACGACGACGTGCCCGTTGGTGCGGTCCAGCTCCACGCGCGCCCGGCGGAAGCTGCCCTCGGTGCGGTGGTACGCGATGAGGAGGGCCGACTCGATCGCCTCGACGAGCAGGTCGAAGGAGATCTCCTTCTCCCGGACCAGACCCCGCAGGGCACTCATGTCGATGTCCACGGCTACGCCTCCTCTTCCTTCTTGTCCTTGCGGTTGAACTCGATCTCGACACGCGCCTTGGCGATGTCCGTGAACGCGATGCGGCGGGCGGTCGCCTTGCGGCCCTTCACGCCCGGAACCTCGAGGTCCATGCCCTCGTCGTCGACGCCGAGGATGCGGGCGACCAGGTCCCCGGCACCCTTCTCACCTTCGGCGGACAGCTGGAACTTGACGAGGCGGCCGACGGCCCGTACGTAGTGGCGCTGCTCGGTCAGCGGGCGGTCGGCGCCCGGGGAGCTCACCTCGAGGACGTACTCGCCCTCGCCCATCGCGTCGGTCTCGTCGAGCTTGTCGGAGACCTCGCGGCTGAGCTCCGCACACGCGTCCAGCTCCACGCCCTCGTCGGAGTCCACGATGATGCGCAGCATCCGGCGCTTTCCTGCCCTGGACAGCTCGATGTCCTCGAGATCCAGTCCCTTGGCGGCGACGAGCGGCTCCAGCAATCCGCGCAGCCTGTCGCTCTGGGTGGTGCTCATCCGGGTGACTCCTCGGCCGCGTGTGCTGTTGTGGTGTACGTCGCGTGTCAGGTCAAAGGGTATCCGGTCGCGGAGGGTGTTGCCGTCAGCCGGGCGGACACGGCCCCGGGTACCGTGATCACACCCTGCCCGCACCACCCCCGAGGACGTCGCCGTGCCCTGGACCCCGCCCCTGAGGCCTTCGCGAAGGAGCCTGTTCGCCGGTGCCGCCGGAGCGGCCGGCGCGGCGCTGCTCACCGGCTGCTCCGGCGCGCCCGCGGAACCCGGCGCCACCCCCGGCGTTTCACCCGAACGGCGCATGCGCGAGTCGGCTGTTCGAGACAGTGAGCGGCTGCTGGAACGTTACGACGCCACCTCCGCCGCCCACCCGGCCCTCGCCGCGCGGCTGGCCCCGCTGCGCTCGGCGGTCGCCGCGCACACGGCGGCGCTGGCCTCCCCCGCCTCCCCCGCCCCCTCGCGCACCCCCGGGGCCGGCTCCGCCGAGGGGTCCGCCGCCCCGGCGCCGGACGGTACGCCTGCCGCGAGCGCCGAGCCGGTGCCGCCGAAGGCCGAGGACGCGCTGACCGCCCTGGCCGACGCCGAGCGGAGCCTGGCCGAGGCCCGGACCGTCGCCCTGGGCGGGGCGCCCGGAGAGCTGGCCCGGCTGCTCGCCTCGGTGGCCGCCTGCGGCGCCGTCCACGCCCACCTGCTGACCTCGACCCCGGGAGCCACGCCGTGAAGCCCTCGCCCTCCCCCGCGAACCGGGCCCTGGAGGCCGCGCAGTCCGCCCTCGCCGCCGAGCACGCGGCGGTCTACGGCTACGGGGTGATCGGCGCCCGGGCCGCGTCCCCCCGCGCGGCCGAGGCCCGCGAGGCGCACGGCACCCACGTCGCACGCCGGGACGCGCTGGCGCGCGCCGTGCGCGAGCTCGGCGGTGCGCCCCGGGCCGCGGAACCGGCGTACGCCCTCCCGTACGAGGTGCGCACCCCTGCCGACGCCGAGCGGCTGGCCGCCGAGATCGAGGACCGGGTGGCGGGCGCGTACTCCGACCTGGTGCGGGCTGCGGACGGCCGGCTGCGCCGCGAGGCGGCCGACGCGCTGAGCGCCGCGGCCGTGCGCGCGGCACGCTGGCGCGGTGTCGGCGTAGCCTTCCCTGGGCTCGCGGAAAAGCGCTGATCACGCGCACGGGCCCGGTCAAGCTGAAAGGGATCACGCACGCATGGCTTTCGAACCGCCGCAGCGGCTCGTACGGGCGCTCGGCGAGACGCCGGATTCGGACGGCAACGCGGACTGGCTGGAGCGGTTGCCCCGGCTCACCGAGGCGGCGCTGGCCCGGCGTGCGGTGGAGGCCGTGCGGGTCCAGGCCCCCGGCGGCCGCAGCAGCCTCGTCGTCCTCGTCCGGTACGCCGACGGCACCCCGGCCGCGCTGAAGCTCGCTCCCCCGCAGGCCCGGCCCGACCTGGAGCTGGCCGCGCTGGCTCACTGGGGCGGGTTCGGGGCCGTACGGGTCCTCGACACCCGCCAGAGCGCCGAGGACGGGGCGCTGCTGCTGGAGCGGCTCCACCCCGAGGTGTCCTTGCGCTCCCTGCCCGAGGCGAAGGCCCTGCTGGAGGCCTGCGGCACCCTGCGCCGGCTGTGGGTGCAGCCGGCGGCCGGACACGCCTTCGAGACGGTCGCGCAGCGCACCGCGCGGCAGGCCGAGCACCTGCGCGAGGCCCCGCCGGAGGCCGCGGCGCTTGCGGCGGCGGCGCTGGAGGCCCGCGGGGAGCTGACCGCCGAGCCCGGCGAGGAGCTGCTGCTGCACGGGAACTTCCGGCAGGGCAAGGTGCTGGCCGGAGACCGGGCCCCGTGGCTGACCGTGGGGCCGGAGCCGCTGGTCGGGGAGCGGGCGTACGACCTGGCCCGGCTGGTCCGGGACCGGCTGGAGGACCTGGTCGCGTCCTCGGCGGGGGCGGCGGGCGCCCGCCGCCGGGTGAACAAGCTGGCCGACAGCCTGGAGGTGGACCGGGACCGGCTGCGGGGCTGGACGCTGTTCCGGGCGGTGGAGTCGGGCAACCGCGCGCTGGCCGCCGGGCGGCGCCGGGACGCGGAACTGCTGCTGGAGTTTGCCGCCTGGCTGTAGGGCATACGGTAGGTAGAACGTATGCCCGGCAGGAGGCCGTCATGGTCGAGGAACTGCTTGCAGCGGGTGTCGCGGCGGGTCTGGCGGCGGTGGTGTACGCCGGTGCCGCCGCCCGGGTCGTGAGGCAGTACGAGCGGGGCGTGGTCCTGCGCTTCGGCCGACTGCGGGCGGGCATCCGGCCCCCGGGGTTCACGATGGTCGTGCCGTTCGTCGACCGGCTGCACAAGGTGAACATGCAGATCGTGACGATGCCGGTGCCCGCGCAGGAGGGCATCACCCGGGACAACGTCACGGTGCGGGTCGACGCGGTCGTGTACTTCAAGGTCGTGGACCCGGCGAGCGCGATCATCGAGGTGGAGGACTACCGCTTCGCGGTGTCGCAGATGGCGCAGACCTCGCTGCGCTCGATCATCGGCAAGTCCGACCTCGACGACCTGCTGTCCAACCGGGAGATGCTGAACCAGGGCCTGGAGCTGATGATCGACAGCCCGGCCGTGGGGTGGGGCGTGCAGATCGACCGGGTCGAGATCAAGGACGTCTCGCTGCCGGAGACGATGAAGCGGTCGATGGCGCGGCAGGCGGAGGCCGACCGCGAGCGCCGGGCCCGGGTGATCAACGCGGACGCGGAGCTCCAGGCGTCGAAGAAGCTGGCCGAGGCGGCCGCGGTCATGTCGGACCAGCCGGCGGCGCTCCAGCTGCGGCTGCTGCAGACGGTGGTGGCGGTGGCCGCGGAGAAGAACTCCACGCTGGTGCTGCCGTTCCCGGTGGAGCTGCTGCGCTTCCTGGAGCGGGCGACACCCGGTTCGGCCGAGGGCGAGGCGGACCGGCCCCGGCCTGCCGCCGGACCCCGGCCGACGGCGGCCGGAGCCGACGCGGAAGCCGGGGCGGACGCGGAAGCCGGGGCCGACGCCGTGACCGGGGCCGACGCCGTGGCAGCGGGTGCCGGGTACGAAGCCGTCGTCGAGTACGGCGCCGGGCCCGGGGCCCTGCCCGCCGCCCGGGACCTGCCCCCCGCGGTGGACGCCGGGGCGCCGTCCGCGGCCGCGGTCGAGGACGGCTCCGGGGAGCTCGCCGCCGAGCCCACCGCCCCCGAGCCGCTGTTCCCGGCCGACACCGACCGGGCGGCCGGCCCGGCGGCCTGAGGTTCCGGCGGCGGGCCGGGGCCCGGCCCCCGCCCCCCCCCGCCGGGGCCGCGGGCGTGGCGGGGGGGGGTGAGGGGCGCGTGCAGGGGGGGGTACACCGGGGCGCCGGGGGCGCGGGGCG
>NZ_JBIVXV010000017.1:0-128919 GCF_044769385.1 Streptomyces sp. NPDC090445 | reverse complement strand
CGGGGCGGCCCCCCCCCCCCCCCCCCCCCCCCCCCCGGGGGCCCCCCCCCCCCCCCCGGGGGGGGCCGGCCGGGGGGCGGGGGGGGCGGGGGGGGGGGGGGGCCCGGGCCCCCCCCCCCCCCCGGACGGGTCAGCGGGCTTCGCGGAGGCGGTTCAGGGCCTCGTCCAGGGGGAGTTCCTCGCGGGCGCCGGTGGCGCGGTGCTGGAGCTCGACCACGGACTCGGCGGACCGGCGGCCCGCCACCAGGATCCACGGCACGCCGATCAGCTCGGCGTCGGTGAGCTTCACGCCCGGCGAGAGACCCGCCCGGTCGTCGAGCAGGACCCGCAGCCCGGACTCCGCCAGCGCCGAGGCCGCCGATTCCGCGAGGGCCAGCTGCGCGGCCTTGCCCGCCGCCACGACGTGGACGTCCGCGGGGGCCACCTCCGCCGGCCAGGACAGGCCGCGCCCGTCGGCGGTCTGCTCGGCCAGTGCCGCCACGGCCCGGGAGACGCCGATGCCGTAGCTGCCCATCGTGACCCGCACCGGCTTGCCCTCGCGGCCGAGCACGTCGAGCCCGAAGGCGTCCGCGTACTTGCGGCCGAGCTGGAAGATGTGGCCGATCTCGATGGCGCGGTCCAGGCGCAGCCCGGCACCGCACTGCGGGCAGGGGTCGCCGGGCTCCACGACGACCACGTCGAGGTAGCGGTCCACCTCGAAGTCGCGGCCGCAGACCACGTTCCGGGCGTGCGTGTCGGGCTTGTTGGCGCCCGTCACCCACGAAGTGCCGGGCGCGACACGGGGGTCGGCGATGTAGGGGACCTTGCCGAGGCCCTGCGGGCCCACGTAGCCGCGTACCAGGTCGGGGCGGTCGACGAAGTCCTCGGCCGTCACCAACTCCACCACCGCCGGGGCGAGATGCTCGCCCAGCTTGCCGAGGTCGACCTCGCGGTCCCCGGGCACGCCGACGGCCGTGATCTCGCCGTCGACCTTCACCAGGAGGTTCTTCAGCGTGGCCGACGCGGGCACGCCGAGATGGGCGGCGAGGGTCTCGATCGTCGGGGTGTCGGGGGTGGGGATCTCCTCCAGCGGGGGGTGCGCGGCGCCCGTCTCCGCGGCGGTGTCCGGGACGAAGGCCACCGCCTCGGTGTTGGCCGCGTAGTCGCAGGCCGGGCAGTCCACGAAGGTGTCCTCGCCGGCCGCCGCGGGCGCGAGGAACTCCTCCGACGCGGAGCCGCCCATCGCGCCCGAGACCGCCGAGACGATCCGGTGGTCGAGGCCGAGGCGGGTGAAGATCCGCTGGTACGCGGCCCGGTGGAGGGCGTAGGACTCGGCCAGTCCCTCGTCGCTGACGTCGAAGGAGTACGAGTCCTTCATCTGGAACTCGCGGCCGCGCAGCACGCCGGAGCGGGGCCGGGCCTCGTCGCGGTACTTGGTCTGGATCTGGTAGAGCATCACCGGCAGGTCCTTGTAGGACGTGCACTGGTCCTTCACGACGAGGGTGAAGATCTCCTCGTGGGTGGGGCCGAGCAGGTAGTCCGCGCCCTTGCGGTCCCTGAGCCGGAACAGCAGGTCGCCGTATTCCGACCAGCGCCCGCTGACCTCGTACGGCTCCTTCGGCAGCAGCGCGGGGAGCAGCACCTCCTGGGCGCCGATCGCGTCCATCTCCTCGCGGACGATGCGCGAGACGTTGTCCAGGACCCGCTTGCCGAGCGGCAGCCAGGTCCACACCCCGGCCGAGCTGCGGCGGACGTATCCGGCGCGGACGAGGAGGCGGTGGCTGAGGGTCTCGGCGTCGGCCGGGTCCTCGCGGAGGGTCCTGGCCATGAGGCGGGACATGCGCTGAACGGGTTGTGTTGCCATGACGGGAGGCTACCGGGGTACCCCGGGCGCCCCGAAGCGATTTCAGGGCCTGCGCAGCGGCAGCGGGGCGCCCATGACGGCGTACGGCATGCTCGCGCTCGGGAAGTGCACCTGGCGGGCGAGGTCGGTGTAGCCGAGGGCGCGGTAGAGCCGGCGGGCCGGGCTCTCGGCGTCGATGGCGGAGAGGATCGAGCGGGGTTCCGCGGCGCTGTCGGTGATCCGGGTGATGAGGGTGCGGCCGACGCCGCGGCCCTGGAAGCCGGGGTGGACGTGCAGCTCGGTGATGACGAAGGCGTCGTCGAGCCATCCGTCGTGGCCCTCGGCCCGCAGGTACGGCTCGACGATCGAGGACCACCAGTAGGCGCGGTCGTTCGGCATCCCGTAGACGAATCCGGCGAGGGCCCCGTCGTCGGTGAAGGCGCCGAGGGCCCGGGCTCCGCGGCAGGTCATGTGGCGCTGGACGATGTAGCGCCGGATGCCGACCTCCTCCTCGCTGAGCCCGAAGGCCACGGCCTGCACGCGCAGGGCCTCGTCGACGCGGGCGGCGAGGTCGAGGGGGCCGATGCTCAGTCCTGCGGGCCGGGCGGGGACGTCGCCCTCGGGGGTAGGCAGCATGCGGCGACCTTACTCGGCGGTCCCGGCCCGCCGGTATGCCCGGGCTGGTCCCAGGGGGGAGTTCCCGCCGACCGGGCCCGCGGTCGTCCGCGGCCCGGTCGTGGCTGATCGCGCGGTGCGCCGCGGCCGCTCAGAACAGGACGCTCATGAACGCGCCGACCTCGCGGAAGCCGACGCGCCGGTACGCCGCACGCGCGGCGGTGTTGAAATCGTTGACGTACAGGCTGACCACGGGCGCGACGTCGCGCAGCGCGAAGTCGACGACGGCGGCCATGCCGGTCTCGGAGTGGCCGCGGCCGCGGAACTCGGGGGCCACCCACACGCCCTGGACCTGGCAGGCGGAGGCGGTGGCGGCGCCGATCTCCGCCTTGAAGACGACCTTGCCGTTCTCGACGCGGGCGAAGGAGCGGCCGGAACCGACCAGCTCGGCGACCCGGGCCTGGTAGAGGAGGCCGCCGTCGCCGGCCATCGGCGAGATGCCGACCTCCTCGGTGAACATGGCGACGCAGGCGGGCATGATCAGGTCCATCTCGTCCTTGCGGATGCGGCGGACGAGCGGGTCGGGCCGTACGTCGGAGGACGGCCGTTCGGTGACCATGAGCGGCTGGTGGGAGCGGACCTCGCGGGCGGGGCCCCAGCTGGGCTCCAGGAGCCGCCACAGCAGTCCGGTGGCCTCGGCGGGGCCGACGATGGAGGAGCAGCGGCGGCCCGTGCGCCGGGCGCGGTCGGCGAAGGCCCGTACGGCGTCGGGGCCGGCGCAGACGGGGACGAGGTTGGCGCCCGCGTAGCACAGGGAGCGCAGTTCGCCGCCCGCGTAGTAGCCCCACATCTCGCCCCCCAGGCGCCAGGGGTCGAGTCCGGCGACCTGGACCCGGGAGGTGACGAACGCGTTCTCGACCGGTTCGCGCTCCAGGATCGCGAGCGCGGCGTCGAGATCGCTGGGCTCAAGGACCCGCGTGGTGGTCTGCGTCAACACTTGGGCCTCACCTACAGGGCTGCTGATCTGTCGAACTGTACCCGCCGGGCGAGGGGAGCGCCCGGCCGCACCGGTCGCGAAAAGGGTGCGGCCCCGCCCGCGAGCTGCGGGAACGGGGCCGGGGCCGGTGCGTGCCGGGTACTGCCTGCCGGGTGCCGGGGCCCGGGTGTCGGGATCCGGGATCCGGGTGTCGGCGGGGTGGCTCAGACGCCGATGGCGACGGTGGGCTCGCCGGAGGCGATGCCGTCCTTCTCCATCTGCTCGGCGATCTTCAGCGCCTCCTCGATGAGGGTCTCGACGATCTTCGACTCGGGGACGGTCTTGATGACCTCGCCCTTGACGAAGATCTGGCCCTTGCCGTTGCCGGAGGCGACGCCGAGGTCGGCCTCGCGGGCCTCGCCGGGGCCGTTGACGACGCAGCCCATGACCGCGACGCGGAGCGGGACCTCCATGCCGGTGAGGCCGGCGGTGACCTCCTCGGCGAGCTTGTAGACGTCGACCTGGGCGCGGCCGCAGGACGGGCAGGAGACGATCTCCAGGCGGCGCGGCTTGAGGTTCAGCGACTCCAGGATCTGGCGGCCGACCTTGACCTCCTCGACCGGCGGGGCCGAGAGGGAGACGCGGATGGTGTCGCCGATGCCCTCGGAGAGCAGGGCGCCGAAGGCGACGGCGGACTTGATGGTGCCCTGGAAGGCGGGGCCGGCCTCGGTGACGCCGAGGTGCAGCGGGTAGTCGCACTGGGCGGCCAGCTGGCGGTAGGCGTTGACCATGACGACCGGGTCGTTGTGCTTGACCGAGATCTTGATGTCGCGGAAGCCGTGCTCCTCGAAGAGGCCGGCCTCCCACAGCGCGGACTCGACCAGCGCCTCGGGGGTGGCCTTGCCGTACTTCTGGAGCAGGCGGCGGTCGAGGGAGCCGGCGTTGACGCCGATGCGGATCGGGGTGCCGGCGTCGCCGGCGGCCTTCGCGATCTCCTTGACCTTGTCGTCGAACTGCTTGATGTTGCCCGGGTTCACGCGGACGGCGGCGCAGCCGGCGTCGATCGCGGCGAAGACGTACTTGGGTTGGAAGTGGATGTCGGCGATGACCGGGATCTGCGACTTCTTCGCGATGACGGCCAGGGCGTCGGCGTCGTCCTGGGTCGGGCAGGCCACGCGGACGATCTCGCAGCCGGAAGCGGTCAGCTCCGCGATCTGCTGGAGCGTGGCGCCGATGTCGGAGGTACGGGTGGTGGTCATGGACTGCACCGACACGGGTGCGTCGCCACCGACGGCGACCGTGCCGACCTGGATCTTGCGGCTGACCCTGCGGTCGGCAAGCTTCGTCGGCACGGACGGCATTCCGAGAGAGATGGCAGTCATCTGCTGTGCAACCCCAAGGTGTGGATCGAGGTCCCGAGATCGGCGGGCTCCGGCTTCGAGGTTACGCCAACGTGGGCGCCGCCCTTGCATCCGAGGGGGCCCGGGCACCCGTACGCGACGGGCCGGGCACGTATCGTGCCCGGCCCGTCGCGCACCTGGCGCACATGCGGTCGAATCAGGTGATCTTGATCGGGTTCACCACGTCGGCCACGAGGACGAGCAGCGTGAAGCAGACGAACACGCCGGCCACCACGTACGCGGCGGGCATCAGCTTCGCCACGTCGAACGGGCCGGGGTCGGGCCGGCGGAAGACCTTGGCCACCGCGCGCCGCACCGACTCCCACAGGGCGCCCGCAATGTGCCCGCCGTCGAGCGGCAGCAGCGGGAGCATGTTGAACAGGAACAGGGAGAGGTTGAAGTAGCCGACGAGCTGGAGGAAGAACACCAGCCGGTCGGTGGCCGGGATGTCCAGGGTGGCGATCTCGCCGCTGATCCGGGCCGCGCCGACGATGCCCATCGGGGAGTCGGGTTCGCGCTCGGCTCCGTCGAAGGCGGCGTTCCACAGCCCCGGGATCTTGGCGGGCAGCTGGAGCAGCCCTTCCAGGCTCCGGTCGACCTCCTCGCCCATGTGGCTGACGGACTGGCCGAAGGTCAGGGGCGTGGTCTCGTTCTTCGGGCTGAAGCCGAGCCAGCCGGCCGTAACGTACTCGCCCTTGACGTAGCCGCCGTGGCCGTCGGTCTTGGCCACCCGGTTCTCGATCAGCGTGACGGGCAGGGTGAGGCGCTGCCCGTCCCGCTCGACGGTGACGGTGGCGGGGCCGACGGTGTCGCGGATCCGCTTCTGCAGGAGGGACCAGTCGGACACGGAGCGGCCGTTGAAGGCGACGATCCGGTCGTCCGCGCGCAGGCCGGCGGCCTTGGCGGGGGCGACCGGGTCGCCGTCCTTGCAGACCTCGCGCTTCTCGCTCTGCTGGATGACGCACGGCGAGACGCTGGCGATCTTCGTGGTGGTCTGGTTGACGCCGAAGGTCGTCCAGACGCCGAAGAAGACCGCGAGCGCCAGCACCAGGTTCATGAACGGGCCGGCGAACATCACGATGACGCGCTTCCACGGCCTGCGCGTGTAGAAGAGCCGCGTCTCGTCGCCCGGCTGGAGCTCCTCGTACGCCGCCGAGCGGGCGTCCTCGATCATCGAGCGGAACGGGGAGGTCGACCGGGCGGTGACCTTGCCGTCGTCGCCGGGCGGGAACATCCCGATCATGCGGATGTAGCCGCCCATCGGGATGGCCTTGATCCCGTACTCCGTCTCGCCCTTGTGCCGGGACCAGATGGTCGGGCCGAAGCCGACCATGTACTGGGGCACGCGGATGCCGAAGAGTTTGGCCGTGGAGAGGTGGCCCAGCTCGTGCCAGGCGATCGAGACGAGCAGCCCGAATACGAAGATGAGTATGCCGAGCACCGTCATGAGTGCTGTCATGCGCGCGCCTCCACGGCGGCCTGTGCCGCCATCTCCCGTGCCCGGGCCCTGGCCCAGGTCTCCGCTTCGAGGACGTCTTCCACGGTCAGGGAAGTTCCCGTGTCCGGCGTCCCGTGCTCATCGACCACGGCAGAGACCGTATCCATGATTGCTGTGAACGGCAGCCGACCGGCCAGGAACGCGTCCACGCACTCCTCGTTCGCCGCATTGAACACGGCGGGGGCGGTGGAGCCGAGCGTGCCCACGTGCCGGGCCAGGTCCACGGCCGGGAAGGCCTCGGTGTCGAGCGGGAAGAACTCCCAGGTCGACGCCTTGGTCCAGTCGAAGGCGGGGGCGGCGTCCGGGACGCGCTGCGGCCAGCCGAGGCCGATGGCGATGGGTCCGCGCATGTCCGGCGGGGTGGCCTGGGCGAGGGTGGAGCCGTCGGAGAACTCCACCATCGAGTGGACGTAGGACTGGGGGTGGACGACGACCTCGATGCGGTCGAAGGGGATGTCGTAGAGCAGGTGCGCCTCGATGACCTCCAGTCCCTTGTTGACCAGGGTCGCCGAGTTGACGGTGATGACCGGGCCCATGGCCCAGGTGGGGTGCGCGAGCGCGTCCTCGACGGTGACGGCCGCCAGCTCGGCGCGGGTGCGGCCGCGGAAGGGGCCGCCGGAGGCGGTGACGACGAGCTTGCGGACGTCGGCCCGGGTGCCGGCGGCGAGGGCCTGGAAGAGGGCGGCGTGCTCGGAGTCGACCGGGATGATCTGCCCGGGCTGCGCGAGCTCCTTGACCAGCGGGCCGCCGACGATCAGCGACTCCTTGTTGGCCAAGGCGAGGGTCCGGCCCGCCCGGAGCGCGGCGAGGGTGGGCGCGAGGCCGATGGAGCCGGTGATGCCGTTGAGGACGGTGTGGCACGCGGAGCCGGCGAGCTCGGTCGCGGCATCCGGACCGGCCAGGATCTCGGGCAGCGGCTCGGAGGCTCCGTAGGCGGCGCTCAGCGCCTCTTTCAGGGCCGGTACGGCGTCCTCGCGGGCCACGGCCACGGCGCCCACCCGCAGCTGCCGGGCCTGCTCGGCCAGCAGTCCCGGGCGCCCGCCCGCGGCGGACAGCGCGGTCACCCGGAACCGGTCCGGGTTGCGCAGGGCCAGGTCGATGGCCTGGGTGCCGATGGACCCGGTGGAGCCGAGGACGACGATGTCCCGGCGGCCGGCCGCGGCATCGAAGAGGAGGTGCGGATCGGCGAGGGGGGCTGGACTGTCGCTCATTCCCCCATTGTCGCGGCAACTCAGGAGCGCTTGGACACGGAGTCCCCGCCCGGGTCCCCGCGCAGTACGTCGGCGAGCAGCTCGGGCAGGGTCCCGATGTGGTCGGGCAGCGCGCGGGCGGCGGCCCACCAGGCGTCGGGGTCCGTGCCGAGGGCGGCGTCGCACAGCCGGTCGGCCTCGGCGCGGGCGGCGAGGACCGCCCCGGGCCGGTCGTACCGGTCGGGGTGGTCGGTGTCGCCCAGCCAGTGGTCCTCGTCCAGCGCCCAGGCCGCGGGTGCCTTGTGCCGGATGATGTCGGTGCCGGTGAGCAGGCCGCGGCCCAGGCAGCCGCGGACCCAGCGGATGTCCTCGCGTACGTCGCCCATGGCGTTCGGGACCCCGAGGCTGGCCAGGGCCAGCTCGCGGTCGACGCCGCCGACGACCGGCCGCGGGGAGCCGGGGGCGAGGTCCGTGACGGCCTGGCCGAGGGTGGCCGCCGCGCCCTGCGGGCTCGGCCGGGGAGCGACCCCGGCGGTCCCGGCGGCCACCGCGGCCGCCAGCTCGGGCAGGGTGCCGCGGAATCCGGGGGCGTGGCGGCCGAGTTCGCCCCACAGCCGCGGGTCGTCGCCGAGCACGGGGCGCAGCACCCGGGTCAGGGCGGAGCGCATGCCGGTCCGTTCGTCGAGGTTCCAGCCCAGGTTGGCGGTGGCGTGCAGCTGCCCGAGCAGCAGCGTGCGGTGGGCCGGTGCCATGGCCGCGGCGAGCTCGTCGAAGGTCAGGGTGCCGGTGCGGACGGCGCGGACCGCCGGCCGGTGCCAGTCGGGTCCGTACGCCTCCTGCGTGCGGGTGTCGAGCAGTGCGAGGCAGGTCTGCCGGTCGAGGCCGCCGACCAGCAGCAGCGCCTCGGCGGAGCCGGCCGGCAGCGGGGAGCGGGCGTGCTCGCGCAGCAGCAGGGCGGGGTCGAGCTCGTGGTCCAGGGTCAGGATGCTGAGGGGGACCCGCGGGCGGCGGCGGCCGTGCAGGCGCAGCAGGCCGACCACCTCGGCGCTGGTCAGCGGCGGCTCCGGGGCCCGCCCCAGCTGGGCGCCGATGGTGGCCAGCAGGGCGGGCGAGGGGCCGGGGCGGGCGGCGTACCGGGCGGGGCCGGGCAGGCCGGGCAGGGGGCGGCCGAGCACGTGCGGGTTGCGGGCGACGGTGGCGCGGTCCTCGGCGGTGCCGTCCCGCAGCAGCAGGGTGACGACGGGGGCCGGGAGGTACTCGTCGCGGCACAGGTAGCGGCGGGTGGGGGCGTCGAGCCGCCCGAGGACGGCGGCGGCGACGGCGTCCGGTGCGTGGCGCAGCAGCAGCGCCACGCACCAGGCGAGCCTCCGGCTCTCCCTGTCCGTGTTCACATGCATCCGATTCCCCGTCGCCGGCCGTGTACGCCTCAACCGGCGCCCGCCGATGATCGCAGGTCAGCGGAACGGACGGTGAACGTTTTCCCGGGTGGACGGGCCGGGAGCGGCGTCGGCGATCCACAGGCCGTCGCCGGAGGGGTCGATGACGCCTTCCTCCAGCCAGGTGTAGCTGCCGGAGAGGACCCCGGCGACGACCTTGCGGTCGAGGTCGTCGGTGTTGCTCCAGAGCCGTCCGAAGAGCTCCTCGACGCGGATGCGGGACTGCCGGCAGAAGGCGTCGGCCAGCTGGTAGGCCTCGCGGCCGTGGTCGCCGGTGGCGCGCAGGTGCTCGGCGCGGACGCAGGCCGCGCTCATCGCGAAGAGCTCGGCGCCGATGTCGACGATCCGGCCGAGGAAGCCCTGCTTGGTCTCCATCCGGCCCTGCCAGCGGGACATGGCGTAGAAGGTCGACCGGGCGAGCTTGCGGGCGCTGCGCTCCACGTGGCGCAGGTGGGCGGAGAGGTCGGGGTGGCCGGCGGGGTGGAACTCGCGGTAGCTGCCGGGGACCTGGCCGGCGCCGGTGGCGAGCTTGGGCAGCCAGCGGGCGTAGAACCCGGCGGCGCGGGCGCCCGCCCTGGCCTTGTCGCCGAGGTCCTTGTCGGGGTCGATGAGGTCGCCGGCGACCGACAGGTGGGCGTCGACGGCCTCGCGGGCGATCAGCAGGTGCATGATCTCCGTGGAGCCCTCGAAGATCCGGTTGATGCGCAGGTCGCGCAGCAGCTGTTCGGCGGGGACGGCGCGCTCGCCGCGGGCGGCGAGGGACTCGGCCGTCTCGAAGCCGCGTCCGCCGCGGATCTGGACCAGCTCGTCGGCCATGAGCCAGGCCATCTCGGAGCCGTAGAGCTTGGCGAGGGCGGCTTCGATGCGGATGTCGTTGCGGTCCTCGTCGGCCATCTGGGAGGCGAGGTCGACGACGGCCTCCAGCGCGAAGGTGGTGGCGGCGATGAAGGAGATCTTGGCGCCGACGGCCTCGTGGCGGGCGACGGGGCGGCCCCACTGCTCGCGGACGCCGGACCACTCGCGGGCGATCTTCAGGCACCATTTGCCGGCGCCGACGCACATGGCGGGCAGGGACAGCCGGCCCGTGTTGAGGGTGGTCAGCGCGATCTTCAGGCCGGCTCCCTCGGCGCCGATGCGCTGCGAGGCGGGGACGCGGACCCGGTGGAAGCGGGTGACGCCGTTCTCCAGGCCGCGCAGGCCCATGAAGGCGTTGCGGTGCTCGACGGTGATGCCGGGCGAGTCGGCCTCGACGACGAAGGCGGTGATGCCGCCGCGGTGGTTCTCCGACTTCGGCACCCGGGCCATGACCACGAGCAGGTCGGCGACGACCCCGTTGGTGGTCCACAGCTTCACGCCGTCGAGGACGTACGCGTCGTCGCCGTCCGGGACGGCGGTGGTGGCCAGCCGGGCCGGGTCGGAGCCGACGTCCGGCTCGGTGAGCAGGAACGCGCTGATGGCGGTGGTGGCGCAGCGCGGGAGGAAGGTTTCCTTCTGCTCCTGCGTGCCGAACATCTTCAGCGGCTGCGGGACGCCGATCGACTGGTGGGCGGAGAGCAGGGCCCCGATGGCGGGGCTGACCGAGCCGACGAGGGCCAGCGCCTTGTTGTAGTACACCTGCGTCAGGCCGAGGCCCCCGTACTTGGGGTCGATCTTCATGCCGAGGGCGCCGAGCTCTTTGAGCCCGCGCACGGTCTCGTCGGGGATCCGCGCCTCCCGCTCGATGCGGGGGCCGTCGATGCCGGTCTCGCAGAACGCCCGGAGCCGGGCCAGGAAGGCCTCGCCGCGCCGGACGTCCTCGTCGGCGGGCTGCGGGTGCGGATGGATCAGGTCGAGGCGGAACCTGCCGAGGAAGAGTTCCTTGGCGAAGCTCGGTTTGTGCCAGTCCTGTTCCCTGGCCGCCTCCGCGACCTGACGTGCGTCGCGCTCGGTCACCTTGGGCTGTGCGGGCTGTGTTGCGGACATGAGGGGGCTCACCTCGCCGCCGATTGGGGGACGCTTCTGTCGACTACCAGCCGGTGCTACCCGTTAGTCGTACCCGTTTCGTCCGCCGGGAAAAGCTCGGCTGGGCCGGGTGGGGGAAACGGGTGGGCCGGGCGGGGGAAACGGTGCCGCACCCCGGGGCCGCCGACCCTTGTCGCCCCTGATCCGCCCGTGTCCCGCCCTCGGCCCCGGCTGCTCGGGCGGACATGCGCGCGGGTCGGCGGGCCCTTACGGTGAGGGGGCAATCCGCCGACGCGAGGGGGACGTTGCGTGTCCTCGTCCAGGGGTGGCGCGTGTCGGCTCCCACAGCCCAGAAGGCGGTCCGAATATGGCCACTGCGTCTGACGCCCCCGTTCTCGACACACTCGCTGCCATGACCATCGACTCCATCGAGCGTTGCGGCATGGACGACGAGAACCTGCTCCTCACCCGCATCGCCGCGCTCGTGGCGATGGACGCGCCTGCGATCTCGTACCTGGCCCACATCAACCCCGCGATCAAGGCCAACGTGACGGTTGAGCAACTGCAGGACGTCCTCGTCGCGATCGCCCCCGTCGTGGGCACGGCACGCGTCATGTCGGCCGCGAGTCACATCACGCAGGCGTTCGGCGTCGCCATCGAACTGGCCGAGGCCGAGGCCGAAGCCATCGCGCAGGCCGAGGCCAAGAGCCGCCGCAAGTCCTGAGCGGCCTCCGTCGTCCGCTCCACGATCCGGCAAGGCCCCGGGCCGGTCGGCCCGGGGCCTTGCCGACGCTTCCCGCAGGTCAGGCCGCGCATGCAAAACAACGGCCGGAGCCCCCGCACAGTGGGCTCCGGCCGTCGGCCGGGTGGACGTACGGAATCAGATGTTCAGGCCGGTGAGGACCAGGACCCGCTCGTACGTGTAGTCGTCCATCGCGTAGCGGACGCCCTCGCGCCCGACACCGGACTGCTTGACGCCGCCGTAGGGCATCTGGTCGGCGCGGTAGGACGGGGCGTCGCCGATGATCACGCCGCCGACCTCGAGCTCGCGGTGGGCGCGGAACGCGGTCTGGACGTCGTGGGTGAAGACGCCGGCCTGCAGGCCGAACTTGGAGTCGTTGACCTTGGCGAAGGCCTCGTCCGTGTTCTCGGCCTTGTGCAGGGTGAGGACCGGGCCGAAGACCTCCTCGCAGGCGAGGGTGACGCCGTCGGGCAGGTCGGCGAGGACGGTCGGCTCGTACGAGGCGCCCTCGCGCTTGCCGCCGGCGAGCAGCTTGGCGCCGGCGGAGACGGCCTCGTCGACCCAGGACTCGACGCGCTTGGCCGCGTCCTCGGAGACGAGCGGGCCGACGTCGGTGGCGTCGTCGGACGGGTCGCCGGTGACCTGGGCCTGGACCTTCGCGACGACCTTCTCGACGAGGCGGTCGTAGACGGAGGCGTCGGCGATCACGCGCTGCACGGAGATGCAGGACTGGCCGGCCTGGTAGTTGGAGAAGGTCGCGATGCGGGTCGCGGCCCAGTCGAGGTCGGCCTCGGAGGACCAGTCGTCGAGGACGACTGCGGCGGCGTTGCCGCCGAGCTCCAGGGTGCAGTGCTTGTGCGGCACGGACTGCTGGATGGCGTAGCCGACCTTGTCGGAGCCGGTGAAGGAGATGACGGGCAGGCGGTCGTCCTGGACCAGGGCCGGCATCTTGTCGTTGGCGACCGGCAGGACCGACCAGGAGCCGGCCGGGAGGTCGGTCTCGGCGAGCAGCTCGCCGAGGATCAGGCCGGACAGCGGGGTGGCCGGGGCCGGCTTGAGGATGATCGGCGCGCCGACGGCGATGGCCGGGGCCACCTTGTGGGCGCACAGGTTCAGCGGGAAGTTGAACGGCGCGATGCCGAGGACCGGGCCCTTGACGAAGCGGCGGGTCAGGGCCAGGCGGCCGACGCCGCCGGCGTCGGTGTCCAGGCGCTGGGCGTCGCCGCCGTTGAAGCGGCGGGCCTCCTCCGCGGCGAAGCGGAACACGGACACCGCACGGCCGACCTCGCCGCGGGCCCACTTGATGGGCTTGCCGTTCTCGGCGGAGATCAGCTGGGCGATCTCCTCGGTGCGCTCGACGAGCCGCTTGGACACGTGGTCCAGGGCGGCGGCCCGGACGTGGGCGGGGGTCGCGGAGAACTCCGCCGTCACGGCGTACGCCGCGGCCACGGCCTCTTCGACCTGGGCGTCGGTCGGCACGCTGACGGTGCCGACGAGACGGCCGTCCCACGGGTTGTGGACGTCGAAGCTGTCCTCGCCGGTGGCCAGGCGGCCGGCGAGCCAGAAGGCGTGGGTGGAGGTCATGCGGATCCCGGCCCTTCGGAGGTGTGCGGTGTGCGGCGCGAGGCGCCGCCTGTCCCTCTCACGGTAGGGCGACACGCCCGCTCTGTGGCTTGTCCGCAGTGGAGAACCTCGGCGCCCGGCTTCGCCGGATTGGCAGTATTTACCCCGGGCGGTCCCTGCCGGGCGGCGGTTACGACGCCGGCTCGGACGCCTTTACGACGCCGGCTCGGACGCCTTGAGGGCCAGCCACAGCTCCATGCGGACGTCCGGGTCGTCCAGGGAGCGGCCGAGGATCTCCTCCACCCGCCGCATCCGGTAGCGCAGGGTGTGCCGGTGCACGCCGAGGTCGGCGGCCGCCGCGTCCCACTGGCC
This sequence comes from Streptomyces sp. NPDC090445, assembly GCF_044769385.1. NCBI lineage: Bacteria > Bacillati > Actinomycetota > Actinomycetes > Kitasatosporales > Streptomycetaceae > Streptomyces > Streptomyces sp. NPDC090445. The sequence continues at coordinate 115,364 of NZ_JBIVXV010000017.1, read as the reverse complement.
GTGCCGCGAGAGCCAGGCCCGCAGCGAGGCCATCAGGTCGCCGCGGCCCTTCTCGTCGTGCTCGCGCAGCGCGCGCAGGGTGCCGTCCGCGAAGGCCCGTACGGCCTCGTCGGCGAGCAGCGGGAGCACCGAGCCGGCCGCGAGGTCCTCGTGCTCCACCATCGGGCGGCCGCGCCGCCGGGCCACGGCCAGGGCCTGGTCGGCCTGCCGGTACGCCGCCGCCACGCCCGACGGGTCGGCGGGCCCCGACATCCCGACGACCGGCTCGTCCGGTTCGGGGCCGGTGGAGTCGCGGCCGCGCCGCGCTTCGAGGGCCTCGGCGTGGTCGGCGCAGGCCTGGACGGCCGCGCCGCCGTCGGCGGCGAGCACCAGCAGCCGCCCCGGCTCGGGCACCACCAGCAGCGCCTCCCCGGTGCGGGCGGCCGCCGACTCCATGGTGTCGGCGAGCAGGGCGAGGCCCTGGGGCTGCGCGGTCCCCGGCAGCGCCGGCTCGGCCACGACCAGCCGGAACGGGCTGTCCAGCAGTCCCCCGTACAGGTCGTCGGCCACGGTCCGCGCGTGCTCGGCCTCCCCGGCCAGCAGCATCCGCAGCACCGCCGCCCCCAGCCGGGACTCGGCCTCGTGCAGCGACCGCGACCGCTCGGTGGTGAGGGTGAGCAGCGCGACGGCGGAGTGGACGGCGTACCGCTCGGCGGTGCCGAGGGGTGCCCCGGTGCCCACGGCCAGGGCCCCGCGGGCCCGGCGGCCCGTGCCCAGCGACTGGAGTTCGACGCGGTCCTCGGCGCCGCCGACGACGGCGCTGGCCGGGGCCGGGCGCTCGCGCAGCCGCTCCACGTCCGGGGTGAGGCGGGCGGCCCGGCGTGCGGCCCACTCGGGGGCGGCGGCGACCACGGAGCCGGAGGTGTCGTAGAGGGCGGCCCAGCCGTGCACGTGCGCGGCGAGCCGGGCCAGCAGCTCGGCGGGCCCGTCGGAGGCGAGGGCGGCGCGGGTCAGCTCGCGCTGCGCCTCGAAGCCGGCGGTGACGGCCCGGTACTGGTCGGCCGCGAGGGCCGCGGAGACGGCCTTGCTGATGGCGAGGAACGGGGTCCGGCGCGGCACCTCCAGCAGCGGGAGGTCCTCGGCGCGGGCGGCGTCGACCAGGGCCTGCGGGATCTCCTCGTAGTTCACGCCGACGGCGAAGCCGATGCCGACGACGCCGGCCGCGGCGAGGCGGCGGACGTAGCGGCGCATCTCCTGCGGGTCCGCGGCGTCCACCTTCATGGCGGTGATGAGGAGGAGTTCCCCGCCCTCCATATAGGGGACGGGGTCGGCGAGCTCGCTGACGTGGGCCCAGCGCACCGGGGTGTCCAGGCGGCTCCCCCCTGCCCGGACGCTGAGCTTGAGCGCCGAGTGCTGGACGAGTGAGGCGAGGGTGAGCGGCATCGGGTTCCAGGAGCCTTGAAGGGAGCGGGGGCGCGGCAGGGGGATTTCGCCGTGTCGTATGAACGGCTCTTCTCGATTCTGCCACCCCGTACGGTTCCGCTCAGTCCTTTCGGCCGAGCCTGACGAGCACCGGGGCCGCCCGCTCCCCCGTGACGGCGGCCAGCGAGACCACGGCGTGCCCCGGCGGCACGGTGTTGGCCAGGGCCGAGGCGGACCAGCGCTCCCGCTCGACCTGGCGCACGGTCACCGCGTCCGTGGTCACGTCCTTGCCGCTGATGAGCTTGCGCACGCCGTGCATCAGCCGGGTCAGGGGCCGCTCGGCGTAGACCTGCCGGCTGGTGACGTCCCGGGTCTCGATCAGCTCGGTTCCCCAGGCCTCGGCGAACTGCCTGCCGTCCCAGGTCGTGACCCCGGAGAAGGCCATCCGGCAGCCGACCGCCCCGAGCAACTGGGTGCGCAGCCCCTCGGGGACGTCGTCCAGCGTGCGCAGGGGCAGCAGGACGCCCGCGTGCGCGGAGCGCAGCCGCTGCAGTCCGCGCACGGTCTGGGGGGTCAGGGTGTGCGAGGCGTCGTCGAAGGCCAGGAACGCGAAGAGCGAGCGGTCCGTGCGCGCCGCGGCGGAGGCGGTGAACTGGGCGAGCAGGAGCCGGGCCAGCAGGCGGGAGGCGTCGGGGTGGGCCCGCTCGGGCAGGTCGATGCGGACGCGGACGGGGTGTTCGAGGGAGCGCAGGGAGAAGGGGCGGCTGCCGCTGCCGGTGTCGAAGAAGCCGTGGAAGGCGGGCCGGTCGAGGAGCCCGACCCGGTCGGCGAGGACCGGGCCCGGGTCGCCGTGGGTGCCGTACTGCCGTTCGCGGGCGTCGAGCTCGCGCAGCATGGCCTGCTGTCCGGTGCCGTCCAGCGCGCGGCGCAGCGCGTCGAGCGGGCCGGGGACGCGGTCGAGGAGCTCGCGCAGCTCGGCCACGGCGGGGAAGCGGCCGTAGGCGGCGCGGAACGGCCCGAGGAGCTGGGCGAGGGCGGTCGCGGCCCGGCGGGTGTCGGTGCCGGGGAGGTCGCCGACGAAGGCCTCGGCGAGGAGGGAGGCGGCCTCGTCGGCGTCCGTGGTGCCGCCGTAGAGGTCGAGGTCGTGGACGGACGCGGGATCGCCGGGGCGGACCACGACGTCGTAGCCGTCGTCGGGGCCGAGCCCGGCTCCGGCGGCGCCGACGGCGATCAGGGCCGCCTGGCCGGCGAGGGCCTGGAGCGCCAGCGACTCGACGACCGGCCGGACCAGCAGGTGCGTCTTGCCGGCGCCGGAGGGGCCGACGGCGAGCACCGAGGTACCCAGCACGGCGGGGTCGAGGGCCAGCCCGGTCCCGCGCCGCTCGTACGGATTGGAGTCGGCGCCGGTGACGGCGCCGATCCGGACCTGGGCGACGACCAGGTCGTGGGCGGCCGTGCGGACGGGCAGGTCGCGCGCCTTCGAGGGGTGCGCGCAGGCTGCCGCGCCGTGGTCCCGTACGGACTGGGCGAAGGCGGACCGGCGCGAGGGGTCGGCCCGTACGGACTCGAAGGCCCGCCGGATCCGGGCGTGGTCGACGTCGTTCATGCGTCCGCCGGACACCTCGGCGGCGAGCCGGTCGGCGGACTCGTCGAGGCCGGCGGCGCGCAGCTGCGGCCACTCCGCCGGGTCGTCCGGGCCGCCCGGGACCTGGGTCCCGGGCGCGGCGGACGCGGCGCCGGCCCCGGCCCGGGCGAGGAGGTCGGCCCAGCCGCCGAGGCGGGCGAAGACGTAGACGACGGGGAGGTAGACGACGACGTAGAGGGCGTAGGTGAGCACCGGGCCGGCGACCTCGCCGAGCTCCTGGTACGGGAGGTGGCTGAAGGCGAGCGAGTAGACCGGGAGCACATTGTTGTCGATCAGCGCCCAGACCACGAGGGCTCCGGCCGCGGCGGCCAGCGCCCGGTGCCAGGGGCCGTGCACGGCGATGTGCCGGTCGAAGGCGGCCCGCCAGCCGCCGAGCCGGGCGAAGAAGAGGAACATGCCGACCGAGATCAGCAGCTCGTACAGCTCCAGCGCGACCTGGCCCCGGTGGTCCACCGGCTGGGGTTCGAGGCCCCCGGTCCACCAGCTCTCGGGCGTGAAGTAGTGGAGGGGGGCGCCGATGAACGGCAGGCCGCCTTCGAGGAAGAGCCGCCAGCAGACGAAGCCCACGAGGAGGGCGATCACGACCCGGATCAGCACGGACCGGCCGGTCCCCTCGGCCTGCCTCGGCGCCGGGACGTGGCCGTGGCGCCAGATGCCGGGCGCGGCGTCCGGCCGGGGGGCGCGCAGCCAGGCGGCGAAGGCGGAGTCGGACGCGGCTTGGCCCGTGCCCGCGCCCGTGCCCTTGCCGCCGCCGTTGCCGCCGCCGTTGCCCGCGCCGTGGCCCGTGCCCGCAGGCGCGGGCGTGGGCGCGGCGGTCGGGGCCGTCGGCGTGCCGGGGGCGTGGGCGGGCAGCGGCGGGGCCGCGGCCGGGAGCGGCGGGAGCGCCGGGTGCGGCGGCCGGGCGGGCGGCGGACCGGCCGGGCGGGGCAGGTGTGCCCCGGCGGCGTTCGCGTCGGGCGGCCCCCCCTGCCCGCCCTGGCCGTGCCCGTACGTGCCGTCGGTGTCCATGAAGACCTGCCCCCCTGCCCGTGCCTGCGCTGCGTCGCTCAATGTAGTTGCCCGGCGGCGGATCCGGGCCGGTACCGGCCGGTGTCGCCGCGGGGCCGCACGGCACGCGCCGACTCCTTCCTATGGCCGCGGCGGACAAGGACACGCACAGACCACTCCCGAACGGAGCATGCCGTACCCCCTCCCCCGGGCCTAGCCTGCGGACAAAGACACAAGTGCGTCCGAAAACACCCCCAGGAGCCCTCCATGACTGCTGTCCCGCAGGAGCGCAAGCTCGTCACCGCGATCCCCGGCCCCAAGTCGCAGGAGCTGCAGGCCCGCCGTCTCGACGTGGTGGCCGGCGGCGTGGGCTCCGTGCTTCCCGTCTTCACGAAGCGCCTGGACGGCGGCATCCTTGAGGACGTCGACGGCAACCGCCTGATCGACTTCGGCTCCGGCATCGCCGTGACCTCGGTCGGCGGCTCCGCCGAGGCCGTCGTGCGCCGCGCCACCGCGCAGCTCGCCGACTTCACCCACACCTGTTTCATGGTCACCCCGTACGAGGGCTACGTGGAGGTCTGCGAGGCGCTGGCCGAGCTGACCCCGGGCGACCACGCCAAGAAGTCGGCGCTGTTCAACTCCGGTGCCGAGGCCGTCGAGAACGCCGTCAAGATCGCCCGTGCGTACACCAAGCGCCAGGCCGTCGTGGTCTTCGACCACGGCTACCACGGCCGCACCAACCTCACCATGGCGCTGACGGCGAAGAACATGCCGTACAAGCACGGCTTCGGCCCGTTCGCCCCCGAGGTCTACCGCGTCCCGGTCGCCTACGGCTACCGCTGGCCCACCGGTGCCGAGAACTGCGGCCCGGAGGCCGCCGCCCAGGCGATCGACCAGATCACCAAGCAGATCGGCGCCGAGAACGTCGCCGCGATCATCATCGAGCCGGTGCTCGGCGAGGGCGGCTTCATCGAGCCGGCCAAGGGCTTCCTGCCGGAGATCGTGAAGTTCGCCAACGACAACGGCATCGTCTTCGTCGCGGACGAGATCCAGTCCGGCTTCTGCCGCACCGGCCAGTGGTTCGCCTGCGAGGACGAGGGCATCGTCCCGGACCTGATCACCACCGCCAAGGGCATCGCCGGCGGTCTGCCGCTGGCCGCCGTGACCGGCCGCGCCGAGATCATGGACGCCGCGCACCCGGGCGGCCTGGGCGGCACCTACGGCGGCAACCCGGTGGCCTGCGCCGGTGCGCTCGGCTCCATCGAGACCATGAAGGAGCTCGACCTCAACGCCAAGGCGAAGAAGATCGAGTCCGTCATGAAGGCGCGCCTGACCGCGATGCAGGAGAAGCACGAGATCATCGGCGACATCCGCGGCCGCGGCGCCATGATCGCCATCGAGCTGGTCAAGGACCCGGAGTCCAAGACCCCGAACCCGGAGGCCGCCGCCGCGCTGGCCAAGGCCTGCCACGCCGAGGGCCTGATCGTCCTCACCTGCGGCACCTATGGCAACGTGCTCCGCTTCCTGCCGCCGATCGTCATCGGCGAGGACCTGCTGAACGAGGGCCTGGACATCATCGAGGGCGCCTTCTCGGGCATCTGAGCGAGCATCCGAACACGCGTCCCGGTCGCTACCGCCGGTAACGGGCGGGCGCTGTGAAGAAGATGTGGGGGGCCGATGGCAGGACCGCGTTCCTGCTGTCGGTCCCCTTTCCGCTGCCGTACGGTTTCTGCAGATGAGTGAGACACCCCGCTCCCGGGAAACCGGGGGCGATCCCGGTATCGGGCATCCCCAGCGCCGTACTGGGCCTGCGTTCGCGCGCACTCCTCACCGATCGGACAGCCGTACGCCCCAAACCCCCCGGGGCGCACGGCAACCCGATCAGGCCGGCCCTCCCGGAACCATCCCCCCTGTTCCGGGACGGCCGGCCGCCTCCTTCCTCCCCCTTCTCGCGCTTCTCGTCGCGCCCCTCCTGGGGTTCGCCGTCGCGACCTGGCAGGTCCTCGCGTCGGGCCCGCTGCTCACCCCGGACGAGCGGCTCAGCCGCGCCCTGGTGCGCTCCGTCCCCGACGCGGTGACCGAGCGCCTCTCCGACCTCGGCAACGTCCCGGTCGCCGTGCCGGTCCTGGCGCTGGCGATGACGTACGCGGTCCGGCGCGGCAACCGGCTCGGCGCCCTGGCGGCCGGCCTGGCCATGGCCCTCGTGCCGGCCCTGGTGGTGCCGCTGAAGCTGTGGACCGGCCGCCCGGGCCCGCTGGAGCCGTGGGCCGTCGGCTACTTCCCCTCCGGCCACACGGCCACCGCCGCCGTCGCCTACCTCGGCGCGGCCCTGCTGCTGCGCCCGTACACGCGCCGGCCGTGGCCGGTGGCCGCCGCCCTCGTCCTGACGGGCGCGACGGCCGTCGGCCTGGTCCTGCGCGGCTGGCACTGGCCCCTGGACGTCCTGGCCAGCCTGCTGCTGTGCCTCCCCCTCCTGTTCGGCGTCGCCTGCGCGGTCGACCGCGGCGGCCGGGGCCGGTCCGGCCCGGCGGGAGGGACCTGAGCCGAGCCCCGGGCGTCACGGACTGCGGTCCGTCTCCCCCGCGGCCGCCCCCTCACCGCCAGCTCCACCGCGGCCGCGGTTGCCGACTGCTCGCCTCGTGCACGAAGGCCGACTAGCTCGATCGTGTGATGGTCGGCTTCCGGGCTTGCCGGGACCTGGGCGGTTCGGGCTGCGGTGACCGTGCGATCTGGGACGCCGGGTACGGCGCCAGTGTGCAGGGCCCCCGCTCCACCGGAGTGATGGTTCGGGGCCTCCCCGTCGCCTCTGGCCGTGCCCAGATGGCCAGGTCGCGCAGGGAACTGGCCTCCCGGGACCGGACCACGGACAGGATCCGTGTCGCCGCCCCGGGGTCGAGTACGCCGGCGACCTGGGGGTACCTCCCAGCGGTAGCTGGGGGAGCGCCCAGGACCGTTCGGGGCGTGCGGCTGAGCGGACCCACTCCCGCCCAGTCCACAGGAACGGTACGGGACCACGATCCAGTGCCGAGCCAGCGCGAGGCAGTGCCCGGGGGCACGAAGAAGCCCAGCCGGGTGCCGCCCGGGCCGGCGAGGACCAGGCCTGTCCGATCGCGCAGGCGGCGTAGCACGGCGCGGGTCCCCCGGCCCAGCCGCCCGGGCAGGATCAGCACGTCCCACCGCCGGCCTGCGGGCAGCGGGGCGGTCCCGCAGGGGCTGACGGCCGTCAGCTGTCGAAGCCGAGGCCGAACCTGTCGAGCGTCTTCAGCCACAGGTTGCGGCGGCCGCCGCGGGCGTCGGCCCGGGCCAGGGACCACTTGGTGAGCGTGATGCCGGTCCAGGCCAACGGCTCGGGCGGGAACGGCATCGGCTTGGACCTGACCATCTGGAGCCGGGTCCGCTCGGTGCGCGCGCCGTCGAGCAGGTCCAGCATCACGTCCGCTCCGAAGCGGGTGGCGCCGACGCCGAGCCCGGTGAAGCCGGAGGCGTAGGCGACCCGGCCGGAGTGGGCGGTGCCGAAGAAGGCGGAGAAGCGGGAGCAGGTGTCGATGGCCCCGCCCCAGGCGTGGCTGAAGTTGACGCCCTCCAGCTGCGGGAACGCGGTGAAGAAGTGCCGGGCGAGCTTCAGGTAGGTCTCGGGGCGGTGGTCGTACTCGGAGTCGAGGCGGCCCTTGTAGGGGTAGATGGCGTCGTAGCCGCCCCACAGGATCCGGTTCTCCGGGGTGATGCGGAAGTAGTGGAACTGGTTGGCGCTGTCGCCCATGCCCTGGCGGCGCTGCCAGCCGATGGCCTTCAGCTGGTCGGCGGTCAGCGGCTCGGTCATCAGCGCGTAGTCGTAGACCGGGACGGTGAACGGGCGGATCCGCTTGACCAGGGAGGGGAAGATGTTGGTGCCGAGGGCCACCCGGCGGGCGAAGATCCGCCCGTACGGCGTGCGTACGGCCATCCCCGGGCCCGAGGAGGCCAGCGACAGGCCCCGGGTGTTCTCGTAGATGCGCACGCCGAGGCCGAGGCAGGCCCGCTTCAGGCCCCAGGCGAGTTTGGCCGGGTTGAGCATGGCCACGCCGTCGGTGTCCCACAGGCCGGCGAGGAAGGTCGGCGAGTCGACCTCGGCGCGCAGCTCGTCGCGGTCCAGCCAGCGCGAGCCGCCGGCCAGGCCCAGCTTCTGCGCCTCCTCGTGGAGTTGGCGCAGCTCCTCGACCTGGTGGGGCTCGGTGGCCACATCGATCTCGCCGGTGCGCTCGAAGTCGCAGTCGATGCCGTAGCGGGCGACCGCCGCCTCGATCTCGTCGAGGTTGCGGGCGCCCAGCTCCTCCAGCCGGGCCAGTTCGCCGGGCCACCGGGCCATGCCGTTGGCCAGGCCGTGCGTGAGGGAGGCGGCGCAGAAGCCGCCGTTGCGGCCGGAGGCGGCCCAGCCCGCCTCCTTCGACTCGATCAGGACGACGTCCCGGGCGGGGTCGCGCTCCTTGGCGATCAGCGCGGTCCACAGGCCGCTGTACCCGCCGCCGATGACCAGCAGGTCGCAGGCCTCGTCGGAGGTCAGGGCCGGCTGTGCGGCGGGCTTGCCGGGGTCGTCCAGCCAGTACGAGACCGGCAGTGCTTCGGAAAGGGATTTCGCAACGCTTCGCATGGCGACTGGGGCCATGTCTTCCAACTCCCTACAGAGTTACTTGGGCTGTGCGCTCTTGCGGCGGTTGCCGACCACCTGGGCGGCGAGGACCACCAGCACCGCGAGGACGAACATCGCCGTGCCGATGACGTTGATCTGCACGGGCGTACCGCGCTGGGCCGATCCCCACACGAACATGGGGAAGGTGACGGTGTTGCCCGAGTTGAAATTGGTGATGATGAAGTCGTCGAAGGAGAGCGCGAAGGCCAGCAGCGCGCCCGCCGCGATGCCGGGTGCCGCGATCGGCAGGGTGACCCGTACGAAGGTCTGCACCGGGCCCGCGTAGAGGTCGCGGGCGGCCTCCTCCAGCCGCGGGTCCATCGACAGCACGCGCGCCTTGACGGCGGCGACGACGAAGCTGAGGCAGAACATGATGTGGGCGATCAGGATCGTCCAGAAGCCCAGCTGGATGCCCATGTTGAGGAACAGCGCGAGCAGCGAGGCGGCCATCACGATCTCGGGCATGGCCATCGGCATGAAGATCAGCGAGTTGACCGCGCCACGCGCCCGGAACCGGTATCGGACCAGGGCGAACGCGATGGCGGTGCCCAGCAGGGTGGCGGCGAGGGTGGACCACAGGGCGATCTGGAGCGACAGGGACAGGGAGCCGCACAGGTCGGCGACCCCGCAGGGGTCCTTCCAGGCGTCGAGGGAGAACTCCTGCCAGGCGTAGTTGAACCGCCCGGCGGGGTTGTTGAAGGAGAACAGCGTCACGACGAGGTTCGGCAGCACCATGTAGGCGAGCGTGCCGAGGCCGGCGATGACCACGAAGTTGCGGCGGAGCCACTGCATCAGACCAGGTCCTCCGTTCCCGCACGGCGGATGTAGAGGGTGACCATGACCAGCACGATGGCCATGAGGATGAAGGAGAGCGCGGCCGCCGTCGGGTAGTCGAGGATGCGCAGGTACTGCGACTGGATGACGTTGCCGATCATGCGGGTGTCGGTCGAGCCGAGGAGCTCGGCGTTGACGTAGTCGCCGCTCGCCGGGATGAAGGTGAGCAGGGTCCCGGAGACCACGCCCGGCATGGACAGCGGGAAGGTGACCTTGCGGAAGGTGGTGGCGGGGCGGGCGTACAGGTCGCCGGCCGCCTCGTGGAGGCGCGGGTCGATGCGCTCCAGCGAGGTGTAGAGCGGCAGGATCATGAAGGGGAGGAAGTTGTACGTGAGGCCGCAGACCACCGCGAGCGGCGTGGCCAGCACCCGGTCGCCCTCGGTGAGGCCGAGCCAGCTGGTGACGTCCAGGAAGCCGATCGTGTTGAGGAAGGACACGACCGGGCCGCCGTCGGACAGGATCGTCTTCCAGGCCAGGGTGCGGATCAGGAAGCTGGTGAAGAACGGCGCGATGACCAGCACCAGCAGCAGGTTGCGCCAGCGGCCCGCCCGGAAGGCGATCAGGTAGGCCAGCGGGTACCCGAGCAGCAGGCAGAGCACGGTCGCGGTGCCGGCGTACAGCAGGGAGCGCAGGAACTGCGGGAGGTACTCGGTGAAGGCGTCCCAGTAGGTCCCGAAGTGCCAGGTGACCGCGAAGCCCTCTTCGAGGGAGCCGGTCTGCACCGAGGTCGAGGCCTGGTAGATCATCGGCAGCACGAAGAAGACGAGCAGCCACAGGATGCCGGGCAGCAGCAGCCAGTACGGGACCAGCCGCTTGCGCAGGGAGGGCCTGTGGACCGGGGGCTCGGCCGGGGCGGGGGCCTCGGGTGGGGCCGCGGTGGCGGTCATGCGCCCTCCTCGACCGTCTCGATGCCCGCCTCGATGTCCTGTGCGGCGTCGAGCCCGAAGGTGTGCTCGGGGTTCCAGTGCAGGACCACCTCGGTGCCCGGGGTCAGGCGGGGGTCGCGCTCAATGTTCTGCACGTACACCTCCAGCTCGGGGCAGACCGGGCTGTCGATCACAAACTGGGTGGAGACCCCGATGAAGGAGGAGTCGGCGATCCGGCCGGCGACCTTGTTCCGGCCGGCCGCGACGGTGTGCTCCTCGTCCGCGGGGACCAGGGAGATCTTCTCGGGGCGCACGCCGACCAGCAGCTTTCCGCCCGCCCTGGGGGTGGTCGAGCAGCGGGCCGCGGGGAGCCTGAGCTTCGTCCCGGCGGAGCTGACGACGACGTCGGAGCCGCCGGCCTCCACGACCTGGGCCTCGATGAGGTTGGAGGTGCCGAGGAAGTTCGCGACGAAGGTGGTGCGCGGGTTCTCGTAGAGCTCGGCGGGGGCGCCGAGCTGCTCCACCCGGCCGCCGTTCATCACGGCGACCGTGTCGGCCATGGTCATGGCCTCCTCCTGGTCGTGCGTGACGTGCACGAAGGTGATGCCGACCTCGGTCTGGATCCGCTTGAGCTCCAGCTGCATCTGGCGGCGCAGCTTGAGGTCGAGGGCGCCGAGGGGCTCGTCGAGGAGGAGCACCTGGGGGTGGTTGATCAGGGCGCGGGCGACGGCGACGCGCTGCTGCTGGCCGCCGGACAGCTGGTGCGGCTTGCGCTGGGCGAACTGGCCGAGCTCGACCAGGTCGAGCATGTCCTCGACCTGCTTCTTGACGGACTTGATGCCGCGGCGGCGCAGACCGAAGGCCACGTTCTCGTGGATGCTCAGGTGCGGGAAGAGCGCGTAGCTCTGGAAGACCGTGTTCACGGGGCGCTTGTACGGGGGAAGCTGGGTGACGTCGCGCTCGCCCAGGTGGACCGTGCCGGTGGAGGGCTCCTCCAGGCCGGCGATCATCCGCAGGGTCGTGGTCTTTCCGCAGCCGGAGGCGCCGAGCAGGGCGAAGAAGGAGCCCTGGGGAATGGTGAGGTCCAGCGGGTGCACGGCGGTGAACGTGCCGTAGTGCTTGCCGATCCCGGCGAGGCGGACGTCGCCGCCCGCGGTCTTGTCAGTCATGGGTCGCGGCCTTCGGTGGTGGTGTTCTTCGGAAGAGTTGCGGGGGGCGGTGCCGGTACGGGCGCTCGTCAGGCTCCGATGAGCTTGGCGAACTTTTCCTCGTACTCGGTCTCTTCCTCGCTGGTGAGCATGCGGAAGGCATGGGCCCTGGCGGTCATCTCCTCGTCGGGAATGATCAAGGGGTTGTCCGCGAGCGCAGGATCGATTTTCGCAAGGTCGTCCTTGACCCCTGCGACCGGGCACACGTAGCTGATGAAGGCCGCGAGCCGGGCGGCGATCGGGGGCTCGTAGTAGAAGTCGATGAGCTTCTCCGCGTTGGCCTTGTGCCGGGCACGGGCCGGTACGAGGAGGTTGTCGCTGGAGGTGATGTAGCCGACGGCGGGGATGGCGTACTGGATGTCCGGGTTGCCGGCCTGCAGCTGGATGACGTCGCCGGCCCAGGCCAGGCAGGCCGCGAGGTCGCCCTTGTCCAGGTCGGAGGTGTAGTCGTTGCCGGTGAAGCGGCGGATCTGCTTGGTGTCCACGCCCTTCTGGAGCCGGGCGATGGCCGCGTCGTAGTCCGGGGTGGTGAAGGTCGCCGGGTCCTTGCCCTGGTCGAGGAGGGTCATGCCGACGGTGTCGCGCATCTCGGTGAGGAAGCCGACCCGGCCCTTGAGGGTGGGGTCGTCGAGCATCTGCGTGACGGAGTCGACCTTCTTCCCGCCGGTCGCCTTGGTGTTGTAGGCGATGACGGTGTTGATGCCGGTCCACGGGTAGCTGTGGGCGCGGCCCGGGTCCCAGTCGGGGCTGCGGTACTGCGGGATCAGGTTGGCGAAGGCGTGCGGCAGGTGGGAGGGGTCCAGCTTCTGCGCCCAGCCCAGGCGGATGATGCGGGCGGCGAGCCAGTCGGTGACGACGATCAGGTCGCGGCCGGTGTCCTGGCCGGAGGCCAGCTGCGGGCGGATCTTGCCGAAGAACTCGACGTTGTCGTTGATGTCCTCGGTGTACTTGACCTCGATGCCGGTCCGCTTGGTGAACTCCTCCAGCGTCGGGTGGGTCTTCTCGTCGTCGCTGATGTCCATGTACTCGGTCCAGTTGGAGAAGTTGATCACCTTCTCCGTGTCCGAGTGGTCGTCGGAGGCCGCTGTCGCGCCGTCGCGCCGGGCCGGCGGGATGCCGCAGGCGCTCAGGGAGGCCAGGCCGCCGAGGGTGAGCGCGCCGGCGCCGGAGGCGCGCAGCAGGGAGCGGCGGGTGAGGGCGCCGCGCCCGCCGGTGAGGCTGCGCCGCATCGCGGCGGCCTGTGCCGCGGAGAGGCGCTCGGGCTCGAACTGCTCCATGGGCTGTGCCCTTTCGGGATGGGTGGGCCGCCGGTCGGACGGCCGGCTGCTATCGGTCCCCGAAGATCGTGCGGTGCCAGTCCTTCGCGGCGACCGCGGTGTTGTCGTACATCACGTGCTTGACCTGCGTGTACTCCTCGAAGGAGTACGAGCTCATGTCCTTTCCGAAGCCGCTCGCCCCGTATCCCCCATGGGGCATCTCACTGATGATCGGGATGTGGTCGTTGATCCACACGCACCCGGCCCGCAGCTCGCGGGTGGCGCGGTTCGCCCGGTAGACGTCGCGGCTCCAGGCGGATGCGGCGAGTCCGTACGGGGTGTCGTTGGCCAGCGCGATGCCCTCGTCGTCGGTGTCGAAGGGCAGGACGACGAGGACCGGCCCGAAGATCTCGGACTGGACGATCTCGCTGTCCTGGGGTGCGCCGGTGATCAGGGTGGGCCGGTAGTAGGCGCCGTCGGCGAGGGCGCCGCCCGGGACCGTGCCGCCGGTGGCGACGGTGGCGTAGGCGCGGGCGCGCTCGACGAAGCCGGCGACGCGGTCGCGCTGGGCGTGGGAGACGAGCGGCCCGAGGTCGGTGGCCGGGTCGAAGGGGTCGCCCAGGCGGACGCTCTCCATCAGTTCGGCGACGCGGGCGGTGAAGGCCTCGTACAGGGGGCGCTGGACGTAGGCGCGGGTGGCTGCCGTGCAGTCCTGGCCGGTGTTGATCAGGGAGGCGGCGACGGCGCCGTGGGCGGCGGCCTCCGGGTCGGCGTCGTCGAAGACGAGGAAGGGCGCCTTGCCGCCGAGCTCCAAGTGGAGCCGTTTGACGGTGGCGGTGGCGATCTCGGCGACGCGCTTGCCCACGGGGGTGGAGCCGGTGAAGGAGGTCATGGCGACGTCCGGGTGGCCGACCAGGTGCTCGCCGGCGTCCCGGCCTGCGCCGGTGACGATGTTGATCACGCCGTCGGGGATGCCCGCCTCCGTGGCTGCCTGCGCGAGCATCAGGGAGGTCAGCGGGGTCAGCTCGGCGGGCTTCAGGACGATCGTGTTGCCCGCGGCGACGGCCGGGAGGATCTTCCAGGCGGCCATCTGGAGGGGGTAGTTCCAGGGGGCGATGGAGCCGACGACCCCGATCGCCTCGCGGCGCACGTACGAGGTGTGGTCCCCGGAGTACTCGGCGGCCGCCTGCCCCTGGAGGTGGCGGGCGGCGCCCGCGAAGAAGGCGGTGTTGTCGATCGTCCCCGGTACGTCGAACTCGGTGGTCAGCTTGATCGGCTTGCCGCACTGCAGCGACTCGGCGTGCGCGAGGTCGTCCGCCTGCGCGGCCAGGACGGACGCCAGCCGGTGCAGGGCGTCCGAGCGCTCGCCCGGGGTGGCCGCCGACCAGGCGGGGAAGGCGCGCCGGGCGGCGGCCACGGCCTCGTCCACGTCGGCGGTGGAGGCCAGCTCGTAGGTGAGGACGTCCTCACCGGTGGCGGGATCGACCACGGTGTGCGACCGTCCGGAGGTACCGGTCCGCAGCCGGCCGTCGATGTACTGCGCGCCGTCCGCGAAGCGGTCCTCGACCTGGAAGCGACTACCCATCACGCTCTCACGCCCTCGTGGCTTCAGCTCGAATTGAGTGCCGATCCTGGCAGAGGTGTTACCCGCAGCCAAGTGATTCCGTTGTTTCCTTTTGATTACGCGACGGATTCGGTCGACCATGTGTCGAGGGACACCTCAAATCCCGTACGAAGTGTCCGTGGCGACTGCCAGACTCCCGTGCATGGAGATGATCGACACTTTGATCGAGCAGGTCAGCCGAGGTGACCGGGTGAAGTTCCTGCCCTTCTGGGGACACCGGCCGCGGCCGGACGGGACGCTCGGCCCGAGCTGCCTGAGCCAGTGGTGGCCCGCTCCGTTCACCGTGGACGGCGTCCGCTACGACACCGCCGAGCACTGGATGATGGCCGGGAAGGCCCGGTTGTTCGGGGACGCCGACGGGGAGCGCGCCGCGCTGGCCGCCGCGACCCCGGCCGAGGCCAAGAAGGCGGGGCGGCTGGTGCGCGGCTTCGACAACGAGGTGTGGGAGCGGGAGCGGTTCGCCCTGGTCGTGGAGGGCAGCGTGCACAAGTTCCGCTCCACGCCGCAGCTGCGCTCGTACCTGCTGACAACCGGGGACCGGGTCCTGGTGGAGGCTAGTCCGATGGACCGCATCTGGGGCATCGGGCTGGCGGCCGACGACGCCCGGGCCCTGGACCCGGCGCGCTGGCGCGGGCTGAACCTGCTGGGGTTCGCCCTGATGGAGGCCCGGGAGCGGCTGCGCGCCGAGGCGCAGGAGGCGTAGCCGCCCGAAGGAAAAATTGCGTGGCGCGCGCCGTGGGCCGCGGCCTACGGTGTGATCGTCCAGGTGCGCAGGCGAGACCTACTTCCACTCTTAACGGGCAGGTCGCGGGTTCGAGTCCCGTCACCGGCTTCGGGCCGGTGTAGCTCAGTCGGCAGAGCAGCATGTGGTTTCGCCGCCTTGATCTCTGGACACACCTCACGCACCTCCCGGTGCGCAGGCTGCGGCTCCTTCTTTTGCAAAGAATCCCAGGCCGCCGCCACCTTGATCTCGGGAGGCCGCGTGCGGGACGCCCGGTGCGCAGGCGACGGCTACTTCCGGACCATGAGGTCGCGGGTTCGAATCCCGCCCGGCCACGGCCGGTGGAGCAGCCCGGAAGCTCGCATGGCATGCAGCCCGTCGCCGACCTTCCGACCTCGGGCGTCCCGCACGTCACGCCTTCCCCCAGTGTGAACGGAATTCGGGGGAATTCTCATGGCCCGCTTCAACCGGCGCGCGTCCGCGGCCGCTTCCGGAACCACGACCGCCGCGCCGGTGTCACCCGTGTCACCGGTGCGCTCGACCGGGCGGCGCGCCGGCAACCACCACGGCAGCCCCGGCTTCGTCCGCGATCCGCGCTCGGAGCTGTTCCTGCTCGCCGTCGCCAACTTCGTGACGCAGCGCACCGCCTACGAGGGCGCACGGGAGCGCGACGACCGCTTCGCCGCCCTGGTGCGCACCCTGGCCGTCGAGGACCCCGAATGGACCGCCGGCCTGCTGGGCTGGCTGCGCGGTGAGGGCAACATGCGCACCGCCTCGCTGGTCGGCGCCGCCGAGTACGTCAAGGCGCGGCTCGACGCGGGCGCCACCGGCGGGCCGTCCAACCGGCAGGTGGTGGACGCCGTCCTGCGGCGTGCGGACGAGCCCGGCGAGCTCCTGGCCTACTGGACGGAGACGTACGGGCGCGCCGTGCCGAAGCCCGTCAAGCGCGGCATCGCCGACGCCGTGCGCCGGCTCTACTCCGGCACCTCCCTGCTGAAGTACGACACCGCGTCCAAGGGCTTCCGCTTCGGCGACGTGCTGAACCTCGTGCACGCCGCGCCGGACCCGGCCAAGCCCTGGCAGAGCGAGCTGTTCCGCTACGCCCTCGACCGCCGCCACCACCCGGACGCGGCCGAGGCGCCGTCCGGCAACCGCACCCTGATCGCCCACCGGGAGCTCATGGCGCTGCCGGTCGAGGAGCGCCGGGCCGTGGTGACGGGCCCCGGCGGCGCCGAGCGGCTCGCGGCGGCGGGCATGACCTGGGAGGCGCTGGCCGGCTGGCTGCAGGGGCCGATGGACGCGGCCGCCTGGGAGGCGGTCATCCCGTCCATGGGCGTGATGGCGCTGCTGCGCAACCTGCGCAACTTCGACGAGGCCGGGGTCTCGGACGAGGTGGCGGCGCAGGTCGCCGCCCGGGTCTCCGACCCGGATGCGGTCGCCCGGTCCCGGCAGTTCCCGTTCCGCTACCTGGCCGCCTACCAGCACGCGCCGTCCCTGCGCTGGGCGTACCCGCTGGAGCAGGCCCTCGGGCACTCGCTGGCGTCCGTACCCGCGCTGCCGGGGCGCACCCTCGTCCTCGTCGACCGGTCCGGGTCGATGTGGTCGCCGCTGTCGGACCGCTCGCAGCTCAACCGGGCCGACGCCGCGGCCGTCTTCGGCACGGCGGTGGCGCTGCGGGCCGAGCACGCGGACCTGGTGCAGTTCGGCACGTCCAGCAAGCCGGTCCCGTACCACCGGGGCGAGAGCGTGCTGAAGGTGCTGGAGCGGTTCGAGAACCTCGGCGGCACCTACACCGCGGAGGCCGTCCGCCGGCACTACCGGGACCACGACCGGGTCCTGATCGTCACCGACGAGCAGGCGTCCTACACCTACGGCGGCGACCCGACGGCCGAGGTCCCGGACGAAGTGCCGGTCTACACCTGGAACCTGGCCGGGTACCGGGTGGGGCACGCGCCCTCCGGGTCGGCGAACCGGCACACCTTCGGCGGGCTCACCGACGCGGCCTTCCGCACGGTGCCGCTGATCGAGGCGGGCCGGGACGCCGACTGGCCGTGGGCCGGCTGAGGCCCGCCGCACGCACGCCGGGCCCGCACGCACGCCGGGCCTGCGCGGACGCCGGGCCCGGCTGCGGGCCCGGCGCCGGGGCGTCAGACCTTCTCGCGCATCCGCGAGTTGGAGTACGGGCTGTTGTACCCGCCGCCCCCGCCGTCGCGTTCGAGGATGCCGATGATCCCGATCGTGAGGAGCGCCGCGCCGAGCAGGATGCCTATCGCGCCGAGGATGATGCCCGCCAGGGCCATGCCGCCGTTGGTGGCCTCGCCCCGGCGGGCCTTGCCGCGGCCGAGCGCGCCGAAGACGACCGCCGCGATGCCGACCGCGATCGCCAGGAAGCTGGTGATGCAGCCGACGACCGACAGGATGCCGAGGACGAGCGCGGTGGTGCCGAACCCGTTGCTCGGCTGCCCGCCGTAGGGGACGTACGCGGCCGGGCCCGGGTAGCCGGGGTAGCCGTACACGGACGGGGCGGACTGCGCGGACGGCGCTCCGGGGTAGCCGGCACCGGGGTAGCCGTACCCGCCGGGGGCCGGCTGGGCCGGGTAGGCGTAGGCCGGGGGCACGGCCGACGGGGCCGGCTGTGCCGGCGCCGGGGGCTGCGCGGCCCCCGGGTACGCGGGGGGTGTCGGTGCGGGTGGCGTGCCGGCCCCCGCGCCCGGCATCCCGGCGATCGTGATCTGGTCGTGCACGGACGGCGGCCCCGGCACCCCCGGTCGTCCCTGCGGCCCGCCCGGCTCCCCCGCCGGCGGCGCCCACGGGTCCCTCGGGTCGGGACTCTGGTCGGTCATGCGTCGCCCCCCTCTCGTACGGCCATGCTATGCGCTGCCGCCGACATGCCCGGGGCTGCCTACGATGAAGCCCGATCCGTCCGAACCCGTGCCATCCCGGAGGCATTGCCGTGCCCGACCTGACCCCCTTCATCGCAGGGCTCCCCAAGGCGGAGCTCCACGTCCACCACGTCGGCTCGGCCTCCCCGCGCATCGTGGCCGAGCTCGCCGCGCGGCACCCCGACTCCAAGGTCCCCACCGACCCGGAGGCGCTCGCCGACTACTTCACCTTCACCGACTTCGCCCACTTCATCGAGGTCTACCTCTCCGTCGTGGACCTGGTGCGCACCCCCGACGACGTGCGCACCCTCACCTTCGAGGTCGCCCGCGACATGGCGCGGCAGAACATCCGCTACGCCGAGCTGACCATCACCCCGTACTCCTCCACGCGCCGCGGCATCGACGAGCACGCGTTCATGGAGGCCATCGAGGACGCCCGCAAGGCCGCCGAGGGCGAACTCGGCGTCATCCTGCGCTGGTGCTTCGACATCCCCGGAGAGGCCGGCCTGGAGGCCGCCGCCGAGACCGCGCGCCTCGCCGTCGACCTGCGCCCGGAGGGCCTGGTCTCCTTCGGCCTCGGCGGCCCCGAGATCGGCGTCCCGCGTCCGCAGTTCAAGCCGTACTTCGACGCCGCCCGGGCCGCCGGCCTGCGCAGCGTGCCGCACGCCGGCGAGACCACCGGGCCGGAGACCGTCTGGGACGCCATCCGCGAGCTCGGTGCCGAGCGCATCGGCCACGGCACCAGCGCCGTGCAGGACCCGGAGCTGCTGGCGTACCTCGCCGAGCACCGCATCGCGCTGGAGGTCTGCCCGACGTCGAACATCGCCACCCGCGCCGTGGCCGACCTGGACCGGCACCCGGTCAAGGAGATGGTCGAGGCGGGCGTGCTGGTCACCATCAACAGCGACGACCCGCCGATGTTCGGCACGGACCTCAACACCGAGTACGCGGTCGCCGCCCGGCTCCTCGACCTCGACGAGCGCGGGATCGCGCAGCTGGCGAAGAACGCGGTCGAGGCCTCCTTCCTGGACCGGGCCGGCAAGGAGCGGATCATCGCGGAGATCGACACCTACACCGAGGCCTGGCTCGCGCGCTGACGCCACCGGAGAATGGGCGCCATGCGCACCCTGACGGCCGTCGCCCACCGCGGCGATCCCTACCGGTTCCCCGAGAACACCGTGCCCTCCGTCCGCTCGGCGCTCGCGCGCGGGGCGGACGCGGTGGAGATCGACGTACGGCTGACCCGCGACGGGGAGCCGGTCCTCCTGCACGACGACACACTGTGGCGGCTGTGGCGGCACGACGTGCGGCTGGACGCCGTCACGGCCGCGCAGCTGCGGGAGATGACGGCGGGCGGGGTCCCGACGCTGCGCGAGGCCCTGGCGGCCTCGGGCCCGGGCCGGGTGATGATCGACCTGCCGGGCGCGACCGCCGAGTCGGTGCGGACGGTGGTCGGGGTGGTCCGCGAGTGCGGGGCCCGCGAGCGTGCGTACTACAGCGCGGGCCCGAACACCATGCTGGCCGTGCGCGCCGCCGATCCGGGCGCGGAGATCGCGCTGACGTGGACGACGCTGTCGCCGCCGCGCCGGGTGCTGATCGACGCGGTGGCGCCGGCCTGGCTCAACTACCGCTTCGGGCTGGTCGGCCGGGAGCTGGTGGACGCGCTGCACCGGGACGGCCTGAAGGTCTCGGCGTGGACCGCCGACACCGCGCCCTCGATGCGCAGGCTGCTGGCGGCCGGGGTGGACGCGATCACCACCAACCGGATCGACGTCCTGGCGTCCGTCCGCGCCCGGTTCGGCCGGTGAGGCCGCGGGCGCGGGTACGGGCGGCGGCCGCCGTCAGGCGGTGGCGGGCAGCGCCTCCAGCCGCTTGACGAGGCGGCGGAGCGCGATCAGCGGGATCACCCCGAAGACCCCGAAGGACATGTCGATGAGGCTCCACCCGAAGGGGATGTCCCGGATGGGCCCGCAGATCAGGGCCAGGGGGATGACGCCGGCGCAGGCGATCATGCCGGCTTCGATGATCCAGATGTTGCGTACGGGGTCGCGCAGGACGCCGTAGAAGAAGACCGCGATCACCAGGTGGGCGAACGCGAGCCAGTCGTTGCCGTACAGGAGGAACGGGTACTGCGCGTCGGCATGATCCAGGCCCTCGCCGACCCGGGCCAGCCATGCGTGGGAGACCAGGGAGTTGGCCCAGCGCAGCTCGGTGACGAGGGGGAAGGCCGTGAGCCCGCTGAGGACGAGGCACACGATGAAAAGGATCAGCCAGGCACGGATCCGCCGCCGGAGGGCGTTTCTCTCGCTCATGGCAGCACCCTACGCCTCGAATTGAACGCGTTCAGCCAATTCACTGAACGCGTTCAGTTTCGTGGTGATGATCACAGACCCGCGATGGCGTTCCAGCGGCGGGCGAAGGAGCGGCGCTCCGCGGAGGTGACGGCGCGGGCCACGGCCAGCCGCTTGCGCATCTCCCCGTCCGGGAACATCAGCGGGTTCTCGGCGAGCTCCGCGGTCTCCTTGTCCTCCGAGGCGGCCAGGACCTCGCGGGCGGCCGGCACGGGGCAGACGTAGTTCACGAAGGCGGCGAGCTCGGCAGCCACCTCAGGGTCGTAGTAGTAGTCGACGAGGGCCTCGGCGTTGGCCTTGTGCCGGGCCAGGTTGGGTATGAGCATGCTCTCCGACCACAGCTCGCCGCCCTCCTCGGGGACCGTGAACTCGATGTCGGGGTTGTCGGCCTTGAGCTGGATGGCGTCGCCGGAGTAGGCCTGGCAGGCCAGGACGTCGCCCTTGGCGAGGTCGGAGGTGTAGTCGTTGCCGGTGAAGCGGCGGATGTGCTTCTTGCGCACCAGCTCCTCGACCTGGTCGCACATCCGGTGGAAGTCGGCCTCGGTCCACCGGGTGACGTCCACGCCGTTGCCCTGCATCAGCAGCGCGAAGGACTCGTCGAGGCCGGAGAAGAGGGTGACCCGGCCCGCCAGGTCCGGGTGCCACAGGTCCTTGACGGACTTGATCTCCCGGCCGAGCGCCTTGCGGTTGTACGCGATGCCGGTGATCCCCGACTGCCAGGGGACGGTGTGCAGGCGGCCCTCGTCGAAGGCGGGGGAGCGCAGCTGCGGGTCCAGGTGCGCGGCCACGTTGGGCTGCGCCGCGCGGTCCATCTTCTGGACCCAGCCCAGCCGGACGTAGCGGGCGGCCATCCAGTCGGTGATCACCACCAGGTCGCGGCCGGTGTCCTGGCGGTTCGTCAGGGCGGGGCTGATCTTGCCGAAGAACTCGTCGTTGTCGTTGATCTCCTCGCTGTAGGAGACCTCGATTCCGGTCTTCCGCGTGAAGGCCTCCAGGGTGGGGCGGCGCTCCTCGTCCTCCTCGTCGGCGTCGATGTACAGCGGCCAGTTGGAGAAGGCGATGCTCCGGTCCCGCCCCGAGCGGTCCGGGCCTCCCCGCCGGTCCTCGGGGACGTACGCGGACGGCACGCCGCAGCCGGCGAGGGCCGCGAGCAGGCCGGCGGCACCGATTCCGCGCAGCGCCGTACGGCGGGGGAAGGCGAGTTCAGGCATGGAGAAGAGCCTCGGGGAACGTGACGGGGGCGGGCAATGGACACATTGTCCACTGCCCGCCCCTTGATCGAACTCCGGCGGCTCTTGCGCGGTCCGCACCGGACCGCGTGCGGCCGTGACCGGTCGTGACCGTTCGTCAGCCGTCGAGCGAGGTCATCACGTGCTTGATGCGGGTGTAGTCCTCGAAGCCGTAGGCGGAGAGGTCCTTGCCGTAGCCGGACTTCTTGAAGCCGCCGTGGGGCATCTCGGCGACGAGCGGGATGTGGGTGTTGATCCACACGCAGCCGAAGTCGAGCTTCTTGGACATGCGCATCGCGCGGCCGTGGTCCTTGGTCCACACCGAGGAGGCGAGGGCGAACTCGACGCCGTTCGCGTACTCCACGGCCTGCGCCTCGTCCGTGAAGGACTGGACGGTGATGACGGGGCCGAAGACCTCGTTCTGGATGATCTCGTCGTCCTGCTTGAGGCCGGAGACGACGGTCGGGGCGAAGAAGTAGCCCTTGTCGCCGACGCGGTGGCCGCCCGCCTCGACCTTGGCGTGCGCCGGGAGGCGGTCGATGAAGCCCGCGACCTGGCTCAGCTGGTTGGGGTTGTTCAGCGGGCCGTAGAGCACGTCCTCGTCGTCCGGCTGGCCGGTCTTGGTGTCGGCGGCGGCCTTCGCGAGGGCGGCCACGAACTCGTCGTGGATGGACTCGTGCACGAGGACGCGGGTCGCGGCCGTGCAGTCCTGGCCGGCGTTGAAGTAGCCGGCGACGGCGATGTCCTCGACGGCCTTGGCGATGTCGGCGTCCTCGAAGACCACTACCGGGGCCTTGCCTCCGAGCTCCAGGTGGACGCGCTTGACGTCCTTCGAGGCGCTCTCGGCGACCTGCATGCCCGCGCGGACGGAGCCGGTGATGGAGGCCATCGCCGGAGTGGAGTGCTCGACCATGGCCTTGCCGGTCTCGCGGTCGCCGCAGACGACGTTGAAGACGCCCTTGGGCAGGACCGAGTCGATGATCTCCGCCATCAGGACGGTGGAGGCGGGGGTGGTGTCCGAGGGCTTGAGCACCACGGTGTTGCCCGCGGCGATGGCCGGGGCGAACTTCCACACGGCCATCATCATCGGGTAGTTCCACGGCGCGACCTGGGCGCAGACGCCGACCGGCTCACGGCGGATGATCGAGGTCATCCCGTCCATGTACTCACCGGCGGAGCGGCCCTCCAGCAGCCGGGCCGCACCCGCGAAGAAGCGGATCTGGTCCACCATCGGGGGCAGCTCCTCGCTGGCCGTGAGGCCCAGCGGCTTGCCCGTGTTCTCGGACTCGGCGGCCACGAGCTCGTCCGCGCGCGCCTCGAAGGCGTCGGCGATCTTGAGCAGGGCCTTCTGCCGCTCCGAGGGGGTGGTGTCGCGCCAGCCCGGGAAGGCGGCAGCGGCAGCGGCCATGGCCGCGTCCACGTCGGCCTGGCCGGAGAGCGGAGCCGTCGCGTACACCTCGCCGGTGGCGGGGTTGACCACGTCGGTGGTCCGCCCGTCGGCGGCGTCCTTGAACTCCCCGCCGATGTAGTTGCGCAGACGACGCAGTTCGGTGGTCACTACAGCCACACTCCTGATCACATGTCCAATGATTGAGACGCTCACCCAAGCCTAGCCCCTGGGCGGAGGCTTTCGACAGGGCCAGACACGGCCACCTACGAAATCCGTGAGATCCACATCCGCAGACAACGGATTTCATTGAATCCGTCTTGCGGAACAGACGACTCCTCGTGCAGAGTGAGGTCGTGGTCAGTCGAAGCGCAGATTCCAGGAGCAGGCAGCCGTCCCCTTCGGTCGATGCTGTGTCGCTCGCGATCATCGAGCAACTGCAGGAGGACGGCCGGCGTCCGTACGCGGCGATCGGCAAGGCCGTGGGCCTGTCCGAGGCGGCCGTGCGCCAGCGCGTGCAGAAGCTCCTCGACCAGGGCGTCATGCAGATCGTCGCCGTCACCGACCCGCTCACCGTGGGCCTGCGCCGCCAGGCCATGGTCGGCATCAACGTCGAGGGCGACGTCGACCCGGTGGCCGATGCCCTGACCCAGATGGCCGAGTGCGAGTACGTGGTGATGACCGCGGGCTCGTTCGACCTGATGGTGGAAATCGTCTGCGAGGACGACGACCACCTGCTGGAAACGATCAACAAGAAGATCCGCGCGCTCCCCGGCGTGCGATCCACCGAAAGCTTCGTTTATCTGAAGCTGAAGAAGCAGACCTACATGTGGGGAACCCGATAACCGTGACCCAGGACCTGTCCAAAACCGCGTACGACCACCTGTGGATGCACTTCACCCGCATGTCCTCGTACGAGAACACCCCCGTCCCCACCATCGTCCGCGGTGAGGGCACCTACATCTACGACGACAAGGGCAAGCGCTACCTGGACGGTCTCGCCGGACTGTTCGTGGTCAACGCCGGTCACGGCCGCAAGGAGCTCGCCGAGGTCGCCTACCGGCAGGCGCAGGAGCTCGCATTCTTCCCCGTGTGGTCCTACGCCCACCCCAAGGCCGTCGAGCTGGCCGAGCGCCTCGCCGGCTACGCGCCGGGCGACCTGAACAAGGTCTTCTTCACCACCGGCGGCGGCGAGGCCGTCGAGACCGCCTGGAAGCTGGCCAAGCAGTACTACAAGCTCAAGGGCAAGCCGACCAAGTACAAGGTCATCTCGCGTGCCGTCGCCTACCACGGCACCCCGCAGGGCGCGCTGTCCATCACCGGCCTGCCCGCCCTCAAGGCCCCCTTCGAGCCGCTGGTCCCCGGCGCGCACAAGGTGCCGAACACCAACATCTACCGCGCCCCGATCCACGGCGACGACCCCGAGGCCTTCGGCCGCTGGTGCGCCGACCAGATCGAGCAGCAGATCCTCTTCGAGGGCGCCGACACCGTCGCCGCCGTCTTCCTGGAGCCGGTGCAGAACGCCGGCGGCTGCTTCCCGCCGCCGCCCGGCTACTTCCAGCGCGTCCGCGAGATCTGCGACACGTACGACGTGCTCCTCGTCTCCGACGAGACGATCTGCGCCTTCGGCCGCCTCGGCACGATGTTCGCCTGCGACAAGTTCGACTACGTCCCGGACATGATCACCTGTGCCAAGGGCATGACCTCGGGCTACTCCCCGATCGGCGCCTGCATCGTGTCGGACCGCGTCGCCGAGCCCTTCTACAAGGGCAACAACACCTTCCTGCACGGCTACACCTTCGGCGGGCACCCGGTGTCCTCCGCCGTGGCCCTCGCCAACCTCGACATCTTCGACAAGGAAGGCCTCAACCAGCACGTGCTGGACAACGAGTCCGCCTTCCTGAAGACGCTGCAGAAACTGCACGACCTGCCGATCGTCGGCGACGTCCGCGGAAACGGCTACTTCTACGGCATCGAGCTCGTCAAGGACAAGGTCACCAAGGAGTCCTTCACGGACGAGGAGACCGAGCGCGTGCTCTACGGTTTCCTCTCCAAGGCGCTCTTCGAGAACGGCCTGTACTGCCGGGCCGACGACCGCGGCGACCCGGTCGTCCAGCTGGCCCCGCCGCTGATCGCGGACCAGGGCACCTTCGACGAGATCGAGGGGATCCTGCGCTCGGTGCTCACCGAGGCGTGGACCAAGCTGTAGGGCCAAGCCGGCCTGCAAACAGTCCGAACCACACGGCCCGGGTGCCCCGTTCGAGTGAGAACGCGGGGGTCCGGGCCGTGTGCTGTCGCCATTCGCGAGGTTCGTCTCTTTACATCTCAGTGCGGCGCCAGTGACCGAAGGGGCTCCGCTTCGTTCCCCCGGACGGAGGTGTACGCCATGGTGGCTCCACCGGACAACGATGTGCTCTGGGCACGGTCCGTTCACTACTCCCACAACGGTTCACCCGGCATCATCGGGGTCTCGGTCGGCGTCCGCCAAGGCGAGGTCCTCGCCGTGACCGGCCCTCGCGGCAGCGGGAAGACCACCCTCCTGCACTGCCTCAGCGGCCGCCTCGTCCCCCGCGAGGGCGAGGTCTGGTTCAACAGCGTGCCCGTCCACACCATGCGCGCCCTCACCCGCGAACGGCTGCGCCGCGACCGGTTCGGCTGGATCGGCCCCGAGCCGGCCCTGCTGCCCGAGCTCACCGTCTGGGAGAACGCCGCCCTCCCCCTGCTGGTCTCCGGCGCCTCGCACCACACCGCCAAGCGGGCCGCCTGCGCCTGGCTGGAACGGCTCGACATCGCCGGCTCCGCCCACAAACGCCCCCGCGCCCTCGACCGCGCCGCGTCCCAGCGCGTCGCCCTGGCCCGCGCCCTGGTCAGCGAACCCGCCGTGATCTTCGCCGACGAGCCCACCGCGCCGCTGCACCGCTCCGAACGCTCCCTGCTCCTGCGCACCCTGACCACCGCGGCCCGGTCCCACGAGATCACCGTCGTGCTGGCCACCCACGACGAGGACACCGCGGCCGTCGCCGACCGCCGGTTCGCCCTCCTCGACGGCCGACCCGCCGCAGCGGCCGCCGGCCTGGCCGGCCCGTCCGGCGACACCCCGGAGGACCAGGCCGCGTGCTCGCTCTCCGCCTAGCCCGCGGCTCCCGCCCGCTCGTCCAGCTGCGCCGCCTGCTGGTCGCCGCCGCCTGCGCCGGCACCGGCTTCCTGCTGCTGTACGTGCTCGCCGGGGCCGTCGCCCGCCCCGCCGGATCGTTCCCGCGGCTGCTGTGGACGCTGATCCCGCTCGCCGCCACCGTCCACCTCGCCGTCGTCGTCGCCCGGACCGACCCCGCCACCCGGCCCCGCGCCGGGATGGACGCCGTCGGGCTGGGCCCCGTACGCCTCACCCTCGTCGCGGCCGTCTCCACCGCGATCTCCGGCACCCTGGGCAGCGCCCTCGCCCTGGCGGCCTTCCTCCACCTGCGCGGCGACCTGGGCGGACTCCCCTTCGACGGAGCCGGCGCCCGACTGCTCCACGCCGACCGGCCGCTGCCCGTCGCCGCCGCCCTGACCCTGCTGGCCGTCGTCCCGCTGACCGCCTCGGCCGCCACCGCCCTCGCCCTGCGCCCCCACACCCCGCCCTCCCCGCAGACCGGCCTGCCCTGGGGCATCGCCCTCACCGCCTGCGGACTCGCCGTCGAGGGGTACGCCGGCCGCGGCGGGGCCGTGCTGCCCGCCGGCTGGGTCCTCACCGCCCTCGGGCTCGCCCTCGCCGGCCCGGGCCTCGCCTACGCCTGCGGGACCCTCGTCCAGGCCGCCCGCCCGGGCGCACTCCGACTGCTCGCCGGCCGGGCCCTGCAGGAGGAGGCCCCCCGGATCGGCCGCCCGCTCGGCGTGCTCTGCGCGGTGGGGGCGGCCGCGCTCAGCACCGCGGCCCTGCCCGGCCCGGGCGGACTCGGCGCCCCGCTCGGCCCGCTGACCGGCCCGGCCTGCGCCCTCGTCGCCCTGTGCGCGGCCGCGACCCTGCTCGCCTCCGCCGTGGAGGTCCGCCAGAGCCGCTCCGCCGCCCGCGCCGCCCTGCTCGACCTCGGCACCCCCGGCGCCGTCCTGCGGACGGCCGCCGGCGTCCGGGCCGGCGCACTGCTCACGGTGTGCGTACCCGTCAGCTGGGGCGTGGCGCAGCTGACTTCGCTCGCGCTGGCCCGCTGACCCGCCGAACGCCGCAAGAAGCCGGGCTCGGGAGGCAACCTTCCGGGCCCGTTCTCACGTCTGGCAGTCGTACCCCGCACAAGCGGTACTTACGGCACAACCTGTCACACGTGAACGGAGCCACCGGTGCTCATAGGCCTGCTGACCGCGATAGCGGCATCCATCTGCTACGGCACGGGATCCGTCCTGCAAGCCGTCGGATCGCGCCGCGCCGCCCGGGCGAACCCGGCCGCCGCCGGGGTCACCGCGCACGGCGGCCCCAACCTGACGTCGACCGCGAAGGCGGCGATGACCTGGGAATTCATCGTCGGCACCATCCTGGACTTCGCGGGCTTCGGCCTGGGCGCCCTCGCCGCCCGGATGCTCCCCCTCTTCCTGTCCCAGACCGTCATCAGCGCCAACCTGGTGATCACGGCGATCCTGAGCGTGCGGATGCTCGGCCTCCGGCTGACCCGCAAGGAGTGGATCTCCATCGGCATCGTGTGCGCGGCACTCGTCCTGCTCGCCACGGCCGCCGGCCACGAGGGCGGCCACCACGCCCCGATGGCCACGCACTGGTGGCTGTTCGCCGTCACCGCACTGATCATCGTGGGCGGCACTGTCGCCGTACGCCTGCTCGGCGGCCGGGCCGCGATCCTCGCCGGCCTGCTGTCCGGCCTCGCCTTCGGCGCGCTCGGCGTCGGCGTCCGGATCCTGAACGGCATCGACCCCTTCGACCCGGTCGCCCTGCTCGGCGACCCGGCCCTGTACGCGATCGTGCTCGCCGGCGTCGGCGGCATGTACCTGCACACCGTGGCCCTGCAGATCGGCTCCGTGAACGGGGCGACCGCCGCGCTGGTGGTCGGCGAGACCGTGCTGCCCGGGGCGATCGGCGTGCTGTGGCTCGGCGACGCGTCCCGGCCGGGCCTGGCCTGGCTGGCCGTGCTGGGCTTCGTCCTCGCGGTGGCCGGCGCCGTGGCCGTCGCCTGGTACGGCAAGCACGACGGGGCCGACGCCCCGACCCCGGAACCGGCACGGGACCCGGAGCCGGCACAGCTGCGCTGAACGGGCCCGCGCCCCGCAAGGGGCGCGGGGAACTGCGCGACCAGCCCCCACCGACCCGCGGTTTCACGACCGGACTCGTGCAACGGCGGCGATCAGGGGGCCGGGAGGACGACCACCTCGTTCGGCGTGAACGCCACCGCCACCCGGTCCCCCACCGCCGGGGCTGCCGCCAGCCCGCACTCGGCCTCCAGCTCCGGACCGGCCTCGGGGCGCAGCCGCAGCGCCACGTGCGTGCCGCGGAAGGTACGGGACACCACCGCGCAGCCGAGGCCGGCGGCCGCGAGGACCACGCCCGCCGGCCGGATCAGCACCCGCTGCTCCCCCTCCGGGGAGCCCTCCGGCACCGGGACCTTGCCCCAGGCGGTCGCCGCGGCGCCGCCCGACACCGTCGCCGGGACGACGTTCTCGAAGCCGAGGAACCGCGCCACGAACTCGGAGGCCGGCCGCTGCCACACCTCCAGCGGGGTCCCGGCCTGCGCGATCCGGCCCTCGCTCATCACCACGACCCGGTCGGCCAGGGCGAAGGCCTCCCCCTGGTCGTGGGTGACGGCCAGCACGGTGGTGCCCAGCCGGGAGAACAGCCCGCGCAGCTCCACCACCAGGCGCTCGCGCAGCCCGCGGTCCAGCTGGCCCAGCGGCTCGTCCAGCATCAGCAGCCGCGGCGACGGGGCCAGCGCCCGGGCCAGCGCGACCCGCTGCTGCTCGCCGCCCGACAGGGAGGACACCGAGCGCTGCCGGGCCCCGGGGAGTCCGACCAGCTCCAGCAGCTCCGCGACCCGGTCCTCCGCGGGGCCGCGCGCTCCGCGGCGCAGGCCGCGCAGGCCGCGCGGTCCGCGCAGTACGCCCGCAGCCCCCTGCATGCGCAGGCCGAACGCCACGTTCTCGCCGACGTCGCGGTGCGGGAACAGCTGGTGGTCCTGGAACATCAGCCCGACCCCCCGCCGGTGCACGGGCACCCGCGCCTGGTCGGCGCCGCCCAGCAGGACCCGGCCGGCCGAGACGGGCTGGAGCCCGGCGACGACCCGCAGCAGCGTGGACTTCCCGCTGCCGCTGGGCCCCAGTACGCAGACGATCTCGTGCTCGGCGACCCGGAGGTCCACCCGGTCGACGACGGCGCGCTCGCCGAAGCGGACCGAGACCCCGGCCAGTTCGAGCAACGTCATCAGAACTCTCCCGAGGTCTTGTCGGGCCGCAGCCGCTCCAGCACCAGCAGGGCGGCCGCGCACACCAGCATCAGAATCGTGCTCAGGGCCATCGCCTGCCCGTAGTTCAGCTCCCCGGCCCGCCCGAGCAGCCGGGCCACGGCCACCGGCAGCGTCGGCCGGTCGGGCCGCGCGATGAAGACGGTCGCCCCGAACTCCCCCAGCGACACGGCGAAGGCGAACCCGGCCGCGATCAGCAGCGCCCGCCGCACCAGCGGCAGGTCCACCTCCCGCCAGGCCCGCAGCGGGGACGCGCCCAGCACGGCGGCCGCCTCCCGGAGCCGGCTGTCCACGGCCCGCAGGACCGGCAGCATGGTCCGTACGACGAAGGGCACGCCGACCAGCGCCTGCGCCAGCGGCACCAGGATCCACGAGGTCCGGAGGTCCAGCGGCGGCTCGTCCAGGGTGATCAGGAACCCGAAGCCCACGGTCACCGCGGACACCCCGAGCGGCAGCATCAGCAGCGCGTCGAAGCCGCGGACGAAGGGGCCCGCCTTCCGGGTCAGCGCGGCGGCCGCGAGCCCGCCGACCACGAGGGCGATGCCGGTGGCGGCCAGCGCGTACTGCAGGGAGTTCCAGACGGCCTCCAGCGGCGGCACCAGAAACGTTCCGCCGCCCGAGCCCGCGCTCTGCAGTGCCCGGTAGAAGCCCAGCCCGTACCCGCCGGAGGCGTCGAGGGAGCGCTCCACCAGCACGCCCAGCGGCAGCACGATCAGCACGGCCACCGTCAGCAGCACCCCGCCCAGCAGGGCCCGCTGCGCGAACCCGCGCGGCCGGTGCGCGGTCCGCACCGGGTCCACCAGCCGCAGCGCGGTCTCGCGCCGGCGCACGGTCCGGGCGTGCACGGCGAGGATCAGGGCGACGGCGGCGAACTGGACCATCGTCAGGACGGCGGCTGTGGACAGGTCCAGCAGCTGCGCGGTCTGCCGGTAGACCTCCACCTCCAGCGTGGCGTACGAAGGCCCGCCGAGGATCTGCACGACGCCGAACGAGGTGAACGTGAACAGGAAGACCATCAGCGCGGCCGCGGCCACCGCCGGGACCAGCGCGGGCAGCGTCACCCGCCGCCAGGCGGCGAACCGTCCGGCGCCCAGCACCCGGGCGGCTTCCTCCTGGCGGGGGTCCAGCTGCGCCCACAGCCCGCCGACGGTGCGGACGACCACGGCGTAGTTGAAGAAGACGTGCGCGAGCAGGATCGCCCACACCGTGGTGTCCAGCCGTACGCCCCACAGCTCCTCCAGCAGCCCGCCCCGCCCGACCAGCGCCAGGAAGGCGGTGCCGACGACCACGGTGGGCAGCACGAAGGGGACGGTGACCACGGCCCGCAGCAGCTGCTTGCCGGGGAATTCCAGCCGTGCGAAGACGTACGCGGCGGGCAGCGCGATCAGCAGGGTGAGCAGCGTGGAGGCGACCGCCTGCCAGGCGGTGAACCACAGCACCCCGGCGATGTCGGCCCGGGTCAGCACCTCGCCGATGCGGCCGAACTGCCAGCCGGCGTCGGTCCTGACCCCGCGGCCGACGATCGCGGTGACGGGGTAGGCGAAGAACAGTGCGAAGAAGGCCAGCGGCACGGCCATCAGGGCCAACCTGACGGCCGCACCGCGTGCCGCCGTGCCCGCTGTCCTGCCGGGGGCTACTTCACGACGAGCGAGGACCATGTCTTGACCCACTGCTCACGGTTCTTGGCGATGTTCTCGGGAGCCACGGTCTCGGGCTTCTCGACGACCACGCCGTGCTTCGTGAACAGCTCCGGCAGCGCGGCGTCCGTGACCACCGGGTTCACGAACATCTGGAGCGGCATGTCCTCCTGGAACTTCTTGCCGATCATGAAGTCGATCAGCGCCTTGCCGCCCTCCTCGTTCTTCGCGCCCTTGAGCAGGCCGGCGAACTCGACCTGGCGGAAGCAGGTGCCGGTGGCGACGCCCGTGGGGGCCTCGGCCGGCTTCGGGTCGGCGTACAGGACCTCGACCGGCGGGCTGGAGGCGTACGAGACCACCAGCGGGCGGTCGGCCTTGGCCTTCTTGCCGCCCGCGGAGCCGGAGAAGCGCTCGTTGTAGGCCTGCTCCCAGCCGTCGACGACCTCGACGCCGTTGGCCTTGAGCTTGCTCCAGTAGTCCTTCCAGCCGTCCTCGCCGTACTTGCCGACGGTGGCCAGCAGGAAGCCCAGGCCCGGGGAGGAGGTGGCCGCGTTCTCGGTGACCAGCAGGTTCTTGTACTCGGGCTTGAGCAGGTCGTCGAGCGTCTGCGGCGGGGCGATCTTCTTGTCGGCGAAGTACGCCCTGTCGTAGTTGACGCAGATGTCGCCGGAGTCCACGGGCGTGACCCGGTGCTGCTTGTCGAGGACGTACTCGGGCTTCACGCCGGCCAGGCCCTTGGCCTCGTGCGGGGTGAAGATGCCGTTGTCCAGGGCGCGCGAGAGGAGCGTGTTGTCCACACCGAAGAACACGTCGCCGCGCGGGGAGCCCTTGGTGAGGATCTCCTGGTTGAGGGCGGCGCCCGCGTCCCCGGACTTGAGGACCTTGACGGTGTAGCCGCTCTGCTGCTCGAACTCCTTCAGGACCGTTTCGGTCACGTTGAAGGAGTCGTGGGAGACGAGGGTGACCGTCTTGGACTTCGGCGACCCGCCGGCGCTGCCCTCGGGCTTGTCCTGCCCGCCGTCGCCGCCGCAGGCGCTGAGCGTGGTGACGCCGAGGGCGGCCGCGAGGGCAGCTCCCGCGATCTTCCTGGTGGTGCTCACTGGTGTATTCCTCCTGGGATGACCAGGAGAAGACGCGGCCCTGCCCCGGCGCTCTGTCGGAGCGGGCGCCGGGGCAGGGCGCAACAGCTTGAGTGGTGACCGAACTTCCTACCCCGCATGACCGGGGCGAGGTTCAGAGGGTCTGCGGCTGACGGTGCCGCACTCTCAGCGCTGTGGCGCTCCCCTGTCGGAATATGCAATTGGTTCGGCCACAGGGTACCCCGTGGCCGAACCGGCACCGCGAGAAGCGGAAGCTACCGCTCCGCAGCGGCCAGCTGGCCGCACGCACCGTCGATCTCCTGACCGCGGGTGTCACGCACGGTCACGGGCACACCGTGCCGGGCGATGGCCTCGACGAAGGCCCGCTCGTCCTCGGGGCGCGAGGCGGTCCACTTCGAACCCGGCGTCGGGTTCAGCGGGATCAGGTTGACGTGGACGCGCTTGCCCTTGAGGAGCCGGCCCAGGAGGTCGCCGCGCCAGGCCTGGTCGTTGATGTCGCGGATCAGGGCGTACTCGATGGAGACCCGGCGGCCGGACTTCTCGGCGTACTCCCAGGCCGCGTCGAGGACCTCGCGGACCTGCCAGCGGGTGTTCACCGGCACGAGGGTGTCGCGCAGCTCGTCGTCGGGGGCGTGCAGCGAGACGGCGAGGCGGCACTTGAAGCCCTCGTCGGCGAACCGCAGCATCGCCGGGACCAGGCCGACGGTGGAGACGGTGATGCCGCGCTGGGACAGGCCCAGGCCGTCGGGCTCGGGGTCGGTGAGGCGGCGGATGGCGCCGACGACCCGGTTGTAGTTGGCCAGCGGCTCGCCCATGCCCATGAAGACGATGTTCGACAGCCGGGCCGGGCCGCCGGGGACCTCGCCGTCGCGCAGGGCGCGCATGCCGTCGACGATCTGGTGCACGATCTCCGCGGTCGACAGGTTGCGGTCCAGGCCGGCCTGGCCGGTGGCGCAGAACGGGCAGTTCATGCCGCAGCCCGCCTGCGAGGAGATGCACATGGTGACCCGGTCCGGGTAGCGCATCAGCACGGACTCGACGAGCGTGCCGTCGTGCAGCCGCCACAGGGTCTTGCGGGTGGTGTCGTCGTCGCAGGAGATGTGCCGTACGACGCGCATCAGGTCCGGCAGCAGCTCCTCGCGGAGCTTCTCGCGGGAGGACGCCGGGATGTCGGTCCACTCCGCCGGGTCGTGGGCGTAGCGCGCGAAGTAGTGCTGCGAGAGCTGCTTGGCCCGGAACGGCTTCTCGCCGATCGCGGCGACCGCCTCGCGCCGCTCGGCCGGCGACAGGTCGGCGAGGTGCCGCGGCGGCTTCTTCGCCCCCTTCGGCGCGACGAAGGTGAGCTCTCCCGGAGCGGGGCGGGGTGCCATGATCGGTCCTTCCTCAGGCGACGAGGTCCGACGGGCTCCGCACGTGCGGAGCGATGGCGATGGCGCGGTCCGCGCCCGGAGACCTCACGAGATGCATCCCCGCGATCACGGGGAAAGGGCGCA
The DNA here is from genome assembly GCF_044769385.1 of Streptomyces sp. NPDC090445. Lineage (NCBI taxonomy): Bacteria > Bacillati > Actinomycetota > Actinomycetes > Kitasatosporales > Streptomycetaceae > Streptomyces > Streptomyces sp. NPDC090445. The sequence goes on along the minus strand of NZ_JBIVXV010000017.1, from coordinate 81,643 downwards.
CCACGGAAATGGTGCGCCCTTCAGGATAACCCGGTCGGATCGGCCGCTGCCGACGATCCCGCGGCCGGTGCCCCGGCCCGTCCCGGCGGTCAGCCCGTGCCGACGAACAGCGCCAGCAGCAACCACACCACCGGGGCGGTCGGCAGCAAGGAGTCCAGCCGGTCCATACTGCGTCCGATATGCGGCTCCGCCGCGTGGCTCCGTGGCGCGGGCTCAGCCCGTGCCGACGAACAGCGCCAGCAGCAACCACACCACCGGGGCGGTCGGCAGCAAGGAGTCCAGCCGGTCCATGATGCCGCCGTGGCCCGGGAGCAGGGTGCCCATGTCCTTGATGCCCAGGTCCCGTTTGATCATCGACTCGCCGAGGTCGCCCAGCGTGGCGCTGACCGCGACCGCGAGGCCGAGGATCAGGCCCTGCCACCAGGCCCCGCCGTCGACCAGGAACTCCATGCACAGCGCGCCGGCCCCCATCGAGAAGGCCACCGCGCCGAGGAGCCCCTCGCGGGTCTTCCCCGGGCTGATGCGCGGCGCGAGCTTGGTCTTGCCGAAGCGCCAGCCCACGGCGTAGGCGCCGGTGTCGCTGACCACCGTCAGGGCCAGGAAGGTCATCACCCGCTGCGGGCCGTCGTCCGCCGTGAGCAGCATCGCCACGAAGGTCGCCAGGAACGGCACGTAGAACGCCGCGAAGACACCCGCCGTGACGTCCTTGAGGTAGTCCTCGGGCGGTTCGGTCATCCGCCAGACCAGGACCGCCAGCGCGGTCAGGGCCATGGCCACCCAGGCGCCCTCGGCACCCCTCACGTACCCGGCGATGACCATGGCGGCACCGCCGATCGCGAGCGGGACGAGCGGCGCCTTGATGCCCTTCTTCTCCTGGAGCCGGGAGGTGAGCTCCCACAGGCCGACGACGACCGCGACGACGATGACGCCGACGAAGACCGCCTTCACGATGAAGAGCGAAGCGAAGATCACCGCACCGAGGCCGACACCGACCCCTATGGCGGCACGCAGGTCTCGCCCGGCCCGCTTCTTCTGCTTCCTCTGCGGTGGGGGCGAGGAGTCCTGCGGTGCCTGCGAAGGCGGAGGCGGGGGGCTGGGCATGGGCTCCTGCGGCGGCATCTCGGTGCGGAACGGGGGGCCGCCGTCAGCGGCAGCCCCCCGATCGCGTGCTTCCCGGTCGTCGAAGTCACGGCCGGCGGCATCGGGCACGATGGGCATGGGCCGAGTGTGCGGTCCCACCAGCGCATCGTATGCGGGACCCGCCGGAACCGGCTCCGTGGCCCAGGGAGAGTCGTTCATCAGACCTCGAGCAGCTCGGCTTCCTTGTGCTTGAGCAGCTCGTCCACCTGCGCGACGTACTTCGCGGTGGTGTCGTCGAGCTCCTTCTCGGCGCGGCGCACCTCGTCCTCGCCCGTCTCCTTGTCCTTGACGAGCTTGTCGAGGGCGTCCTTGGCCTTGCGGCGGACGGAGCGGATGGAGACCTTGGAGTCCTCGGCCTTGCCGCGCGCGACCTTGATGTACTCCTTGCGGCGCTCCTCGGTGAGCTCGGGGAAGGTCACCCGGATGATGTTGCCGTCGTTGCTCGGGTTGACGCCCAGGTCGGAGTCGCGGATGGCCTGCTCGATGTTGCGCAGGGCGCTCTTGTCGAACGGGGTCACGACGGCCATGCGCGGCTCGGGCACCGAGAAGGACGCGAGCTGGTTGATGGGCGTCAGGGCGCCGTAGTAGTCCGCCACGATCTTGTTGAACATCGCCGGGTGCGCACGGCCCGTGCGGATCGCGGCGAAGTCCTCCTTGGCGACGACAACGGCCTTCTCCATCTTCTCCTCGGCCTCGAGGAGGATTTCTTCGATCACCACGTGCTCCTGCATGTCTTGAATGGATGGTTCAGGCGGGCGGTGCGGGCCGGGCCCCGCGGGACCCGGTCCGGCTGCGGACCGCTCAGGCCCGGGTTCCCTGGTCACTCACGAGCGTGCCGATCTTCTCACCCTTGACGGCGCGGGCGATATTGCCCTCGGCAAGCAGTTCGAACACCAGGATCGGCAGCTTGTTGTCGCGGCACAGCGTGATGGCGGTGGCGTCGGCGACCTTGAGGTCGCGGGACAGCACCTCGCCGTACTCCAGCGCGTCGAACTTCACCGCGTCGGGGTTCTTCTTGGGGTCGGAGTCGTAGACCCCGTCGACGCCGTTCTTGCCCATGAGCAGGGCCTCGGCGTCGATTTCCAGGGCGCGCTGAGCGGCCGTGGTGTCGGTGGAGAAGTACGGCATGCCCATACCCGCGCCGAAGATCACGACGCGGCCCTTCTCCAGGTGCCGTACGGCCCGCAGCGGAATGTACGGCTCGGCGACCTGGCCCATGGTGATCGCCGTCTGCACGCGGGAGTCGATGCCTTCCTTCTCCAGGAAGTCCTGGAGGGCGAGGCAGTTCATGACGGTGCCGAGCATGCCCATGTAGTCGGACCGGGCGCGGTCCATGCCGCGCTGCTGGAGTTCGGCGCCTCGGAAGAAGTTGCCGCCGCCGATCACGACGGCGATCTCCGCGCCGTCCCGGACCACCGCGCCGATCTCGCGCGCGATGGCATGGACGACGTCGGGGTCGACGCCCAGTCCGCCGCCACCGGAGAAGGCTTCGCCGGACAGCTTCAGCATGAAGCGGCGGCCCTTCTTCCCGTGGTCGCTCTTGTCGTCGGAAGCGTTGTGGGGGTCCACGCCCTGATTCATGGAGATCTCCTCGTGCACATACGAAGAAGGCCATTGCCGGTGGGTCCTCGCGGTTCCCTCTACGGCAATGGCCTCCTCGTCAGATCTGCGGTCGTTCCGCGCGTACGCGGACGACTGCCTCAGACCCTACCGGGGTCCGGTGTCCGTCGTTGTACGGACGGACTCAGATGCCGACCTTGATGCGCGCGAAGCGCTTCAGGGTGACACCGGCCTCGTCCAGAACCTTCTGGACGGACTTCTTGTTGTCCAGCGCGTACGGCTGGCCGAGGAGGGTGGCCTCCTTGAAGAAGCCGTTGACGCGACCCTCGACGATCTTCGCGATGGCAGCCTCGGGCTTGCCCTCCGCGCGGGTGACCTCTTCGGCGATGCGGCGCTCGGACTCGACCTTCTCGGCCGGGACGTCCTCGGCGGACAGCCACTGCGGGGCGAACGCGGCGATGTGCTGCGCGACACCGCGGGCGACGTCGGCGTTCTCCTTGTCCAGCTCGACCAGGACGCCGATCTGGAACGGCAGGTCGGGCATGGTGCGGTGCATGTAGGAGGTCACGAAACCGCCGGTGAACTGCGCGAAGCGGTCCAGGACGATCTTCTCGCCGAGGTTGGCGTTGGCCTCGTCGACGAAGGCGGTGACGGTCTTGCCGGGCTCGATCTCGGACGCGAGCAGCGCCTCGATGTCGGCCGGGGAGGTGGCGGCGACGTGCGCGGCCAGCTGGTTGGCGACGGCCAGGAACTTCTCGCCCTTGGCGACGAAGTCGGTCTCGCACTTCAGCTCGACGATGACACCGGAGGTGTTGTCGTCGGCGATGAGGGAGACGACGGCACCGTTCTCGGCAGAACGGCCCTCGCGCTTGGCGACGCCCTTCTGACCCTTGATGCGGAGGGCCTCCTGGGCCTTCTCGACGTCACCGTCGGCCTCGACGAGCGCGTTCTTGCAGTCCAGCATGCCGGCGCCGGTGAGCTCGCGGAGCTTCTTGACGTCAGCGGCGGTGTAGTTCGCCATGAGTCTGTGATTCTCTCTCGAAGTCGTAGATCTACGGGTGAACGGCGGAGGTGCCGCGCTCGTGGCGCGGCTCCCCCGCCGTCATCGTCCGTCCTGCGAGTGCCCGGAGCGTGAACTCCGGGCGCCCTCAGCGGGTCAGGCCTGCTCGGCGTCGGCGGCCGGAGCAGCCTCGGCGGCCGGAGCGGCCTCGGCGGCCGGGGCAGCCTCGGCGGCCGGAGCGGCCTCGGCCTTCTTCTCGCCCTCGAGCAGGTCGCGCTCCCACTCGGCGAGCGGCTCGCCGGCGGCCTTGTCGCCCGGCTTCGAGTCACCGGTCGCAGCGCCGGAGCGGGCGATGAGGCCCTCGGCGACAGCGTCGGCGATCACACGGGTGAGCAGGGTGACGGAGCGGATCGCGTCGTCGTTGCCCGGAATCTTGTAGTCGACCTCGTCGGGGTCGCAGTTGGTGTCGAGGATCGCGACGACCGGGATGTTCAGCTTGCGAGCCTCGCCGACGGCGATGTGCTCCTTCTTGGTGTCGACGATCCAGACGGCGCTCGGCACCTTCTGCATCTCGCGGATACCACCGAGGGTCTTCTCCAGCTTGGCCTTCTCGCGGGAGAGGACCAGGAGCTCCTTCTTGGTGAGACCCGAGGCGGCGACGTCCTCGAAGTCGATCGCCTCGAGCTCCTTCAGGCGCTGCAGGCGCTTGTAGACGGTCGAGAAGTTGGTGAGCATGCCACCCAGCCAGCGCTGGTTGACGTACGGCATGCCGACGCGCGTCGCCTGCTCGGCGATGGCCTCCTGGGCCTGCTTCTTCGTACCGACGAACATGATGGAGCCGCCGTGCGCGACGGTCTCCTTGACGAACTCGTAGGCGCGGTCGATGTACGACAGCGACTGGAGCAGGTCGATGATGTAGATGCCGTTGCGCTCGGTGAAGATGAAGCGCTTCATCTTCGGGTTCCAGCGACGGGTCTGGTGACCGAAGTGGACGCCGCTCTCCAGCAGCTCCCGCATCGTTACGACGGCCATGGCCATCTCCTTGGTTTCTCGGTTTGGTCCTGACACCCCACCGCGTCCTGCCCCCGGAAAAGGGACCGAGAGACGCTGCCACACGGCCTGGTTCGGCCGGCGCTGGGGCGCGCGAAGTCGACCCGGTGACCCGGATCGCCGTAAGAAGTGTACGGGACCGGGCGGTATGCCAGGTGACGCCGCTGTCCACACGCGGCCTCCCGTCCACAGGCTCCGCCGTGTCCTGCGGGCGGTGCGGGACGCTGCCGGCATGACGACTCTCCTGCTCGCACTGCTGCTGGCGGTGGCCCGGACGGGCGCCCCGCCCGCCGGGGACGCCCTGCCCGCGGCTCTCCGGCCGCTGCCGGCGCCGCTCGCGGTGGTCCGCTGGTTCGATCCGCCGCCGACGCCGTACGCGGCGGGCCACCGCGGGGTGGACCTCGCCGCCCCGGCGGGGGCGCGGGTGCGGGCCGTGGGGCCCGGCCGGGTCCACTTCGCGGGCCCGGTGGCCGGGCGCGGCGTGCTGTCCCTGACCCTGCCGGGCGGCCTGCGCACCACGTACGAGCCGGTCCGCCCGCTCGTCGCCGAGGGGGAGCCGGTCGCCGCGGGCCAGGTCGTGGCGGTCCTGACGGAAGGGGGCCACTGCGCACGCCCCTGCCTGCACTGGGGCCTGCTGTCGGGCGAGACCTACCTCAACCCGCTGTCGCTGCTGCCGCGCCCCACGCCGCGGCTGCTGCCGGCGGCGGACCCGGCCGACGGCCCGCCCCGGGCGGCACCGGCGGCAGGGAGGACGGGGAAGGCGGGGACGGTGGGGACGGTGGGGAAGGCGGGGACGGTGGGGCGGGGGCCGCGGGTCAGCCGTGCACGCCCCGGAGGGCCATCGCGACCGCGGTCTCCGTCACCACGGCCGGATCCTCGGCGGCACCGAGCTCGATGCGCCGCACCGCCGCGTCGACCACGCCCTGGAGCAGTATGGCCGCCAGCTTGGGCTGCTCCTGGCCCAGGGCGGAGAGGGCCTCCACGATCATCGCCACGAGTCCGCCGTGCGCGGCGCGGATCTTCTCGCGGGCCCCGGCGTCCAGCTCGCTCGCCGAGATCGCGACCACGGCCCGGTGCCGGCGGTCGCCGACCAGGCCCAGCTGGCTGCGCACGTACGCCTCGATCTTCGCCTCGGGGGTCGCCGCCTGCTCCATGGCGGTCTCGATCTCGGCGGCCCACACGGGGAAGTCCACCGCGCACAGCTCTTCGACCACGGCGGCGCGGGACCGGAAGTACTCGTAGACGGAGGACCGGGCGAGCCCGGTGCGCTGTGCCAGGGCGGGGAAGGTCAGCGCCTCCGTCCCGCCCTCGGACAGCAGGGTGCGCGCCGCGTCCAGCAGGGCGCGGCGCTGCATCGACCGGTGCTCGGCCACGGAGGCCGCTCGAATCCTGGGCACGCGTCCACTGTACGGAGATCCGGGGGACTCAGCGCCCTACATCCGCAAGCTTTGCGCGGAGTTGCAGAACCGACTTGGTGTGGATCTGGCTGACCCGGCTCTCGGTCACCCCGAGCACGTTGCCGATCTCGGCGAGTGTGAGGCCCTCGTAGTAGTAGAGGGTCACCACGGTCTTCTCGCGCTCGGGCAGCGTGTTGATGGCGCGGGCCAGGAGCCTGCGCAGCTCGCGGTCCTCGGCGACCTCCACCGGGTCGTCGGCGGCGGTGTCCTCCAGGGTGTCCATCAGGGAGAGGCGGTCGCCGCCCTCCCCGCCGACGTGCAGCAGCTCCTCCAGGGCGACCACGTTCGCCAGCGACAACTGGCTGAAGACCGTGTGGAGTTCCTCCACCGCGATCCCCATCTCGCCGGCGACCTCCTGCTCGGTCGGGGTGCGGCGCAGCTGGGCCTCCAGGGTGGCGTAGGCCCGCTCGACCGCCCGCGCCTTCTGCCGTACGGAGCGCGGGATCCAGTCCAGCGCCCGCAGCTCGTCGATCATCGCGCCGCGGATCCGGGTGATCGCGTACGTCTCGAACTTGATGGAGCGGTCGAGGTCGAACTTCTCGATGGCGTCGATCAGCCCGAAGACCCCGGAGGAGACGAAGTCGGCCTGCTCCACGTTGGGCGGCAGTCCGACGCTGACCCGGCCGGCGACGTACTTCACCAGCGGCGAGTAGTGCAGGATCAGCTGCTCCCTCAGGCGTTCGTCACCCGTCTCCTTGTACGAGCGCCACAGCGCGTCCAGGGACGAGGGCGCGGTGGCCCGCACGCTGCCGCGGGCAGCGGGGGGCGCGGCGGCGCGGTCGGACCCTGAGATGTGCTGGGGCATGCTTCGCCTTTGCCGGAGCGGGATTCCTTGGGAGCGTAGCGTGACGAGATTGTCGCGGTGCGCGAAGAGTACGGGATCGTATGAGGCCCCAGGCGCGCCCCGGCTCACACGGGCGACCCGGGACCGGCGCCTGGCGCTCGGTCCCGGCGGCTGCCGACGGAAGGACCGCGTCTTTCATCGGCTTCACTCTTTCACCGGAACGCCCCAGGTCAGCGAACGCCTCGCCGGGTGCCACCGGTTCGTGTGGCTCATCGGCGTGTCTGCGGCGTCAACCGCCAGCCGTCGCCCAGCCGTTCGACGAACCCCAGAGAGTGAAGTTCGTACAGTCTGCCGATGACTTCATCGGTTCCGGTGCCCGCGGCGAGGGCGAGCTCCTCCACCTGCGCGGTGCGGCCGGCCGGGAGTGCTTCGAGCACCCGGGCGGTGTCCGGGTGCAGCAGGTCCCGGGGCATGACGGGGCCGCGCCGCTCGGGGGCGAGCTCCCCCATCCCGCCGACCAGTTCGACGACCTCCGCGGCGTCGGTGACGAGCACGGCCTCGCCGCGCAGCAGTTCGTGCACCCCGGCCGAGAGCCCGCTGGTCGCGGGGCCGGGGACGCCCATGGTGAACCGCCCCAGCTCGCGGGCCCGCCGCGCGGTGACCAGGGAGCCGCTGCGGTAGGCGGCCTCGACCACGACGGTGCCCCGGGTGAGGGCCGCGATGACCCGGTTGCGCAGCACGAACCGGGCGGGCGTCGGGTGGCTGCCGGGCGGCAGCTCCCCCAGCACCAGCCCCTGGCCGGCGATGGCCCCGAGCAGCCCGGCGTGTCCGCGGGGGTAGGCGACGTCCACCCCGCAGGCCAGCACCGCGGCCGTGGCGCCGCCGCTGCCGAGGGCTCCGCGGTGGGCCGCGCCGTCGATCCCGTACGCGGCCCCGGACACCACGACCCAGCCCCGCTCGGCGAGCCCGGCGGCCAGGGTGTGGGCCATGTGCGCGCCGTACGGGGTGCAGGCGCGGGCGCCGACCAGGGCGACCGAGCGCAGCGCCCAGGTCCGCAGGTCGGGGGTGCCCCGCACCCACAGGCCGACGGGCCGGGCGTCGCCGAGGTCGTCGAGCTGGGTCGGCCACTGGGCCGACCCGGGGCAGATGAACCGGCAGCCCGCCCCGGCGGCGGCCGCGAGGTCCCGCCGGGGGTCGGCGAGTCCGGCCCGTCGGCGGTATCCGGCAAGCCGCCGTCGCCCCGCTCCGCCGAGTGCCTCCGGCTCCGGGTCGGGGCCGGTCAGCAGCCGTATCAGCCCGACGGCTCCGTGCTCGCGCAGCCAGCGCCCGGCGTACTCGTCCCCGGGCTCCAGCACCCGCGTCAGCGCGGCCCGGGCCAGCACCTCGCCCCCAGGCTCCTCCCCCGCGCCCCACACCCCCACCTCCGACGCCGGCACCCGCCCCGGGGCCTGTCCTCGCCCCGAGGCCGGGGCCGGGGCTGGGGCTGGGCCCTGGGCCGGGGCTGGGTCCTGAGCCGAGACCGGCCCCTGCGCCGACGCCGGACCCTCAGCCGAGGCCGGGGCTGGGCCCTGGGCCGACGCCGGACCCTGGGCCGAAGCCGGACCCTGGGCCGAAGCCGAAGCCGAAGCCGAAGCCGAGGCCGGGGCCGGGGCCGGGGCTGGGCCCTGGGCCGACGCCGGACCCTGAGCCGAGAGCGGCTCCTGGGCCGACGCCGAACCCCCAGCTGGGGCCAGTCCCTGCACCGAGACCAGGGCCGGGCCCATGGCCGAGGCCGAACCCTGGGTCGGGGCCGGTCCTTGCACCGAGGCCGACGCCGGAGCCTGGGCCGATACCGGACCCTGAGCCGGGGCCGGGCCTTGGGACGGGGCTGGACCCTGGGAAGGGGACGGGGCCGGGCCTTGGGACGGGGTGGCGCCCGGTGGTGGCTGCCGGTCGGGGCCCCGGGCCGCGGTCACGGCGCGGTTCCCGCGGCCAGGACGGCGCCGCGGCCGATCCCGGTCCGCAGTTCCAGCGCGACGGCCACGTCGAGCGCGTCGGGCCGGTCGTTGCCCCGCAGGTCGGCCACCGTCCAGGCGACCCGCAGCACCCGGTCCAGCCCCCGGGCCGTGAGCAGCCCGCGCTCCAGGTCCCGCTCGGCCTGCGCCATCGCCCCGGGCGCCGCCGGCCAGCGGGTCCGCAGCTCGTGTCCGGGGATCTCGGCGTTGAGCCGCCACGGGGTGCCGGCCAGCCGGGCGGCGGCGCGGTCCCGGGCCCGCCGGACCCGGGCGGCGACCACCGCCGTGGTCTCCCCGCGGCCGCCGCCGAGCAGCTCGGAGCGGCCGACGGGCTCGACCCCGACGCGCAGGTCCACCCGGTCCAGCAGCGGCCCGGACAGCCGCGCCTGGTAGCGCCGGACGGCCGAGGCGGGGCACTCGCAGCCGGCGCCCGGCAGCCCGTGCCGCCCGCACGGGCAGGGGTTCGCCGCGAGGACCATGAGGAACCTCGCCGGCAGCTGCACCACCCCGGCGGCCCGGGCGATGACCACCCGCCCCGATTCGAGGGGCTGGCGCAGCGCGTCCAGCGCCTTCGTGCCGAACTCCGCGGCCTCGTCGAGGAAGAGCACGCCGCGGTGGGCCAGGGAGACCGCCCCGGGCCGGGGCACGCCCGCCCCGCCGCCGACCAGCGACTGCATCGTCGCCGAGTGGTGGGGCGCGCAGTACGGGGGCCTGCCGACCAGCGGATCGCCGGGCGGCAGGATGCCCGCGACCGAGTGGACGGCGGTGACCTCCAGGGAGTCCTGCCGGGTGAGGGGCGGCAGGATCCAGGGGAGCCGCTCGGCCAGCATCGTCTTGCCGGCGCCCGGGGGTCCGCTGAGGAAGAGGTGGTGGCCCCCGGAGGCGGCCACCTCCAGGGCCCGGCGGGCCGTGTGCTGCCCGGCGACGTCACGCAGGTCGGGGAAGTCCGCGGCCTCCCCGGCCGCTCCCCCGCCCGGCACGACCCCGGTGCCCAGCCCGGCGCCCGGGACCAGCAGGCCCGCCGGTCCGGGGCCCGGCCCGGGGCCCGGCCGCCCGGCCTCGTCCGGCGGCTCCTCGTCGGGGACCGTCCCGCCGGTGAGGACGGCGATCAGGTCGCGCAGGCTGCCCACGCCGAGCACGGAGACGTCCGGGACCAGCCGCGCCTCGGCGGCGCACCGCCGGGGCACGACCACGCTGCGGTATCCGGCCTCCGCGGCGGCGAGGACCGCGGGCAGCACGCCCGGCACGGGGCGGACCCGGCCGTCCAGGCCCAGCTCCCCGACGAGCACCAGGTCGGCGATGACCGCGGGATCGACCACCTCGGCCGCCCCCAGCACCGCCGCGGCCACGGCCAGGTCGAAGCCGGCGCCCGATTTCGGCACCGAGGCGGGGCTGAGCCCGACCGTGAGCTTCTTCTGCGGCCAGGCGGCGCCCGAGTTCACGACGGCGGCGCGGACCCGGTCCCGGCTTTCGACGAGGGTCTTGTCGGGCAGCCCCACCAGCGTGAACGCCGCCACACCGGGCTCCAGGTCGGCCTGGACCTCCACCACCACGCCCTCGACGCCCACCAGGGCGACCGAGCAGGCCCGTGCGAAGCCCATCACGCCACCCCCCGGACGTGCTCCACCACGGGCGCGCCGCGCCGCGGCAGCAGGACACCGACCAGGTCGATGCGCACCCCGCCCGGGGGCGGTCCGCCGTGGTCGGCGAGCCAGCGCCCGGCGAGCCTCCGCAGCCGCTCGGCCTTGCCCGGCCGGACCGCGGCCATGGGATGCTCGAACGGCCCCGCCCGGCGGGTCTTGACCTCGCACACGACGAGGGCGTCACCGTCCCGCGCGACGATGTCGATCTCCCCGGCCCGGCACCGCCAGTTCCGTGCGATGACCGTCATGCCGGCCTCGGCCAGCCGCCGCGCCGCCAGATCCTCCCCGTACCGCCCCAGCGCCTGTCGCGCCACGCCCTTCGCGTTCATCGGGCACCACCTCCGGCCCCGACGATCCCGCGGACCCGCCCACCCTGTGGATCTTGGTGGACGGCCGGGCCGTTGTGGACAACCCGCTCACCCCCGAGGGGGAGGGATCCGGGGAGGGATCAGCTGCCCGGGAGTTCGAGGTCGGTCTTGTTGAGCTCCTCGATGTTCACGTCCTTGAAGGTCAGCACCCGTACCTGCTTCACGAAGCGGGCCGGCCGGTACATGTCCCACACCCAGGCGTCGGCCATCGTGACTTCGAAGAACACCTCTCCCTGCACCGAGTGCACCTGCATCTCGTAGTCGTTCGTCAGGTAGAAGCGGCGTTCCGTCTCGATCACGTACTTGAACAGCCCGACGACGTCGCGGTACTCGCGATAGAGCTTCAGCTCCATCTCGGTCTCGTACTTCTCGAGGTCCTCGGCGCTCATGGCATGTTCCCCTTCAGCCGTGCGTCTCCCTATTGTGCGGCAGGCCGAGGCGGCCCTAGACGATTTCCGGCGCCAGCTGCACCGGCGTGGCCGGGGGGCCGTCGTCCAACAGTGTGCGCAGCAGCTCTGCCAGCCGGGTCGGGTACACCGTCTCGCGGGCCGCCAGGAGCTCCTCCGGCGTCCACCACCTGGCCCCCTTGACGCTGCGCTGCTCCAGCTCGGTGAGCCCGTGCGGCTCTGTCCGGGTCTGCGCGGTCCGGGCCAGGTAGTACCACTCGTCCTGCTCCCAGCGCCGCCCGTCGAACGGGAAGGAGCAGTACCGGTGCCACAGCACCGGCCCCAGTTCCACCTCGGTGATGCCGGTTTCCTCGGCGAGTTCCCGCAGCGCGGCCTGCGCCCGGCTCTCGCCGCCCTCCAGCCCGCCGCCCGGGGTGAACCACCAGTCGACCGTCGGGTCGCCGGGCTCGAAGCCGTGCAGCAGCAGGATCCGGTCCTCGGGGTCCAGCAGGATCACCCGGGACACCTTGCGCGGGCCGTCCGCGGCCAGGTCAGCGGACACCGGCGGTCCCCTGCCTGCGGCCGCGCCCCAGGACTCGCGCGAGCGGCCCGTACGCGGCCCCCAGCACCACCAGCGCGGCCCCGGCGGCGACGGCGGCGAGCTGGAGCCGCAGCGGCCCCGGCTGCGAGGTCCCGCCGGGCAGGCCGGCGTACGCCGGCGGCCGGCCGACCATGGTCATGGAGGGCCAGGCCAGGGCGTCGACGCGGCCGCGGACGGTGGAGCGGGCCACGGTCCCCTGGCCGGCCTCCTGGAGGTGGGCCCGGGAGTCGAGGGAGTTGGAGCGCTTGTCGCCGAGCAGGAAGAGGTTGCCCTCGGGCACGGTCACCTCGAACGGGGTGCTGGCCGGGGAGCCCGCGGGGGCCGTGCCGTCCGGCGTCACGGGCCGGGTGCGGTCGATGTAGGGCTCGTCCAGCTCCTTGCCGTTCACGCTGAGCCGGCCGCCCTCCCCGCAGCACCTCACGGTGTCGCCGCCGATGCCGACGACCCTCTTGACCATGGGGGAGTCGCTCCACATGGCATCAGTGAAGATGACGATGTCCCCGCGCCGCACCTCGCCGCCGTCGATGCGCTGGGCGAGCACCCGGTCGCCGGGCTTCACCGCCGGCGTCATCGAGTCGGTCGGCACCGTGTAGGGCTGGTAGAGCAGCGCGGCCCATACGAAGCCCCCCAGGAAGAGCACAAAGCCGACGGCCACGGCGACCCCGGACAACACGTTGCCGACACCGCCGCGGCCGTCACTGCCACTGCGTATTTCCTGCGTACTGCTTGTCTGTGTAGTGCCTTTCGGCGTTCCGCCCATAGCAGCGCCCCCACATCCGGGATCGACGACCTGGGCGGCACCCTACCTGCCGGTAGTCCCGCTGGTCAGCCTCCGCCGGCGCCACACCACGACGGGCACGGCTCCGGCGAGCCCCAGCGCGGCCGGGCCGGCGCCGATCGCCTTGGCCGCGGCCTGGTCCCCGAGGCCCGGCTGGTCGAACGTGTCCGGAACCGGCAGGGTCGACCAGCGGGTGAGCGGCCACGCGACGACCACGGCCCGCCCGACGACCTTGTCGACCGGCACGAAGCCCTGGGTGGAGTCCTGCATGTGGTAGCGGGAGTCCTGCGAGTTCTGGCGGTGGTCGCCCATCACCCAGAGCTTGCCCTTGGGCACGGTCAGCGGGCCGAAGGGGGCGTCGTCGCACGGGGTGTTCCCCGGGAAGACGTACGGCTCGTCCAACGGCTTGCCGTTGACGACGACCGGTCCGCCCTTCTTGCACTCGACCGTGTCCCCGCCGATGGCGATGACCCGCTTGATCAGGTCCTTCTCGTCCGCGGACGGCATCAGGCCGATCTTGCTGAGGATCGTCTGCAGGAAGTTGGGCTCCGGGGTGGGCTCCCCGGCCAGCCAGCTCGCCGGGTCGTGGAAGACCACGACCTCGCCGCGCTCGGGCTCCGAGCCGAACCACGGGGTCAGCTTGTCCACGAGCACCCGGTCGCCGCGCTGCAGGGTGTTCTGCATCGAGTCGGACGGGATCGAGAACGCCTGCACCAGGAAGGTCTTGATCAGCAGGGCGAGCAGCAGGGCGATGCCGATGAGGAGCGGGAGCTCCTTCCAGAACGACCGCTGCGGGTGCTCCTCGGCGCCGTCCTCGGCGTCCTCGGCCTCGCCCTCGGCATCGCGATTGATGCCGTCCGGCCGCTCCTCGCCTTCATCGCGTCCGGATCGCGCACCCACCGCCACGTCCCCCACATCCACTCCTCACTCGGATTTGCCGCCCGCGCCGGATACGGCACAGGTCCTCCCCTCCCTTAACGAGCGGGAGTTCCCTAAGGCTCGGGAGACCGAGGACACACTATGCGAAGGGCGGTCCTCCGCGGCGCCCGCGGCGGCCGCGTCGCCCGCTGCGTTGCTGATCGGGCACGGTGGCGAACGTCGCGGGCTGCTCCAGCCTGCGCCAGTGGTCGAACGGCCAGGCGATGACCACGGCCTCCCCGACGACGCCCTTCTCGTCGATGGTGCCCTGGAACGGCTCGTCGAGGTGGAACCGGGAATCGGCCGAATTCGCCCGGTGGTCGCCCATGACGAACAGCCGCCCGGGCGGCACCTGCACCTCGAAGCGGATCTCGGAGGGGGCGTTTCCGGGGTTCACGTACGGCTCATCGAGCGGCGCCCCGTTGACGGTGACCCGGCCCTGGGCGTCGCAGCACACGACGGTGTCGCCGCCGACGGCGATGACCCGCTTGATCAGGTCCTGCTCGTCGGCCGAGGGCAGCAGGCCGATGAACGTCAGGACCTGCTTGATCTGCTTGACGCCCACCGGGTCGCGGGGCGGGCGCGCGGCCTCGCCCTTGAGCCAGCCCCCGGGGTCCTTGAACACGACGACGTCGCCCCGCTCGATCGGGGAGCCGAACCACGGGGTGAGCTTGTCGACGAGGACCCGGTCGCCGATCCGGATGGTCTGCTCCATGGACCCGGACGGGATGAAGAACGCCTGGACCAGGAAGGTCTTCAGGAGGAGCGCGATGCACAGCGCGGCGACCACCAGCAGGGGCAGCTCGCCCGCCCGGCGCGTGCGCCTGCGCCTGCGGATCCGGCGGGCCAGCCGGCGCCGCTCGGCCCGGCCGCCGCCCTCCGGCCCGCCGGCCGGCGCGGCGGGCCGCTTGCGGGACCGCGTCTCCGGCTCCGGCTCTGTCGCACGGCCGCGGCGCGGCCGCTCGGCCCGCCGCTGTTCGGCGCGGCCACCGCCGCGCGCCCCCTCGCCGCGCGCCCTCGCAGCGCGGCTGCCCTCGCCGCGTGCGCTCTCACCTCGTGTGCTCTCGCCGCGCGTGCCCTCGCCACCCGCCCGGCCGGTCCGTGCTGCGTCGTCGCGCAGCAGGTCGGCGGCGCTGACCCGGTCGGTGCGCCCCCGCCCGCCGCGGGACCGTCCGCGGCTACCCATGGCCGCCGCCTGCCGCGCCGCCGCCGCGTGGGCCGGTCGTACCCCAGCGCGCGACGGGCCAGCCGATCCAGTCGGCCCGCCCGATCACCTTCTCCACCGGCACCATCCCTCCGCCGGGCTCGCCCAAGTGGTCCCGCGAGTCCCGGGACTGGGAGCGGTGGTCGCCCATGACCCACAGGGTTCCCAGGGGCACCACGATCCGGAACGGGACCTTCGACGGGGTGTCGCCCGGGTACAGGTACGGCTCGTCCACCGGCGTCCCGTTGACCTTGATCCGTCCGCCGGCGTCGCAGCACACCACGTCGTCGCCGCCGACCCCGACGACCCGTTTGACGAAGTCCGTGTCGGACGGCTCGCCGATCCCGAGGGTGGAAGCCGCCCCGCGCACGAGCCCGGTGAGCCGGTTCTCCGCGGCCGGCTCCTGCACGAAGGAGCCGGTGCCGTCGAACACGACCACGTCCCCGCGCCGCGGTTGACTGCCGAAACGGTACGCCAGCTTGTTGACCAGGACCCGGTCCCCGACCTGCAGCGTCGGCTCCATCGACTTGCTCGGGATGAGGAAGGGCTGCACCACGAAGTTGCTGAGCAGCAGCAGGAAGACCGTGCACAGCACGCCGAGGACCGCGGCGCCGCGCCAGGTCGGCAGCGCCCGCAGGCCCCGCCGGGCGAGACTCCGGGCGGACGCCCGGCCGAAAGCAGAACGCGGCCGCTCCTCCCCCGTGCCGGGGGCGGAGCGGCCGCGTCGAGTGAGCTCTGCTTCGGTTTCCATTGGGGGGAGCCTATCCGGCCTCCCCCTGGATCCGGAGAGGAGATCAGCGGTCGCGCTTCTCCTTGATCTTCGCGGCCTTGCCGCGGAGCTCACGGAGGTAGTACAGCTTGGCGCGACGCACGTCACCGCGGGTGACGACCTCGATCTTCTCGAAGATCGGGGAGTTCACCGGGAAGGTGCGCTCGACACCGACGCTGAAGGAGACCTTGCGAACGGTGAAGGTCTCGGAGACGCCGGCGCCCTGGCGGCGGATGACGACACCCTTGAACTGCTGGATACGGGAGCGGTTGCCCTCGATGACGCGGACGTGGACGTTGACGGTGTCACCCGGGCGGAAGGCCGGGACGTCCGAGCGCAGCGTGGCGGCGTTGATGCCGTCGAGCAGGTGAGACATGTTCTTCGTCTGCTTTCTTCGCACGACGCCACAGGTCGCCGGTGCGGGTTTTCGTAGAGAATTCGGGAGCCGCGTCACCCGTCGTACGACTGTCCCCCTGTGGCAGGGGCGTACGCGAGCACACAGCAGCCGCTCATTCTTCCACGGCCTCGGGCCTGCGCCAAAATCGGCCGTCGGCGGTCGGCTGCCAGCCCAGGGCGCCGAGCAGCGCCCGGTCCTTCTTGTCGTACGCGGACGCCTCGCAGCGCTCGATCAGGTCCGGGCGGTTCCGCGCGGTCCGGCGCAGTGCCTCGTCGCGGCGCCACCGGGCGATCTTCCCGTGGTGCCCGCTGAGGAGCACGTCCGGGATGCCGCGGCCGCGCCACTCGGGGGGCTTGGTGTAGACGGGCCCCTCCAGCAGGTTCTCCATCTCGCCGGGGGCGAAGGAGTCGTCGCGGTGCGATTCGGCGTTGCCGAGGACGCCGGGCAGCAGCCGGGCCACGGCCTCGGTGATCACAAGCACCGCCGCCTCGCCGCCCGCCAGGACGTAGTCGCCGATGGAGACCTCGTAGACCGGCATGCGCGTGGCGTACTCGTCCATGACGCGGCGGTCGATGCCCTCGTAGCGGGCGGGGGTGAAGATCAGCCAGGGCCGCTCGGAGAGCTCGACGGCGAGTTCCTGGGTGAAGGGGCGGCCGCTGGGCGTGGGCACGACCAGGACGGGCCCGTGGGCGCCGGCCTCGTACCCGTCGGCCAGGGCCTCGTCGAGGGCCTCGCCCCACGGCCCGGTCTTCATCACCATGCCGGGGCCGCCGCCGTACGGGGTGTCGTCGACGGTGTTGTGCCGGTCGTACGTCCAGTCGCGCAGGTCGTGGACGTGTACGCCGAGCTGCCCGCGGGCCCGCGCCTTGCCGACGAGGGAGACGTTCAGCGGCTCCAGGTACTCGGGGAAGATCGTGACGACGTCGAGCCGCATCAGGCCTCTTCCCCGTTGTCGCGCGCGGAGACGGTCTCGGCGCGGTCGTCGATCAGCCCGGGCGGCGGGGTGATGACGCAGCGCTGCTCCTCCAGGTCGATCTCGGCGACGATCTCCTCGACGAAGGGGATCATCACCTCGGAGCCGTCCTCCCGCTCGACGATGAACAGGTCCTGCGAGGGCAGGTGGCTGATCTCGGTGATCCGGCCGACCTCGGTGCCGTCCTCCAGGACGACGTCCAGGTCGATCAGCTGGTGGTCGTAGTACTCGTCGGGCTCCTCGGGCAGCTCCGCCGGGTCCACCTCGGCGATCAGCAGGGTGTTGCGCAGCGCCTCGGCGCCGTTGCGGTCCCTGACGCCCTCGAACCGCAGCAGGAGGCGCCCGCTGTGCACACGGCCCGTCTCGATGGTCAGCGGACCCGTGGAGGCCGGCTCCGTCATCAGAACGGCACCGGGGGCGAGCCGCAGCTCCGGCTCGTCGGTCCGCACCTCGACGGTGACCTCACCCTTGATCCCGTGGGCGCGGCCGATCCGCGCGACTACCAGCTGCACTGTCTGTCTCTCCTGTCCAGACGACGACGGGCCGGGGCGGGCACGCATGCCCTCCCCGGCCCGTGCCGGTGATTCAACTGCTCAGCGGACGTGGTCCACGTCGACGAGGTCGACGCGGATTCCGCGGCCGCCGATGGCGCCCACGACGGTACGCAGGGCACGTGCGGTGCGGCCGTTGCGGCCGATCACCTTCCCGAGGTCGTCCGGGTGGACCCGGACCTCGAGCACCTGGCCGCGCCGCAGGTTGCGCGAGGCGACCTGCACGTCGTCGGGGTTGTCCACAATGCCCTTTACGAGGTGCTCAAGAGCCTCCTCGAGCATGCTCAGGCCTCGGTCGACTCGGCGGCGGCCTCAGCCTCGTCCGCCTTCTTGTCGGCCTTCTTCTTCTGCGTGATGGCCTCGCCCTTGGTCTCGCCGATGCCCTCGAGGGCCTTGGCGAACTCCTCGAAGGAGCGGCGCTTGTCTTCCTTGGTGGCCGGCTGCAGCAGCGGCGCCGGGGCCGGCAGGCCCTTGTGCTTCTGCCAGTCGCCGGTCAGCTTCAGGATGGCGAGGACGGCGTCGGTCGGCTGGGCGCCGACGGACAGCCAGTACTGCGCGCGCTCGGCGTTGACCTCGATGCGCGAGGGGTTGTAAGTCGGCTGGTAGATGCCGATCTCCTCGATCGCGCGGCCGTCCCGGCGGGTGCGGGCGTCGGCGACGACGATGCGGTAGTGGGGAGAGCGAATCTTGCCGAGGCGCTTGAGCTTGATCTTGACTGCCACTGGAGTGGTGTCTCCTGAACTTGACGTGGTTGGGCACTTTGAGATGCCACGTGGGGTTGCGGTACTCGGGTGCCCGATGGACGCGTCAGCCGGAGGAGAGAGGGGTCCTATGCGACTGTCGAGTACAGCTTGTCATTGTGCCACATGCCGACGGCGCCTCCTCCCCGGGCCCGGTGGTCAGTGGCACACCGTGCCGCGGCGCCACGCGCCGCCGGCTCAGGACGCGGCGGCGGTGACGGCGACCTCGGGGATGCGGAACGGCTTCATGCAGCCTCCGCACACGATCGGCGCCTGGGCCAGTACGGAGGGGACCACCCGCACGTTGCGCCCGCAGTCGCAGACGGCCTTGACGCGCACGCCGCCGCCCGAGGAGCCGTGCCGTGCGGCCGGCCCGCGGAAGCTGCGCTTGGTGTCCGCGGCCGTCGCGACGGTGTGCGCCTTCAGCGCGCGCTGCAGCCGCTCCATGGTGGGGCGGTAGCGCTTCTTCGCCTCCGGGTTGAGCGTGACCAGCGAGAAGCCGCTGCTCGGGTGCGGCTCGTCGGAGTGGTCCAGGCCCATCTCCTCGGCGATCGCGAGGAATCTGCGGTTGTGGTAGCGGCCGGCCCGGGAGGTGTCGCGCACTCCGCGGGCAGCGGCGATGCCGTGGACTGCCTCGTGCAGCAGTCGCTCGAAGGAGAGCTCGGCGCCGCAGGCGGACGAGGACTCTCCGATCAGGGATTCGGGGGCGGCAAGATCGGGCAGCTCGGGGTGGTACCGCTGAATGTCGGCCCACGCCTGCGCCAGCTCTGCGGCGAGAACAGGTGGTGTCGTGCTCACGTCGTGACAACGAGCCGAGGGGCCTCGGTGTTCCGATTCCGGGCCATTCCAAATTTTTTGCACGTACCAGTCAGTTCAGCCTGATGCGTCCCGACGAGGACGGGTGCGCCGATCCCAGGATGAGTCGGTACGTAACGGCGACCGGAACGCGTCAGCCCCGGCGCGCGGCTCGTGCCGCACGCCGGGGCTGCGTGAGTATCACCCTGTGTCGATCACCGATCGGCGATCAGTACGAGCGCGCGACGATGGCGAGCGTACCGGGCGCATCGTCCGACTCCGGGACCGACCCGTCCTCGGCGATCAGGCACCGCACGGTCACGGCCTGCTCGCCCAGCTTGGCCTCGCCCTCCGGGCCCAGCACGTCCCACGGGATCCGCGCCCAGCCGCCGGCGACCGCGGCCTCGGCGGCCTCCTCGAGGGTGGCCACGTCGGTGGTGCGGGACTCCCGGCGCTCGCGGGACTCGCGCAGCAGCTGCGCCTGGTCCTCCTCCAGCACCTTGGGCAGCAGGTCCGTCAGGGCGTCGATCTGCACCGGCTCCTTGCCGCCCGGGATCCGGCGGGCCAGCATCGCGGTGCCGGCCTCCAGGTCGCGGGGGCCGATCTCGATGCGCACCGGTACGCCCTTGAGCTCCCAGTCCACGGCGCGGCGGCCGAACGGGACGTCGACGCGGTCGTCGACGTGCACCCGCAGGCCGGAGGCCTTCAGGCGGGCGCCCAGCTCGCGCACCTTGGCCACGGCCTCGTCGCCCTTGATCGCCATGACGACGACCTGGACGTGGGCCAGGCGCGGCGGGACCCGCAGGCCGTTGTCGTCGCCGTGGGACATGATCAGACCGCCGACCATGCGGGTGGAGACACCCCAGGAGGTCTGCCAGACCAGCTCCTGCTTGCCCTCCTTGGACAGGTAGGAGGTGTGGAACGCCTTGGCGAAGTTCTGGCCGAGCTCGTGGCTCGTGCCCAGCTGCAGGGCCTTGCCGTCGCCCATCATGCCCTCGAGGGTGAGGGTGTTGATGGCGCCGGCGAAGCGCTCCTTGGGGGTCTTGCGGCCGAGCACGACGTCGATGCCGAGCACGTTGGTCATGAAGTCGCCGTACACGTTCCGGTGGATGTGCGCGGCGTAGTCGCGGGCGTCCTCGTACGTGGCGTGGGCGGTGTGGCCCTCCTGCCAGAGGAACTCACTCGTACGGAGGAAGACGCGGGGGCGCATCTCCCAGCGGACCACGTTGGCCCACTGGTTGATCAGCAGGGGCAGGTCGCGGTAGCTCTGCACCCACTTCGAGAAGTAGTCGTTGATGATCGTCTCGGAGGTGGGGCGGACGACGACCGGCTCCTCCAGCTCCTTGCCGCCGCCGTGGGTGACGACCGCGAGCTCGGGGGCGAAGCCCTCGACGTGCTCGGCCTCCTTGGTCAGGTAGGCCTGCGGGATGAACATCGGGAAGTACGCGTTCTGGGCGCCCGACTCCTTGATGCGGGCGTCCATCTCCTGCTGCATCCGCTCCCACAGCCCGTAGCCGTACGGTCGGATGACCATCGTGCCGCGCACTGGGCCGTTGTCGGCCAGTTCGGCCTTGTTGATCAGATCCTGGTACCAGCGGGGGAAATCCTCCGCCTGGGGGGTGAGAACGGGAGCCTTTGCCATGGCGCGAATGGTACGGCGCCGGGCGCTCCATCCGTGAATCGGGTGGCGCACTCCTCTGGACGCGCGGGCGAATGGGGAGTTCTCTGGCAACGGGGGCACGGGGGCGACAAGGAATCAGGAGCGCTCTTTCGATGACACCGACGCCGACGCCGACACTCGCCGCCCGGGACTGGGCGGAGATCCAGGAGCGGATGCTCGTACCGCTGTACGAGGCGGTCTTCGACCGGCTGGAGATCGGGCCGGGCGACCGGCTGCTCGGCCTGGACTGCGGAGCCGGGCTGGCCCTGCTGCTGGCCGAGGGGCGGGGAGCCGCGGCCACGGGCGTGGAGCCGGACCCGGCCCGGCGCGCGCTCGCACGCGAACGCCTGCTGGAGGTGGCGGCGACCCCGCCGACCGGGGTCCGGCCGTACGACGTGCTGCTCGGCTTCTCGACCTCGCCCGCGGCCCTGGCCGCGGCCCTGCCGGCCGTCCGGCGCGGCGGGGCGGTGGTCCTGGCCGGCTGGGGCCCGGCGGAGCGCTGCACGGTGCCGGCGGTGCACGGCTGCGGGCCGGTCCCGCAGGACCTGGACGCGCTGGCGGAGGCGGCCGGACTGGTGCCCGACGGCTCGGGCCGGGTGTTCTGCCCCTTCGGGTACGCCGACGCGGACAGCGCGGTGCGCGGCCTGCTCTCGACCGGGCTGTACGACCGCTCGTGCGACCCGGCACAGGTCGAGAAGGAGCTGGCCGAGGCACTTCACCCGTACGAGCGGGCCGACGGCGCCGTCTGGCTGCCGAACATCTTCCGCTACGTGATCGCCCGCGTGCCCTGACCGCGCGGGCGATCCCCGGCGGCCGGGGCGGCGCCGGTCACTTCGCCAGACGCGGGATGCCGGCCGCGGCGTACGCGGCGGCCTCGTCCAGCGTCTCGTTCGCCAGCAGGGCCTCGGCGAGGGCGTCGAGTTTCGGCCGGTGCTCGCGCAGCAGGCGGCAGGCCTCCATGTAGCACTCGTCCACGATCCGCCGCATCTCGTGGTCCACCGCGTCGAGCGTGGCAGGGGCCGCCACCAGGCCGTACGGGCTCTGCGGGTCCGACGGGATCGCGGTGAGGCGGCCGATGCGCTCGCTCATGCCCCACCGGCCGACCATGCCGCGGACGAGGCCGGTGGCCTGTTCCAGGTCGTTCTCGGACCCCGTGGTGATCACGTCGTACACGGTGTGCTCGGCCGCCATGCCGCCCAGGGCGCCGATGATCCGGCCGCGCAGGTACTCCTCGGTGTAGGCGTAGCGGTCCGCCTCCGGCGTGGACAGGGTCACGCCGAGCGCCCGGCCGCGCGGCACGATCGTGACCTTCCGGACCGGGTCGGCGCCCGGCTGGAGCATGCCGAGCAGCGCGTGCCCGCTCTCGTGGTACGCGGTGCGCCGGCGCTCCTCCTCCGGCATGACGAGCGGCCGCTCCGCGCCCAGCTGCACCTTCTCCAGGGCCTCGGACAGGTCGGCCGGCGTGACCTCGTCCCGCCCCCGCTTGACTGCCAGCAGGGCGGCCTCGTTGGCGAGGTTGGAGAGGTCGGCGCCGGTCATGCCGGGCGTCGTGGCGGCCACGTGCTCCAGGTCCACGTCCGGGGCGAGCGGGATGTCGCGGGTGTGGATGCGCAGGATCGCCGCGCGGCCGCTCTTGTCGGGCGGGGAGACCGTCACCGTGCGGTCGAAGCGGCCGGGGCGGGTGAGGGCCGGGTCCAGGACGTCGGCCCGGTTGGTCGCGGCGATCACGACCACGCCCTCGGAGCCGGAGAAGCCGTCCATCTCGGTCAGGATCTGGTTGAGGGTCTGCTCGCGCTCGTCGTGCCCGCCGATGCCTCCGCCGGCGCCGCGCGCCCGGCCGATGGTGTCGATCTCGTCGATGAAGATGATCGCGGGCGCGACCTTGCGCGCCTCGGCGAACAGCTCCCGGACGCGGGAGGCGCCGACGCCGACGATCATCTCGATGAACTCGGACGCCGAAGCGGAGAAGAACGGCACGCCCGCCTCGCCGGCGACCGCGCGCGCCAGCAGCGTCTTTCCCGTGCCGGGGAGGCCCGAGAGGAGCACGCCGCCGGGCATCCGGGCGCCCATCCTGCGGTACCGCTGCGGGTCCTTCAGGAAGTCGACGACGTCGTTCAGCTCGCCCGCGACCTCGTCGATGCCCGCCACGTCGTCGAAGGTGGTGCGCTTCGCGCCCTCCTGGAGCTCCACGGGCCGCGGCGGCGCCTTGCGGCCCAGCCCGCCGAGGCCGCCGCCCATCGCCGAGCCCATCCGGCGGGCGATGAACACCCACAGCAGGATCAGCAGCAGCATCGGGGCGAGCGAGAGCAGCAGGTTGGCCAGGAAGCTGCGCGCTACGACGACCGGGGAGGCCGTCACGTTCACGTTCTGCTTGGTGAGGTTGGCCCACAGGTCGTCCTCGGCGAAGGCGGGCCGCTGGGTGACGAACTTCGTGTAGTCGCCCTTGGCCTTGTCGCCGTCCGGCGGCAGCGGCTGCTTCGCCTTCAGCTCGCCCTGGATGGCGTCGCCCTTGGAGTAGATCTTCGAGACGTTCCCGGCTGTGACCTGCTTGCTGAACTCGGTGTACGAGATCGTCGGCTCGTCGCCCTCGTTGAAGAACGACAGCACCAGGTTGGTCACCAGGAAGACGACCAGGGCCGCGAGGATCAGCCCGCGCCAGCCGCCGGGCATCCGCTTCCTCGGCTGCTGGCTGGGCGGCGCGCCTTCGGACCGCCAGGGGGTGTCGGCCCGGTCGCGGGGCGGCGCGGGGGTGGGGCTGGGCACCGTGGCCTCCTTACTGCCGTCCCCCCGGCCGACCATAAGGGATATTCCGGACCACGGCTTCCGGACGCACGCGGGCCCCGGCCGCATCCCGCGGCCGGGGCCCGTACACAGGGCTCAGCGCCCTTTCACGAAGTGGTGCAGGGACTACTTCATGAACTTCTTGAACTCGTCCGGCAGGTCGAAGTCCTGACCCGACTGGCCGCCGGCCGGGAGGCCGAACGGGCTGCCCGCGGCGGCCGGGCCGCCCTGCGCGGCCTGCTCGCGGCGGGTGGCCGCCTCCAGCTCCTCCTGCTTGCGCTTCATCGGGTTGCCGCTCTTGCGCTTGCCCTTGGCCTGCTTGGGCTGCTTCTTCTGCCGGCCGGGGCCGCCGCCCATGCCCGGGATGCCCGGCATACCGGGCATCCCGCCGCCCTGGGCCATGCGGGACATCATCTTGCGGGCCTCGAAGAACCGCTCCACGAGGTTCTTGACGGCGCTGACCTCGACACCGGAGCCCTTGGCGATACGGGCGCGGCGCGAGCCGTTGATGATCGTCGGGTCCTGGCGCTCGGCCGGGGTCATCGACTTGATGATCGCGGCGGTGCGGTCGACGTCACGCTCGTCGATGTTGTTGATCTGGTCCTTGATCTGGCCCATGCCCGGCAGCATGCCGAGGAGCTTCGAGATGGAGCCCATCTTGCGGACCTGCTCCATCTGGGCCAGGAAGTCGTCGAGCGTGAACTCCTTCGGGCCCTTGGCGAGCTTGGCCGCCATCTTCTCGGCCTCGGCCTGCGAGAAGGTCTTCTCGGCCTGCTCGATGAGGGTGAGCATGTCACCCATGTCGAGGATCCGGCCCGCCATGCGGTCGGGGTGGAACGCGTCGAAGTCGTCGAGCTTCTCGCCGTTCGACGCGAACATGATCTGCTTGCCGGTGACGTGCGCGATGGAGAGCGCGGCACCACCGCGGGCGTCGCCGTCGAGCTTGGACAGCACCACGCCGTCGAAGCCGACGCCGTCGCGGAAGGCCTCGGCGGTGTTGACCGCGTCCTGACCGATCATCGCGTCGACGACGAACAGGATCTCATCGGGGTTGATCACGTCCCTGATGTCCGCGGCCTGCTGCATCATCTCGGCGTCGATGCCGAGGCGGCCGGCGGTGTCCACGATGACGATGTCGTGAACCTTGGTCTTCGCGTACTCGATCGAGTCCTTGGCCACCTGCACCGGGTCGCCGACACCGTTGCCCGGCTGTGGCGCGTAGACAGCCACCCCGGCCCGCTCCGCGACGACACTGAGCTGGTTGACGGCGTTCGGGCGCTGGAGGTCGCAGGCGACGAGCAGAGGGCTGTGGCCCTGGCCCTTCAGCCAGAAGCCGAGCTTTCCGGCGAGGGTGGTCTTACCGGCACCCTGGAGACCCGCGAGCATGATCACGGTCGGCGCGGTCTTGGCGAACCGCAGGCGGCGGGTCTCGCCGCCGAGGATCGAGACCAGCTCCTCGTTGACGATCTTGAGGACCTGCTGGCCCGGATTCAGAGCCTTGGAGACCTCGGCCCCCAGCGCCCTTTCCTTGACGTTCTTGATGAACGACCGGACGACCGGAAGGGCGACGTCCGCCTCGAGGAGCGCGATACGGATCTCCCGGGCCGCGGAGTCGACGTCTGCCTCGGACAAGCGCCCCTTGCCTCGCAGGGTCTTGAAAGTACTCGCCAGGCGGTCGGAGAGGGTATCGAACACGGCGCTCGCTGGTCCTTGGGGTCGGGGACGTTGAGAATCGTCATCCAGGGTATCCGGCCGCGCAGACGAATAGGCCCCGCCTGCCGGATGAGGCAGGCGGGGCTGTAATCCCCGCATGTACGGGGAGCAGGCATTGGACACCGCGGCGCCTCGGGCGCGCTCGGGGTCATCCCCGCCGGTTCACCTCCGCATCGGGGGGAGCACACCTCTACAACGAGCGGCCGACCGTCGGGGGACGGGTTGCTGTGCGGGGCACGCCCGGTGCGCTCAAACGCCGCGCGGGCTGGATCTTCCGGCCCCGCCGGCGTTCGAGGCACCGGGGTCCGGGGTGGAGCCCCGCCACGCGGCGGAGCCACAGATTCTGTGCAGCGGGAAGAGGCGGGGCCGGGGAATGGCTCCGCGCAGCGGCGGGCCAGCAGCCGACGACAGCCGCTCCGACGGTGGCGGCTGCGGCTGCGACGGGGCGGCTCCGACGACGGCGGAACTCCCCGGCGGCTGCGGCGGCCGCAGCAGCGGCGGCTCCGGCGGTGACGGCGGCTGCGGCTGCGGCTGCGGCTGCGGTTAGGACAGGGCGGCGGCGAGGCCCTCCGCCACCGTGGCCGCGTCGGCGGGGTCGAGGGGCTTGCCCTCGACCGTGGTGACGTACAGGGAGTCCACGGCGTTCGCGCCCAGCGTCGAGACGTGCGCGCTGCGGACGCGGACGCCCGCCCCCTCCAGGGCCCGCCCGATGCGGTGCAGCAGCCCCACGGCGTCGGGGGCCCGCACCTCCAGGACGGTGGCGAGCGCGGACACGTCCGGGACCACGGTGACCCGGGGTGGCGGCGGGACCACCCCGCGCCGCCGCGGGTAGGCCGCTTCCCGGTCGGCGAGCTTCGCGGAGACGTCGAGGGAGCCGTCCAGGGCCCGGACGAGGTCGGCGCGGAGCCGTGCGGCCTCGGGCAGGGAGCCGTACTCGGCGGCGACCCGCCAGTGGAGCACGAGGGCTTCGCCGAGGTGGTCGGGGAGTTCCAGTGCGCGCAGGTCGGCGGCGCGGACGGTGAGCCGGTGCAGGGCGAGGACGCCGGCGACGGCGGGCAGGACGCCCGGCTGGTCGGGGACGGCGACGGCCAGTTCCACTCCGACGGCGTCCTCCTCGTGGCGGGTGTGCAGGGCGAGGACGGGTTCCCCGGTCCGCAGGGCCTCCACCGCGAGGCGTTCTTCCTCGGCGGAGGGTGCCGGGTCGGGTTGTCCGGGGACGGGGGCCCCGCCGAGGACGGCTGCGACCCGCCGGACGAGGTCGGCGACCAGGGAGGCGCGCCAGGCCGACCAGGCGGCGGGGCCGGTGGCGAGCGCGTCGGCCTCGGTGAGGGCGTGGAGGAGTTCCAGGGTGCCGGGGGTGCCGACGGCTTCGGCGACAAAGCGGACGGTGGCGGGGTCGTCGAGGTCGCGCCGGGTGGCGGTCTCGGCCAGCAGCAGGTGGTGGCGGACCAGGGTGGCCAGGACGTCGGCGTCGGCGGGGCCGAAGCCGACGCGGACGGCCGTGTCGCGGGTGATGGTCTCGCCGACGGCGGAGTGGTCGCCGGGCCAGCCCTTGCCGATGTCGTGGAGCAGGGCGGCCATGAGCAGCAGGTCGGGGCGGCCGACGCGGCGGGTCATGGCGGAGGCGCGGACGGCGGTCTCCACGAGGTGCCGGTCGACGGTCCAGGTGTGGACGGGGTTGCGCTGGGGGCGGCAGCGGACCCGTTCCCAGTCGGGCAGGAGCGCGGAGATGATGCCCTCGGCTTCCAGGGCCTCCCAGACGCCGACGGTCGGTTCCCCCGCTCCGAGCAGGGTGAGGAGCTGTTCGCGGGCTTCGGCGGGCCAGGGCACGGGCAGCGGGCGGCTCTGGGCGGCGAGGCGGCGTACGGCGTGCGGGGAGACCGGCAGCCCGGCCTGGGCGGCGGCGGCGCCGAGGCGCAGGGCGAGGACCGGGTCGCGTTCGGGGCGGGCGACGAGGGCGAGTACGGCTTCGCCGTCGGATTCGACGACGCCCTCGGCGAGCGGGGCCCGTTCGGGGGTGGCGGCGCGGGTGCCGAGGAGTCCGCGCAGCCGGGGCCGGGCGGCGCGGGCGCGCAGGACGCGGCCGACTTCGCGCCAGGTGACGTCGGCGGCGTAGGCGACGGTGCGGGCGGCCTCGTAGACCTCGCGGAGCAGCGCGTCCGCGTCGAGCAGGCCGAGGCGGGCGGCGACCTGGTCCTGTTCCTGGAGGGCGAGCCGGTCGCCGGCGCGGCCGGTGACGAGGTGGAGGGCGTCGCGGGCGTCGAGGAGCCGGCGGCGGGCGTCGGCGAGTCCCTCGCGGGGGGCGTCGGCGAGCCAGGAGGCGGCGACGGCGCGCAGGGCGGTGACGTCGCGGAGGCCGCCGCGGGCCTCTTTGAGGTCGGGTTCGAGGAGGAAGCGGAGTTCGCCGGCCCGGTCGGCCCGTTCGCGGCACATGGCGTGCAGCTGGGGGAGGCGTTTGGGGGCGTGGTTGCGCCAGTCGGCGAGGACGGAGGTGCGCAGGCCGGTGAGGAGGCCGAGGTCGCCGGCGACGGGGCGGGCGTCGAGCAGTCCGAGGTGGACCTTGAGGTCGTCGGCGGCGGTCTTGCGGGCTTCGCCGGGGGTGCGGACGGAGTGGTCGAGGGAGAGGCCGAGGTCCCAGACGGGGTACCAGAGGCGGTCGGCGAGGCGGGCCAGGTCGGCGGGGGCGGCCTTGCCGTCGTGGAGCAGGAGCAGGTCGAGGTCGCTGCGCGGGGAGAGTTCGCCGCGTCCGTAGCCGCCGACGGCGACGAGGGCGGCGCCGCGTACGCCGGTCTCCCGCGCGGCGGTGGTGAACAGGGCGTTCAGCCAGTCGTCGGTCAGCCCGGCCAGCGCGGAACGCCGCGAGGGCCCGGACCGCGGCTCCTCCTGGAGGAGCCGCAGCCGGGCCGCGGCGTAGCCGCTGGGTCCGGGGTCGGAGGGGCCTGTGGTCTCTTCGACGCTCGTCACCCAGGTTCTCCCGTCGCTAGAGCGCTTCGGCGCCGCGCTCGCCGGTGCGGACGCGGATGAGGGCGTCCACGGGGACGCTCCACACCTTGCCGTCACCGATCTTGCCGGTGCGGGCGCCGTTCACCAGGATTTCCATGACCGACTCGGCGTCGTCGTCCTCGACGACGACCTCGATGCGGATCTTCGGTACGAGGTCCACGGTGTACTCGGCACCGCGGTAGACCTCGGTGTGGCCGCGCTGGCGGCCGTAGCCGCTGGCCTCGGAGACGGTCAGGCCCTGCACTCCGTACCGCTGGAGGGCGTCCTTGATCTCGTCCAGCCGGTGCGGCTTGACGATCGCGGTGATCAGCTTCATGCGTCAACCTTCTTGCTCGCGGCGGCGGGGGCGGCGGTGTGGGCGGTGCTCCGGACGGAGGTGCCGCCGCCGGCCCCGCTGAAGTCGTAGGCGGTCTCGGCGTGCTCGACCTGGTCGATGCCGGAGACCTCGTCGTCCTCGGTGACCCGCATCCCCATCGTCTTGTCGAGGAGGAGGGCGAGCGCGGCGGACGCGACGAGAGAGTAGGCGAGGACGGAGAAGACGCCCACGGCCTGCTTGCCGAGCTGTTCGAGGCCGCCGCCGTAGAAGAGGCCGGCCGCGTCGGACTGGACGCCGCCGGTGGCGAAGAAGCCGACGAGGAGGGAGCCGACGATGCCGCCGACGAGGTGGACGCCGACGACGTCGAGGGAGTCGTCGTAGCCGAACTTGTACTTGAGGCCGACGGCCATGGCGCACAGCAGGCCGGCGATGGCGCCGATGGCGATCGCGCCGAGCGGGGAGCAGGAGCCGCCGGCGGGGGTGATGGCGACGAGGCCGGCGACCGCGCCGGAGGCGGCGCCGAGGGTGGTGAAGGAGCCGTGGCGCAGCTTCTCGTAGGCGAGCCAGGCGAGCATGGCGGCGGCGGTGGCGACCTGGGTGTTGACGAACATCACGGCGCCGACACCGTCGTCGTTGCCGAGCCAGGAGCCGGCGTTGAAGCCGAACCAGCCGAACCACAGCAGGCCGGCGCCGAGCATGACGAGGGGGAGGCTGTGCGGGCGCATCGGGTCCTTCTTGAAGCCGACGCGCTTGCCGATGACGAGGATGACGGCGAGGGCGGCGGCGCCCGCGTTGATGTGGACGGCGGTGCCGCCCGCGAAGTCGATCACGCCGAGGTCGAAGAGCCAGCCGCCGGGGGCCCAGACCCAGTGGGCGACGGGGAAGTAGACGAGGGTGGCCCACAGGGCGGTGAACAGGGCCCAGGCGCTGAACTTGACGCGGTCGGCGAGGGCGCCGCTGATCAGGGCGGGGGTGATGACGGCGAACATGAGCTGGAAGACGGCGAAGACGTAGACGGGGATGGTGTAGCCGTCCCACAGTTCGGTGATGCCGATGCCGCTGAGGCCGACGTAGTCGGAGGACCAGCCGATGACTCCGCCGGTGTCGGCGCCGAAGGCGATGCTGAAGCCGTAGAGGACCCACAGGATCGTGACGATCCCGAGGCTGATGAAGCTCATCATCAGCATGTTGAGGCTGCTCTTGACGCGGACCATGCCCCCGTAGAAGAAGGCGAGGCCCGGGGTCATCAGCATGACCAGGGCGGAGCAGATGAGCATGAACCCGGTGTTCGCGGCGGAGAGCGTCGGGGCGTCTGCCGCGAGGGTCGTGATGGCTGCTGCCATCGGCGTCTCCTCGTCGTCGGTACGTTCGCGTGCGGGCGATCGTGGAACGTGCAGCGGCGCAGGGGGTGGGCCGGGGGTGGGCCCGGATCCTGAGGGCTGGCCGGTTAATGGCCATGAGATTCGCGCAGGCCGGTTTCCGGCGGCGCCGCTCGATGTTTCGCGCCCGTGACGAAGAGGTCGGACGTGTTACGCGTCCATGAACGCGTGGTTCAAGGGGGCCGGCCGCGGCAGCACCCGGGAGTCCTGGCTGGGGGAGCCTGATCGGGCTTCACGGGGTGTCTGCCGCGGCCGGGGCCTCGGGGGGCGGCCGGGTGGGGCCGTCAGACGGCCTCCGCGGCCTCGGGGAGGCGGGCGGCGAGGTGGTCGGTGAGCCGGACCACGTCGGCGACGTCGCCGTACTCACGGGCGGCGGTGTCGACGGTCTTCCGCAGCCGGGTGTTCACCCTTTCGGACCGAATCTTTCCGGCCACTTCGAGGGCCCGGTCGACGAGGACGACGGCCTGCTCGGGCTCGCGCTGGAGCAGGTGCACCGTGGCCATGCCGATGAGGTTGAGGGCGTAGGAGCGCTGGTGCACCTCGTCCTTGCCGAAGAGTTCGACGGCCCGTTCCATGACCGGTTCGGCGAGGGAGGCGTACATGGGGCTGCGGCCGGCGACGTAGGCGAGGTCGCGGTAGGAGTGGGAGTTCTCGCCGTTGAGCTCGGCCTCGGTGAAGAAGCGGATCCAGTCGGGCTCGGGCTCGGCGGCGAAGGCGATGTCGCCGAAGGTGTCCTCGGCCATGCGGACGGCCCGCTTGCAGCGGCTGGGCTGGCCCATGTTGGCGTAGGCGCGGGCCTCCATCGCATACAGCATGGCCTGGGTGCGGGGGCCGGCGCAGTCGCGGCTGCCGTACTGGGCGAGGTGGATGAGCTCCAGGGCGTCCTCGGGGCGGCCGAGGTGGATCATCTGGCGGCTCATGTTGGAGAGGATGTACGAGCCGAGGGGCTTGTCCCCGGCTTCCTTGGCGGCGTGCAGCGCGAGGACGAAGTACTTCTGCGCGGTGGGGTGCAGGCCGACGTCGTAGCTCATCCAGCCGGCGAGTTCGGCGAGTTCGGCGGCGACCTTGAACAGCCGCCGCATGACGGGGGCCGGGTGGGTCTCCTGGAGCAGGTCGGTGACCTCGTGGAGCTGGCCCACGACGGCCTTGCGGCGCAGTCCGCCGCCGCACTGGGCGTCCCACTGGCGGAACATCACGGTGGTGGATTCGAGGAGGTCGAGTTCCGGTCCGGACAGCCGGGGCGGGCGGTGGCCGCTCAGTGCGCCGCCGGAGCCGGGCTCGCGGGCGGCCGGGTCGGCGGCCGGGGCCGGGACGAGCCAGCGCTGCATGGGCTCGATGAGGGCGGGGCCGGCGGAGAGGGCGAGCGAGGTCCCGAGGAAGCCGCGGCGGGCGAGCATCAGGTCGCTGCGGGAGAACTCGCCGAGCAGTTCGACGGTCTGCGGGCCGGCCCAGGGCAGGTCCACGCCGGAGACGGAGGGGGTCTGGTGGGCGGTGCGCAGGCCGAGCTGCTCGATGGCGACGACCGAGCCGAACCGTTCGGAGAACAGCTCGGACAGGATGCGCGGGACGGGTTCGCGGGGTTGTTCGCCGTCGAGCCAGCGGCGCACCCGGGAGGTGTCCGTGCTGATGTGGTGGGCGCCCATCTGCCGGGCGCGCCGGTTCACCTGGCGGGCGAGTTCGCCCTTGGACCAGCCGCTGCGCACGAACCAGGAAGTCAGCTGTTCGTTGCGGGCGACCGGGCCCGGGAGGTCCGGTTCTCCGCTCGTTCCGCTTGCGCCGTTGCCGCTCACTGGAACGCCCCCATCCGCTCAGTCTGTTCTCACGA
This sequence comes from Streptomyces sp. NPDC090445, assembly GCF_044769385.1. Lineage (NCBI taxonomy): Bacteria > Bacillati > Actinomycetota > Actinomycetes > Kitasatosporales > Streptomycetaceae > Streptomyces > Streptomyces sp. NPDC090445. The sequence goes on along the minus strand of NZ_JBIVXV010000017.1, from coordinate 49,858 downwards.
AACCCTGGCCGGGGCGGCGGGCGCCGCCGGGGACCTTCACAGGTCCTTCACGCCTTGCCTCCGGCATAACCACATCCGGGTCCGCCGTTCGGGTTCGTGCACCGAAAGTAATCCTACGATCACCCCCGGGGCGAGCCCGATCGTTGAAACGCCACCATTCGCCACCCCTTCGTTCGGAGAAGCCACCCGCCAGGCGCGATTCACTGGGCAGCGAGCCAAAAGTGATCGGTTGGACGGGAGTGCGCTCGGGGCGCGCGCGGCGAGGAGTGCGCCGGGCGTACCGCCGGAAACCGGGCTCGGCCCGCACCCGCCGACGTCGTAACCACCGGCGCATCCAACCCGTTGGAGGGGGCATGGGCATGGGCTTCACGATCGGCAGCAGCCGCAGCACCAAGGAATTCCGCTCCGGCGCCCGGCGCCGCGGGCGGACGTCGGAGTGCACGGCGGTGGCGGAGTACACCGGACTGTGGGGCTGGGACGCGGTCCCCGGCGCCCGGGCCGCGGCACCCGCCCGCGCCTGCTCCTGCGGCCGCACGGACTGCCCCGCGCCGGGCGCGCACCCCCTGCCGCTCGCCCCCACCGTCAGAGCGGGCGCCACCCTGGACGAGGTCACCGCGGCCTGGGGCGAGTACCCGGGCGCGGCGGTCCTGCTGCCGGTGGGCCGCGGCTTCGACGTCATCGAGGTGTCGGAGGAGGCCGGACGCCGGGCGCTGGTCCGGCTGGAGCGGATGGGCCTGCCGCTCGGGCCGGTCACCGCGACCCCGGACGGCCGGGCCCAGTTCTTCGTGGCCCCCGGCGCGGCGGCCGGCCTTCCGCAGCTGCTCTACCGGATGGGCTGGGACGACGCCGACCTGGACCTGCGCGCCCTGGGGCAGGGCTCCTTCGTGACCGCTCCGCCGTCCGACTACGCCGGCCTCGGCCCCGTCGGCTGGCTGCGCCCGCCCGCCCTCGACTCCGCAGACGGCCCGCCGCAGGCCCGGCTCCTGCTGGGCACGCTCGCGTACATCTGCCACCGGCTGCGGCGGTAGCCCCGCGGCCGTGCCCGGCCGGCCCGCCGGGCCCGCCGTACCGGCCGCGCCCGCTCCCGGCGCGAACGGCAGCGCCCCCGCGTTCCGGGCGGAACGCGGGGGCGTCGGCGTGCGTACGGGGGCTCAGTCGCCGATCAGGGCGTCGACGAAGGCCTCCGGCTCGAAGGGCGCCAGGTCGTCCGGACCCTCGCCGAGGCCGACGAGCTTGACCGGGACGCCGAGCTCGCGCTGCACGGCGACGACGATGCCGCCCTTGGCGGTGCCGTCGAGCTTGGTGAGCACGATGCCGGTGATGTCCACGACCTCGGCGAAGACGCGGGCCTGGGTGAGGCCGTTCTGCCCGGTGGTCGCGTCGAGGACGAGCAGGACCTCGTCCAGCGGGCCGTGCTTCTCCACGACGCGCTTGACCTTGCCGAGCTCGTCCATGAGGCCGGTCTTGGTGTGCAGGCGGCCGGCGGTGTCGATGAGCACCACGTCGGCGCTCTCGGCGATGCCCTCCTTGACCGCGTCGAAGGCGATCGAGGCGGGGTCGCCGCCCTCGGGGCCGCGCACGGTGCGCGCACCGACCCGCTCGCCCCAGGTCTGGAGCTGGTCCGCGGCGGCGGCGCGGAAGGTGTCGGCCGCGCCGAGCACGACGCTGCGGCCGTCGGCGACGAGGACGCGGGCGAGCTTGCCGGTGGTGGTGGTCTTGCCGGTGCCGTTGACGCCGACGACCATCACCACGCCGGGGGTGTCGGTGCCGCTCTCCGTCTTCACGGCGCGGTCGAGGTCGGTGCCGATCAGGGTCAGCAGCTCCTCGCGCAGCAGGGCGCGCAGATCGGCCGGGGTGCGGGTGCCGAGGACCCGCACCCGCTCGCGGAGCCGGTCGACCAGCTCCTGGGTGGGGACGACACCGACGTCGGCGATGAGGAGGGTCTCCTCGATCTCCTCCCAGGTGTCCTCGTCGAGGTGCTCGCGGGACAGCAGCGTGAGCAGCCCCTTGCCGAGGGAGTTCTGCGAGCGCGCGAGCCGTGCGCGGAGCCGGACCAGGCGGCCGGCGGTGGGCTCGGGCACCTCGATCTCGGGGGCGGGGGGAGCGGTCTGGGCCGGGACGACCGGCGCCTCGGGGGCCGCAGGGGCCGCCGCCTCCGCCTCGGGGAGTACGACCTCCTCGATCGTGCGGCGCGGCTCTTCCGCCGTCGTGGCGGCGTCCTCCCCCACCTGCGGTTCGGCGGGCGGGGCAGTGATGGTCGGCGTGCTCGGCGGCGCCGGGGGCGGCAGCTGCTTCTTCTTGCGGCTGCCGACCACGAGCCCGCCGGCCACGACGACCGCGACCAGGGCGATGAGTAGAGCAATGATGAGGATGTCCATAGCGAAACTCAGTATGCGTGACCCGGTCGCCGGGCCCGGGGCATCCCGGCTCGGGCCGCGGCTGCGCCGCGGCCGCGTCCGGCCCGTCCCCGTCTCCGGCCATCCGCCGCCGTTTGTACCTTTCAGGCGAAAACGACGATGATGGGTGACTCTCTGCACATCACCCCATCGGAGCACGTATGCCTGCCGAGTCCGCCGACGGCGCGATAGAGACCCGCGGTCTGGAACCCGTACCCGACGAGGAGCGCACCGGCCGGGTCCGCGAGCTCTTCCCCACCTGGGTCGCCGCCAACATCAGCGTGCTGCTGCTGACCATGGGCGCCGGGCTGGTGATCTCCAACGGGCTGAACATCTGGCAGGTGCTGGTCGTCGCGGTGACCGCCCCCGTCGTCTCGTACGGGCTCGTGGGCCTGATCTCGATCGCCGGCCGGCGCGGCGGCGCGCCCGGCATGGCGCTGTCGCGGGCGGTGTTCGGGCAGCGCGGCAACCTCTTCCCCGGGACGCTGATCTGGATCGCCCGCTGGGGCTGGGAGACGATCAACGCGGTCAGCGGCGCGTTCGCCCTGCTGACGGTGCTGGACCTGCTGTTCGGCGTGCAGAAGAACACCGCGCTGATCGTGGTCACCCTGCTGCTGTTCGTCGGCTGCACCTTCCTGGTGTCCGGGCTCGGCATCAGCGCGCTGCGCGTCTGCTCGACCTGGTCGACGTACCTGTTCGGCGCGTTCAGCCTGCTGGTGCTGGGCTGGCTGGTCGCCGGGACCGACTGGTCCGCGGTGTTCGGCAAGCCGGCGGGCTCCACCGCGATGATGGTCGCGGGCATCGGCACCATCGCCGCCGGCGGCATCAGCTGGGTGCCGTCCGGCCCGGACTTCACCCGCTACCTGCCGCGCACGGCCTCCACCAGGGGGGTGGTCGGCACCACCGTCGGCGGTGCGGCCGTCGTCGTCATCCCGATGGTGCTGATGGGCGCGGTCATGGCGGTCGGGACGCCGGACCTGGCCTCCGCGCAGGACCCGGTCTCCTTCATCGGGCGCCTGCTGCCCGCCTGGATCGCGGTCCCGTACCTGCTGATCGCGCTGGTCGGCATGCTGCTGATCAACTCGATGTCGATGTACTCGGCCGGGTTCACCGCGCAGACCCTCGGCATCAAGGTGCCGCGCGCGGCCGCGGTCAGCGTCAACGCGGCGATCAGCCTGGTCTTCGGCTTCCTGCTGATGGTCGTCGCCACCAGCTTCTTCGGCTCGTTCATCTCCTTCCTGACGCTGCTGGCGGTGGCCTTCTCCGCGTGGATCGGCGTCTTCGGCGTGGACATGCTGCGCCGGACGTCCTACGACGGGGCCGCGCTGCTGGACACCTCGCGCACCAGCGCCTACTGGTACCGGGGCGGGTACGCCTGGCAGGCCATGGCGGCGTGGGGTGCGGCCCTCGCGGTGGGGCTGCTCTTCACGCGGGTCGACTGGTTCGCGGGTCCCCTCGCCGACACCTGGATCGGCGCGAACGGCCTGGGCTGGGCGGCCGGCATCCTCACCTCCGGCGCGCTGTACGCCGTACTGCCGCGCACCCCGCAGGCGGAGCCGGCGGCCGCGGACGGCGAGCGGCCGGAGGCGGAGGCCGGGCGGCCGGAGCGGACGGCGTCCCTGTCCGGCTGACCCGCCCCTCCCCCGGACCCGCCCCTCCCCCGCATACGGCCCTCTCCCGGACACGGCCCTGTCCAACTGACGGCCGGTCAGCTACCGTCCCCCTTCGCCCGCTCACCCGCATCCGGCGAAGGGGGACCTTCCTCATGCCCGTCACCGTGGCCCGGTTCAACCTCGTCGATCCGCACGGCACCCCCGGGAGCCTGTCCGCCCGCTACCGGGCCGCCCTGGAGATGGCGCGGTACGCGGACGGCCGCGGCGTCGACACCGTCCAGACCGAGGAGCACCACGGCACGGACAACAACTGGCTGCCCTCGCCGTTCGCCTTCGCGGGCGCGGTCCTCGGCGCCACCCGGCGGATCTCCGTCACCGTCTCGGCGGTCATCGGCCCGCTGCACGACCCGCTGCGGCTGGCCGAGGACATCGCCGTCCTGGACCTGCTGAGCGGCGGCCGGCTCGTCACCGTCGCGGGGATCGGCTACCGGCCCGAGGAGTACGAGCAGCACGGCGTCGACTGGGGCCGGCGCGGCCGGCTCCAGGACGAGCTGCTGGAAACGCTGCTCGCGGCATGGACGGGCGAGCCGTTCCGCTTCCGCGGCCGCACGGTGCGGGTGACCCCGGCGCCGTTCACCCGGCCGCACCCGGTGCTGCTGGTCGGGGGCAGCTCGCGGGCCGCGGCGCGCCGCGCGGCCCGGTTCGGGCTGCCGTTCTTCCCGAGCGCGCACCTGCCGGAGCTCCAGGCGTACTACACGGCGCGGCTGGCGGAGTACGGCACGGAGGGCTTCTGCCTGATGCCGGCGGCCGAGACGCCGCTGCTGCACATCGCCGCGGACCCGGACCGGGTGTGGGCGGAGTACGGCGGCTGCTTCCTGCACGAGGCGGGCACGTACGCGTCCTGGCAGTCGAAGGAGATCCGCAGCGCGGTGCGGTCGCGCGCGCGGACGGTGGAGGAGCTGCGCGCGGAGGGCGTGTACCGGGTGCTGACCCCGGACGAGGCGGTCGCGTACGCCCGGGCGGCGGGCGGGGCGGGGAACCTGGTGCTGCACCCGCTGTGCGGCGGGATGCCGCCGGACGAGGGCTGGCGCAGCCTGCACCTGCTGTGCGAACAGGTGCTGCCCCGGCTCAGGGACTGAGCCGGGGCAGCACCCGGTGCGAGAGGAGTGGGGGTTGTTGGCGGGGGTGGTTACCCCATCTCCTCCAACGCCTTGCCCTTCGTCTCCGGCACCCACTTGAGGACGAACGGAATCGAGAGCAGGGCGAAGCCGGTGTAGATCATGTAGGCGCCGGACAGGTTCCAGTCCGACAGCGTCGGGAAGGTGACGGTGACGAGCCAGTTGGCGACCCACTGGGCGGCCGCGGCGACGCCGAGCGCCGCGGCGCGGATCCGGTTGGGGAACATCTCGCCGAGGAGCACCCACACCACCACGCCCCAGGAGAGGGCGAAGAAGAGCACGAAGGAGTGGGCGGCGAGGAGGGCGACGGTGCCCTGGGTCTCCGGGATGGAGATCTCGCCGCCGGTCTCGGTCTTGTACGAGAACGCCCAGGCGGCGGCTCCGAGGGAGACGGCCATGCCGGCCGAGCCGATCAGGGCGAGGGGCCGGCGGCCGATCCGGTCGACGAAGACCATGGCGATCACGGTGCCGACGATGTTGATGATCGACGTGGTGAACGAGTAGAAGAACGAGCTGCTCGGGTCGATGCCGACGGACTGCCACAGCGAGGAGCTGTAGTAGAAGATCACGTTGATGCCGACGAGCTGCTGGAAGACCGACAGGCCGATGCCGACCCAGACGATGGGCAGCAGGCCGAAGCGGCCGCCGAGGAGGTCCTTGAAGGTGGACTTGTGCTCGGAGCGCATGGCGCGGTCGATCTCGGCCACACGCACGTCGGTGTCGATGCCGGAGCCCTCGACCTCGGTGAGGACCTTCTTGGCCTGCTCGGTGCGGCCCACCGAGATCAGGAACCGCGGGGACTCGGGGATGGCGAAGGACAGCAGGCCGTAGAGCAGGGCCGGGATGACCATCACGCCCAGCATCCACTGCCAGGCTTCGAGCCCGCCGAGCTCTCCGCGCTGCTCGCCGCCGGCCATGTTGAGGATGCCCCAGTTGACGAGCTGGGAGATGGCGATGCCGATGACGATGGCGGCCTGCTGGAAGGAGGCCAGCCGGCCCCGGTACGCCGCCGGAGAGACCTCGGCGATGTAGGCCGGGCCGATGACGGAGGCCATGCCGATGGCGAAGCCGCCGATGACCCGCCACACGGCCAGGTCCCACAGGGCGAACGGCAGGGCCGAGCCGATCGCGCTGGCGGCGAACAGGACCGACGCGATCTGCATGCACCGGATGCGGCCGATCCGGTCGGCGATCCGGCCCGCGGTGGCCGCGCCGATCGCGCAGCCGATCAGCGCGGCGGCGATCACCTGTGCCAGCGCCTCGGAGCCGATGTCGAACCGGTCCCGGATCGCCTCGACGGCGCCGTTGATCACGGCGCTGTCGTAGCCGAAGAGGAAGCCGCCCATCGCGGCGGCGGCGGTGATGAAGACGACGTGCCCGAGGTGGTCGGGGCGGGCGGCGCGCCCGCTGCTCGCGGGCGGCGGCGGCGCTGCGCTCCTGCTGCTGCTCAAGGTGTGCTCCTGCGTGCCCGGCTGCGGCGGCGGGCGGGTGTGGGTGGGGTGGTGCTACCAGTGGCGCACAGCCGAAGATCCGGCACCACTCGAATGGATAGGGCGGCGGAGCGAGCTTATGTGTTCAGTTCTTGAAGTCAATAGCGCGAGAGGAACTCCACGGCAGGGAGGATGTCCCGAGATAGCGCGAGAGCCCAGAGGGCAGGACATTCACTTCTTGAAGTGAAGGGGAGTCAGCGCAGCCGCTGGCTGATCACCTTGGAGACACCGTCGCCCTGCATGGATACGCCGTAGAGGGCATCGGCGACCTCCATCGTCCGCTTCTGGTGCGTGATGACGATCAGCTGCGAGCTCTCCTGGAGCTCCTGCATGATCCGGATCAGCCGCTGGAGGTTGGTGTCGTCGAGCGCCGCCTCGACCTCGTCCATCACGTAGAACGGGCTCGGCCGGGCCTTGAAGATGGACACCAGCAGGGCGACCGCGGTCAGCGACCGCTCGCCGCCGGAGAGCAGCGACAGCCGCTTGACCTTCTTGCCCGGCGGCCGGGCCTCCACGTCGACGCCCGTGGTCAACATGTTGTCGGGGTCGGTGAGGACGAGCCGGCCCTCGCCGCCGGGGAACAGCCGCGCGAAGACCCCCTCGAACTCCCGGGCGGTGTCCCGGTAGGCCTCGGTGAAGACCTGCTGCACGCGCTCGTCGACCTCGCGAACCACCTGGAGCAGGTCGGCGCGGGTCTTGCGGAGGTCTTCGAGCTGCTCGCTGAGGAACCTGTGGCGCTCCTCCAGCGCCGCGAACTCCTCCAGTGCGAGCGGGTTCACCTTGCCGAGCTGCTGGTGGGCGCGCTCGGCGGCCTTCAGCCGCTTCTCCTGCTGTGCGCGGACGTACGGCCCGGGCCGGTTGCGGGGGTGCTCCGGGTCCGCGGGAAGCTCCTCCCCCTCCGCGGGCGGGCTCGGCGGCACCGGCTGGTCGGGCCCGTACTCGGCGACGAGGGCCGCGGACTCGACCCCGAACTCCTCCAGGGCCCGGCCCTCCACCTGCTCGATGCGCAGCCGCTTCTCGGCCCCGAGGACCTCCCCGCGGTGGACGGAGTCGGTGAGCTTGTCCAGTTCGCCCTTGAGGTCCCGGCCGCGGCCCCGCGCCTCGGCGAGCTCCCGCTCGCGCAGCGCCTTCGCCTGCTCGGCGGCGGCACGCTCCTGCTCGGCGCGGCCCAGGGAGACGTCGAGGTGCGCGAGGAGCTGGCGGGCGCCGTCGGCGACGGCCCGGGCCACCCCCGCCTCGTACTGCAGCCGCCGGCGGCGGCGCTCGGCCCGCGCCCGCGCCTCGCGCTCGGCGCGGGCGCCGCGGTCGAGGGCGTCGGCCCGGCCGGCCAGGCCCTTGACCCGCTCCTCGTGGGTACGCAGCTGGAGGCGGGCCTCCATCTCGGTCTGCCGGGCATTGGCCCCGTCGGCGGCGAGCCGGTCGCGCACGGCGGTGTCCGGCTCCTGCTCCACCGGCATCGCCTCGGCGGCGGCGAGCCGTTCGGCGCACTCCTCCACCTCGGCCAGCGCCTGCTCCAGCGCCTCCTGCGCCTTGGCCGCCGCGGCCGCCGTACGCTCCGCCTCACCCGCGGCGCCCTTGGCCTGCCCGGCGAGCCGCCCGAGCTGCTGGGCCACCCCGGCCCGGGCCTGCTCCGCGGCACGGCGCCGCTCACCGGCCTCCTCGACCCGGGCCGCGAGCCCGCGGCGCAGCTCCCGCGCGGCCTCCTGGGCCTCGCCGAGCTCCTTGCACTGCCCGTCCAGCCGGTCCAGCTCGGCGGCCGCCTCGTCGACGGCCGCCTGCACCTCGATCAGGCTGGGGGCGGCCGCGGAACCGCCGTGCGCGTGGTGCGCCCCGAGCACGTCGCCGTCGAGGGTGACGGCCACGGCGTCGGGCTGCGCCGCAACCAGCGCCTCGGCCTCCTCCAGCGTCGGGACGACGACGTACTCCCGCAGCACCCGCGCCACGGCCCGCACCAGCCCGGGCTCCCCCCGCACCACCTCGGCCACGGGCGTCCCCGGCCCACCGGCGGTCCGGCCGCCGGGCGCGTCCACGGCGGGCGCCGAAAAGGCGGCATCCGAGGCCGGCGCAGCCGCAGCCGCGTCCGGACCCGGAATCCCCGGCATTCCCAGCGTCCCCGGCATCCCCGGCATCCCCGGCGTCCCCGGCATCCCGCCACCGGGTCCATCCGGCGGGGGCGCCTCAGCAGCCGCGCCCGAAGCAGGGGTGGCCCGGTCCGGGGCGGCGGCCGGGGCGGGGGTGATCAGGAAGGCGGCGCGGCCTGCGTCCGATGCGCGGAGGTGGCGGATGGCTTCGGCGGCGGCGCCCGGCGAGGCCACCGCCACGGCGTCCGCCGCGGCGCCGAGGGCCGCGGCGACGGCGGCCTCGTGGCCCGGGGTCACCGTCAGCCGTTCCGCGGCCGGGCCGAGGAGTCCGGCCAGCCGCTCCTTCGCGGCGAGCACCGCCCCGGTGCCGTCCTTGCGGCGCAGCCCGAGCGCCAGCGCGTCCCGGCGGGCCGCGACCGCCGCCCGGGAGCGCTCGGCGGCGGTGGCCGCGTCCCGTGCCGCCGCCAGGGCGGTCTCCGCGGCCGCCAGCTCCGCCCTCGCGGCCTCGTACGCGCCGTCCTCCTCCGGCTCGTCGAGCCCGCCGACCTCCTCGGCCAGCGCCTCGTACTCCGCCTGCGCGGCACCCGCCCGCTGCTCCGCCTCCTCGCGGGCCGCCACCAGCCGGTCGATCCCGGCCTGCGCCGCCCCGGCCCGGGACCGGGCCGCGCCCAGCCGCCCCGTCAGCCGGGCCAGGTTCTCGCGCCGGTCGGCGAGGGCCCGCGCCGCGTCCCGCAGCCGCCGCTCCTCCTCGGCGAGGGCCCGCTCCAGCTCGGCGCGGTGCTCGACCGTGTCCTCCAGGGCGCGGGAGGCCGCCTCCAGAGCCGCCGTCAGCTCCGCCTCCTGCTCGCGGATCCGCGCCGCCTCGCGCTCCATGTCCTCGGGGTCGCGGCCGCGCCGCTCCTCCTCGGCGGGAGCGGTGGCCGACGTGACCCGGGCCTCGGCCAGGGACACCGTGCCGCGCACCCGTTCGGCCAACTGCGAGAGCTCGTACCAGGTCTGCTGCGCCCGCTGGAGCCGCGGCGTGAGCCGGCTCACCGTTTCCTCCAGCTCCGCCTCCCGCCGCAGCGCCTCGGCGAGCTGGGCCTCGGCGGCCTCCTTGCGTTCCTTCAGCGCCGCCTCGTCGGCGATCTCCGCAGCCAGGGCGGTGCGCAGCGCGACGAGGTCGTCGGCGAGCAGCCGCAGCCGGGCGTCCCGCAGGTCGGCCTGGATCACGGCCGCCCGCCGGGCCACCGCGGCCTGCCGCCCCAACGGTTTGAGCTGGCGGCGCAGCTCGTCGGTGAGGTCCTGGACGCGCGCCAGGTTGGCCTGCATCGCGTCCAGTTTCCGCAGCGCCTTCTCCTTGCGCTTGCGGTGTTTGAGGACGCCGGCCGCCTCCTCGATGAAGGCGCGGCGGCCGCCCGGGTCGGCGTGCAGGACGGAGTCCAGCTGGCCCTGGCCGACGATGACGTGCATCTCGCGGCCGATGCCGGAGTCGGAGAGCAGTTCCTGGATGTCGAGCAGCCGGCAGGTGTCGCCGTTGATCTGGTATTCGCTGCTGCCGCCGCGGAACATGATCCGGGTGATGGTGACCTCGGCGTAGTCGATCGGCAGGGCGCCGTCGGAATTGTCGATGGTCAGCGAGACCTCGGCGCGCCCGAGCGGCGGCCGCCCGGTCGTCCCGGCGAAGATGACGTCCTCCATCTTCCCGCCGCGCAGGGACTTGGCGCCCTGCTCCCCCATGACCCAGGACAGCGCGTCCACCACGTTGGACTTTCCGGAGCCGTTGGGGCCCACCACGCAGGTGATGCCGGGCTCGAAACGCAGGGTGGTGGCGGACGCGAAGGACTTGAAGCCTCGCAGGGTCAGGGACTTGAGGTGCACGCCGCCGGACTCTACCTGTCGCTTTCGGTTTCACCCATGAAGGTGCAGGGCACAAGTGACGTCAAGGAATTCGGCTCCGCAAAAGAAAGAAGGGACGCCGAAGCGTCCCTTGCAGATCGTGCGGGGCTGGAATCGAGCGACGAGTGAGCGCGGATCAGGTGAGCGCAGGCTCCGCCTGGGGTACGTCGATGTCGATGCGGTCCAGCAGCGAGTCTCCGTGCTGAGCGGCGGCCGCGTTCAGCGCGTCGTTTTCGGACTGAATCCGTACGAGCTCGGACTCAAGGTCCTGGACGCGCTGCTGAAGCCGTCGCATCTCGGCGAGGAGTCGCGGGTCGGAACCGCCGACGTAACCGAGAAGCGCCTTTGCCATGATGGATGGTCCTCCACACTGAGTGACCGACCGAAGCGGTGTGGGTCGTGAGGGAATCGCACCCGCGGATGTCCGACAGCGACGGCCAGTCACTGCGCTTACTACTCCATCACTGCCAAACAGCTCAGGTGCGCGGGGCTTCCAGCGTCTCACCAAAAAGTTTGACGGTCAACACGATCACGCCCCGTATCGGCGGGCCGCCCGGCTCTCCCAAGGGGCGTGGAGATCGTCCGCACCTTCGAGCGTTCCACGGTTCCGCGCCTCCGGCAACGCGCGCAGGACGAACGCGCAGATCCGGCACGGTGTGCGAGGTCCGGAGATGTGATCAGTACATGGTCATCCGAGCGCTCACCTGATCGCGAAGTCGTCGTAACCGCCGCGCGGGGTCCCCCAGATTTCCGTCACCCCGTCGACCCTCCCGGGCGTGTCGGCGGAGCGCAGCCAGTCGAGCAGCCGGTGGCAATTCTCACGTTGACCTTCGGCCACCACCTGCACTCGACCGTCGTCGAGGTTGAGCGCGAAGCCGACGAGCCCGCCGATCTCCAGCGCATTGGCCCTGGTGAACCAGCGGAAGCCCACGCGCTGTACACGGCCGCGCACCCAGGCGGTCAGGCGGACATCTTCGTTCATGCGTGAACGCTAACCGGGAGGTCGATCACGGAGGGCATCGCCCCCGGGCACCGGGACGGTACAGTCACGCAGCAATGAACTCACCCATTTGGGTGCACAAAGGATGATCTTGGACTTGTAGGAAGGCAGGACCGATGGGTCGCCACCGACTTCCCGCGGCGCCGCACCGCGTCGACAGGCGCCGCACCGCCGCGCACGCCGGCCTGCTGGGTGGCGCCGTGGCCGTGGTCCTGGCCACGGCCGCCGTCACCACCGGCGTGGTACCGGTGGGCTCCTCCTTCCCCTACGTGGGGGTCACCGCGGCCGGCTCCGCGGCCGACCGCACGGAGGCGAGGCCCGCGGGCACCGCCGGGGCCGTCGCCCCGGTCGAGCAGCAGGGTGGCCTCGCCAACCTGTCCGGCCGCACCCCCGACACGGCCACCGCCTCGCCGTCCGGCTCCCCCTCGCCGTCGGCCTCCCCCTCGCCGTCGGCCTCGCCGAGCACGTCCGCCTCTCCTTCCCCGTCCGCATCGGCCCCGGCGCCGGAGAAGAGCGCCGCTCCGAAGCAGGCCGCTCCCCAGCCGGACGCGCCCAAGCCGGACGCGCCCAAGCCGGACGCGCCCAAGCCGGCCGCTCCGCAGCAGCCCGCGCCCCAGCCCGTCGCCCCGAAGCCGGCCGCCCCGAAGCCGGCCGCGCCCAAGCCGGCCGCACCCAAGCCGCCCGCCGCCCCGGCGCGCACACCCGACGACGGCCACTCCGCGGAGGAGGCCGCCGTGGTGACGCTGGTCAACCAGGTGCGGGCACAGGCCGGCTGCGGTCCGGTACGGGCAAACCCGCCGCTCGCGGCGCTGGCCGGGGCGTTCAGCAAGGACATGGCCCTCCGCGGCTTCTTCGACCACACCGACCCCGACGGCAACACGCCGTGGAACCGGGCCGCGAACGCGGGCATCTCCGGCATCGGCGGCGAGAACATAGCCCGCGGCCAGGGCGACGCCCAGGCCGCGATGAACGCGTGGATGAACAGCCCCGGCCACAAGGCCAACATCCTCAACTGCGAGTTCCGCACCCTCGGCGTCGGCGTGTACCTCGCGGCCGGCGGACCCTGGTGGACCCAGGACTTCGGCTTCTGAGCGGCGGCCGGCCGCACGGCGGCCGGGCGCTTACCGCACGACAGCGCAACCTGTCCGCAAGCGCTGCGCGCGGTTAAGCTGGCCGCATGGAGACGACAGCACTGCCGTTCGACGCCTTCGCCCGGGCCTGCCCGTCCCGGGAGACCCTGGAGCACGTCACCGGCCGCTGGGGCAGCCTCACGGTCGGCGCCCTGCGCGACGGCTCCTGCCGTTTCAACGAGCTGCGCCGCAAGGTGGACGGCGTCAGCGAGAAGATGCTGTCGCAGACCCTCCAGGCGCTGGAGCGCGACGGCATCGTCCACCGGGAGGCGCAGCCCACCAACCCGCCGCGCGTCGACTACGAGTTGACGCCGCTCGGCATCGAGGTGGCCGACCGGCTGCTGGCCCTCATCCACTTCCTGGAGGGCAGCATGCCGCAGGTGCTGACCGCCCGGGAGTCCTACGACGCCACGCGCGGCGGCCGCTGACAGCGCGGGCAGAAGTAGCTGGACCGGTTCATCCAGGGGCGCCGCCGTATCGCGGTGCCGCAGCGCCGGCAGGGCTCGTCCTCGCGCCCGTAGGCGTCCAGCGAGCGGTCGAAGTAGCCCGACTCGCCGTTCACGTTGACGTAGAGGCTGTCGAAGCTGGTACCGCCGACGGCGAGGGCCGCGTTCATCACGTCCCGGACGTGGCCGAGGAGTTCCGTGCTCCGCGGGCGCGTGAGGGCGGCCGTGGCTCGCTCGTAGTGCAGCCGGGACCGCCACAGGGCCTCGTCGGCGTAGATGTTGCCGACCCCGCTGATCAGGGACTGGTCGAGCAGGGCCCGCTTGACGGTGGTCCGCTTGGCCCGCAGCGCGCGGTGGTAGGCGTCCTCGTCGAAGAGGGGGTCCAGCGGGTCCCGGGCGATGTGCGCGATGACGTCGGGCAGCCCGTCGGCCGTGGTGTCGTGGAGGGAGAGCCCGCCGAAGGTGCGCTGGTCGACGAAGCGGAGCTCGGTGCCCGCACCGTCCTTGAAGCGGAGGCGGATGCGCAGGTGCTTCTCGTCGGGGGCGTCCTCGGGCTGCACCAGCAGCTGCCCGCTCATGCCGAGGTGGCCGAGGACCGACAGGTCCCGCCCCTCCAGAGGCAGCCACAAGTACTTCCCGCGCCGCTGCGGCACGCCGATGGTCCGGCCGGCCAGCCGCGCCGCGAAGTCGGCCCCGCCCGCCGGGTGCCGGCGCACGGCGCGCGGGTGCAGCACCTCGACGGCGTCGACGGTCCGCCCGGCCACCCAGCGCTCCAGGCCCCGCCGCACCACTTCGACCTCGGGCAGCTCGGGCACGGTGTTCCTCCGGTGGGGTACGGCTCTTCGGGTCTCCGCCGCGAGCCTACCGGCCGGCCGCCCGCCCCCGGCGCGCTCCCCGTCACACCGTCAAACGCAGAACCGCCCGCCCCTGTTCCGGCAGGGGCGGGCGGGATGATCCGCGGGGGGATCGGAAGGAAGGGTCAGGCCTTCGGCGCCGGACCGGCGGGGGTCGGCGCCCCGCCGTCACCGGCCGCGGCCGGTGCTCCGTCGGAGGCTGCGGCTTCCGCGGCCTTCCGCTCGTCCGCAGCGGCACGGATGCCGCGCCATGCGGACTCGGCCGCCTGCTGTTCCGCTTCCTTCTTGCTGCGACCGGTTCCGGTGCCGTACGAGACACCACCGACGCGGGCGGCAGCGGTGAAGGTCTTCTCGTGGTCCGGACCGGTCTCGGTGACCAGGTACTCGGGCACGCCAAGGCCTTCGGCGGCCGTCAGTTCCTGGAGGCTGGTCTTCCAGTCCAGGCCGGCCCCGAGGTTCGAGGACTTCTCGATCAGCGGGTCGAAGAGCCGGTGCACCAGCTCCGAGGCCGCTTCGAGGCCCTTGTCGAGGTAGACCGCGCCGATCACCGCTTCGAGGGTGTCGGCGAGGATGGAGGCCTTGTCCCGGCCGCCCGTGCCCTCTTCGCCCCGGCCGAGCCGGATGAAGGAGCCGAGATCGAGGCCGCGACCCACTTCCGCCAGAGCACGCGAGTTGACCACCGCGGCCCGCAGTTTGGCCAGCTGGCCTTCCGGCAGGTCGGGGTGGGTGTTGTACAGCGTGTCCGTGACCACCAGTCCGAGGACGGAGTCTCCGAGGAACTCCAGGCGCTCGTTCGTGGGCAGGCCGCCGTTCTCGTATGCGTACGAGCGGTGGGTCAGTGCACGCACCAGAAGGGCGGACTCGAGTCGATACCCGAGCCGCCCTTCCAGAAGCGTGTGGGACGAGGCCGCGTTCTTACTGTCTGCCTGCTCTTCAGCGTTGGACAGCTCAGACATTGCGCCTCTCACCAGCCGCTCAGACCTCGAGGACCTGGCGCTTGTTGTAGGTGCCGCAGCTCGGGCACGCGATGTGCTGCTGCTTCGGCTCCTGGCAGCGCTCGCACGAAACCAGGGTGGGGACCGCAGCCTTCCACTGCGACCGGCGGTGGCGCGTGTTGCTGCGCGACATCTTCCGCTTCGGAACAGCCACGGCTACTTCTCCTGCTTCTCGGCGGCGCTCTGAACGTCGTCAGATGCAGTGCCGCTCATGTTGTCCTTCTCGCCGTCCTGATCGGTCCCGACGAGTTCCTGCAATGCCGCCCAACGGATGTCGACGGCGTCGTGGTGGTGCTCCGGGTCCTCGTTCAGGCTGACCCCGCACTGCGGGCACAGTCCGAGACAGTCCTCCCGGCACACCGGCTGCAGCGGCAGTGCGAGCACCACCGCGTCGCGCAGCACGGGTTCGAGGTCGAACAAGCCGTCCTCAAGGTAGAGCGTGTCCTCGTCGTCCTCGGCGTCGTCGGCCGGCTCCGCTTTGAGGCGGCCCCGGTCGTCGGCGTCAGGGTACGAGAACATCTCCTGGAAGTCCGCATCGATCTCGCGACCGACGGGCTCCAGACACCTTACGCACTCCCCTTCGGCCGATGCACGGACGGTGCCTGTGACGAGCACCCCTTCCATGACCGACTCCAGACGGAGTTCCAGCTCCAGCGGAGCGCCTTCCGGCACTCCGATGACACCGGCGATACCGAGGTCCGCCGGAGCCGCGATCTCGCGGGACAGCCGCTGCATGGCACCAGGACGCCGACCCAGCTCGTGCGTGTCGAACACGAGGGGGTTGCGGTGGTCGAGGCGGGTGTTCAGGGCCGTTCCTGCTTTCACAGATCGCTGAAGATCAAGAATTCCGCCGCTCAAGGGCAGCATGGATCGCGACGCATACGCGCGACCGAACAGCCAGGATACCCGGCCGTCCGCCCTGAGCCCAATCCGGGTTCAGCGGCCCTGTTCGTACCTGCGCAGCTCGTCCAGGTTGATCATGCTCGTGTCGAAGAAGCTGGTCTCGTCGAGCGCCCCCTGCTGCGGGCGCACCGCCCCCTGCTGCCCGTAGGCCGCGTACGGGTCCGGCTGCCCGCCGTAGGCCGCCGCGTACGGGTCCGGCTGGGCCGGGGGCTGCTGCTGGTACCCGTACGGGTCCCCATAGGGGGGCGCGGGGTAAGCCGCTCCGGTGGAGCCGCTGCTTGCAACGGGGTAAGCCGCTCCGGTGGAGCCGCTGCCGACGGCGGGGTAGCCGTCCTGCAGGGCGGGCTGCTGCCCGTAGCCGTACGCGTCGTACGCGGGCTCCGCGGCTGCCTGCGCCGGGATGGCGGGGGCGGGGGCCCGGAGGGGCTGCGCCGGCTCGGCCAGGCCCGCCAGGAAGTCCGCGTCGCTCGCCGACCGGGACTGCGGCACGCCGGCCGCGTCCTGGGCGGCGAGGTGGGCGCCCAGGTCGTCCGTGGGCACCTGGCCCAGCAGCTTCTGCCGGCCGCGGCCGACGGCCTCCAGGGTCTTGGTCAGCACCGCCTCGAAGGTCGCCAGCTTGGCGTCCACGTACGCGTCCGCCTGCCGCCGCCGGTCCTCCGGGTCGGTGCCTGGCTCGGGGGCGTCCGCGTCCGGGTGGCCGTGCTCGTCCAGCCCGGGCCCGTGGCCCAGCAGCTTCTCGCGGCCGCGGTCCACCGAGCCGATGGTCTTGGCGAGCACGACCTCGAAGTTCGCGAGCTTGCTGTCGACGTAGTCGTCGGCCTGCGCGCGGATCTCCGCCGCCTCCCGGTGCGCCGCGGCCAGGATCCGGTCCGCCTCGTCCCGGGAGCGGCGGGCGACCTCGGTGTCGGAGATCAGCGTGCCGCGCTGGACGTGCGCGGACTCGATGATCCGGTCCGCCTCCCGCCGGGCCTCCTCGACCATCTGCTCGCGGCCGCCGATGAGCTCCTGCGCCTGCGCCAGGGAGCCGGGCAGCGCCTGGCGGACCTCGTCGAGCAGGGCGAGCAGCTCGGCGCGGTTGATCACGCAGGAGGCCGACATGGGCATGGAGCGGGCGCTGCCGACGGCTGCGACGATCCCGTCGAGCTTCTTCTGCACGTCCACGGTGGCTCGCACTTCCTCGGCCTCGGGACGGTCCCGAGACGGACGGGTCGACTGTATGCCCACCGGGGCGGCGCCGGACACGGTCCGGCGCGCCGTCAGCCGGTCAGCGCTCGGCGAGCCGGGCGGTCAGTGCCGCGTGCACGTGCGGGGGCAGCAGGTGGGAGACGTCGCCGCCCCAGGCCGCGACCTCCTTGACCAGGGAGGAGGACAGGAAGCTGTAGGTGGGGTTGGTGGGCACGAACAGCGTTTCGACGCCCGAGAGCCCCATGTTCATCTGCGCCATCTGGAGCTCGTAGTCGAAGTCGCTGACGGCGCGCAGCCCCTTGACGATGGCGGGGATGTCGCGCTGCTTGCAGAAGTCGACGAGCAGTCCGTGGAAGGACTCGACCTCGACGTTGCCGTACCCGGCGGTCGCCTCGCGGATCAGCTCGATCCGCTCCTCGACGGTGAACAGCCCCTTCTTGGACTGGTTGATCATGACGGCGACGTGGACGACGTCGTACAGCCGGGAGGCCCGGCCGATGATGTCGAGGTGTCCGTTGGTGATGGGGTCGAACGACCCCGGACAGACGGCGCGGCGCAACTTGGTCCCCTTGCTCTCCGGAGCGGTCATCATGACTCTTCGCTGGTGAAGGCGGCGCGGCCGTACCACAGGGTGCCCTCGCCGTACTTGCGGGAGCGGAGCGGCTCGAATCCCTCGGGCCACGGGAACGCGCCGCTCCTGGTGCCGCGCTCCACGGTGACGAGCGCATCGTCCGTGATCCAGCCGTTGGCGCGGAGTGTGAGCAGGATCTCGCCAAGATCTGCGTGGCCGACGGCGTACGGGGGGTCCAGGAAGACCACGTCGTACGGCTCCCCGCCGGCGGGTACGGCGACGATCTGCTCCGCCTTGCCGGCCCGGAACTCGGCACCGGGCAGGGCCAGTGCCTTGATGTTGTCCCGGATCACCTTGCCGGCCCTGGCGTCGGCCTCGACGAGCAGGGCGTGCGCCGCGCCGCGGGAGAGGGCCTCCAGGCCGACGGCGCCGGAGCCGGCGTACAGGTCGAGCACCCGGGCCCCCTGGACGCCGTGCAGCGACTCCCAGGTGGAGAACAGGCCTTCGCGCATCCGGTCCGAGGTCGGCCGGGTGCCGGTGCCGGGGGGCACGGCCAGCCGTCGCCCGCCGGCGGTGCCGGCGATCACGCGGGTCATCTGGGGTCCTTCACTACGGCGATCACAGCGCCTCCACGATATGCCGTGCCTTCCGGCGGTTCCGCCCGGCCCTCGCCCCGGCCTTGCCCGGCCCTTCCTCCGGCCTTCCCGCAGCCCTTCTTCCGGCCTTCCCGCAGCCCTTCTCTCAGCCCTTCTCCAGGTACTGCTCCCGCTCGGCGTCCAGCAGGGCCTCCAGGGCGCCCCGGAGGCCCGGAAGCCCCTCCAGCTCCGGGTCGGCGGCGACGACGCGGGTGGCCTCCTCGCGGGCCTGGGCGATGACCTCCTCGTCCTCGATGACCGCGAGCATCCGCAGCGAGGACCGCGCGCCCGACTGGGCCTGGCCGAGGACATCGCCCTCGCGGCGCTGTTCGAGGTCGATCCGGGAGAGCTCGAAGCCGTCCAGCGTGGCGGCGACCGCGCCCAGCCGGGCCCGGGCCGGGCTCGCCTCGTGCATCTCGCTGACCAGCAGGCACAGGCCGGGGGCCGAGCCGCGGCCGACGCGGCCGCGGAGCTGGTGGAGCTGGGAGACCCCGAACCGGTCCGCGTCCATGATCACCATGACGGTGGAGTTCGGGACGTTGACGCCGACCTCGATGACGGTGGTGGCGACCAGCACCTGGACCTCGCCGGCGGCGAAGCGCCGCATGACGTCGTCCTTGTCGGCGGGGTCCATCCGGCCGTGCAGCACCTCGACGGACAGCCCGGCCAGGGGCCCGCGGGACAGCTGCTCGGCGATCTCCAGGACGGCCAGCGGCGGGCGCTTCTCGCTCTCGTCCTCGGGGGACGGCTTCTTCTTGCGCTGGTCGGCCTGGTCGGCGTCGTCGCCGATGCGGGGGCAGACCACGTACGCCTGGTGGCCGGCCTCGACCTCCTCGCGGACCCGATCCCAGGCCCGGGTGAGGAAGTGCGGCTTGTCCTTGGCGGGGACGACGTGGGTGGCGATCGGGGAGCGGCCGGCGGGCAGCTGGTCGAGGACGGAGGTCTCCAGGTCCCCGAAGACGGTCATCGCGACGGTGCGCGGGATCGGGGTCGCGGTCATCACCAGCAGGTGCGGCGTCCGCTTTTCCCCCTGGGAGTGCCCCTTCGCCCGAAGCGCGTCGCGCTGCTCGACGCCGAAGCGGTGCTGTTCGTCGACGACGACCAGGCCCAGGTCGTGGAACTGGACCTTGTCCTCGATGAGGGCGTGGGTGCCGATGACGATGCCCGCCTCGCCGGTGACCAGGTCGAGCAGGGCCTGCCGGCGCGCGGCCGCGCCCATGGAGCCGGTGAGGAGGACGACCTTGGTGCCCTGCTCGGACCCGCCGAGCATCCCGCCCTCGGCGAGCTCGCCCATCATCTCGGTGATCGAGCGGTGGTGTTGCTGGGCGAGGACCTCGGTGGGCGCGAGCATGGCGGCCTGCCCGCCGCAGTCCACGACGGCGAGCATGGCCCGCAGCGCGACCAGCGTCTTGCCGGAGCCGACCTCGCCCTGGAGGAGGCGGTGCATGGGGTGTTCGGTGGCGAGGTCGTCGAAGATCTCGCGGGAGACGGTCTGCTGGCCCTCGGTGAGGGTAAAGGGCAGCTTGGCGTCGAAGGTGTCGAGCAGCCCGCCGGGGGCGGGGCGCCGGGGGACGGCCGGGAGCTGGGAGTCGGCGTGCCGGCGGCGGGCCAGGGCGGTCTGGAGGACGAAGGCCTCGTCCCACTTCAGGCGCTGCCGGGCGTCCTCGATGTCGGCCTTCGCGCCCGGCCGGTGGATCTTCAGCAGGGCCTCGTGGAGCGGGACCAGTCCGCGGCCCTCGCGCAGCTCCGGCGGCAGCGGGTCCACGGCTTCGCCCGCGCGCGGCAGGACGGCGTCGACGGCTTTGGCGATCTTCCAGGACTCCAGCTGCTTGCAGGCCGGGTAGATCGGGATGATCCTGCCGGCGAAGGCCGCGGCGGCGTCGGACTCGCCCGCGTCGGCGCCGAGCGGCTCGTAGGCGGGGTGGGCCAGCTGGAGCTTGCGGTTGAACAGGGACACCTTGCCCGCGAACATGGCGCGGCGGCCGGGCAGCAGCTCCTTGTGCGGCTTGTGCACGCCCGCGCCGAAGAACACGAGCTGGAGCCGGCCGCTGCCGTCGGTGATGGTCACCTCCAGGCGTTTGCCGCGGCCGCCGTTGAAGGTCAGGATGCGGGCGTCGGCGACCTGGGCGACGACGGTGACGTGCTCGTCGAGCTGGTCGGCGAGCCCGTCCAGCGAGGTCAGCTCGCCGCGCTCGGCGTACCGCCTCGGGTAGTGGTGGAGCAGGTCCAGGGCCGTGTGCAGGCCGAGCTGCTCGGCCAGCACCTTGGCGGTGGCGGGGCCGAGCGTCTTCTTGAGGTCTTCGTCGAGCGCGGGCACGTGTTCATTGCACACCATGGCGCCGACAAGAGGGCTATTCGACCCCGATCAGCAGGGGCGCCGAGTGGCGGCCGCCCCGGTAGACGACGGTGTCCACGGCCAGGTGGCCGTGCTGGACGTGGGCCTCCAGCCGTTCGGCGAGGGCGTCCGGCACCTCGGGTCCCAGGACCAGGGTGACGAGTTCGCCGCCGGAGCCGAGCATCCGCTCCAGGACCGCCTCGGCGGTGTCGGCGAGGCCGGCGCCGATGACGGCGACGTCGCCGTCGATCAGCCCGAGCACGTCGCCGGCCTGGCAGATCCCGGCGGAGGTGAAGGACTGCCGTTCGGCGACGGCGAGTTCCGCGTAGCGGGTGGCGCCGGCGGCCGCGGTCATGGCGACGACGTCCTCGTCGAAGGTGGCCTCCGGGTCGTGCACGGCGAGGGCGGCCAGGCCCTGGACCGCGGACCGGGTGGGGATCACCGCGACCCGGACGCCGTCGGCGCGGGCCCGTTCGGCCGCGGCGGCCGCGGCCGCGCGCTGGTCGGCGCCGCCGGGCAGCAGCACGACCTCGCGGGCGTGGGCGCGCCGGACGGCGTCGGCGAGCTCGTCGGGGTCGGGGGCGCGTCCGGGCGGGGTGAGGACGGTGGTCGCGCCGGCCTCGGCGCACAGGCCGGCCAGGCCCTCGCCGGGGACCACGGCGACGACGGCCCGCTGGGCGCGCTCCCCGCGTGCCGCCCGGCGCCGCTCGTCGCCGAAGTGGGTGATGCGGATCCGGTACGGCCGTCCGGCGACGACGCCGGCCTCCACGGCGGCTCCGGGGTCGTCGACGTGGACGTGCACGTTCCACAGCTCGTCGCCGCCGACCACCACGAGGGAGTCGCCGAGGCCGTCGAGCCGCGCGCGGAGCACCGCCACCGCCTCCTCGGCGGCCTCCAGCAGGTACACCACCTCGTAGGCGGGCCCGCCGTGCTCCTCGTGGGCCTCGCAGGGCTGCTGCTGCGGTACGGACACGGGTGCGGGCACGGCCCGGCCGCGGACCGCCTCCGCGGCGGGCTCCTGCCCGGACAGCGTCTGCCACAGGGCCCCGAGCACCGCGACCAGCCCGCAGCCCCCGGCGTCGACCACGCCGGCCCGGCCCAGCTCGGCCAGCTGCCCCGGGGTGTCGGCGAGGGCCGTGCGGGCCCCCTCGTACGCGGCCCGGGCGACGTCCGCGACGCTCCCGGCGGCCGTTCCGGCGGCCGCCGCGGCGGTCTCGGCGGCCCGCGCCGCCGCGGCGGCCACGGTGAGCATGGTCCCCTCGACGGGGTGCGCGACGGCCTCGTACGCCTCCTGCGCGGCCCGGGTCAGCGCCTGGGCCAGCAGCCGGTCCGGGCCCCGCCCCGCCGGTTCGTCGTCCAGGACGTCGGCGACCCCGCGCAGCAGCTGGGCCAGGATGGTCCCGGAGTTTCCGCGGGCGCCTATGAGCGCGCCGTGCGCCCAGGCCCGTACGGCCTGGCCGAGGGAGGCAGCGGTCCCGGCGGCATCCAGGGCGCGGTCGGCCGACTCGGCGGTGAGGTAGAGGTTGGTGCCGGTGTCCGCGTCCGCGACCGGGTAGACGTTGATCGCGTCGATGTCGTCGCGGGCCCGGTCGAGCGCAGCCAGGGCCAGCGAGCTCCAGGTGCGCACCGCTGCGGCGTCGAGCTCGTCGAAGGGCTGCGGCTGCTGCTCGTGCGGCACCGGGCGTTCCTCCTTGTGCGGGCCAGGGTTCACCGCAGGGTAACGAAGCGCCTCCGGGGCGCGGGGACCGCGGGGCGGGCCGGGCGGCGGCCATGGTAGTTTTCTTGGACGGGAGCAGACGTTGTATGCTGCTCCGGTTGCCCGATGAGAGTCGGGCTTTCCCCCCGGCAAACCACTTCAGATTTCTGATCCGGTGCGCCGGATTTCACTGTAAGTGCATCTGAAGTCTTTGGAGTGACCTGTGGCTGCCAACTGCGACGTTTGCGGCAAGGGGCCGGGCTTCGGCAACAACATCTCGCACTCGCACCGCCGTACGTCCCGTCGCTGGAACCCGAACATCCAGCGCGTCCGTGCCGTGGTCAGTGGGACGCCGAAGCGCCTCAACGCCTGCACCTCGTGCATCAAGGCCGGCAAGGTCTCGCGCTGACGCGTCCCGTCGTCGTAGCGCAGCCCTTTCCGGTTGCCTGGAAGGCCGGTCCACCTCGTGGACCGGCCTTTTGCCTTTGCCTGCGGGAGTCTTCCTCTCCGGGCGCGGAAGCCCGCCGCATCAGCCGATGCGGCGGGCTTCCGTCCGTTTCCGGGGCGGGCGGGTGCGTCAGCGGCGCCACTGCCAGGCGTGGTCCACCGGTCCGATGCCGCCGCCGAGCGCGAAGCCGGCCGCGATGGCGCCGGTCACGTACTCCTTGGCCGCCATGACGGCCTGCGGCACGTCCTGTCCCTTGGCGAGCCCGGCGGCGATCGCGGCGGCGAGGGTGCAGCCGGTGCCGTGGGTGTGCCGGTTGTCGTGGCGCGGGGAGCGCAGCCACAGCTGCGTCTCGCCGTCCGACAGCAGGTCGGCGGCCTCGCCGCCGTGGGCGGCCAGGTGCCCGCCCTTGATCAGCGCCCACTCGGGCCCGAGGGCGAGGACGGCGTCGGCGGCCCGCCGCATGTCGTCCTCGCTCTCCACGACCAGCCCGGTGAGCTGCGCCACCTCGTCCAGGTTGGGCGTCGCCACGGTGGCCCGCGGCAGCAGCTCCCCGCGTACGGCGTCCAGCGCCGAGGGGGCGAGCAGTGCGTCCCCGTGCTTGGAGACCCCGACGGGGTCCACGACCGCCGGGGCGCCGTTGGCGGCGAGGAGCCCGGCCACCGTCTCCACCAGGGCGGCAGAGGAGAGCATCCCGGTCTTCACCGCCCGGACGCCGATGTCGTCGGCGACGGCCCGGTACTGGGCGGTGACGGCCTCGGCGGGCAGCTCCCAGACCCCGCGCACCCCGAGGGAGTTCTGCGCGGTCACGGCGGTCACCACGCTCATCCCGTGCACGCCGAGCGCCAGCATGGTCTTGAGGTCGGCCTGGATGCCTGCGCCGCCGCCGGAGTCCGACCCGGCAACGGTCAGGCACAGCGGCGGCGCGTCGCTCATCGGGGGATCTCCTCGTCGGAGGGGTCGGAGCCGAAGTGGTCCCAGCCGCCGGTGTTGGTCCAGGGCGCCCCGTCGACGGTCACCTGGGGCAGCGCGGACCGGTTCAGCACCTCCCCGATGACCTTCCAGCGGGCGGGCAGCTTCACGTCGGGCGGGAACGTCGCCACGATGGCGTGATCCTCTCCCCCGGTGAGCACCCACTGCAAGGGGTCGACGCCGACCGCCTGCCCGATGTCGTGCATCTGCGTCGGGATGTCGACGGCCGCCGAGCGCAGGTCGATCCGTACCTTGCTGGCCTCGGCGATGTGCCCGAGGTCGGCGATCAGGCCGTCGCTCACGTCGGTCATGGCCGTGGCGCCGAGTCCGGCCGCCGCCGGGCCCGCGTGGTACGGGGGCTCGGGCCGCCGGTGCGCCTCGACGAAGGCCCGCGGGGAGCGGAAGCCGCGCTTGAGGACCGCGTAGCCGGCCGCGGACCAGCCGAGCCAGCCGGTGACGGCGACGACGTCGCCGGGCTGGGCGCCGGAGCGCAGCACCGGCTCGTGGTTGCGCAGGTCGCCGAGGGCGGTGATGGCGACGGTGATCGTGTCGCCGCGGACGACGTCCCCGCCGACCACGGCCGCCCCGGCGACCTGGCACTCGTCGCGCAGGCCGTCCATGAGCTCGGTGGGCCAGGTGACCGGCAGCTCGGCCGGGACGACCAGGCCGAGCAGCAGCGCGGTCGGCACCGCGCCCATGGCGGCGATGTCGGCGAGGTTCTGCGCGGCGGCCTTGCGTCCGACGTCGTAGGCCGTGGACCAGTCGCGCCGGAAGTGCCGGCCCTCCAGCAGGATGTCCGTGCTCGCCACGACCCTGCGGTCGGGGGCGGACACCACTGCGGCGTCGTCGCCCGGCCCGAGCCGGACCGCCGGGGTGGTGGTGAGCCGTGAGGTGAGCTCCCGAATGAGCCCGAACTCCCCCAGCTCGCCCACAGTGCCCTTCATCGCTGTGCCCCTTCTTGCCCAGTCCGCTTGCGGTCGCGCCCCGTCACAGCTCTGGGTACCGTCAACTGATACGTCAACTTCTGCTCTTCGTACGCCCCGCTGTGCGTGGCGCCGATCACCCGGGTCTCCCCGCGGTGCACGGCGACGCGGTACCGTGGCGTCCCTTCTTCCCCGGGCCCGCCCGCTGTCCACGGGCCCATCCTGAGGTTAGGGGAATCGATCCTCGTGGCCGCTCTGGAGGTTCCGTGGTACAGGCGTACATCCTCATCCAGACCGAGGTGGGCAAGGCGTCGTTCGTCGCCGAGTCCATCGCCCAGATCCCGGGGGTGATCCAGGCGGAGGACGTGACGGGCCCGTACGACGTGATCGTGCGCGCCCAGGCCGACACCGTGGACGATCTCGGACGCATGGTGGTCGCCCGCGTCCAGCAGGTGGAGGGCATCACCCGCACCCTGACCTGCCCGGTGGTCCATCTGTAGCCCCCGTCTACTCTTGGCCGGTGATGTCAACCCACCACCGGCCGCTCCGTGTCCGTGTGCCCGCCCTGTCCGCCCTGGTCACGGCAGCCGCCCTCGCGGGCTGCTCCCCGGGCGGCGGGGCGGCCCGGGTGGACCCTCCGCCCACACCGCCCGCCGACGTCGCGGGGTTCTGCGCGGCGCTGCACAGGGAACTCCCGGAGACGGTGGCCGGTCTGGAACGGACTCCCACCGAGCCGGAGTCCGGTCTGACCGCCGCGTGGGGCGGCTCGGCGATCGTACTGCGGTGCGGTATCCCCAAGCCCGCCAAGATGGCCGATCCCCAGCAGGAAGGCGTCCACGTGAACGACGTCGCCTGGCTGCTGGAGAAGCTCGACGACGGCTCCTTCCGGTTCACCACCGGGATGCGGCTGGCGTACACGGAGGTCCGGGTCGACAAGGAGCACGCCTCGGACGCGGGGATGCTGGTCGGGCTGTCCGCCGCGGTGTCCAAGACCGTTCCGGAGGGGATCTCCTCGTACTGACGCGCCGACGCGTACCGACACACCGACCGCCCGCCGGGATTCCCCCGGCGGGCGGTTTCGCGTGTGCGGGCGGGCCGGCCGGCCGCGCCGCGGGCCGCGGCTAGCGCAGCCCGGTGGAACGGCGCAGGGCCGCCTCGATCAGGCGGTCCACCAGCTCCGCGTAGGAGACGCCCGTCTCCTGCCACATCCGCGGGTACATGGAGATCGGCGTGAAGCCGGGCATGGTGTTGATCTCGTTGATGACGAAGGTGCCGTCCTCGGTGAGGAAGAAGTCGGCGCGCACCAGGCCCTCGCAGGACGCGGCCTCGAAGGCCTCGACCGCGAGCCGCTGCACCTCGGCGGTCTGCTCCGGGGTGAGCGGGGCGGGCACGATGCCCGCGGCGGAGTCGATGTACTTGGCCTCGAAGTCGTAGAAGTCGTGGCTGGAGACCGGCGGGATCTCGGCGGGCGCGCTCGCGCGCGGCCCGTCCTCGAACTCCAGCACCCCGCACTCGATCTCGCGGCCGCGCAGCAGCGCTTCCACGATGACCTTCGGGTCGTGGCGGCGGGCCTCGCGGATGGCCTCGTCCAGCCCGGAGACGTCGTCGACCTTGGTGATGCCGATGGAGGACCCGGCCCGGGCGGGCTTGATGAACAGCGGCCAGCCGTGCTCGCCGGCGAAGTCCAGGATCCGGGCCTTGGCGGCGTCCTGGTCGGCGTCCCACTCGCGGGGGCGGATGGTCAGGTACGGGCCGACGGCGAGGCCGAAGGAGGTGAAGACGCGCTTCATGTACTCCTTGTCCTGGCCGACGGCCGAGGCCAGGACGCCGGAGCCGACGTACGGGACGCCGGAGAGCTCCAGCAGGCCCTGCAGGGTGCCGTCCTCGCCGTACGGGCCGTGGAGCACGGGGAAGACGACGTCGACCTCGCCCAGGGCCTTGGGGACGGCGCCCGGCTCGGTGTAGACGACCTCGCGGCTGGCCGGGTCGACGGAGAGCACGACGCCGCCCTCGTCGGACTCGGCGAGCTCCGCGACGCTCGGGAGCTTGCGGTCGGCGATGGCCATCCGCTCGGGCTCGTCGGCGGTCAGCGCCCACCGCCCGTCCGCGGTGATGCCGATGGGCAGCACCTCGTACTTGGAGCGGTCGATCGCGCGCAGCACGGCGCCCGCCGTGACGACCGAAATGGCGTGTTCCGAGCTGCGGCCGCCGAACACGACGGCCACGCGGGGCTTGCGGCCCTGCTGCTCAGGGGTCTGGGGGAGGTTCTCGCTGCTCATATCGCCACGAGGGTACCCGCTCATACGTCCGGAATGGAGTCAGCGCCGTTCCGGTTTGGCGCTGCGGGCCATCAGGTCCTTGAGTGCGACCAGCGGCGGCTTGCCGTGGTGGACGATCTCGACGACCGTGTCGGTGATCGGCATGTCGACCCCGTGGCGGCGGGCCAGATCGGCCACCGACTGGCAGGACTTGACGCCCTCGGCGGTCTGCTTGGTGACCGCGATGGTCTCCTCCAGGGTCATCCCGCGGCCGAGGTTGGTGCCGAAGGTGTGGTTCCGGGAGAGCGGCGAGGAGCAGGTGGCGACCAGGTCGCCGAGGCCCGCGAGGCCGGAGAAGGTCAGCGGGTCGGCGCCCATGGCCACGCCCAGCCGGGTGGCCTCGGCGAGGCCGCGGGTGATGAGGGAGCCCTTGGTGTTGTCGCCGAGGCCCATGCCGTCCGCGATGCCGACGGCGAGGCCGATGACGTTCTTCACGGCGCCGCCGAGCTCGCAGCCGATGACGTCGGTGCTGGTGTACGGGCGGAAGTAGGCGGTGTGGCAGGCGGCCTGGAGGCGCTGGGCGACGGCCCCGTCGGAGCAGGCGACGACCGCGGCGGCGGGCTGCCGGGCGACGATCTCGCGGGCCAGGTTGGGGCCGGTGACGACGGCGACCCGCTCGGCGGGCACCTTGGCGACCTCCTCGATGACCTCGCTCATCCGCTTGGCCGTGCCCAGTTCGATGCCCTTCATCAGCGAGACGAGGACGGTGTCGGGCTCCAGCAGCGGCGCCCATTCGGCGAGGTTGCCGCGCAGGGTCTGGGAGGGGATGGACAGGACGGTGAAGTCGGCGCCGCGGGCGGCCTCGGCCGGGTCGGTGGTGGCGCGCAGGTTCGCCGGGAGCTCCACGCCGGGGAAGTAGTCCGGGTTGGTGCGGCCGGTGTTGATGGCGTCGGCGACCTCCGGGCGGCGGGCCCACAGGGTGACCTCGCAGCCGGCGTCGGCGAGCACCATGCCGAAGGCGGTGCCCCAGGAGCCCGCCGAGAAGACGGCTGCCTTGACGGGACGCGTCACTTGGTGCCCTCCCCCGCGGCCTTGCGCCGCTGTTCCGCCCTGGCCGTGCGGTGGTCGTACGGCCGGTCGGGCGCCTGCTCTCCGCGCAGCTCCTCCAGGAGGGCGGTGATGGCCTCCATGATGGCCTCGGTGGCCTCCTTGAGGACCTCCGGGGTGGGTTCCCGGTCGTAGTACGGGGTGAGGTCCACGGGCGGCCCGGCGAGCACCTGGAGGGTCTTGCGCGGGAACAGCCGGACCTTGTTCTCCCTGGCGTACGGCGGCATGGCCAGGTTGGCGCCCCACTGGGCCACCGGGATGACCGGCGCCTTGGTCATCAGCGCGACGCGGGCGGCGCCGGTCTTGCCGGCCATCGGCCACACGTCGGGGTCGCGGGTGAGGGTGCCTTCCGGGTAGAAGGCGACGCACTCGCCGCGCTCGATGGCGTCCACGGCGGACCGGAACGCGTCCAGGGCGTTGGTGGTCTCGCGGTAGACGGGGATCTGGCCGGAGCCGTGCAGGATGGCGCCGACGAACGGCACCTTGAACAGGGCGGCCTTCGCGAGGAAGCGGGGCACGCGGCCGGTGTTGTACTGGTAGTGCGCGTAGGAGAGCGGGTCCAGGTACGAGTTGTGGTTGACGGCGGTGATGAATCCGCCGTCGGCCGGAATGTGCTCCATTCCCTGCCAGTCCCGCTTGAAAAGCACCACGAGCGGCGGTTTTGCGATGACCGCCGCCAGGCGGTACCAGAAGCCGATTCTGCGGCGGGACACTCGGACACCTTCCTCTGGGCTCGGGGACCGGTGCGGTTGGGGCACCTCGTCGGCCGCAAGTGTGGCCTTGGGACCGGTCCCTGTCGAGAACACCGTACGCCCCGCTCAGCCCGCCGGAGCCCCGGGCCGGGCGGAGGGGGGCGACAATGGACCGATGCATGACCGGCTCATGACCCGGCCATGGCACGCGGGGGTGCCGCCGGGCACCGGAGGGAAGGGGTCCGCCACGAACGCCGCCTGGAGCCTGGTGATCCCGCTGAAGCCCTTGGCCGTGGCCAAGAGCCGGCTCGCGGCCGCCGTGGGCGCCTCGCGGCCGGGACTGGCGCTGGCGTTCGCGCAGGACACCGTGGCGGGGGCGCTGGCCTGCCCGGCGGTGGCGGATGTGGTGGTCGTCACGGACGACCCGGCGGCGGGGCCGGAACTGGCCCGGCTGGGGGCGCGGATCGTGGCGGACGCGCCGGGCGCGGGCCTCAACGCGGCTCTCGCCCACGGGGCGCGGGAGATACGCGCGGCCCGGCCCCGGGCGGCGGTCGCCGCGATGAACGCGGATCTCCCCGCACTGCGTCCGCCGGAATTGCTACGCGTGCTCGAAGCGGCATCCGCATTTCCCCGGGCATTTCTCGCGGACGCCGCGGGAATCGGTACGACCTTGCTTTCCGCGGCCCCGGAGTCGGAATTGGCACCCTCGTTCGGGGGGCCGTCGCGGGTCCGGCATTCCGCGTCGGGCGCGGCGGAAATCGCCCTGTCGGGGGTGGACAGCGTGCGCCGGGACGTGGACACGGGGGCGGATCTGCGCAGGGCGCTCTCCCTGGGCGTGGGCCCGCACACGGCCCGATACAGTGCCGGTATGCAGGCGACCGCGTACACGTACGACCCCCGGACCCGCAGCGGCAGCGTGCTGCTGGACGACGGCACGCCGGTGCCGTTCGACGCCCCGGCGTTCGACGCGGGCGGGCTGCGGCTGCTGCGCCCGGGCCAGCGGGTCCGGATCGAGACCTCGGGTGCGGGCGCGGGCCTGCGGATCACCCTGGTCACCTTGCAGACGTTCTGACGAAGAAAACTTCTGACCTGCGATAACGCACCGCGGGCCGGCTCCCCTGGGGAAGCCGGCCCGGCGTGTGAGACGTGTGCCCTACTTCTTGCGGGCGGTGGTCTTCTTCGCGGCGGTGGTGGTCTTCTTCGCAGCGGTCGAGCGCGCCGTGGTCTTCTTGGCCGGGGCCTTCTTCGCGACGGCCTTGGTGGCGGGCGCGGTCTTCTTCGCGGTGGTCGCCTTCTTGGCGGCCGTCGTCTTCTTCGCCGCGGCGGTGGTCTTCGCCGCCGTCGCCTTCTTGGCCGCGGTGGTCTTCTTCGCCGCCGCGGTCGTCTTCTTGACCGCCGCGGCCTTCTTCGCCGCGGCCGCCGTCGTCTTCTTCACGGCCGCCTTCTTGGCGGCGGTGGTCTTCTTGGCCGCGGCCTTCTTGACCGTGGCGGAAACGCCGCCGGTCAGGCTGCCCTTGGGCGCCTTCTTCACGGCCACCTCGTCGCCCTTGGGGAGCTTCTTGGTGCCGCTGACCAGGTCCTTGAAGCCCTGGCCCGCGCGGAAGCGGGGAACCGAGGTCTTCTTGACCCGGACGCGCTCACCCGTCTGCGGGTTGCGGGCGTAGCGAGCCGGCCGGTCCACCTTCTCGAACGAGCCGAAGCCCGTGACCGAGACCCGGTCGCCTGCGACGACCGCGCGGACCATGGCGTCCAGTACCGCGTCGACAGCGTCGGCGGCCTGCTGGCGGCCGCCCAGCTTGTCGGCAATCGCTTCTACGAGCTGCGCCTTGTTCACGTCTTCCCCTTCGGAGACATCGCCAGAACGAATGTGTTCAAGCTTATTTCGCACGTTAGGCGGATATATACCGCAAATCAAACACGAAACGGGCTAATCACCCTAGTGCCGCAACGGAAGTGCCCGTTGCGGAGTTCCTTCGCATCAGTCGCCTTCAGGGAATCGACCCTCGTCGAGGTCCTTCATCAACCTGTCCAGGCGCCTTGCCGCATCGGCGAGATCATGTTTCGCCGCAGCCGTGACGACCAACAGCTTCCGGGACAGCGCCATCCTTACGCCCTCCGGGACTTGCAGTGTGCGCACCCGTGTGTGTGCTTCTTTCAACCGGTCCGCGACGAGTTGGTAGAGCTCCAGTTGACTGTCGCGTTCCATGCACAGATTGTGCCATCTGGGGCGAGTTGTCGCCTCACGGGGCCTCAACACACGGCTGTGCCCCCCGCCGCGGGGCGGGGGGCACAGTGTTGTCCGCGTGATCTTCAGAAGGTGAATAACCCCTGATCAGGCTGTAATCAGGCGCGAATCGTACGCGGCTTGAAACGGGGCCGGGCGCTTTCGTAAGCGTCGATGTCGGCTTCGTTCTGAAGGGTGAGCGAGATGTCGTCCAGGCCCTCCAACAGACGCCACCGGGCGTTGTCGTCGAGTTCGAACTCCGCCTCGATTCCCGCCGCGCGGACCTGGCGGGCGACCAGGTCGACGGTCACCTCGGCGGCCGGGTCGGCCTCGGTCAGCTCCCACAGGCGGTCGACGGTCTCCTGCGGGAGGACGACCGTCAGCAGCCCGTTCTTCAGCGAGTTGCCGCGGAAGATGTCGGCGAAGCGGGAGGAGATGACCGTTTTGAAGCCGAAGTTCTGCAGGGCCCAGACGGCGTGCTCGCGGGAGGAGCCGGTGCCGAAGTCGGGGCCGGCGATCAGCACCGTGGCGCCCGCGCGCTCGGGGCGGTTGGTGACGAACTCGGGGTCCTTGCGCCAGGCCTCGAAGAGCCCGTCCTCGAAACCGTCACGGGTGATCTTCTTCAGCCAGTGGGCCGGGATGATCTGGTCGGTGTCGACGTTGCTGCGGCGCAGCGGCACGGCCCGGCCGGTGTGGGTGGTGAAGGCTTCCATGGTTCAGACTCCGGCGGTGGCGTGGGCGTCGGACAGGTCGGCGGGCGAGGCCAGGTGGCCCAGGACCGCGGTGGCGGCGGCCACCTGCGGGGAGACCAGGTGCGTACGGCCGCCCTTGCCCTGCCGGCCCTCGAAGTTGCGGTTGGAGGTGGACGCGGAGCGCTCACCGGGGGCCAGTTGGTCGGGGTTCATGCCCAGGCACATGGAGCAGCCGGCGTGCCGCCACTCGGCTCCGGCCTCCTTGAAGACCCGGTCCAGGCCCTCCTCGACCGCCTGGAGGGCGACGCGGACCGAGCCGGGGACGACCAGCATCCGTACGCCGTCGGCGACTTTGCGGCCCTTGATGACGTCGGCGACGGCGCGCAGGTCCTCGATCCGGCCGTTGGTGCAGGAGCCTACGAAGACGGTGTCCACCCTGATGTCCCGCAGCGGCTGCCCGGCCGTCAACCCCATGTATTCCAGGGCCTTTTCGGCGGCCAGGCGCTCCGAGGCGTCCTCGTACGAAGCCGGGTCGGGGACGCTGGCCGACAGCGGGGCGCCCTGGCCCGGATTGGTGCCCCAGGTGACGAACGGCGACAGGGCGGTGCCGTCGATGACGACCTCGGCGTCGAAGACGGCGTCCTCGTCGGTGCGCAGGGTCTTCCAGTAGGCGACGGCCGCGTCCCAGTCCTCGCCCGTCGGGGCGTGGTCACGGCCCCGGAGGTAGTCGAAGGTGGTCTGATCGGGGGCGATCATGCCCGCGCGGGCGCCGGCCTCGATCGACATGTTGCAGATGGTCATGCGGGCTTCCATCGACAGCTTCTCGATGGCCTCGCCGCGGTATTCGATGACGTAGCCCTGGCCGCCGCCGGTGCCGATCCTGGCGATGATCGCCAGGATCAGGTCCTTGGCGGTGACGCCCTCGGCCAGCTCGCCGGTGACGGTGATCGCCATCGTCTTGGGGCGGGCCAGCGGCAGGGTCTGGGTGGCCAGGACGTGCTCGACCTGGCTGGTGCCGATGCCGAAGGCCAGCGCGCCGAAGGCGCCGTGCGTGGACGTGTGCGAGTCGCCGCAGACCACGGTGGTACCGGGCTGGGTCAGGCCGAGCTGCGGTCCCACGACGTGGACGACGCCCTGCTCGACGTCGCCGAGCGGGTGCAGGCGTACGCCGAACTCGGCGCAGTTCTTGCGCAGCGTCTCCAGCTGGGCCCGGGAGACCGGGTCCGCGATCGGCTTGTCGATGTCGAGGGTGGGGGTGTTGTGGTCCTCGGTCGCGATGGTGAGGTCGAGACGGCGGACCTTGCGGCCGGCCTGCCGCAGGCCCTCGAAGGCCTGGGGGCTGGTCACCTCGTGCAGCAGGTGCAGATCGATGAAGAGGAGGTCGGGCTCGCCCTCGGCGCGCCGGACGACGTGGTCGTCCCAGACCTTCTCCGCGAGTGTCCTACCCATCGCTTTCCCTCCGGCCGGCCGGTGCGGCCGGCGCTTCATAGAGATGTGGTGCGCCGATCGCCGGTACCCCACGTGCCGGACGACGGCCTCGGACCCAGTGGTTCGTGGACCCGCACATACAGACTCGCTGGTTCTTGGAAAAATTGAACTTGCGTTTCACAGTGTGAGACGTGAATATCGTTTCATGGACAACTCTAGCGGCGTCGGCGTTCTCGACAAGGCAGCTCTGGTTTTGAGCGCACTGGAGTCCGGTCCGGCCACCCTCGCCGGGCTGGTCGCGGCGACAGGGCTCGCACGACCCACGGCACATCGCCTGGCCGTGGCACTGGAACACCACCGGATGGTGGCGAGGGACATGCAGGGCCGGTTCATCCTCGGACCGCGGCTGGCGGAGCTCGCCGCCGCGGCCGGCGAGGACCGCCTGCTGGCCACGGCGGGACCGGTACTCACCCACCTCCGCGACGTGACCGGGGAGAGCGCGCAGCTCTACCGCCGGCAGGGGGACATGCGCATCTGCGTGGCGGCCGCCGAGCGGCTGTCCGGCCTGCGGGACACGGTGCCGGTGGGCTCCACGCTCCCGATGAAGGCCGGCTCGGCCGCGCAGATCCTGATGGCCTGGGAGGAGCCCGAGCGGCTGCACCGCGGGCTGCAGGGCGCGCGCTTCACGGCGACGGCCCTGTCCGGCGTGCGGCGCCGCGGCTGGGCGCAGTCGATCGGCGAGCGGGAGCCGGGTGTGGCGTCCGTCTCGGCGCCGGTGCGCGGGCCCTCGAACCGCGTGGTGGCCGCCGTGTCGGTCTCCGGGCCGATCGAGCGCCTGACCCGCCACCCCGGCCGGATGCACGCCCAGGCGGTCATCGACGCCGCTGCGCGCCTGACCGAGGCCCTGCGCCGCGCCGGCTGACCTCCCGGCCCCTTTCCCCTTCCCCCGGGCCCGGGGGCGCGTACGACGCCGCACACGTCCGAACACGCGCCTCCGGGCCCGTCCTTGTGCACCGCGCCACGGCGGGAACGTACGGGGCCACCCGGGGCGGGAACGACGAAGAGGCCCTCCGCGATGAACGCGGAGGGCCTCTCCTGTGTGTACCCCCGACCGGATTCGAACCGGCGCTACCGCCTTGAGAGGGCGGCGTGCTAGGCCGCTACACAACGGGGGCATGCCTTACAGCTTGCGCTGTACTGCGCTGGGCTACCAGGACTCGAACCTAGAACAAAGGAACCAGAAACCTTCGTGTTGCCAATTACACCATAGCCCAAGGTGGTCTGAACCAACCTGAGTACCCCCGACCGGATTCGAACCGGCGCTACCGCCTTGAGAGGGCGGCGTGCTAGGCCGCTACACAACGGGGGCCCTAGCGATCCTGCATCAAGATGTCCGGGAGCTACCCAGGACCCCTCGCGGGAAGGATCTGTACCCCCGACCGGATTCGAACCGGCGCTACCGCCTTGAGAGGGCGGCGTGCTAGGCCGCTACACAACGGGGGCAAAGCACTGCGATTACTGCTGCACTGCGCTGGGGTACCAGGACTCGAACCTAGAATAAGGGAACCAGAAACCCTCGTGTTGCCAATTACACCATACCCCACCAGAAGTCAATCCCTTGCGGGGATTTTCCTTCGGGCTGCTCCTCCGGTTTCCGGCCTTTCGGCCCGCCCCGGCGGCGCAGAAAGAACATTACCGGATGGCTGACCGTGCTCCAAAACGGGTATCCCCGGCCAGCACCTCCGGGAGCTGCGCAAGCCCCTCGATCCGGTGTACGCCGGCGGGTGCGGGCCCCCTGTCGCCGCCGCGGTCGAGCCACACCGCCGTCATTCCGGCGTCGCGGGCGCCGCGGGCGTCGATCTCCGGCTGGTCGCCCACGTAGGCCGTGTCCCCGGGAGGCAGCCCCAGCGCCTCGCAGGCCGCGTGGAAGGCCGCCTCCTCGGGCTTGCTGACCCCGAGCTCGGCGGCGCACACCAGCACCTCGAAGCGCTCGCGCAGGCCGAGCGCGCGCAGCTTGGGGTCCTGGTTGACGCTGGAGGAGTTGGAGAGCACGCCGTGCCGGTAGCGGCCCGCCAGGGCGTCCAGGGCGGGCACGACGTCGGGGAAGACGGTCCAGGCGGCCTTGTAGTGCTCCACGTACCGGTCGAACCAGGCATCGGCCTCCTCGTCGCCCATCGCGGGCTCGCCGAGGAAGTCCCGCACCCGGTCCCGGCGCTGGCCCCGGAAGGTCACCTCGCCCGCCGCGAAGCGGTCCCAGTGCCGGGCGGTGGCCTCCCGCCACAGCGCGAGCGCCTTCTCCGGGGAGCCGTAGCGCCCGTCCAGGCCCTCCTCGGCGAGCCGGCGGGCGAGCCCGGCGGTGTCCGCCCCCGTGTAGTCGAACAGGGTGTCGTCGATGTCCCACAGCACGGCGCGGATCGGCATACCGCCGAGGCTACGCCGACTCCCCGTCCCGCGTGGGCCCGATGGTGAAGTCCGTCACGCGGAACGCCGCAGGGGGCGGCCTCCGGACGAACCGGGGGCCGCCCCCTGCGGGACGGTGGCGCCTGCCGCCTACGCGGCGGCGGCCAGCTTCGCCAGGGCCGCGTCGATGCGGGCCAGCGAGCGCTCCTTGCCCAGGATCTGCAGCGACTCGAAGAGCGGCAGGCCGACGGTGCGGCCGGTGACAGCCACGCGGACCGGGGCCTGGGCCTTGCCGAGCTTGAGGCCGTGGGCCTCGCCGGCGGTCAGGACGGCCTGCTTGAGGGCCTCGGGGTCGCTCCAGTCGGCCGCCTCCAGGTGGCCGCGCGCGGTGGTGAGCAGCGCCGCGGGCTCGCCCTTCATGGCCTTGTCCCAGGACGCCTGGTCCTCGACCGGCTCCTTGCGGAACAGGAAGTCGACGTTGGCGGTGATGTCCGACAGGACGGTCACGCGGGTCTGGGCGTACGGGGCGATGACGGCCCAGGCCTCGGCGTCGAACTCCTCGGGCTCCCAGTTCGCGAACGGGGCCTGCAGCCACGGGGCGCAGGCGTCCGCGAAGGCCTTCTCGTCCAGCCGGCGGATGTGGTCGGCGTTGATCGCCTCGGCCTTCTTCAGGTCGAAGCGGGCCGGGTTGGCGTTGACCTCGGTGATGTCGAACTTCGCCACCATCTCCTCGATCGAGAAGATGTCCTGGTCCTTGGAGAAGGACCAGCCGAGGAGCGAGAGGTAGTTCAGCAGGCCCTCGGAGAGGAAGCCGCGCTCGCGGTACAGGTTGAGCGAGGACTCGGGGTCGCGCTTGGAGAGCTTCTTGTTGCCCTCGCCCATGACGTACGGCAGGTGGCCGAACTGCGGGACGCCCTTGGCGATCCCCAGCTCCATCAGCGCCTTGTACAGCGCGATCTGGCGCGGGGTGGAGGACAGCAGGTCCTCGCCGCGGAGCACGTGGGTGATCTCCATCAGCGCGTCGTCGACCGGGTTGACGAGCGTGTAGAGCGGGGCGCCGTTGGCACGCAGGATGCCGAAGTCCGGCACGTTCTCCGGGGTGAAGGTCAGCTCGCCGCGGACCAGGTCGGTGAAGGTGATCGGCTCGTCGGGCATCCGGAAGCGGACGATCGGCGTGCGGTGCTCGCCCCGGTACGCCTCCAGCTGCACGGCGGTCAGCTCGCGGCAGTGGCCGTCGTAGCCGGAGGGCTTGCCGGCGGCGCGGGCGGCCGCGCGGCGGGCGTCGAGCTCCTCGGTGGTGCAGTAGCAGTCGTACGCGTAGCCGCCGTCCCTGAGCTTCTGCGCGATGTCCGCGTAGACGTCCATGCGCTGCGACTGGCGGTACGGGGCGTGCGGGCCGCCCACCTCGGGACCCTCGTCCCAGGTGAAGCCGAGCCAGCGCAGCGAGTCGAGGAGCTGGTCGTACGACTCCTCGGAGTCGCGCGCCGCGTCGGTGTCCTCGATGCGGAAGACGAACGTGCCGCCGTGGTGGCGGGCGAACGCCCAGTTGAACAGGGCCGTCCGGACCAGGCCCACGTGGGGGTTGCCGGTCGGGGAGGGACAGAAACGTACGCGGACGGGGGTCGCGTTAGCCACGCTTGATCACCTTGTTGGTGAGAGTGCCGATGCCTTCGATGGTGACGGCGACCTCGTCGCCGACGTTGAGGGGGCCGACTCCGGCCGGGGTCCCCGTGAGGATGACGTCGCCGGGCAGCAGCGTCATGGCCTCGCTGATGTGCACGACCAGGTCCTCGACGGAGCGGACCATGTCGCGGGTGCTGCCGAGCTGGCGCTGCTCGCCGTTGACGGTGCACTGGACGGCCAGGCCCTCGGCGATCGCCGCCGGGTCCAGGCCGGTCTCGATCCAGGGGCCGAGCGGGCAGGCGCTGTCGAAGCCCTTCGCGCGGGCCCACTGCTGCTCGCGCTGCTGCACGTCGCGGGCGGTGACGTCGTTGGCGCAGGTGTAGCCGAGGATGACGTCCTTGACCCGCTCCCGCGGGACCTCGCGGCACATCCGGCCGATCACCACGGCGAGCTCCGCCTCGTGGTGGAGGTCCTGGGAGAAGGACGGGTACGTGATCGGGTCGCCCGGGCCGACCACCGAGGTGGACGGCTTGAAGAAGGTGATGGGGGCCTCGGGGACCTTGTTGCCGAGCTCCGCCGCGTGCTCCGCGTAGTTGCGGCCGACGGCCACGACCTTGTTCGGGAGCACGGGCGGCAGGAGCCGGACCTTGCTCAGCGGGACCTTCGTGCCGGAGAGCTCGAAGTCCGCGAACGGGATGCCCTTGATGATGTCGAGGACGAGCTCGCCCTCGGCGCCGGGGGCGGTGCCGCCCTCGACCGCGCCGAACGCGACATTGCCGTCGATCGAGAACCTGGCGATGCGCACGTCTTGCGCCTGCCCCTCTGTTTATTTCCGCTGGCTGGAGTCTGCGGACTCCAGGCTAGCGCGGCGGGGGCGGGGCTTCGCGTTCCTTTACTCGGCGGCGGGTGCGGCCGCCGGGGCGTGCATCAGCACGGTGCGGCGCGGGTTCGCGGTCTGGGTCGGCAGCTCGACGGCGTGTTCCGGAGCCGGGGCCGACTGCAGCTCCTCGGCGTCCTTCAGGTGCGCGAGGGTGGTGCGGCGCGGGTTGGCTATGTTGCGGAACATCATCGTCGTCTTCATCGGAGTCTCGGGCCCTCGGCTCGGTTGTCGGGTGGGGTTGTCGGTTCCTTCAACCCTGTAAAGGGCAAGGCTAAACATCCGATTCGCGCCCTGAACCGGGAACTATCGGCCTCGGCCATGTGAGTTTGCTCACCAGCGACCCGGCAATCCGGACATAACAGACGGTCAACCCGAAGCGGCGAAACGGACATTACGCCACTGAATCAGCCATTCCGCTCCTGATCATCTCGACTGGGACACCTTGACGGCTGTTGCATTTGAATCGTGTAAGTCCATTTCGCCCCGAAAGGCGCCACACGCGGCGTAGTCACACCCTCACGTTCCGTCGATGATCTGCAGGGCCGGTCCGTGCACCTTGTTGGAGGTCCGGCACTGTGCTGGAATGCGCGAGACCGCCGCGCGAGACAGCCGGCGCGCAGGTGGCGCGAGACCGCGCCGAGCGGCGGTGAAGTAGGAGACGCGCCGGTCACCGACGACCACCATGGGGCCGCGACAGCGCCCCACGACTCGACACCGTCCCACCGGTCGCCCGGCGGGACGCCTGGTCCAGAGGTTGCGACGCTAGTGCAGGGACGATTCAAGAGGGACGGCAAGGGGTCTCCCCAGGCCCTTCAGGGCAGAGGGGACGCTGCTGCGGAGCAGGACCCGCGCGGCGGGACCGACCGAGGCTCATCGCCCCAGCACGCCCAGGGCCGCGCGCCGGCCCTCGAAGGCACGGGACCCGGCCCCTCGGGAGCGAAGAGCAAGGCCTCCCGCATCAAGCCCAGGGGCAAGTCCAAGGGGAAGGCCGCGGTCGAGGAGCCGGCCGACAAGGACACCGCGATACCGAAGGCCCCTGCCGGGCCCGGATCGCGTCTGCACATGCAGAACTGGCGAATCAGCACGCGACTGGTGTCGCTGCTGACCCTGCCTGTCGTCGCCGCCACCACGCTCGGTGGCTTCCGCATCAACGACTCGCTCAACGACATCTCGCAGCTCGAGCACATGCAGCTGCTGACGACGATGACGCGTCAGGCCACCAACCTGGCCGCCGCGCTCCAGGAGGAGCGCGACAAGTCGGCGGGTCCGCTGTCGATCGACAAGTCGGGCAAGCCCGACAGCCTCACCCAGGGTGTCCGGGCGAACACCGATGGCGCCCTCAAGTCCTTCGCCGCCGCGACCGACAAGGTCGACGCCACGGAGGACAAGGACGAGACGCTCAAGTCGATCCGCAACAACATCCTGCAGATCGGCCGTCAGCTCACCGAGATCGAGGCGATCCGCAAGAAGGCGTACCAGAACGGTGCCCAGCAGACCGTCACCGAGTACAACTCGCTGATCGTCTCGCTGCTCTCGCTCTCCCAGGACATGGCCCAGGCCACGTCCAGCCCCGAGATGATCAAGCGTACGCGTGCCCTGGCGGCGTTCTCCTCCGCCAAGGAATACGCCTCGATCCAGCGCGCGATCATCGCCGCCTCGCTGCCCGACAGCAACGAGAAGGCCGGCACGCTCACCGAGAACGACCGCCTCTACGCGCTCTCCGCACTCCGCGGCGAGAGCCAGGCGAAGAAGACCTTCGAACTCGTCTACCAGGGCAAGACCGAGGACCTCCTCGCCTCGCTCGGCGACGGCAACCCGGAGATCGGCAAGGCGGACCACTACACCCGCCGCGTCCTGTCCACGAAGGACCAGTTCAGCAAGGAGACGCAGTACAAGTCCTGGATGGACTGGTACGACGCGGACGACACCAAGCTCCAGGCCATGAAGGTCATCGAGCTGACGCTGCTCGAGGACATGGAGCAGAAGGCCCGTGAGCTGAAGAGCGAGTCGCAGCGCGACGCGATCATCAACGGTGCCCTGATCCTCCTCGTGCTCGGCGTCTCCCTCGTCGGCGCCTTCGTCATGGCCCGGTCCATGATCCGCTCGCTGCGCCGCCTGCAGGACACCGCCACCCGGGTCGCCCAGGAACGCCTGCCCGAGCTCGTCAAGCAGCTGTCCGAGTCCGACCCGCAGGACGTCGACACGTCCGTGGAGTCCGTCGGCCTGCACACCCGCGACGAGATCGGCCAGGTTGCCGCGGCCTTCGACGACGTGCACCGCGAGGCGGTCCGCCTCGCCGCCGAGCAGGCCCTTCTGCGGGGCAACGTCAACGCGATGTTCACCAACCTCTCGCGCCGCAGCCAGGGCCTCATCCAGCGTCAGCTCTCGCTCATCTCCGAACTGGAGTCGCGCGAGGCCGACCCGGACCAGCTGTCCTCGCTCTTCAAGCTCGACCACCTCGCGACCCGCATGCGACGTAACGGCGAAAACCTCCTCGTCCTCGCGGGCGAGGAGCCGGGCCGCCGGTGGACCCGCCCCGTCCCGCTCGTCGACGTGCTCCGCGCCGCCGCGTCCGAGGTGGAGCAGTACGAGCGCATCGAACTGGCCGCGGTCCCGGCGACCGAGGTCGCCGGCCGCGTCGTCAACGACCTCGTGCACCTGCTCGCCGAGCTGCTGGAGAACGCGACGTCGTTCTCCTCCCCGCAGACCAAGGTCAAGGTCACCGGTCACGCGCTGCCCGACGGCCGCGTGCTCGTCGAGATCCACGACACCGGCATCGGCCTCTCCCCCGAGGACCTCGCCGCGATCAACGAGCGGCTCGCCGCGCCGCCGACCGTGGACGTCTCCGTCTCCCGCCGCATGGGCCTCTTCGTGGTCGGCCGCCTGTCCCTGCGACACGGCATCCGCATTCAGCTGCGCCCGTCCGACTCCGGCGGTACGACGGCCCTCGTCATGCTCCCGGTGGACGTCGCCCAGGGCGGCAAGAAGCCCGGCGGCCCCGGCGGCCAGGGTGCCGCCGGCCAGCAGGGCGGCCCCGGCGGCTCCGGCGGCCAGGGTTCCGGCCCGGGCGGCGGCGGTGCCCGCCCGCCCGTGGGCTCCGGCCCCCAGCGCAGCGGCGTGGCCGCGGCCATGGGCCAGCGTGCCGCGCTGGCCCAGCAGGGCGGCGCCGGCGCTCCGCAGGGCCTCCCCGGCCGTCCGCAGCAGAGCGGTCCCGGCGGGCGTCCGCAGGGCGGCCCCGGCATGCCGGGTGCGCCGGGCGGTGCCCCGACCGGCCAGGGTGGCCAGGGCTCCTTCGGCGGCAACAGCCCGCTGCCGGGCCGCGGTCCCGCCGGCGGCCCCCAGGGCCGTCCCGCCTCCGCCCCTGCCGCCTCCGGCGCTTCCGGCGCTTCCGGCCAGGCCGGCTTCCCGCAGGGCAACGGCTTCGAGCGGCCGCAGCCGCCGCAGCCCGCCGCCCCCGCGGGGCAGGCCCCCGAGGCCCCGGCCCAGCGCGGTGCCCGGCCGCAGCTGCCGCCGCGTGACGGCTCCCTGCGCCCGGAGCTCCCGGGTGCCGGCGCCGGCGCCGCCGGCGGTCCGTCCGCCGGGGCACCGCAGGCCACCAGCTGGGGCGCCGCCCCGGCCCGCCACGGCGGCCAGGAGGTCCCGCGCGGCCACGACGAGCTCTCGGGTCCCGGCTCCACGGCCGAGTTCCCGCGCCCGGACTTCGGTGCCCCGCGACCGCAGGCCGGCGGCAACAGCACGACCGGGCAGTTCGAGCGTCCGGACATGCGCGGCCAGGCGGACCCGTCCACCACGGGACAGTTCGCCCGCCCCGAGTTCCAGGCCCCGCGGCCCGGCGGCCCGGGCGTCGGCAGCTTCCCGCCGCCGCCGCAGGCTCCCCAGCTCCCGCAGGCTCCGCAGCCGGAGGCCCTGCCGCCGGCCGGGGGCCCGGGCGGCGAGCGCAGTCCGATCTTCGACACTCTGGAGTCGAACTGGTACCCGCAGGACGGCTCCCAGCCGTCCGGGCAGGCGCCGTCCGCGTTCCAGCAGCCGCAGGCCGCCCCTCCGGCCTCGGCGCCCGCTCCGCGCCAGCGCCCGCAGCAGCCGATGCCGCAGCGCGGCCAGGAGCCTTCGGCCGAGTCCGCCCAGACGGCGAACGGCAGCACGCCGCCGACCGTCAGCTGGCGTTCCTCGCCGAACGACGAACTGATGCGCCAGGCCGAGCGCGTGCGCCAGCCCGCAGCCGGCGGCATCACCACTTCGGGGCTGCCCCGCCGAGTTCCGCGGGCGAACCTCGTGGCCGGCACCGCGCAGCAGCAGACCGACACTCAGGCCGGTCCCCAGGTCTCGCGTGCACCGGATGACGTCCGGGGTCGTCTGACCAACCTCCGACGCGGTATCCAGCAGGGTCGCCAGGCCGGAAACAACGGCCCGGAGACCGGCAGTTACCACATCGACCCCACTTACCAGCAGGAGCGTTAGTTGAGTTCGATGAGCCAGGCGGCACAGAACCTGAACTGGTTGATCACCAACTTCGTGGACAACACCCCCGGGGTGTCCCACACGGTGGTGGTCTCCGCCGACGGCCTCCTTCTGGCGATGTCCGATGGATTCCCGCGTGACCGCGCGGATCAGCTGGCGGCCGTGGCCTCCGGTCTGACCTCGCTGACCGCCGGAGCCTCCCGCATCTTCGAGGGCGGCGCCGTCAACCAGACCGTGGTCGAGATGGACCGGGGATTCCTCTTCCTCATGTCCGTCAGCGACGGGTCCTCGCTCGCGGTGCTCGCGCACCCCGAGTGCGACATCGGTCTCGTCGGCTACGAGATGGCCCTCCTCGTGGATCGAGCGGGCACGGTCCTCACCCCGGACCTGCGCGCCGAACTGCAGGGAAGCCTGCTCATCTGACTGACCATTCCCCGGCCGGACGGTACTTCCGGCCGGGGAAGCGGGGCCCCCGCCCCAGTGCCCAGTACCACCGTCAGGCCGTCATACCGTCCCCCCACCGGCCGCCCCGTCAGACGGCACGCTGACCACTGCTGTCCAGCCCGGAGGATCAATGACCCCGCCCCCCGCCTATTCCGATGCGTACGACGATTCGTCGTACTCGGAGGGCGACCAGCCGC
Organism: Streptomyces sp. NPDC090445; assembly: GCF_044769385.1. Lineage (NCBI taxonomy): Bacteria > Bacillati > Actinomycetota > Actinomycetes > Kitasatosporales > Streptomycetaceae > Streptomyces > Streptomyces sp. NPDC090445. Next base: position 6,729 of record NZ_JBIVXV010000017.1, on the reverse strand, counting down.
TCGTGCGCCCGTACGCCATGACCGGCGGACGGACCCGGCCGCGCTACCAGCTCGCCATCGAGGCGCTGGTCAGCACCACGGCCGATCCGATGCACCTGTCCGGCCTGCTGCCCGAGCACCAGCGCATCTGCACGCTGTGCCGCGAGGTCAAGTCGGTCGCGGAGGTCTCCGCACTGCTGTCCATGCCGCTCGGTGTGGCCCGGATCCTCGTCGCCGACCTGGCAGAGGCCGGCATGGTGGCCATCCACCAGCCGGGCAACGGAGAGGCCGGCGGCACGCCGGACGTGACACTGCTCGAAAGGGTGCTCAGTGGACTTCGCAAGCTCTAACGGCGGAGCGGCTCGCTCCACCACCTCGGCGAAGATCGTGGTGGCGGGCGGCTTCGGCGTGGGCAAGACCACGTTCGTCGGCGCGGTCTCCGAGATCAACCCGTTGCGCACCGAAGCCGTGATGACCAGCGCCTCCGCCGGCATCGACGACCTCACCCACACCGGGGACAAGACGACGACCACCGTCGCCATGGACTTCGGCCGCATCACCCTGGACCAGGACCTCATCCTCTACCTGTTCGGCACCCCCGGACAGGACCGGTTCTGGTTCATGTGGGACGACCTCGTCCGCGGCGCCATCGGCGCCGTCGTCCTCGTCGACACCCGCCGCCTCGCCGACTGCTTCCCCGCCGTCGACTACTTCGAGAACAGCGGCCTGCCCTTCGTCGTCGCCCTCAACGGCTTCGAGGGACACCAGCCCTACACCCCCGAAGAAGTCCGCGAGGCCCTCCAGATCGGCCCGGACGCCCCCATCATCACCACCGACGCCCGCCACCGGGCCGATGCCAAGAGCGCGCTCATCACCCTCGTCGAGCACGCCCTCATGGCACGGCTGAAGTAACCGGGCCTGTCGTGCGGACCGGAAGGGCGGGCTGTGTCATACGACACGGCCCGCCCTTCCCGTTCATAACGTTTCGACAGAGAATTGCCCCCAGACCTGCACACCGTGCGTTCGGGCGGTACCGCTGCGCGCACATGCGGCCCCCTTTTTTCCGCCGCTCGCTCTTTATGTCCGTTTTACGTGTGTCGAAGGTCTCGGGGACCGGCCGGAACCAACTGTTTGGAACACGGCCCTTGACCATGCTGGAATTCAACTAACCAGCTAGTAGCACCGCCGAGAGGTTGTTGGTCGAGTGAGGCGAAGCAAGTCGAGCCCCGTGGATGAATCCGCGCGCGGCAACTTCACCCCGCCGCAGCGCGCGGGCGCGTCGCCCGTCGACGCGCCCGTGGAACCGGCGCCGAAGAGCGGCAGCACCAGCAGGTTCTCGCCCCGCAACTGGCGTGTGGCGACCCGTCTGAACGCCATCCTGCTCGTACCGGTCCTCGTCGGCCTGGTCATGGGCGGCTTCCAGGTGAAGGGATCCCTCGACACCTGGAACGAGGCCAAGGACGCCGAGAAGACCGCCCGCATCGTCCAGGCGGCGGCGGAATACGGCCAGGCGCTGCTCAACGAGCGCGACCTCACGGCCGAGCCGCTGCTGAAGGGCGACGCGAACAACCCCGCGGTCACGAAGGCCTACGACGCCACCAACGAGGCGAAGGCCAAGTTCGCCGAGGCCGTCAAGGACCTGCCGAAGAACCAGGGTCTGGAGCGGCGCCTGCAGCTCTTCCGCCAGGAGGAGCCCAAGCTGTCGCTGGTCCGCCAGTCGGCCTTCAAGGCTCCCGAGACGGCGAAGAAGAACCCCTCCGCCAACCAGTTGGGTCCCATCCCGACCGAGGACGGCTACCTCCTCGTCCAGCACTACCTGATGCAGTTCTCCAATGAACTGGGGCTGGGCACCGGCAACGTGACCAGCTACGGGCGCATGGTCTACGCGATCGAGCTGGCCAAGGCCGCCGAGTCGCTCCAGCGCTCCATCGGCACGCACCTGCTGGTCCGCCCGAACCCCGACGAAGAGGTCCGCAAGGCCCAGCTCGTCGCCTTCTCCTCGTACGCCTACCTCGAGGAGATCGCGGTCGGCGAGTACATCGCCGCGGGCACCGCCGATGACGTCAACCGCTTCAAGGACGTCATGCAGAAGAAGTCCCAGGACGGGGCTGCGAAGCTCGCCGCCGCGAAGGCGCAGGCGGAGCAGAGCGGGACCACGTTCACGACTCCGCCCACGGTCAACGGCTCGGTGCTCACGGGCATGACCGATGCGATAGCCCGGGGCGACAAGCCCGCCGCCCTGGCGAAGATCGGCGTCACGCCGGCCGCCTGGCAGGCCGGTGCCACCGCCAAGTTCGAGGGCTACGTCGAGATCGAGAAGGATCTCCTCGACAAGGCCGTCAAGGACACCGTCACGGTCTCCGACGACGCCCGCAACGTCGCCATCTGGACCGGCGCCGCGGTGGTCGTGGCCCTGCTCGCCGCCTTCATCCTGGCCGCCATGGTGGCCCGCCAGATGAGCCGCTCGATGCGCCGCCTGCGCTCCGCCGCCTTCGACGTCGCCGAGCAGCGCCTGCCGATGCTCGTCGACCAGCTCTCGCGGACCGACCCGGGCAAGGTCGACACCCGCGTCGCGCCGATCCCGATCGACTCCCGGGACGAGATCGGCGAGGTTGCCCGCGCCTTCGACCAGGTCCACCGGGAGGCCGTCCGGCTCGCCGCCGAGCAGGCGCTCCTGCGAGGGAACGTCAACGCGATCTTCACGAACCTCTCCATGCGCAACCAGTCGCTGATCGAGGGCCAGCTGACCCTGATCACCGAGCTGGAGAACAACGAGGCCGACCCGGACCAGCTGGAGAACCTCTTCCGCCTGGACCACCTGGCCACCCGTATGCGCCGCAACGGCGAGAACCTCCTCATCCTCGCGGGCGAGGAGCCGGGCCGCCGCTGGGACCAGCCGGTGCCCCTCGTCGACGTGCTGCGCGCCGCCTCCTCCGAGGTGGAGCAGTACGAGCGCATCGAGCTGTCGAACGTCTCCGAGGCCGAGATCCACGGCCAGGCCGTGACCGACCTCGTGCACCTGCTCGCCGAGCTGCTGGAGAACGCCACGACGTTCTCCTCCCCGCAGACCAAGGTCCGCGTCAACGCCACGCGTCTGCCGGACAGCCGCGTCATGGTCGAGATCCACGACAAGGGCATCGGCCTGACCGCCGAGGACTTCGCGGACATCAACCACAAGCTGGCCAACCCGCCGACCGTGGACGCCGCGATCTCGCAGCGCATGGGCCTCTTCGTGGTCGGCCGCCTGGCGGACCGGCACAACATCCGCGTCCAGCTGCGTCCTTCGGGCGAGGCGGCCGGTACGACGTCGCTCGTCATGCTCCCCGACGCGATCACCCACGGTGGCGGTGGCGAGGGCATCCCGGACGACGAGTTCACCGTCTCCTCGATGATCCCGGAGCAGCACGTCCAGCAGGCCGCGCCGATGCGCACGGCCGCCGAACTCGGCTTCGACGACTCCCGCTACGACGGTCAGGGCGCCGAAGGCGGCCTGAACGCGGTCGGCCGCTCCCTCGGCCAGCAGGACCGCCGTGCGGCGCTGGAGGCGCAGCTGCACCAGCCGCAGGCCCCGGCCGACGACTACGCTGCGCAGCAGGAGTATGCGGAACCGCAGCCGGAGCACGGCTACCAGCCGTATCCGGAGTTCGAGCAGCAGCCCTCGCAGGGCTATGACGCCTCGTACGACGAGCAGCAGGCCCACGCTGACCAGCAGGGCTACGAGGGCTACCCGCAGCAGGACTACCCCTATGCGGAAGCGGGTTACCAGCAGCCTCAGCAGGACGCGCAGGGTTACGACAACGGCTACGCTGCCCAGTCGCAGCATGCGGAGTGGCCCGAGCAGAACACGTACTCCGATGGCTACCAGCAGGGGTACGGGACTGAATCGGAACCCCAGGTCGCTCCCGAACCCGCCGCGGACCGCGTAGGCTTCGATCGTCCGGGCGCCGCTGCCGACGCCGGTCACCAGATGACCGGTGCGGGCCTGCCGCGCCGCGGCAGCCAGCAGCAGCGGCAGCCGGCGCAGCAGGAAGCGGAGTCCCCCGGATCCCTCTTCGAGCAGCGGTCGCCGCGACAGCAGCAGCCCGCCGCCGCGGAGCAGGGCGAGACGGGCAGCGACGCCTGGCGCTCGAAGAACGACGAGCGCTGGTCGGCAGCCGGAAAGCTCCGTGAGCCGAAGGCGGGCGGGGTCACCGCGTCCGGTCTGCCTCGGCGGGTGCCCAAGGCCAACCTGGTCGAAGGTTCGGCGGAGACGACTCCGCAGAACGGCCCCCAGGTCTCCCGGGCTCCGGAGGACGTGCGCGGCAGGTTGAGCAACCTGCGGCGCGGTGTCCAGCAGGGCCGGAGCGCGGGTACTGAGCAGTCAAGTAACAGCTATGACCAGGAGCGTTAGTGTGAGCCCGATGAGCCAGGCGGCACAGAACCTTAACTGGTTGATCACCAACTTCGTGGACAACACCCCCGGGGTGTCCCACACGGTGGTGGTCTCCGCCGACGGCCTCCTTCTGGCGATGTCCGATGGATTCCCGCGTGACCGCGCGGATCAGCTGGCGGCCGTGGCCTCCGGTCTGACCTCGCTGACCGCCGGAGCCTCCCGCATCTTCGAGGGCGGCGCCGTCAACCAGACTGTCGTCGAGATGGACCGGGGATTCCTCTTCCTCATGTCCATCAGCGACGGGTCCTCGCTCGCGGTGCTCGCGCACCCCGAGTGCGACATCGGTCTCGTCGGCTACGAGATGGCCCTCCTCGTGGATCGAGCGGGCACGGTCCTCACCCCGGACCTGCGCGCCGAACTGCAGGGAAGCCTTCTCAACTAGCAAACAGGCAGTGCGTTTCGCGCCATCGCACCGTAGGGTGCGGTGGCGCGGTTCCACAGGGAGTACTGCGTTCTTGGAGTCGGAGGAGGAGACGTGACAACACCCGGAGGACATCCTTATGGCGGCTCTCAGCAGCCGCAGGGTGGGCACGACCAGAACCGCTTCAACTTCCCCTCCGCGCCAAGCCGGCCCGTGCCGGAGCAGTCTCCCTACCAGCAACAGCCGTACGGCCAGCCCCAGCACCAGGTGCCCCAGCGGCCTCCGCAGCAGCCCCACCGGGGCGGTCAGCCGCAGGCTCCCAAGGCCCACAACCCGCTGGTGCGCCCGTACGCGATGACCGGCGGCCGTACGCGGCCGCGCTACCAGCTCGCCATCGAGGCGCTGGTCAGTACCACGGCAGACCCCGCGCGGATGCAAGGGCAGTTGCCCGAGCACCAGCGCATCTGCCGCCTGTGCCTGGAGATCAAATCCGTTGCGGAGATCTCGGCACTTCTCTCCATTCCTCTTGGTGTCGCCCGCATTCTCGTCGCCGACCTGGCGGAGGCGGGCCTTGTCGCCATTCACCAGCCCGGCGGCGACGAATCCGCCGGTGGCCAGCCAGATGTGACACTGCTCGAAAGGGTGCTCAGTGGACTTCGCAAGCTCTAACGGCGGAGCGGCTCGCTCCACCACCTCGGCGAAGATCGTGGTGGCGGGCGGCTTCGGCGTGGGCAAGACCACGTTCGTCGGCGCGGTCTCCGAGATCAACCCGCTGCGCACCGAAGCCGTGATGACCAGCGCCTCCGCCGGCATCGACGACCTCACCCACACCGGGGACAAGACGACGACCACCGTCGCCATGGACTTCGGCCGCATCACCCTGGACCAGGACCTCATCCTCTACCTGTTCGGCACCCCCGGACAGGACCGGTTCTGGTTCATGTGGGACGACCTCGTCCGCGGCGCCATCGGCGCCGTCGTCCTCGTCGACACCCGCCGCCTCGCCGACTGCTTCCCCGCCGTCGACTACTTCGAGAACAGCGGCCTGCCCTTCGTCATCGCCCTCAACGGCTTCGACGGACACCAGCCCTACACCCCCGAAGAAGTCCGCGAGGCCCTCCAGATCGGCCCGGACGCCCCCATCATCACCACCGACGCCCGCCACCGGGCCGACGCCAAGAGCGCGCTCATCACCCTCGTCGAGCACGCCCTCATGGCACGGCTGCGGTAGCACTGCGCAGCGCGTACGCGAAGGCCCCGTGTCCCTGTGGACACGGGGCCTTTCCCGTTCCCGCCGTACGCGGCCTCCTGAGGCCCTGGTGCGCGCCCGGCAGCCCTTCGGTCCAACAGGGTCCCGGGAGGCCCGCAGGGAGGCTCCCAGCCGCCCCTGCCGCCGCGGCGGGCACCGTGGGTCCCGTGTGCGGGTTCCCGGTCGGCACTTCAGATGCCGAACGCCGGGCACGGCGGTCGCCGCGGCGAGGGCACGGTGGCGCAATGCGTCAGGCCCCGCACCCTGGGCCCGGGACGGATCCGGGGAGGGTGCGGGGCCTGACGGAGGGCAGCTGCGGGTCAGCCCTGCCAGCTGTGCGGGGCGCGGAAGCCCCGGGCGCGCTCCAGGCGGCGCCAGCCGGCCTGGGTGCCGATGCGGTGCGTCGGGCGGGCTTCCGGCGTGGCGGCGGCGCGGGCGAGCAGGATCGCGGTGATCGCGGCCAGCTCCTCCGGCTCGGCGTTGCCCTTCTCGACGCGCAGCAGGGTGTCGGCAGCGCGGTTCATCGTGCTCAGACTCATGGGTGGCAGGTCTCCTTCGCTCGTTACTGCGGCGGGTTGCCGTGCTTGCGGGACGGCAGATCGGCGTGCTTGCTGCGGAGCATCGCGAGGGCGCCGATCAGCGTCTCGCGGGTCTCGGCGGGGTCGATGACGTCGTCGACGAGGCCGCGTTCGGCCGCGTAGTACGGGT